>CAIRYQ010000090.1 GCA_903882875.1 uncultured Spartobacteria bacterium | reverse complement strand
ATCGGAGAATGGATTTTCCAACTTGGAAAAGTCATCCGCCAACTTGGAGAAGCGGTTTTCCAAACTGGAAAATGCACCTTCCAAACCGGCGGACGCATTTTCCAAACTGGAGAACACGATTTACAAACCGGAAAACCACTTACGATTTCGAGCAAGCCTTGCAGTCCACGTCGAAACGCGCGCGGAGCGACGCGTTCCACCGTGACAACAATCCTTGAAGTTTAGCGGCTAAACTTTATCTCAAAATGCTCGGCCCAAGCGGGGCCATGCGCATCGGTCGCGGCTCGATTTGAACTACGAAGGGCACGAAGATCGCGAAGGGGACGATTTTGATCCCAGCGTCTTCCCCGGCTGCCCTTCGTGTCCTTTGCGCCCTTCGCAGTGAAATCCAAACTGAGCCACTGCCGGGCGCATGTGCCGCTTTGCGTCGCGGATGTGCGGTGATACCGTGCGCGACGAATGCCCGACAAAATCCAGCCCACTCCCGTCCCCGCGAAGCCTCGTGGCTGGCTGCGCCGGATCGGGCGCCGGGCCCTGTGGACTCTGCTCGCGCTCATCGTGCTGCACCGGCCGCTGCTGCATTTCGCCGGGCGGCGCGTGGCGATCTGGCTGGCGGCGCGGGAGCACATGGTCCTCGATTTGCGCCTCGGCGGGAATCTGTGGAGCAAGGTGGAGGTGCGGGATGTTTCGCTTCGCGCCGATGGGAAGGGCCCCGCGCCAGTCGAGCGGCTGACGCTGGATCATGCGTCGGTGGAATACGATCTCTGGAAGGTGATTCATTCGGACTGGTCTCATGCGTTGCGCCGTGTGCAGGTCGGCAAGCTGGATGGCGTGATCGCGGTGCAGCCGGAGAATGCAGCCGAGCCGCCGACGCCGATCGCGAAGGCGTTTGAGGACATTCTTTCCCGCTCGCTCTCGCCGGTGGAGCAACTGTCGGTCGGGCGCGTGGACCTCGAAGTGAAGGGCGCGGTGGCGATTCACGGCTTGCAGGCGGAAGTGAGCAACCGGCAGCCGGGGCACATCGCGTGGGAGAAAATCCACGTCGCCGGCCTGCCCGACTTCGGCCCGGCGCACGCGGAACTCGTGACGGGCGAAACGACTTTCGTGATTTCCAAACTCACACTGCTCCCGGACGTGATCGTGCGGCGGCTGTCGCTGAATCACGTCACGCCCACGTTGCCGCGCGGAGGGCTGGAGGTTTTGCTGGAAGCGGGAGGCGGCACGGCAGGTTTGAAAGTCGAGCCGTCGCTCACAAATGACGCGCTCGATGTCTCGGTGGATGTGGATGCGCTGCGGCTGAACGAGGTGGCCGCGCCATTCGGCGTCGAGCTGCCATCGCCGGCGGCCATCGAGAGTTTTCATGCGAAATTCACGGGCGAGCCGGAGAATCTCGAAACGTCCACCGCGGATGTCGCGTTCGTTTTGCGAATGGAGGAGAAGGCGCTGTTCCCCGCCGCACTGCTGCGCGGCTCGGCCAAGCTGAGCAACGGCGTGTTCCGCATTTCCGAACTCACGGCATCCTCGTCGGGCGTGGACCTGCGCATCGGCGGCGAGCTGAACGTGCCGCTCAATGACTTCGCGCCGTCGAAGCTCGGCGGGGAAATCACGTGGAAACTTTCCGCGCCGGATCTCGCCACGCTCAAAGTGCGCGACGTGCCCGCCATTCGCGGGGCGCTGTCGGGAGCGGGAAGGCTGCGCCTGGAAAAAGGCGAGGCGCACACGACCGGCGAGATCGAAACGATGAAGCTCGCGCAGGGAGCGGTGCAGATTGATTCCGCGAATTTCCACGTGGATGCGCGGAGGAAAATCGAATCGCTGAACGACATCCTCGCGAGCCTCACGGCGAATGTTTCCTTCGACGTGAAAGGCGTGACGGCAAACGGCATCCGGCTGGATGCGTTGTCGGCGACAGGAAAACTCGACGGGCAGCGGGTGAGCATCGAGCAGTTCAGCATCGTGAGCGGCGAGAACCGCTTCACCGGCTCCGCGCGCACGACGCTGAAGCCCGGCGCCGCGGGACTCGCGAGCCCGCCGGAGATCGATGTGCTCGTCGCCGCGCCGCGCGTGGAGCAGTTCGGCGTGGTCGTGAACGGAGCCGCGCTTTCCGGCGCCGTGACCGCCGAGGGGAAGCTGCGGCTCGATGGCACACAGCTCGCGGGAAACATCCAGGCAGGCGGCACGGAGCTGCGGCTCGGGAAAACGCCGCTCGGCGGATTCCGCGCGCAGGTGAAATTCGAGCAAGACGCGGCAATTCTCGAATCGCTAAATGTCGCTGTCGCCGATGCCGGTGAAATCACCGCGCATGGCCGCGCGAATCTCGACGCGCCGATGGCCTACAGCGGCGAACTGCACGTGAATTTTACCAACCTCGGAAAGCTCGACGCGCTGCTCGCGACCGCCGGCCATCCCTCAAAGCTCGGCGGCGCATTGACGCTCGACTGGTCGGGCGACGGTCAAATCACGGACGCGAAGCACAACGGCAAGCTGAAGGTGTCCGGCAAAAATGTGCGCCACGATGCGCTCGTGCTGAACGAGGTCCGGCTCAGCGCCGCGTATTCGCCGGGGCAGTTCTCCACGGACGAGTTCCTCGTGGTAGCGGACAAGACCAAGGCCAGCGGCCGCATTCAATGGAAAGCCGACCGCCTCGAACTTTCGGACTTCATGGTTTCGATCTCCGGGGAGGAGGCGGTGAAAGGCGCGGCTTCCATTCCGCTGACTCCGGCGAATCCAAACGGCGTCCTGCCATTCGACCAGCCGCTGAATGCGCAATTCACCGGCAGGAACGTGGACCTCGCAAAGATTCTTTCGAGCGCGGGAGTGGCCGCGCCGGTGTCCGGCAACATGTCCGGCGATCTTTCAATCGGCGGCACGCTGGCAAAACCGGAAGTGAAGCTCACCGTCGCGGCGCGCTCGGTGAAGAGTCCGAAGGCCGCGTCGGTCGCGCCGGCGGATGTGGATGTGAAACTGGCCGTGTCCGACGCACGACTCACGCTCGATGCCATCGCGAAGCAGCGCGACATCCAGCCGCTCACGGTGACGGCGTCACTGCCGTTCGATTTGGAAAAGCTGCGTGCACAGCCCGCGCTCCTGCGTGAATTGCCGCTGATGGTCGCGGTGAAACTTCCCGCGACATCGCTGGCGATCGTTCCGAGATTCGTGAGCGCCATTGCGAAGATGGACGGCACCGTGGCTGCGAACGTGTCGGTGAGCGGCACGGTCGCGAAGCCGGTCGTGAGCGGCGAGGTGTCCGTCGCGACGAAGAGTGTGCGGCTCTCCTCGGGTGCGCTGCCGCCGGTTTCCAATTTCACGACGAAGCTCATTTTCCGCGACGACACGGTCACGCTGCGCGACACGCGCGGGGAAATCGGCGGCGGCACTTTCAATATGGATGGCAGTGTGAATGTGGCGAAGATGGCCTTCGACCTGCGGCTGCGCTCGAACAAGGTGCTCGTGCTGCGTGATGAATCCATCACGGTGCGCGCGGATGCCGATGTGACGCTGCGCGGGCCGTTCAATTCCGCCACCGCGGCGGGGACGGTCTATGTGACGCAGAGCCGCTTTTTCAAGGACGTGGACATCCTGCCGCTCTCGCTGCCCGGAAAGGCGAAGCCGCAGGCACGCTCGGTCGCCACACCGATGCGGGTGTCATTTCCGAATCCGCCGCTGCGCGACTGGAAATTCGACATCGCGATCAAGACGCGTGAGAGCGATTCGTTTTTGATCCGCGGCAATCTCGCGAAGGGATCGTCGGCGATCGATCTCCGGCTCGGCGGCACGGGGCTGAATCCATTCCTCACGGGCCACGTGCAGGTCGAGAACTTCACCGCGATCCTGCCGGTCAGCAAACTGGAGGTGCAGCGGGGCTTCGTGACTTTTTCCGAGGAGGATCCGTTCCAGCCGCAGCTTGATTTGCAGGCCGAGTCGCGCATCGGGAAGAACACGGTGAAGGTCAACATCACCGGCCCGGCGACTGCGCCGCACCTCGAACTCGATAGCGAGCCGCCGCTGCCGCAGAAGGACATCCTTTCCCTGCTCGCGACGGGCACGACGAGCGGCGCGATCGGATCAAATGCAAGCACGCTCGCGACCAAGGCGGCGCTGCTCACCGTGAAGCGGTGGTATCGGAAGACATTCAAAAAGGGCGCGGACGCTCCGGCGGCGGAAGGTCAGGGATCGTTTGCCGACCGCTTTGATTTGGACATCAGCAACGTGGATCCGAAGACAGGCCGCCCGAGCGTGGATGCGAGCGTGCGCATCAGCGACAAAGTGTATTTTCTCGGAGAACTCGACACGGAGGGGCAGTTCACCGGCAAGGTGAAGTATCTGCTGAGATTCCGATGACGAGCCGCCTCATGGCATTGCTTCGACGCGTGACGTTGCTGCTGGCGGCGGTGAGCGTGCTGCAAACTGGCGCGTCCGGCGCGGATGCGGTTGTGAGCTTTCCCGGCGCGACGAGTTTCACCGTGGAAAAGCTCCGCGCCGCACTTTCGGAGCAACTGGGTGAGATTTCCTCCTCGGGCCTCACGCCCGCGCGCGCCGACGATGCGGCGTGGTTCCTCGGATCGTTTTACCGGAAGCAGGGATTTCCCTCGGCGGAGGTGACGTTCGAGATCCGCGGTTCGCAGCTCGTTCTGAAAGTGAGCGAAGGGAACCGGACTTTTGTGCAGTCGCTGAGATTCGCGGGCAACCGTGCATTCGATGACAGCAAGCTCGCCGAGTACATGCTCGGCATCGCGCCGGACAAAGTGGCGGAATCGAAGCTGCCCTTCAACGAGACGGAAGTCGCGGCGGGCGCGGGGCGTGTCGCGGCGTTTTATCAGTCGGAGGGATATCTCGATGTGGCGGTGGATGTGTCCGGCACACGGGTGAGCGCGAGCGGGAAGAGTGCGGATCTCGTGGTGCGGATTATCGAAGGCCGGAAATATCTGCTCGGTGCGATCACGTTTGCCGGCCACCCGGTGCTGGAGCGGAAGGAGCTTCTCGATGCGCTCGCGCTGAAGCCTGGCGCGGTGTTCACCCCCTTCGTCGTGGATGAGATGCAGCGCACGCTGCGGGGCTTCTATCGCTCGAAGGGATTTTTTGCCGCGACAGTCGAGGTGCGCGCAGATCGCACACGCACAAATGGCGGAGTGCCGGTGACGTTTCTGTGCGAGCCGGGGTTGCGGTTCCGAGTCGGTGCAGTCGTGCCGCGCGGCACGGACCGGCTCTCGTCGGATTTCATCGAGAAGCGGTTTGCGTCGCTCACGGGCGAGCCGTATGACCCTGCGAAGCTCGAGGCACGTTACCGGGAACTCATCAAGACGGGGCTTTTCAAAAGCCTCCATGTGAAACCTGTGCCCGAGGGGCCGGACTCGCTGAACCTTGATGTCGAGGTCGTGGAAGCAAAGGCGAAGGAACTCGGCTTTGAACTCGGCTACGGCACCTACGATGGCGTTTCCGCCGGTGTCACGGCCGGCGATCGGAATTTCCTCCGCTTCGGCCGTCCGCTCTCACTGAGCCTGCAATACTCGCAGCGCGGCTTCCGTGGCGAACTGCTCTATGTGGATCCGTGGCTGTTCGATTCGCAGTGGATGTTGCGCGCGAAGATCTATTCGGCGGTCCGCGACGAAATCGGCTACTCGAAGACGACCGAGGGAGTCCGGCTGGAACTCGCCCGGCACTTCACGCCGCATTGGGAGGCGGGTGGCTACACGGTGTTTGAAACGACGAAGATCAGCAGCCTCGCCATAGCTCCGAGCCTCGCCGGGCCGACCGACTACACGCTCGCCGCCGTGGGCCTCACGCAGACGCTCGACTATCGCGATGATGTGATGAATCCGACGCGCGGCTGGGTGTTCACGACCTCCGCCGATTTGGATGCCCTCGATGGACGCATTGCGTTCGCCCGCGCCTCAGCGCGGTATTCGTGGTACCGCAAATTCGGAAAGTCGCTGCTCGGTCTGGGCGCGCGCGCCGGCTGGATCATTCCCGTGGGCGGCGAGATCGTGCCGATCGATCTGCGGTTCGTGAATGGCGGCGGCACGACGGTGCGCAGTTTCGCCGAGCGCAAACTCGGCCCAAAGGACGCGGGTGGCAATCCGCTGGGCGGCAACTTTTACACCGTGTTCAACGCGGAGTGGGATTACCCCATCAAGGGCGCGCTGGGCGGTGCGGTCTTTGCGGATGCGGGCAATCTGATCGGAGGCTCCAGGGTGTCGCTCGAAGACATGCGTTACGCGATCGGCGTCGGCCTGCGCTACCAGCTTCCGATCGGCCCGGTGCGGATTGACTACGGCTATAATCCGAGCTCAAAGGCCGGCGAGGCGTCCGGTGCGTTTCATCTCAGCTTCGGTTTCGCGTTCTGACGTTCGGAAGCCGCGGTTCACGTTGTAGGTTTGCGCCTGCTTCTCGTAGCCCGCGCCTCGATGGGCTGGCAGATATTGAATCTCCGGGATGTGAAAGCCGTCGGCTCGGTGTGCGCTGTTATTGGCGGCGCGAGGGATCTCCGGCCGTCGGGCTCTGCGCGTTCACATCCCGAGCACCTTCGTGAGAAAGGCCCACGAGTCCGCCGTCTCGTCCATCACCTTCGTAAGCGCGGTGCCTGCGCCGTGGCCGGCGCTGGTCTCGATGCGGATGAGCACGGGCGGCGCGTCCTTTGCCTGACACTCCTGCAGACGTGCGGCGAACTTGAAGCTGTGCGCGGGAACTACTCGGTCGTCATGGTCGGCGGTCATCACGAGCGTGGCGGGGTAGCGCGTGCCGGGTTTCAAATTGTGATACGGCGAGTAGGCGAGCAGCGCCTTGAAGTCGTCGTCGTTTTCGCTGCTGCCATAGTCGCTCTTCCACGCCCAACCGATGGTGAATTTGTGGAAGCGCAGCATGTCCATCACTCCGACGGCGGGGATGGCTGCACTGAAAAGTTCGGGCCGCTGTGTCATCGCCGCGCCGACGAGCAGGCCGCCGTTACTGCCGCCCTGGATCGCGAGTTTTTCTGGGCGCGTGTATTTGTGCCCGATGAGCCACTCGGCGGCGGCGATGAAGTCGTCGAAGACGTTCTGCTTTTGCAGCTTCGTGCCGGCCTTGTGCCAGTCCGCGCCATATTCGCCGCCGCCGCGCAGTGTCGCGACGGCATAGACGCCACCCATTTCCAGCCACACGGCGCGCGAGACGGAAAACGCGGGCGTGAGCGAGATGTTGAAGCCGCCGTAGCCGTAGAGGATCGTCGGCGTGTTGCCATCGGGCACGAGACCGCGCTTGTGCGTGATGAACATCGGCACGCGCGTGCCGTCCTTGCTCGTCACAAAGACCTGCTTCGTCTCGTAGTCGGCGCTCTTGAAATCCACCTTCGGTTTTTTCCACACGGCGTAATTCGTCGTCGCGACTTCGAGACGGTAGATCGCGCCGGGCTCGGTGAAGCTCGTGAAACTGAAGAACGTGTGCGTGTCCTTTGCTCGCCCACCGAAGCCGCCGACTGTGCCGAGACCTGGCAGCGTAAGCGTGCGCTCGCCCGCAAAGCGGCCCGGCGGACGATCCGGCGCGGGCGCGAAGACCTTCACCTCACTGTGCGCGTCCTTGAGATACTGGCAGAAAAGTTTTCCGCCGACGCTGCCGACGCCGTCGAGTTTTTCCGCCGCCTGCGGGATCGTCTCGTGCCACTTCGCGCGCTCGGGTTCGCGGATGTCCACGGCGATCACGCGGTAGAGCGGCGCGTCTAGGTCCGTGTGGAAAAAGAAAATCGCGCCGAGATTGTCCACGAAGTGATACGCGGCGTCGAAGTCGTTCAGCAGCTCTACGACCTTCGCATCCGGCTGCGTGAGGTCTTTGTAGAAGATGCGGTTCTTCGTGTCCGTACCCTGCGTGACGTGGATGATGAGATAGCGTCCGTCATCCGTAACGCTGCCGTGAAATCCCCAGTCGCCATGATCCTTTCGCTCGTAGATGAGCGTGTCCGCGCCCTGCGGTGTGCCGAGTTTGTGGAAGTAGAGCTTTTGAAATTCCACTTTGCCTTTCAGCTCATCGCCCGACTTCGGCTCGTCGAAGCGCGAGTAGAAAAATCCGCCCCCGTCCTTCATCCACGACGCGCCGCTGAACTTCACCCACTTGATGAGGTCGTCGCGATCCTTGCCGGTCACCGTGTCGCGCACGCGGAATTCCTCCCAGTCGCTGCCCGCGCGGCTGAGACCATACACAAGCAGCGAGCCGTCTTCGCTCGGCGTGGTGTCCTTCAGCGAAACCGTGCCGTCGGCGGAGAGCGTGTTCGGGTCGAGCAGCACGCGCGGCGTCGCGTCGAGCGAATCGGCGGTGTAGAGCACGCGCTGGTTTTGCAGGCCGGAGTTGTAGGTCCAAAAGTAGCGCCCGCCGCGCTCGAACGGCTCGCTGTACCGCTCGTAGTTCCAGAGCTTCGCAAGCCGTGCGCGGATTTGCTCGCGCTTCGGGATGCTCGCGAGGAATGCGGACGTGACGAGGTTTTGCGCCGTGACCCACGCCTTCGTTTCCGCGGCGTTGTCGTCTTCAAGCCAGCGATACGGGTCGGTGATTTTTGTGCCGTGGTAGTCGTCCACCACGTCCACCTTGCGAGTCTTGGGGTAGGTGATGTTCGGTGTGTCGGCAGCAAGTGCGGCGGTTGTGAGCATGGCAGTGAGCAGGAGCGTTTTCATTGGGGAAAGGAGTGCGGATCGCCATCGTTGCGAATCCAAGTTGGCTGTATGCGAATACTGGACGCGTGCCGCATCCGAATACCTGTTCATTTTGCGGCATCCGCATTGCGCTCGGGAAACTGCTTTGCGACAGCGGCGAAGATGACGGCGACGACGAGCATGAGCGCGGCGTAGAAGAGCATTTCGCCGGCGACCGAGCCGCCGATCAATTTTGCATTCAGCCATGTGATGCTGCCGGTGAGGAAATTCCCGAGGAAGACGGTGAGCAGCCAGAAGCTCATGATGGTGCTCTTCAGCCGCGGAGGTGCCTGCATGAATGCGAACTCAAGCCCGGTGGCCGAGAGCAGGACTTCGCCCGCAGTGAGGACCGCGTAAGGCGCGAGCTGCCAGAGGATGCTCAGGTGTTCGCCCGCATCCACGCGCCGCTGAAGCCATGCAGAGACGACGAACGAGAGCGCGCCAATCACCATTCCTGCGCCCATGCGGCGCAGTGGTGTCGGCTTCAATCCCGCGCGCTCGATGCGCGGGTAGAGCCAGTAGGTGAAGATCGGGATGAAGATCATCACGAAGAGCGCGTTCACGGCCTGGATGGTCTCGGCGTCCACGGGATAGTTCCATGCCCACTTCAGCAGGTAAGGAGTCATCTTTTCGCCCTGGAGAATCCAAGTGCTGCCCGTCTGATCGAACAGCGACCAGAAGACTGAAACCGGCAGAAAGACGAGTGCGATGCGGCCGAGCGTCACAAGGTCCGCCTTGCGCGTGGCGGCGTCCACGGGCGGCTCGTTGCGGTTCGGCGGGACGTGCTGATACGTGTGGCGGCCGAGCCAGAAAATGAACGTGGCGATCGCCATGAAAATCCCCGGAATGCCGAAGGCCCACGCGTAGCCGAGGTTCTTTTTGATCACCGGAATCATGATGAATGCGAAGAAGCTGCCGAAGTTGATGCTCCAATAAAACAGGCCGTAAATTTTCGGCAGCAGATGCTCGCGTCCGCCGCGGAACTGGTCGCCCGCAAATGCAGAGACGCACGGCTTGATGCCGCCCGAGCCGATCGCGATGCACGCGAGACCCGAGAAAAAGAATACGCGCTTCACAGCCAATGCTCCGGAGAGATCGCACATGGCCAGGAGCCCGTGGCCGAGGCAATACATCAGCGAGATATAGAGGATGGTCTTGTAACGGCCCCAGTACCGATCCGCGATCCACGCGCCGAGCAGCGGCAGGAAATACGTCGCCGCGATGAAGTAGTGGTAAACGGACTTGGCGAATGGCTCCGCATCTTTTCCGCCCGGATAGAGCTGGCTGACGATATACACGACGAGCACCGAGCGCATCCCGTAATAGCTCAAGCGCTCGCACGCCTCGTTTCCGACGATGTATTTTGTCTGCGGGGGGAGGCGATCGTTGCTCATGGGAAAAATGGACGCCCGCCGTGCTACCCGTTCGTGCTGCGCGAGGACAATGATCTTCGTGTTCGCTGGCGTCGCGAGGCGGGCTGGTTTGATGTGGCTCCGGGGCGAAGTGCCGCCCTTCTGCCGTCGCCGGCTGCCGTCTTACTTCTTCGCCGCGATCGCGGCGGCAGTGTCCTCGATGAACTTGCGCTCCTCCGCGCCGAGCTTGTCGAGCGCGACCTCGTACGATTTTGAGTTCACGTAAAAGCGCGCGCTCGCGTTGCGTACGACGGTCGGTTTTTTCGGCACGTTCATCGGTGCGGACGCGGTGCCCTCGATCACGATGTCCTCAAACGCGATCAGCTTGCCGATGAAACTTTGCCCGTTCGCCATTTTCCACTGCCGCGGCTCGCCAAGCACGATGTGCGTCACGGTGCGTACGGTCGTCTGCGGGCGCGTCGGCGTCGAGTTGTTGATCGATGTGCCACCCGATGCGGCTGTGGTTTCACCGATGCGGGTGGTGTCGAATTTCTTCGGAGTAGCCGGGACGCCTACCTGCGCCGCGAGCGGCAGCGTGGCGAGAAGTCCGAACACGATGGAGGGGAGGAGCGCATTCATGAGTGGAAAAATGCCGCGTCTTTGCGGCAACGCAAGAGCGGAGCGGGCTGGCAAGCCGGGGTGACTCTCCGATTCAGGGGCGGCACCCGGCGTCGCTTGCGTCTGCGTGCAGGCTGAGTATGTTTCGATCCTATGAACATTACGAGCATTCCCACGTCGTCACGCAAACTGCGGAACCTCGGCGTTTCAGGCCGTATCTTCGCAAGCATGGCCGGCATTCTCGCGATGCTGTTCCTTTGCACTGCTGTCAGCCGCGCGGGCAGCGGCGGTGTGGTGGACAATGGTGCGTTCTTTTCCGAGCAGGCGAAGTCCGATGCCGTGAAAGTGATCGCCGAAATGGAGCGCACGCTGCACAAGGGCGTGCTCATCGAGACGTTTAAGGAAATCCCCGCGGACGTGAAGGCGGGCGTGGACATGGAGGACAAATCGGCAAGGTCGAAAATGTTTGACCAGTGGGCGCTGAAACAGGCGAAGCAGCACGGCGTGAATGGCGTATATGTGCTCCTCGTGAAATCGCCATCGCACCTCCAGGCCGAGGTGGGCACGGACACGCAGCAGCTTGCCTTCACGCTGAAAGATCGAACGGCGCTCGTGAGCCTCATGGTCGGAAAACTCGCGGCGAAGCAGAATGACGAGGCCTTGCGCGACGGTGTAAATTTTGTCCACGCGACGATGAAATCCCATCTGCCCAGCCGGCCCCGCACGGGTGCCGCGCCGGTGCCCTCGTCGTCGTCGCACCCCGCGGAGAAATCGGGCGGTGGAGGCTGGATCATCCAGTTCATCGTGATCGGCCTTGTGGTGTGGGTCGTCATCGGCCTCATCCGCGCAATCTTGGGCAGGATGGGCGGCGGTTCCGCGATGGGGCAGCCTGGCTACGGTGGCGGTGGCGGTGGCGGCGGATTTTTCAGTTCGCTCATCGGCGGCATGTTCGGCGCGGCCGCGGGAATGTGGATGTATGACCAGTTCTTCAGCAGCCACAGCAACAGCGCCTTTGGTTCGGATCGGAACGACACGAACAGCGGCGAAACCGGCTTCTCCGGGCAAGACAATGACTACTCCGGTTCTGGTGACGACATCGGCGGTGGTTCCGACAGCGGAAGTTCCGGAGGTGGGGATTGGGGTGGCGGAGGAGGGGACTTCGGTGGTGGCGGCGACTCAGGCGGTGGCGGAGATTTCTGACGTCGCGTTGGAAATCAACGCTCGGGTGGGCGGTGATTTTCACTCCCGCCGTTGCACTTCGTTCGCGGAGCGGGGCTACTTTTTCTCCGCGGGCTTCGGCGGCTCCGGCTTCGCGGAAGGTGGCAGCACCGTGAGCCAGAGATGCTCGGTCGAATTGATGATCAGCTCCGTGTAGCCCTGCGGTACGCCGTTGTTCTCCGATCCTGCCAGCAAGGAGAATCTCGCGGGATGTTCGGCACCGCTGTCTGTCTCACGAAGGACGAGAGTGCATGCCTGGCCCGCCGGTTTTGCGTCGGCGTCCGCAATGAGTTTAAGAGTCACTTCGCCGTCCTTTTCCGGGACATCAACCGGCGTGGCAGTGATGCCGTCCGGGAGATTTTTTGCCACGAGCTGGAGCTTTGATTTGAACGCATTTGCGCGCTTCACCGCGACCTTCAGCTCTGAAGTTTTCCCGGCCACGATGTTCGCGGAATGGACTGTGATCGTCGCGGCGACCGACGGCGCGGCCTCGGTGATCGCGAGGCGGTAAAAATAGTTGTCGCCGCCGTGATGCGCGACATCACCGATTGCGCATGTGAACGTGCCGTCCGCCGGAGCAGTCCACGTGAGGGCGGAATCGCTAAAACCGTTCACGTCATCGTTGGTCGCGAGCTGCTTGCCGTCCTTGTTCTCGATCTTCAGCCACGAATCGAGTGCAGAGCCGAGTGCTGCCGAGTTGACTTTGAATTCGTAAGCGCGCCCTTTCACTGCCGTAAATGCAAAGCGATCTTCCTCGCCGGGACGAGTGATGCAGCCGGTGATGCCCGTCGGAACCGCTACCGTCTGTGCCGTCGCGGCGTGGCTGTCCGGCTTCACTCCCAAGATCTCGGGAATGCCGCTCACCATCACCGGGAGATCCGATGTGATGTCGGGCAGGGCGAGTTCCGCAGTCGTCGCCTCTGCGGGAAAATTCGTCCCGTCAATTTCCGCGTGCGTGGACGTAAGATTCCACCCGACGAGTTCCACCGGCGTTTTTTTTCCGCGCGCGACGGCAATCGGCCGCGTGTGCCGCGCGAACGGTCCGTTCGTGAGATGCAGCCGGTACACGCAGCCTTCGCCGCCGGTGAACCCGATCGCAGAGCTGCCCGGATATACGAAGCCCATCGTCTGCACGACGAACGTGCCGTCGCGCGGAGCCGTCCATGCGAGGAACGGATCGAGCGTGCGTCCGTCGTGATTGAATGCAAGCTCGTGCCCGTCCGTGTCCACGATGCGCAGCATTCCGTCGAACGTAGATGCGAGCACATAAGCCTCGATCCACGCGACGAGCGTCTGCCCGTGCTTCAGCGTGACTGCGAACGAATCCACGTCGCCCGCCTTGTCGAGCTTTCCATTGATCGTCGCGGGCAGCGTCGCGATTTTTTGCGGCGAGCGAAAGTCATCGTTCGGCTCCACCTCGGCCGTCTGCGGCTCGCGCGCGACGATGAAGAACCGCGGAGCCGACGCACCGGTCTCGTTGAAAAGCCGGACGAGGTGCGGCCCCGGCGCGGCGTCCTTCGCGATTTCCACGTCGAATTTTCCCGCGGTCTTTGCCGGCTTGAATGTGATGCCCGGCGCATCTACCCACGCCTGCACAGGCCACGGATCAAATTTCCCGGCCACGCTAACCGAGACCGTGGTGCCCTGCTGTCCGGCGGCAGGGCTGATATGGTTCAAAATCGGATCGGCAGCGAATGAAGCGGTGGCGAAAATGGCGGGGACGAACAGCACTGCGATGCGCCTCCAATGAAAGACTGCGCCGTGCAGTAGCATGAATTTCGGACGCCGACCGCTTGGGCGCACGCAGGGCCGCAACGAATTCACGATCCGCCCATTCAAACGAACAGCTCCTTGATCATCCGCCCCTCGTTCACGAGATGCACCGGCTTGCCGGTCGCGGTGTGCAGCACCTGGTTCGGATCGATCCCCATTTTCGTGTAGAGCGATGCCGCGAAATCCTCCGGCCGGTACACATTCTCCGAGGCGTTGTAGCCCTTCGCATCCGTCGCGCCGACGATCTGTCCGCCGGGAATTCCCGCGCCCGCCATCAGCACTGACATCGCGTGCGGCCAATGATCGCGGCCTGCGTCCTTGTTGATCTTCGGCGTGCGGCCGAATTCGCCGAGCGCGAGGACGAGCGTGTTTTCCATCAGCCCGCGCTCATGCAGGTCCGAGATCAGCGCGGAGAGGCCCTGATCGAATGTAGTGAGCTTCTTGCCCTTGTAGGTCTCGAAGAGCTTCCGGTGATCGTCCCAGCCGCCAAAGTTCACCGTCACCCACGACACGCCGACCTCGACGAGCCGACGCGCGAGCAACATGCGCTGACCGAAATCCGAGCGCCCGTAGCGGTCGCGCATTTTCTCGTCCTCGTGGCCGATGTCGAACGCCGCCTGCGCCTTCGTCGAGGACACGAGATCGAATCCCTGCTGGTAAAATTTGTCGAACACCACGGCCGGATCATCCGTGACCTTGTCGTTGAAGCGCACCATGCGGTCGAGCGACGCACGCAAATCGCGCCGCGTGTGTGCGCGCCCCTCGGCGATGTCCGCGGGCACGACTACGTCGCGCACTTGGAAGCCATCCGAATTCGGATCGCCGCCGATGACAAACGGCGCGTGCTGCCCGCCGAGGAAATTCGGCCCGCCGCTGCGCGTGTTGCTCGGCATCGCCATGTAGGCCGGCAGCCCGCTGCGCACACCGCGGTCATACGAAACCATTGCGCCGAACGACGGATGATACGTGACGAACGCCCCGCAGCCCACCGGCACGGGCGTCGGCGCGCCGGTCATCATGTAGTGGTTCCCGCCGCCGTGATTCGGATCCTTGTGCGCGATCGATCGCACGACGGTGAATTTGTCGAACGACTTCGCAAGCAGCGGCACCGGCTCGGAAAAATGCACGCCCGGCACGCACGTCGGGATCGTCTTGAAAATCCCGCGAATCTCCTCCGGCGCATCCGGCTTCGGGTCAAACGTCTCGTAATGCGACGGCCCGCCATCCATCCAGATCATGATGCAGTTGACGTTCTTCCTCGCCTCCGTCGTCGCGGCATTTGCGCGCATCCGCAGCAGATCGCACATGCCGATGCCGAGCGTCCCGCCGAGTCCGACTTGCAAGAAGTCGCGACGCGAAATGCCGGCGCAGTTGCGGTGGATGGAGGACATGGGGTCAGTGGTTAAAAACAAATTCCGCCGAGTTCATTAGCGACCAAAGGATATCCTCCGTCGCGCTGGGACGGGTTGCGCCTTCCGTGGAAAATGTGGCCGTCGCGGTTTTCAGTTCATCTTCGGTCGGCTTGCGCGAAAAGCAGGCGAGGTAGATTTCGTTCACAATTTCTTCGGATGTGAGTTTGCTTTCGGCGAGTTGCCGGGCACGGGCGCGGGAATCTTTGCTCGCGAGTTTTTCCTGGAGGCCACGCGAATTCATGAGGTGCAGCGCCTGCACGATGCTCGGCTTGGTATCGCGTTCGCAGGGGCAGTCGCTGCTCGAGTTCGGGCGGCTGAAGGCGTCCATCGTCTGCGAATCAATCTTGTAGGTCCACGTCTGCATCGCGCGGCTGCCGGGCGGCATGCCGGGGTAGTTGTCGGGCACGCCGGTGATGTCGGCGATGGCATCAGCGAGCGTCTCGGCTGGCAAACGGCGGCGGTAGGCGCGGGAGAAGTTGTGCGTGTCGGCGCGGTTCGTGTCGTTGGGCTCGGTGCTGAGTTGGTAGAGATGCGATCGGAGGATCGTCCGCATGAGGGCCTTCAGATCAAATTTTTGCTTCACGAATTCCTGCCCGAGGGCGTCGAGCAGCGCGGGATTCGACGGCGGATTCGAGATTCGGAAATCATCCACCGGATCCACGATGCCGCGGCCGAAAAACGCGGCCCACACGCGGTTCACAGCGGCGCGTGCGAAGAATGGATTCTTTGCATCGGTCATCCAGTCCGCGAGCGCATGGCGCGGATCGGCGCTGTCGTCCGTCTTCACCGCCGGGCCGTCGGGCGGCTGCGGCTGCATCACTTCATTCGTCACCGGGTGCTTCACGGATTTTCCTGGTGCAAAATAGAAAGTCTCATTTCCCGCCGAGATCGGCGCGGAGATTCCCGCGCCTTTCCGTCCCATCGGGCCGAAGAATGCGGCGAAGCGGTAGAAATCATCCTGCCCCCATTTTTCATTTGGGTGATGATGGCACTTCGCGCAGTCGAGCCGCACGCCGAGGAAGAGCTGGCTGAACATCGTGGTGAATTCCGCGGGCTCGCGCTTGTCGCGGTACACGACTGCGGGCCCGTGCCGGTGCGTGTTGCCCTCGCAAGTGATGATTTCGCGCACGAACTGATCGTAAGGCGTGTTCGCGCGGAACGTCTCGCGCAGCCATTGATCGATCACGTAAACGCTCTTCACACCCGCGTGATCCGGCGCGGGGCGCAGCAGGTCGGCCCACTTGTTCGCCCAGAAATCCGCCCACGCGGGATGCGCGAGCAGCCGCTCGATCAGCTTCTCACGTTTCTTCGGATCAGTGTCGGCGAGAAAGGCGCGCGCCTCTTCCCCAGTCGGCAGCACGCCGATGGTGTCGAGCGATGCGCGTCGCAGAAATTCCGAATCGCTGCACGGCTCCGAGGGAAAAAGTCCGAGCCGCTTGAAATGGGCGTAGGCCTTCTCATCAATGACGTTGTTCACCGTCAGCGCCGCGTATTTTTCCTCCGCCAGCAGCTTGTCAGACGGCACGCTGATCCGCGAACCGGCTACGAGGCCCATGTAGCGCGCGATGATCACGCCTTCGCCGCTGAGTGTGCCCGTCCGCACGAGGCCGTCCTCGGTCACGCGCACGATTTCCTTGTCGTTCGAGTCGAAGCCCGCGAGCCCTGTCACGTCGCGCACTGAACCGTCGGAATAGTGAGCCTTCACCGTGAGCTGCTGCGTCTCGGATTTTTTGTACGTCCGCTCCGCTGGCGTCACGACGAGACGTTCGAGCGTCGGCTCATTGTCTGCGCGATACACCGTGCCGCCGCGAATCCACTGCGCGATCGTGCGGTAGGCCTCGGAATTTTTCTCGATGCGCTCGCCGCCCTCGTGCGGGATGGTGAGCGTGGCCTTCAGCAGCAGCAGGCTCTCCTCGGGCGATGCGGGAAAAATGCGGCGTCCGCGTGCCTCCTGTGTGATTTCGCGGTGGTCTGTGAGCGGATCGAATGAAAACACCGTGAGCCGGAACCCGTTTTGTCCCTCGGCCTTCGCGTGGCACGCGCCCGCGTTGCAGCCGGCTTTGCTCAAAATCGGCAGCACGTCGCGCACGAAGCTCGGGGCCTCGCCTTTCACCTCCGCCTTCGCGCGCACATCGCTCACGCCCGTCTGCTTGCCCGCCTTGTCCCACGCGACCACGCGGCCGTCCTGTGTGCCTGCGAAGACGCGCTCGCCGTCCGTGCTCGCTGTGATGCAGTGCAGCGCGCTCTCCGCGCCCGGCATCCGCAGCGCCTTGGCGGAGCCCGAGGCCTGCGTGCCGTTGTGCGCCTGAAGCTCCGTGTAGCTGTGCGCGTCGCCGTCGTCGCTCGCGGCGAAAATCGTCGGCCCGCCCGGAACCCACGCGAGCGACGTGACGGCGGCGCTGTGCTTGCCGAGCGAGTTGATGCGCTCCTTCGTCTTCACGTCCCACAGCTTGAGATCCTGATCCGCACCGCCGCTGATGAGCCGCTCGCCTTTCTCATCGAACGCCACCGCGAGCACCTGCGCCGTGTGGCCTTCGAGCTTCGCGATTTCCCTGCGCGTCGCGAGGTCCCATATTTTCACGAGCCGGTCGCCGCCCGCCGTTGCGAGCAGCTTCCCGTCGCGGCTCATCGCGAGATCGAAAATGGTGTCCTTGTGCGCGAGCCACGACGCCGTGAACGCGCCGGTCGCGGTCTCGACGATGCGCACAGTGCCCTCCTCGGCCACGCGTCCGTCCGCGGCGAGGATCTGTTTCCCCTCGCCGAGAAATCGCAGTGCCGTGATGCGATCGGTGAGACCGCCGATGATCTCGCCTTCCTGCGCAAGCGTCTCGCCATTCCACAGCACGATGCGCCGGAACGCGCCGCTCGCGATCCGTTTCCCATCGGGGCTCCACACGACGGATTGCACCGGATCGAGATGCGCGCTCCCACGCGCGACGACCGCGGGATCCTTTCCAGTCACGTCGAAGAGCACGACTTCATTTCCGCAGCCGACCGCGAGGCGCTTCGCATCGGGCGAAAGCGCAATCGCGAGCACCGGGCGATACGCCGCCGGCATCGCCGCGAGCGCGACGGTGCGCGGAGCCGAGGGCTGGGCTTTCAGCGCCGCCGCATCCCAGGGCGCGCCCTCGGCGATCCACTTTCGCAGCAGATCGATCTGCGCGGAGGCGAGCTGCTTTTTCGGCGGCATGTGCGGATCGGCATCCGCTGCGAGTGAGGAAATGAGCTTGCTCCCGTCCGGCTTGCCGACGGTGAGCGCCGCGCCGTCATCGCCGCCTTTCAGCAACGCCTCGCGCGAAGTCATCACGAGGCCGCCTTTTTTCTTTTGATCGTCGTGGCACGAGAAACAGTTCGATTTCAGCACACGCATTGCGCTTGCGGTGTCGGTCGAATCCAACGCCCAAGCGGAAAAAGCCAGATGCAGCACCACCAGACACGCGACGATGTGGCGGACAGACGAACGGTTTTTCCGCAGCAGCGAGGCGGTATTTTGAAACGGTGTCACACGCTTAATGACCCGGCGTGTCGCCCCTGGTTAGCGCTGAATTCATCGGAGCGGGTTCGCTCCGACTCCGGTAAATCGGTACGACTACTCGGCGCTGGCGACGTGCGCTTTGACGCCATTCAGCCTCACAGTCACCCCTGCGCGTACGTCGTGTTTCAGTACATAGACATCGTCGGTAACCAATTGTTGGCGGTGCGTGTCCCAGAGCATGTAGGTCGCCTCGCCCTTCTCCTCGGCGGCGATTTGTTGCTTAGGTACGGGTACGGCGAGATACTTCGGCAGCTTGTGGGTGAGCGCTTCTTCCATCTCCTCAGGGCTCGGAATGGGACGTGCGGGTTGCTCAGGCTTTGGATTTTCCACGGCGACGACGACGTCGGGATTCGCCGCGGCGGCTTTCTTTTTCGGTGCAGCCTGCGCCTTGACGTGGTGCTTGCCGGCAACGGGGTGTGCGGCGAGTTCCACTGTTGCGGCGCGTGCGCGCGCGGTAGCGGCGGTCTTCTGCCGTTCGTTCGCCTTGTACTTTGCGACGACCACGACCGCGACGACAGTGCCCGCACCCGCGATGGCTCCCACGAGCGCCGCAGTCTTGCAGCTTGTCATGAGAATCGTGCCTCCGGCAAAAGCGAGGAGCGTCACACAGGTAACACAGACTTTCTTAAAGGACAGGATGGCGTTCATGGGGTTGAGGCTGACACAGCGATTCCGGCACTACAACTCATCTGTTTGCCATTGTCCCCGCCCGTGCTCGCAACTCCAAACTTGTCCCGCCGAACTCGGGATGACTGGTGCCTGTGGGCGTCGCATGCAAATGAGGTGCCGCCCCGCGACACAGCATTTCGTGTGTTGCTGAAATGTGGCGCTCCCGGTAGGTGCATAAGGGAATCCGTCCCTTCCCGATGAAAACGATTCGCATACTCATTTCCAGTCCCGAGGACGTGGCGGATGAACGGCAGAAAGCGCGCGATGTGATCGCCAGTCTTCAGCCCAGGTATGAGGGGCGTTTCCTGCTCATCTCGGTGCCGTGGGAAGAACTGCAACTGCAGGAGGACATGACGGCACGGCAGAAAATCGATCTCATGCTTTCGCCGGAGCATGGCATCGACATCGCGGTGCTCATCCTGTGGTCGCAGCTCGGATCGCTGGCGGACGCTTCTGGAAAAAAGTCCGGCGGCACGGAACGCGAATTCCAGCTCGTGCTTGCCAGCCGGGAGACCAGCGGTGGGATGCGCCCGGCGATTCTCGCCTATACGCGCGACGATCCGGACGGCTTTCTTGAACGGCAGAAAAGCCAGCCTCCCGACAGCCTCGAGGATATGCTGCGCGAGCGGCAGCTCGCCGAGGATTTCATCGCCGCGCACCTGGCCGACGCGTTGCAGGGATCGAAGGCGCGCACCCACCACACCTATACGAAGCCGGTCGAGTTCGCGCACCGGCTGCGTGTGCATGTGCGCGAGATTCTCGACGGGCTGCTCGGCGACGGCGGCGGGGCCACGTGGGATCTCTCCGAAATGGGTGCGCCCTTCCGAGGACTGGATGTGTTCGAGCCGCAGCACGCGGGGATTTTTTTCGGACGCGAGGATGAGATCTGTTCCGTGCAACTCGCCCTGCGTCATCAGGCGGCGGCGGGTTGCGCCTTTGTGCTCATTGTGGGTGCGAGCGGCAGCGGCAAGTCGTCACTCGCCCGCGCGGGCGTGCTGCCGATGGTGACACAGTTCGACGTGGATGAAACGGTGCGTGCTTGGCGGCACGCGATTTTCATCCCCGGGACCTCGGGAAGAGATCTCTGCGCCGGACTCGCCAGCGTGTTGTGCTCTGCGCTGCCGGAATTGCGCGAGAGCGGCACGAGCCCCGATGCACTCGCCGCCGGCCTGCGGGAGGATCCAAGGCTCTTCTGCCGCGTCGTGCTGCCAAATGCGCTCGGCACCGGCGTGCGGCTTTTTCTGCTGATCGATCAGTTCGAGGAACTCTTCAGCCACAGCGCCATCGGTCCCGACGATCGGGAAGTTTTCAGCGTCGCGGTGGATGCGCTTGCGCGTTCCGGTTCGGTGTGGGTGCTCGCGACGGTGCGCTCGGACTTCTACGATCAATGCCAGACGCTTCCGCGTCTCATGGCGATGAAAGGCGCGCACGGGCAATTCGATCTCCTCGTGCCGGATGCGGACGATTTGCGCCGCATCATCACGGCGCCCGCGAGTCTCGCCGGGCTGCGCTTTGAAAAGGACAGCTCCACCGGCGCGGCGCTCGATCGGCTGTTGCTGGACGATGCGACGCGGCACCCCGAGGCGCTGCCGCTCCTCGAATACGCGTTGCGTGAACTCTTCGAGCGCCGCACTTCCGACGGCACGCTTACGCTGACGCAATATCGCGAACTTGGCGGTGTTGAAGGCGCGCTCGGACATCGCGCGGAAGCCGTCTTCCTGGCGCTGCAGCTCGCGGTGCAGGCCGCGCTGGATGGAGTCCTTTCCTCGCTTGTGACTCTGCGCGAGGACACTGATGCCGGGGCGACCCGCGCGCGTGTTCTGACGGACAGCGCGGCGTCCACACCCGAGCGCGCGAAATTGATCGCGGCATTTGTGAAGGAGCGTCTCTTTTTTACCGATCGCGATGCGTCCAGCGGCGAGTCGATCGTCACACTTTCGCACGAGGCGCTGCTGCGCTGCTGGCCCCGCGCCTCGCAATGGATCGAGCGCAACCGGGATTTTCTCCGCGCCCGCGCACGTCTCCGCGAGGGATTGCGGGCGTGGAATGAAAACGCCCGAGCCGCCGAGTATCTCCTCTCGCCGGGCAAGCCGCTCGAAGACGCACGGACAATCCTTGCCGCCCGCGAGGATGACCTCGGGCCGACTGAGCGCGAATACATCGAGGCATCCATCGCGCACGCGGAGGAACGCGAGCGTGCGGCAAAACGGAGGCGCCGGATAGCGTTCACGGCGATGACTTTTCTGACTGGCATCGCCTTGGCAGGCGGCGCGGTGGCAATGATCCAGACGAAGGCGGCGCGGGATGCCGCCACGAGCGCGGACACGCAGCGGAAACTGGCCGTGGAAGCCACGAAGCGCGCCACAGAGCAGGCTAGTGCGCTCGCACAACGGGAGAAGGAGGCGATAGTCGCGAGGAAAACAGAGGAGGACCTGCGGAAACTCGCCGACGAAGCGTCCGCCCAGGCCAAGGCTGAGGCGCTCGAAGCCACCGCGGCGAAAAAGACTGCGGACTCGAGGTACAAAGTGGCGCTCGATTTTGTGGATGAAGTGCGAAACGTGGACAGGCAACTGTCGGAAAAAGGCCCCACCATTTTTTTGCAAGACCTGAAGAAGCGGGTGGACGAGGTTTATAAGAAGCTGGACGTGGACGAAAACAATCCTGTCCAGTTGGTGCGCCGCGCCGAGGATGCGATCCGGACGGGCGACACGCAGATGGATGCCGCGGATTTCAAGGCAGCCACTCTGAGTTTTACAAACGCGCTGGACATCTCGAAGCAGCTCGTGGCGCGCGACACGAACAATGATGACTGGCAGCATCTTCAAAGTGTGGGCCTCACGAAGATGGGCGACGCCCAGACAGCGCAGGGGGATTATGACAGCGCCGACGAGAGCTACGGCGAGGCGCTGAATATCCGGCGGGAATTGGTGAAACGCGACGCGAAGAACCGGAACTGGCAACTGAGCCTGAGCGTGATTCACGACAAGCTGGGCATTCTTGCGACGAAACTGGGCGATGCCGAGGGCACCGCAGCCCACTTCGCACAGGAGCAGAAAATCCTGAGCCAGCTCGCATCCGCGCCCGGTGCCGAAGACCAACGCGCGCTGGCGGTGAGTTACAGCAACCGCGGCGATGTTCTCCGATCACGGGGGGACTTGAAGGGCGCGGCCGAGAGTCATGCGCAGGCGATGCGGATTTTTCAGGCGATGTCGGACAGCAATCCTGACAGCAACGGTGCAAGGTTTGAACTGAGCAGGAGTTTTACAAAGGCCGGCAGCATCGAGCTGGAGCAGGGGAATCTCGCCGATGCGGAGAAAAAATTCCTGCGGTCAATCGAGATGTTGCGGAAACTCTGTGCCGGCGATTCGGAAAACGCGGAGTGGCAATTGGCGCGAATTGTGAACATCGCCAATCTGGCATCCATTCAGGAGAAACAGCACGAGCTCACGGACGCGGAAAAGAATTTTGCGGAGGCCGTCGAACTCGTGGAGCCGCTCCGCAAGGCGGGAAAACTTCCAGCGACGATGGTGACATTGCCGGACATTTTCCGCGAGAACCTCGAAAAGGTGAGGGCGCAACTGCGGCCGCAGAAAAAATAGCGCGGACATTTTCCCGCGAACGCTGAACACCAATGCCTCACGAGCCGAGCAACTCCGAATCACTCGCGGATTCCGACATCCGTGTGCGCTACGAGCGGGCTCTCGGCTTGCTGGCTGGTGCCGCGCAAGCCGATCGTGCCGTGGCCCGCGAACTCGTGAAGCGTGGCCTGCATCGCGATGCCCTCGCACATCTCGCCCGCGCGTGCGAATACGCGCCGGATTCGACGCTCGCTGCCGAGCAGGCGGTCGCCTTGTTGAACTCTGCGGACGTCCATTCGCCGGTCGCCATTCTCGAGCACGAGGGTGCCGTCTGGAGCGCGCAGTTCAGCCCGGACGGCTCACGCGTGGTGACCGCATCGTATGACAATACCGCATGCGTGTGGGACGCAGCCGCCGGGACACTCATCACTACACTCGCGGGCCATACCCGCGCCGTCAGCCACGCGCAGTTCAGCCCCGACGGTTCGCACGTTGCGACAGCCTCTGCGGATGGCACCGCACGAATATGGGATGCGGCGGCGGGAACGATGATCGCCACGCTCATTGGTCATGAGCGCGCCGTGAGCAGCGCGCAATTCAGCCCCGACGGTTCGCGCGTCGTCACGGTGTCCGAGGAATCCACCGTGCGCGTTTGGGAAGCTGAAACTGGAAAATGTGTGGCCATCCTCACTGGCCACAAAGACGCTGTCCGCTCCGCGCAATTCAGCTCGGATGGTGAACGCGTAGTCACCGCATCCTCCGACAACACCGCGATCGTCTGGACCGTCGCGAATGGGAAAGCCGTCGCCACATTTTCCGGCCATCAGGGCGCCGTGTGGAATGCGCAGTTCAGCCCGGACAGTTCGCGCGTCGTCTCGGCATCCTATGACCGGACGGCGTGCGTCTGGGATGTTGCCGGAGAACGCCTCCTTTCGACTCTCACTGGTCATCAGGAATCGGTTCTCCGGGCGCAGTTCAGCCCCGATGGGACCCGCATCGTCACCGCCTCATCGGACAACACCGCGCGCATCTGGGATGCGGCGGCGGGAAAGGAATCCGCGGTGCTCGCATTCCACCAGCGCGCGGTGAGCATGGCGCAATTCAGCGACGACGGCTTGCGCATTGCCACCGCGTCCGCGGATGGCACGGCGTGCCTATGGGACGCGACGACGGGAAAATGGATCACCGTATTTCCCGGCCATCATGCCGCGATCTGGTCCGCACAATTCAGCCCCGACGGGCAGTGCATCGTCACCGCGTCGTCGGATGGGACGGCTCGCATATGGGACACCTCCTGTGAGAAGGCGCTCAACACGCTCTCCGGGCATCTGGATTCTGTGAGGAGCGCGCGTTTCAGCCCGGATGGAACATTCATCGTCACCGCCTCTTCCGACCGGACCGCGCGCATCTGGAACTCCGCCACCGGCAATGCCGTCGCGACACTTTCGCACCTGCAGGACTCCGTTATGGGCGCGCAGTTCAGCCCGGACGGATCGAGGGTCGTCACCGCGTGCTACAACAAGACCGCATTCATATGGGACGCCGGCACCGCGAGGCGACTGCTCACACTTTCCGAACACGAGGACTCCGTGTGGAGCGCGCAATTCAGCCTCGACGGGCTGCGCATTGTCACCGCCTCATCCGACAACACAGCGTGCGTATGGGACGCCGCGACGGGTGAGCCGGAGATGCGGCTCAAGGGCCATCAGGGGTGCGTGTGGAGCGCGCAATTCAGCCCGGACGGGCTGCTCGTCATCACTGCATCTGCGGACAAAAGCGCGCGCATTTGGGATCTTTCCACGGGAAAAGCAATTGCTGCCCTTTCAGGCCATCAGGATTCCATCCGTAGCGCGCAGTTCAGTGCGGACGGCCAGCGTATCGTCACAGCTTCAGATGACAAGACTGCACGTGTCTGGGATGCGGCCACGAGAAAAATGCTGCTCACGCTCTCCGGTCACGAAGGCACCGTGCGGAGTGCGCAATTCAGTCCGGATGGGCTGCGCATCGTTACCGCCTCGGACGACAAGACTGCACGCCTGTGGGAAGCGGCGTCGGGGAAACTCGTTGCCGTTTTTCCCACCCACGCCGCGAGAGTCCGCCACGCATGCTTCAGCGCGGACGGCGCGCGAATGCTTACCGCGTCCGACGATCGGACGGTGCGCGTCTGGGAAATGCTCGGCACCAATACCCCCGCGCCTGCGTGGTTCCCCGATTTTCTTCGCATGCTCGCGGCGCGCACCCTGAATCCGGACGGCGAGCCCGTGGATCTCCCTTCCGACGAGTGGCGCCGTCACCGCGCGGCGTTGGACGGATCGCTCGCCACGGACGCCACGAGGTATGGCAATATTGCCCGCCACCACCTCGCGCACGGTGCGGCAAGACCCATCCGCCCCGGTGCAAAGACGACATGCGGCGATGCTGCCGATTCACTCATAGTGCCCGGCGCGAACCTGGCGGACATCGAACGTGCTTATGCCCTCCACCCTGCGCACCCGCTGATCCATCTGGCCATCGCCCCGTTTCAGAAAAATCCCATTCGCACGGCATTCCTCCGCTACCACGGACTCGAACGGTTGCCCGCCGACCTCCCGCCAGGACTCAGGGCACGTGCCGATGAATTGCGCCGGGCTCTGAGCTGAAGGCAGCCCCTAGGTGAGCCCCGCGATCGGCTCGGCGTCGTAGATCGGGTGCGGGCGATCGAGCGGGTCGTGCCATTCGACATGGCGCGGCAGCCCGAGACCCTCGTAAATCGTCGCGGCGAGATTTTCCGGGCGCTGGGGCGACTCCGAGGGATACGCGCCGATCTTGTCCGTCGCGCCGATGACTGTGCCGCCGCGCACGCCGCCGCCGGCGAGCAGCACCGTCTGGCTCGGGCCCCAGTGGTTGCGGCCGGGGAGCGCCGCGCTGGAGAGTTTCGAGATCTTCGGCGTGCGACCGAATTCACCGCCCATCACGATGAGTGTTTCCGAGAGCAGGCCGCGCGAATCAAGGTCATCAATCAGCGCGCTCACCGCGCGATCCATCGGCGGGAGCAGAAAGTTTTTCAGATTCGGAAACGCCGACTGGTGCGTGTCCCATGTCTCGTTGTTTCCGAGGTTCACCTGCACGAGGCGGACGCCGACTTCGAGGAGCTGCCGCGCCATGAGCAGCGACCAGCCGAAGCTGTTGCGACCGTAACGGTCGAGCCACTTCGGATCGGCTCGGCTCACGTCGAATGCGTCGTGGACTTTTCCATTCGTGATCAGCGACACCGCCGCCTCGCGGTATTTGTCGAGGCCCGCATCTTCCACCGTGCCTTCCACGAGACGCGACTGGCGTTCCATTTCGCCGCGGAGCGACACGCGATCCAGCACGCGAGCCGTGCTCAGGCCCTGCGGCAGCGAAAGGTGCGGCGCCTCGAAGATAAGTCCCGCGTCCGTCGCGCTGCCCGTCTCGTGGTGAAAAAGATACTCGGGATAGGCTCCGTAGTGCGCCGGGTGATACGGCGACATTTCGAGGAACCACGGCTCGTGCTGCCTGCCCATCTGCGCCGCGGACTGACCCGGAATGATGCGTCCCGTGCGATGTCGCAATTTCTCCGGCAGTACGATCGCAGGCGGCAGATTGTTCCGCCGCGGCAGCACCGCGCCTGCGATTGCCGCGATGCTCGGGTGGTCGCTCTCTTTCGGCTGGTTCGGGTCAAAGCCCAGCGGCAGATCGCTCTTCCCGGTGAGCATGATGTGGTGCGCCGCCGAATGGTCGCTCGACGGATGCGTGAGCGAGCGCACGAGCGCAAACTTGTGCGCGCGTTTCGCCAATTCCGGCAGGTGTTCGCAGATGTGGACGCCCGGCGCGCTCGTGCGGATCGGACGGAATTCTCCGCGGATCTCCAGCGGCGCATCCGGCTTCATGTCGAAGCTCTCGTGCTGTGCGAGCCCGCCCGAGAGGAAAATGTAGATCACCGACTTTGCCTTCCCGCCCGCCGTCAATGCGCCGCCTGCAGCACCCAGCGCGCGCAATCCCGCGACGTGATTCATCCCCAGCCCGAGCAGCCCGATCGCTCCAGCCTGGATCGCCGTCCGTCGCGGAACTCCGCGCGGATGCTGCGCGCTGTGAGGATTGGGAACCGGTGTCATTCGGAGGAACTGAGGGACTCGCGCGGCTCCTGGAAAAATCCCGGCTCCAGCGCGGTGCAATATCCACCGGCACCCGCGGCGTGCCTTTGAACAATTTCCGGGATCCTGAGTGCCCGTGGTGAACGAAACTTTCGGACGACGAGACGCGGACGCATCCGCGCGCATTGACAGCACCGCGCGCGAGGGCACCATCGCGTGCATGGCCACTGCAACCTCCCAGTCACCTTTTCCTCCGGCATTCGGAAGCCCGTCCCGTCTCATCCCCATGCTCGCCGCACTGGCGTCGCTTTCCGCGGGCATCGTCCACGCGGGCGACTGGCCGCAGTGGAACGGCCCGCATCGCGATGCCCACGCGGACGAAACGGGCCTGCTGAAAACATGGCCTGTGGGCGGCCCGAAATTGCTGTGGAGTTTCAAGGACACGGGCGTCGGCATCAGCGCGCCGGCGGTGGTCGGCGGGAAGGTGTTCGCGCTCGGTTCGCGAAAGGGGAGCGAATGCGTGATCGCGCTCGACAACATGGGCAGGGAGATTTGGTCGGCGAAGATTGCGCCGCCCTTTGACTTCGAGGGCAACGAGTGGAGCCTCGGCCCGAATTCCACACCCGCGGTGGACGGCGATGCGCTCTACGCACTCGGCAGCCAGGGCGTTCTCGTCTGCGTCGAGACCGCGACCGGCAAGGAGCGATGGCGCAAAGATATTCCTGCGGAACTCGGCGCGGAAGTCAATCCCATCGGCGGCGGAAAGGGCGGGTGGGGCTTCTCGTGGTCGCCGCTCGTGGATGGCGACCATGTGATCATCACGCCCGGCGGAGCACAGGGACTCGTCGCGGCGCTCGACAAGAAGACCGGCGCATTGGTCTGGCAGACTCGCAACATTGCCGAGCCATGCACTTATGCCTCGCCCATCGTCATCGAGTCGTGCGGCGTGCGGCAGTACGTCGTGCCGAAGCAGAGCGGTGCGGTCGGCATCGAGGCGAAGACCGGCAGGCTCCTGTGGAGCTACCGGAGCGCGCGGGAATGGCCGGACATTGCCGCAGTCACACCGCTCTTCCACGACGGCCAGGTTTTCATCACCGCATGGAAGGGAGGCGGCGACGTCTTCACGATCGAACGGCACGGCGACATCTTTGACGCCGCGCAGGTCTGGGCAAAGAACACGCTCGGCAACGCGCACGGTGGCGTGGTTCTGCACGAGGGGCACCTTTACGGCTCCCACGACATGCGGGCCTGGCGCTGCCTCGATTTCAAAACCGGCGAACAGAAGTGGGAGGACGCGAAGGCTGCGGGCGTCGGCGCAATCACCGTGGCCGATGGAAAAATGTACGTGCTGAGCCAGGATACCGACACGGTCTCGCTCATTGAGATGACCCCCGCGGGGGCGAAGGCCGCAAGCAAGTTCACGCTGCCAGCCGTGTCGCAATCGCGTCGGCGGGGCACGAAGGCATGGGCTCATCCCGTGGTGGCCGACGGCAGGCTCTACATCCGCGAGCAGGAGATGCTGTTCTGCTATTTGATCCGCTCAAAAATATGAAGCGCACGAAGATCGCTGGAATCGAGGAGAGCATCGAAGCGGGCCGCGCATTGCGACGGAAGCTCGGGCGGGCGGTCCATGCGGGCTTTCAGCGGGCCGCAGGGACGCCGGATGTGATCTCCATCATCAAGGCGACGAACGAGGGACGTGTGCCGAGACTGCTCCCGCTGAAGATGGGACGCATGGCGGTGTCGCCGTTTGCATTTTTCCGCGGCACGGCTCCGGTGATGGCGGCGGATCTCGCGCCGCTGCCGGCATCCGGCCTGAAGGTGCAGCTCTGCGGCGACGCGCATGTGCGGAATCTCGGCGCGTATGCCGCGCCGGACGGCCATCTCGTCTTTGACCTGAACGACTTCGACGAGACGATCGTCGGGCCTTGGGAATGGGACATCAAGCGGCTGGCCGTGAGCATCATCCTGGCAGGAAAGGAGGCGGGTGGCAGGGATGAGATCTGCGGGGATGCCGTGCAGGCGATGGTGCGCAGCTACCGCGAGGCGCTCGCCGGATTCTGCCACATGCCGGTGCTCGAAATGGCGCGGTATGAAATCCGGCGCGAAAATGCACCGGGGTCGCTCAGAAAGGTGCTTCGCAAGGCGGAGCGTTCGACTGCGGACAAGCTGCTCGCGAAGCTGACGGAGGCTTCCGGGCACGGCACGCCGCGCTTCCACGACGAGCCTCCGGTGCTCGAACATGTGCCGGAAGAGACCGCGGCCGCCGTCATTCAGTCGCTGAAAAAATACCGCACGACGCTCGGCGCGGGACGGCAGTTGATTTTCGACGCGTTCCGTCCGGTGGATGTCGCGTTCAAGGTCGTGGGCACCGGCAGCGTGGGCACGCGCGACTATGTGGTGCTGCTGTTTGGCAACAGCCTGAACGATCCGCTTTTCATCCAGATCAAGGAGGCGCTGAAGTCGTGCTACGGGCCGCACCTGCCGGGGGCGGCGTCGGCGGCGCATTCCGGCCAGCGCGTCGCGCAAGGCCAGCAGCGGACGCAGACGGTGTGCGATCCGTTCCTCGGCTGGACAAACATCGAGGGGCGGCACTATCTCGTGCGACAGCTCGCGGACCACAAGGCATCGCTCGATCCTGCGGATCTGAGCGGCGGCATCCTTTTCGACTACGCGATGGTGTGCGGCGAGACGCTCGCAAAGGCGCACGCGCGCACCGGCCCCGCGGCGATGCTTGCGGGCTACTGCGGAAGTTCCGACAAGCTGGACAAGGCGGTCGCCGTATTTGCGCAGGCGTACGCCGCGCAGACGGAGCGGGATTACGCGGCATTCATGAGGGCGATCCGCGCCGGGAGGATCAAGGCGGAAAAGGCGGCCGCCCGCTGAGTCCCGCAAAAGCCGTCCGCACCCTCATGCCCAAGAAGCCGCCGGCATCCGGCAGTGGCTTCATTTGGATTTGGATTGCGAAGGGCACGAAGCACTCGATTCGCCTTCGTGTCCTTTGTGCCCTTTAGAGTGAAATCGAAACTGAGCCATGACCAATTGCGGCTGCACTTTGACTGA
Source organism: uncultured Spartobacteria bacterium (assembly GCA_903882875.1). Classification (GTDB taxonomy): domain Bacteria; phylum Verrucomicrobiota; class Verrucomicrobiia; order Chthoniobacterales; family Chthoniobacteraceae; genus SXWH01. Next base: position 12,214 of record CAIRYQ010000090.1, on the reverse strand, counting down.
AAATCCTCCAGAGCGTGCCACGAGCCCGAGGAAATTCCGCCGCCCTTGACGTTGCGCAATGTTACCATTTGGAAAGGTGGGCGTGAAGCGGCGGCGGCGGCATGTGCGATGCTCGAAATGCAGGGGTTCCGGGTGAACGCCGGAATCCCATGAATCCCCACACCGACACCATGAGCAGCTGGAGAATCACCTCCGTCCTGCTTTCCAATACCGCGGACGCGCTGGGCAAGCTGTGGCAGCAGGCGCTCCCGCCGCGGGACTGCACGCCTTCGGCGGTGCAGGAGGCGCTTTGCGATGAATGGTGTGGGAAACTTGCGGCGGACATCCGCGTGCCGATCCATCCGCCGGTGGATGTCCAGCCGTGGGTGCTGGTGAGGCTGGTGGCGATGGCGACTAAGGCGGATGAACTGGATCGCTCGGGCCTGATGGGTGCGCCGAACCTCACGGAAGCCACGCTGCGCTCGTATCTCATTGACGAATGGCACAAGCGGCTGGGGCGGGTGTGGAAGCAGGCAAGGGAATTGCGAACGATGGCTGCGTGATCGGGGCAGGGGAGGCGTGGGGAATGGCGGGGAGTTTCGGCGTGGAGCGTGCGCTCGTGTGACGGTGTCTGTGAGCGGTGTCCAGATTTGAGGAGGCGCTGAATTAAGTGTCCTGCGTGTCTGCTCACACGTTGCGATGTGTTTCCGGCGGGTCGCCGAAAACGGCACGCGAGTCGCGTGCTCCACCCGGGAGCCTCCATCCGACGCCAGCGTGATTTTGATGCGACAGTGCTGGCTGATGCTGCCGCGCCACACGCAGCCCGCGCCTTCGCTTTCCATTTGCATCGCGCCGCGCGCAGGCCATTGTCCGCGCCCGAAATGATTCGCCCCATCTGGCTCGCCGCCGCATCGCTGCTCGTCGTTCACGCCGCTTCCGCGGGGCCGAACGAAATCCGAAAGTCACTCTGCCGGATCAACAATACCGCGCAGGAATTCAACTACCGCGTGCCGTGGCTGCCGGGGCAGTTGGGCGGCGGCAGCGGCACGGGCTGGGTTGTGAAAAAAGACCGCCTGATGACGAACGCGCACGTCGTCTCGAATGCGAAGCTGCTCACCGTCGAGAAGGAGAATGATCCGAAGAAGTACGTGGCGACGGTGGAGTTTATCGCGCACGACTGCGACCTGGCGCAGCTCAAGGTCGAGGACCCCGATTTTTGGAAGGACACGAAGCCGCTCGATCTCGGCCCGGTGCCGGAGATCGAGAGCAGCGTGACCGTCTATGGGTACCCCATCGGCGGCGAGCGCATGAGCGTGACGAAAGGCATCGTGTCGCGCATTGATTTCCGCACCTACGCGCACTCGGTGATGGATTCGCACCTGTGCATCCAGATTGATGCGGCGATCAATCCCGGCAACTCCGGCGGCCCCGTGATGCAGCAGGGAAAAGTCGTGGGCGTCGCCTTTCAGGGGCTCGGCGGCGCGGACGCGCAGAATGTCGGCTACATGATTCCGACGCCGGTGATCGGCCACTTCCTGAAGGACATCGAGGACGGCCACTACGACCGCTACATGGATCTGAGCATCGGGACTTTTCCGCTGCTGAACACCGCGCACCGCCGCGCGCTCGGCCTGCCGGACGACGACCGCGGCCTGGCCGTGACGACCGTGGGCAGCGCGAGCGTGTGCGCCGGAAAATTGCGCGCGGGCGACGTGCTGCTGAAAATTGACGGCCTCGAGATTCAGAGCGACGGGATGGTGCAGATTGACGGCGAGCGCATGCAGATGGCGGAAGTCGCCGAGAGGAAGTTCAAGGGCGACAAGGTGAAATTTGACGTGTGGCGCGACAAGAAGCCGGTGACGGAGGAGGTCACATTCGATCGCGCGTGGCCCTACACGCATCAGGCGACGAGCTACGAGCCACCAAAGTATGTGGTGTTCGGCGGACTGCTTTTCCAGCCGATGAACCGCAATCTGATCATGACGTATCAGTTTGTGAACCCGCGGGTTTTTCACTCCTTCGCACACTTCATCGAGGAGGAGATGTATAAAGAACGCGACGAGGTGATCGTTCTCACTGCGCTGCTGCCGGACCCGATCAACACCTATCTGGAGGAATTCCGCGAGGGCATCGTCCACAAGGTGAACGGCACGGCCATCCGCAACATGAAGGAACTCGCAGCGGCATTCGCGAAGCAGGCGGACGAGTATGTGATCGAATTCGAGAGCCACGGACGACCGCTCGTGTTCCAGCGCACGGATCTTGAATCCGCACGCAACCGAATCCGCCAGCGATACAACGTGCTGCAGGAGCAGTTCCTCGGCGACGAGGCGACGACGGAGGCGCGCTGAACATGAACATTTGCACCCGACTTCCCATGCACCGCACCGCATTCCTTCTCGCGCTCGCATTTCTCGCATCCGGCATCGCCTCATCTGCGGAAAAGCTGAGCGTGGTCCGTGTCAATGTCACCACCCAGTCGTGGGATTTCCACCGTCCGTGGGGGAAGCGGCAGCCGTTGACGCGGCGTGCGATCGGGGCCGTCCTGCCGGGGAACCGCGTGCTTGTCACGGCCGACCTCGTCGCGAATCTCACGTATCTCGAACTCGAAAATCCCGAGGGCGGGCGCAAGGTTCCCGCGAGCCTCGTGGCCGCGGATTACGAGGCGAATCTCGCGCTCCTGCAGACCGAGGCGGACAGCGACCTGCTCACCGGCGCGCCCGCGCTGCAGATCACGGAAAGCGGAATCGGCGATCAGCTCAGCGTCTGGCAGCTCGAAAACAACGGCCGCCTGCTCGTGACAAAAGGCCCGATGACCACCGCGGAAATTTCCGCCTATCCCGTGGACGGCGGATTCCTCATCTACCGCGCGACGATGCAGATTCAGGGCCGCGACAGCAGCTTCACGCTGCCGGTCGTGAACAACGGCAAGCTCACCGGCATCCTGATGAGCTACGATGCGCAGTCCACGAATGCGAACATCATCCCCGCGCCGGTGATCCAGCATTTCCTGAAGGATGTCGCGGGCGGCCACTACGCGGGCTTTCCGCGCATCGGATACGCGTTCAGCCCCACGCGCGATCCTTCGTTGCGCCGCTACGCGAAAATCCCCGATGCCGTGACCGGCGGCGTCTACATCACCGAGGTGCTGAAGGACAGCCCCGCCGCAAAAGCAGGCCTGCAAAAGGGCGACGTGCTCATCCGCGTGGATGACTTTGCCGTGGATCAGGATGGCAACTTCGACGACGCCGCGTACGGAAAAATCCCCGTCGCGCATCTGTTCAATGTCCACCACTTCGTCGGCGACAAGGTGAACCTGCAAATCCTCCGTGCCGGCGAGCGCAAATCGCTGGATGCGACGCTCGAGCACCGCGCACCGGAGAGCTACGTGAGCGATCCCTACATCATTGATCGCCGTCCGCGCTTCGTGATCGTCGGCGGACTCATCCTCCAGGAACTCTCGCGGCAGTATCTCAAGGACTTTGGCCCCGACTGGCTGCGCCGCGCACCCGAGCGGCTCATCTACTGGGATCGCTTCCAGAGCGATCTTTTCGCCGACGGCCCGCGCAAACTCGTATTCCTCAGCCGCGTCATGCCGACTTCGGCGACCGTCGGCTACGAGGAGCTGAACCATTTGCTCGTTACCAAAATCAACGGCGTCGCGCTCCAGTCGCTCGACGATGTGCCGAAGGCGCTGGAGAAGCCCGTGGACGGCTTTCACAAAATCGAATTCGAGGAAGACCCGAAGACCATTTACCTCGACGCCGCGGAGACGCAAAAGACCGAGCGTCAGGTGCAGATGCAATACCGTCTGCCCGCGCTGAAGTTCCTCGAATAGGCGGCATGCTCCGGAGGATTGCCGGCGTTTCGCAGTGCCGCCGCTGACGGCGCTTGCAACGAGCGACCTCATTCCCGTATCCCGCACACGATGCGCCAGTATCTCGATTTGCTTCGCCATGTGCAGGAACACGGACGCTTCAAGGCGGACCGCACGGGCACCGGCACGTTCAGCCTTTTCGGCGCTCAGACGCGCTTCGATCTCACTGCGGGCTTCCCGCTACTCACAACAAAGAAAGTCCACACGCGCAGCATCATCTACGAGCTACTTTGGTTCCTTCGCGGCGAGAGCAACGTTCGGTGGCTCCAGCAACATGGCGTTACCATCTGGGATGAATGGGCGGACAAAGAAACTGGTGAACTTGGGCCAGTTTATGGAAAACAATGGCGGCGTTGGGTAAAGAGAAGCAGACCGCGAAAACAGACAGATGCTGAAAGCAGTCAGCCCACACTTTTTGATTTGAGCGAATTCGAGACAGAACCGATTGCGGCGATCTCCACGGGAGCGCGGGTTCGCAGCGGAGACTGGGGGATAGACCAAATTGCGATGGTCATTGAGCAAATTAAAAAAAATCCTGACAGCCGACGTTTGATTGTGAACGCATGGAATGTCGCGGATATTGAAAGCATGGCGCTGCCACCGTGCCATTGCCTTTTTCAATTCTACGTGAGCGAGGGCGAATTGAGCTGCCAGCTCTACCAGCGCAGCGCGGACATTTTCCTCGGCGTGCCCTTCAACATCGCGAGTTACGCGCTGCTCACGCACATGGTCGCGCAAGTGTGCGGACTGCGAGCGAAGGAATTCATCCATACCTTCGGCGACTTGCACCTTTACGCGAATCACACCGATCAGGCGATAGAACAGCTCTCGCGCGAACCGCGCCCGCTGCCGGTGCTGAAACTGAATCCCGACGTGAAGGACATCTTCGCGTTCAAGTTCGAGGACATCGCCATCGAGGGCTACGACCCGCACCCGGTGATCAAGGCGCCGATCGCCGTGTAAATTCCCGCACCGTGAAAGTCATCGCCGCCATGTCGCTGAACCGCGTGATCGGGAACGGCGGGCAAATCCCGTGGCACCTGCCGGAGGACTTCAAGTGGTTCAAGCAGCTCACCACCGGCGGCATCGTGCTCATGGGGCGGAAAACTTTCCTCAGCCTGCCGAAGCCGCTGCCGAACCGCACGAACGTCGTCTTCACGCGCGGCCCACGGATGCTCGCGCACGATCCGGAATTCGCTGCGCGCTGCGGAGTGAAGCCCGTCGTCGGCCACTGGACTGCGCGGCTGCGGCGCGGGCCGGCGCAGCTCGGGTTTGAAAAAATCGCGCAGCGTGAAGTGTGGCTCGTGCGCAGTGTGGAGCGATTCCTTGCCGCGCTGAAAAAGCACAAGCCGCAACGCGAGGTGTTTGTGATCGGCGGCGCGCAAATCTACGGTCGGCTGCTGCCGCTGTGCAGCGACCTCTACCTCACCGTCGTGCCGCGCATCGTCGAAGGCGACGCGTTCTTTCCCGAGTTCGAGCATCAGTTTGATTTCGCCGATGTCGCGCTGAAGACTGCGGACTTCGAGGTGAGGCATTATCGGAAAATGACCAGTGACCAATGACGATGCAGTTGTGTTGCCCTAATCATCCGTTCTCGTCATCTGTGGTGCGTCATTTCCTCCAATGCGCCTCGTCGCCTTCCTCGCAAAGACTCTCGCGCGCCTCGACGCGCCCGCAGTCGCGCCCGATCCCGCGCTGCCGCCCGTCGTGCTCGTGCATGGGATCCGTTCAAACGGCGACGACATGGAGCGGCTCGCGCAGCACCTGCGCTCGCAGGCACGTGAGGTCTTCCAGCCGACGCTCACGCCGAACAGCGGCATCGCGCCGATCGGAAAACTCGCAGAGCAGCTCGCGGATTTTGTGTCGGAAAAGATCGGTGCACGGCGATTCGACCTCGTCGGCTTCAGCATGGGCGGGCTCGTGTCGCGCGTGTTTCTCCAGCGGCTCGGCGGCATCGAACGCGTGCACCGCTTCGTCACGATGGCGACCCCACACAACGGCACGCACATGGCGAGGCTCGGCGGACGGCCCGGCTACGTGGAGATGCGGCCCGGCAGCGAATTCCTCCGCGACCTCGCGCGTGACGCGGATGTGCTGCGCGCGATTCCGTTCACGAGCCTCTACACGCCGCTCGACACGGTCATCGTCCCCGCAAGCAGCTCTGTGGTACCGCAGGCGCGCAACGTCCGCGTGTGGGCTGCGACACACCCGTCGTTCGTTTTGGAAAGGCGCTGCATCCGCGCGGTCGCCGCAGCGCTGCGCGAGTGAGGATTACTCCAGCAGCGCCGCGACGTGCGAGGTCGCCGCGCTCGCGAGGCCGGTGAGGCTGTAACCGCCTTCGAGCATGCTCACCACGCGGCCTTGCGCGCCTTTTTCCGCGATGCCGCGGACTATGCGGGTCAGATCGGAGAAGTCTGCGTCGGTGAGCTTGAACTGCCCGAGCGGATCGCCCGCACGCGAGTCGAAGCCCGCGCTGATCAGCACGAGTTCCGGGCGGAATTTTTCCATCGCGGGCAACAGCTTCCGTTCGAAGCACTCGAAGATTTCCGCGCGCCCGCTCCCGGCGGGCAGAGGGCAGTTGAGCGTCGTGCCCTTCCCGGCACCCTCGCCCGTCTCATCGGCGCGGCCCGTGCCGGGATACCACGGCGACTGGTGCGTGCTGAAAAAGAACACGCTGCCATCCGCATAAAAAATATCCTGTGTCCCGTTGCCGTGATGCACGTCCCAATCCACGATCGCGACCTTTCCGATGCCGAGCCGCTTCTGCGCGTGGCGAGCCGCGATCGCGACGTTGTTCACGACACAGAAACCCATCCCGCGCGCGGCACCCGCATGATGCCCCGGCGGACGCACGAGGCAGAAGGCCGTCTTCGCGTCGCCCTTCACCACGGCATCCGTCGCCGCGAGCACACAGCCGACCGCGGCCATCGCCGCATCCCACGAATGCGCGCCCACGCCCGTGTCGCCGGTGCTGAGCTGCGCCGCGCCAGCGCGGATTTCGCGCTCCGCGAGATCGAGATACGGAGCGGTGTGGACGAGCAGCAGATCCTCGCGCTTCACCGCACGGGGCGGGACATCGCGCATCTTCGCGCGCAGGCCCGCCATTTCCAGCGCCGCGAGCACGGCATCGTATCGCGCCGGCTGCTCGGGATGCCCCGGTCCGGCGTCGTGGCTTCTGCATATTGAATCGGTGGAAAAAATCACGCTTGATCGCAACCAAACGCGGCGGCGGCGTCAATTTCGGAAGACGTGCTGGCAAAGATAAGAGATCCTTGATGCGTCGCCATCGGATAGGGAGGAGATCCTTTTGCAGCCGCTCATGCCTCAATGCTGAGGATTGTTTCCCCGTTTAGGGATGACTGAGATCCAAGCATACGACATCACCATCGTTGCTGCGGCACAGCAGGCGGCGATGTGAGAGCACGGGCAGCACCCAGCATTTTCCGCTGAGAATCTGGGCACGCGCGAGCACCTTGATGCCGGCCTGCGAGGGATTGCAGAGCAGTATCGCGCCCTTCGTGCTCAGCACGATGAGATGGCCGTCGCTGAAAAGGGCGGTTCCCTTTTCCACATTGCCCGATTGCCACAAGGCATTGCCTGTTTCCAGATCGAGGCAGCGCATGTCATCCACTCCTCGCACGGAATCGTTGAAGACCATTAGCGCGTTTTTTCCCAACGGCACGCCGGAATTGTAGAGCATGCCGAGATCCCTCACGTTCCATTTCCTCGTGAGAGATGCGCCGTTGAACTTCAATCCCGTGGAGCCGTCTGCACCAGTGTGCGAAATGAAGATGTGCCCGTCCGCAGTGACGGCAGGCGTCGCGCAGTTGCAAAAATCAGCCGTTCTCGTCGCGTAGCTCGCGACCGCGCTGCCGTCCTTCGGATCGAGCACCGCGAGTTCGCGCCCTTTGAACATCAGCAGCCTGTCCTTGCCGGCCATTTGCGCGATAACGGGCGTCGAGTAACCCGCCTCGCCCATGCCCTTCGCCCAAATCGTTTCGCCAGTCCCCGCGTTGAGGCAGACTGTGGAACCTTCCTCCCCTCCCGCATCAAGGAACAGCCTGTCCTGCCACACGAGCGGACTGCCAGCGTAGCCGTACACGGGCCGGTGCCCTTGAAAATCGCGCACCAAGTTTTTCTGCCAGGCCAGCGCGCCTTTTGATGCCTCAAGGCAACACACATCGCCCTCACGGCTGATGGTGAAGACATGGCCGCCGCTCACACACGGCGTGGCGCACGGGCCGCCGGGAACGATGGACATCATGTGCGCGGCGCTCTTGCACGGATAGTCATGCCGCCAGACGGTTTTTCCGGTTGCGAGATCGAGGCAGAAGATTGTGTCCCTGTCGTTGCCGTCATTTCCCGCGGTGAAGACCCGATCGCCCACGACCGCGAACGACGCCATCCCCGCACCCACTTTTGCTCTCCACGATGCAGGGGGACCATCCTGCGGCCAGTCCTTACGCCAGCCGGTTTCCGAAGTCGTGTTGTTGTGCATCGGCCCGTGGAACTGGGGCCAGTCCACAAACATCGCACCCTCGTCCGCCAGCGCGTGACCGATCATCACGGCGTAAATGAGTGACGCGTGCGCGAACAGTCGCCACACACCGGCAGTGAGATGTGAAAGTGCGGCGATCATCGGGCGGGCGGGCCTTGTTCGACCGTGACGATCTCCACATCGTCCAGCGGCCTCCCGCCAGCCGTACCGCCGATGGCCACGAGGTGCGTGGCATCAAGCGCGATGAGCTGGTGAAAGTATCTCGGCTTGGCGAGCTTCCCGCATTGCACCCAGTTTTGCGCATCCGCTCCGATGCGATACACCCTGCCGCCCTCGGGGCTCACAAACAGGCTGCCACCGGCCACGCACGCCGCGCAGCCGAACGCCTTTGCACGGTCGGTCTCGGCCACAGGCGGCGCGGTGCTCCATTTCTTCGCCTCGGGATCATAGACATCAATGACGGACGACAGCTCATTGTCCTCGGTCATGCCGCCGATGCACCAGATCTTCCCGGCGAACATCGTTGCGGTCAATGCACGTCGTTTCCACGGCTGCGGCAGCGATTGCCATCCGCGATCCGGATTCGCGAGATCGATCACCGCCATGGTGTCGTGATACCCCTTCGCTGGCGGCGCGTCGGCCTTGGGTTCCGGTCCGCCGGAATCGAGCGGCCATCCGCCGATCGCGTAGAGCCTGTCCCCGATGACCGCCAGTGCATGGCTGGAGCGCGGTTCGGGCAGCGGAGGAAGTTTCTCCCACGCATTCTTTGCCGGATCGAAAAGCGCCGCATGATCCAGCGATAGCAGGCGACTCTTGGTGCCCGGTTCGTTCTGCGGCTGCATTCCGCCCGCAAGACAGACCTTGCCTTTCCATGTGGCCACCCCCGGTGACTGGAGGGGCACTCCGCCGGGCAATGCCTGCCAAACATCAAGCCGACTCAAGGACAGGCGCCACATCGCACCGCTGACCGTGGCCTTTGAGTAATCATGAGCATTGCCCATGTGCCCGCCGTAAACATACACAGCCCCATCGCAGGCACCGGAGCCGAAGCTGGTCAACGCCTTCGGCAGCGGGGGTGGCGCGGCGGGCAGCAGTGCAGGGAGAGCGAGAAAAGCGGCAAGAATGAAGCTCCGGTTCATGCGACGACCATCGCGGGCTCCCTTTGTGCATACAACCGGAAACCGCGCATTGGGCAGGGCTGACGCATCAAAATTTGAGAACCGAGATCCTCCAAGCCCGGCATCTTACAATGTACACGCTGTTCGCACCCCCGCACGCCGCACGCTGCGCTTGCAGCGCCCGGAAGGGACTGGCATCCTCCGTCGCGTGGCCACGGCCGAACTGCGCACCTCCCTCGACAAATTCGCTGCCTTCGCGCGCAAGTTCCGTTTGGTCGCCGTGACAGGCATGCCGAAAGCGGAGTGACCGTGATTGCCCGCGCTCGACATCCGCTCCACTTCCCGCATTCTCTAGGCGGCGCACATGAACATCCCCGGCAACTTTCAGGAAAGCCATGCGCAGGTCTGCGCACTCATCGCGGACTTCCGTGCGCGGGAGCCGTTCTACCTCTCGTCGGAGTATCAGGAGGCGGAGGCGCGCCAGGACTTCATAGACAAGTTCTGGATCGCGCTCGGCTGGGATGTGCGGCACGACCGGGAGAAGAATCCCTACGAGCAGGAGGTGAAGGTGGAGCGCGGCGTGCAGGTGGGCGGCGGGCTTGCGCAGAAGCGTGCGGACTACGCCTTCTTCCGCGGGCCGGACTACCGCACCGCCCGTTTCTACTGCGAGGCGAAGAAGCCCTCCGTGAAAATCCGCGAGGACCGCGACGCGCATTTCCAGACGCACCGCTACGGCTACGGCTCCAAGTCAAAGCTCTCCGTGCTGTTTGATTTCCAGGAGCTGGTCATCGTGGACTGTCGCCGCAAGCCGAACATTGATTTCGCGCTCACCTCCGCGCACCGCAGCTATTGCTACGGGGACTTCGAGGACGAGGCGAAGTTTGGCGAGATCTACTGGCTTTTCTCCCGCGAGGCCGTCGTCACCGGGAAGCTCGATGCCTACGTGGCGGCGATGCCGAAGCTGAAGAAGAGCGGCAAGCAAAAGGACGGGAAGCGCGGCGGCGATTCGCAGACGATCGACGACGCCTTCCTTGACGACCTCGAACGCTACCGCGGCGATCTCGCGCGGATGCTGAAGAACCGCAACGCGGAACTCGACGGAGACGCGCTCACCGAGCTGGTGCAGCGCATCCTGGACCGGCTGGTCTTCCTCCGTTTCCTGGAGGACAAGCTCATCGAGACCGAGCACAGCGTGCATCAGTTCACGAAGGCGGCGACGGGACAGGTCTGGCCGAGCTTCCTCGCCGCCTCCCGCAAGCTGGATGTCCGCTATAATGGCGTCGTCTTCAAGTCCCACCCGAGGCTGGACGACGGCTCGCTCGCGGTGGACGACGCGGACTTCGTCGCCATCTGCAAGGAACTCGAGCACGAGCGCTCGCCCTACGATTTCAATACCATCCCCATCCACATCCTCGGGAGCATCTACGAGCGCTTCCTCGGCACCGTCATCACCACGACGGACAAGCGCGCGAAGCCCGAGCTGAAGCCCGAGGTGCGCAAGGCGGGCGGCGTCTATTACACGCCGGAATACATCGTCCGCTACATCTGCGAGCAAACCGTCGGGAAGCTCATCGAGGGAAAGACTCCCGCGCAGGTCGAGAAGATGCGCTTTGCCGACATCGCCTGTGGCTCCGGCAGTTTCCTCCTCGGCATCTTCGACCTCCTGCTCCGGCACCACGGGCGCTGGTATGCCGCGAATCCCGACGCCGCGCGGAAGGAAAACCTCGCCCCCTCGACGAAGAACAAAAAGCGGAGGAAGGAATTCATCCCCGCCGTGGCCGAGCGCGAGGGGCTGCTCTGCCTCACGCTGGAGAAGAAGCGGCAGATCCTCCTGAACAACATCTTCGGCGTGGACCTCGACCCGCAGGCCGTGGAGGTCGCGCAGCTCTCGCTCTACCTGAAGCTGCTGGAGGACGAGACCACTGCCAGCACTCGCGACGACTACCTCGCCTTCCACGAGGCGCTGCTCCCCCCTCTCGGCGGCAACATCAAGCGCGGCAATTCCCTCGTCGGCACGGACATGCTCTACGGCCAGTTCGAGTTCTCCTCCGAGGAGGAACGCAAGCTCTGCCCGATGGATTTCGAGAGCGCCTTCCCTCAGGTCTTCGCCCCGAAGTGGAGCGGCGCGGACCGTGTGAAGGATGACGCGGATGGCTTCCATGTGGATGTCGGACCCGAGCCGCAGCGGGAAGCCGTGGACTACTCCGAGCGCAAGCCGGTGAAGGAGGCAAAGGCGAAGGCGCAGCCGGTGAATGGGGGCTTCGATGCCATCGTGGGGAATCCGCCGTGGGGAGCGGACCTCAAGTCTGAAGCATTGAGGTATCTGAGCCGGAAGTTCGCTCGCGTCGTCCAGCGCATGGTTGATTCCTACATCTACTTTACGGATCAGGTTCTTCGGCTAGTTCGACCGGGAGGAATAATTGGGTATGTCATCCCAAGCACGGTGGTGAACCAAGTGGACACGCAGCCAATCAGAAAGGTACTGCTGGATCACGGAGTGAGATGCGTTGTTAATCTCGGGAAAGACATCTTCACAACAAAGGTTCTCAATACGACGACCCTGGTCGTTGCGGGCGGAGGAGCTGATATAGACCAAATTGTAGTAGAAGTGGTTTCATAAGTATCGAAGGGTGATGAGCGAGCAAGCGACATGGAAGAAGGCTTGATACATCAGGAGGTGATTTTCGTAACGGACGACCAGGCGGCGGTAGTTGCCCAGCCAGGCAAAGGTGCGTTCGATCT
>CAIRYQ010000089.1 GCA_903882875.1 uncultured Spartobacteria bacterium | reverse complement strand
GCTCTCTCGCCGACCTGCGCTCCAAGCTCATGCGCTACATCCGCCAATACAATAAAACGGCAACCCCAATCAAATGGACTTACTCCAATCCCAAACAAAGAATCAAACCGTAGCTGATTCATGTGTTACGTTGCACTAGCGTGACAATCCCCAACAGTGTCACCAGCATTGGAGATAGCGCGTTCCGAAATTGCACCGGACTGACCAGCCAGACCATTCCCAACAGCGTCACAAGCATTGGAAACGGAGCGTTTGAGTTTTGCACGAGTTTGGCAAGCGTGACGATTCCCAACAGCATTACCAGCATGGGAACCTCCGTGTTTCAAGGATGTACCGGCCTGACCAGCGTGACCTTTCCCGGTAGTGTCACAGCCATCGGAGCCTCGACGTTCCAAGGTTGCACAAGCCTAACAAACGTGACCATTCCCGGCACGATCACAACTATTGGCGGCAGCGCGTTCTATGGCTGCACCAGCCTTCCGAGCATAACACTACCCGACGGTGTGACAAGCATTGGAGCCTCTGCGTTCTATGGCTGCACGGCTCTGTCCAGCGTGACGATCCCGAACAGCGTCACAAGCATCGGAGCCTCTGCGTTCCAATACTGCTCAAGCCTGACTAGCATGACGCTCTCCAACAGTGTAGTAAGCATTGGAAGTAGCGCGTTTCAAGGTTGTACCGGGCTGACTAGCGTGGCGATCCCAGGCAGCGTCACGAACATTGGAGGCGGTGCCTTTACTGGCTGCACCGGCCTGACCAGCGTGACGATTCCCAACAGTGTCGTCAGCATTGGAAGTGGAGCACTTCAAGGCTGCACCAGCCTAACGAGCGTGACGATTCCCAACAGCATCACAAGCATTGCAAGCATGGTGTTCCTAAACTGCACGAAGCTGACCAGCGTGAGCATCCCGAACAGCGTGACAAGCGTTGGAACATCCGCGTTCCAAGGCTGCATCAACCTGACCAGCGTGACGATTCCCGGCAGTGTCACCGCCATTGGAGCCTCTACGTTCGCTTCATGCACCAACTTAACGAGCGTGACGATTCCGAACAGCGTGACAAGCATTGGAGCATCCGCGTTCTATGGCTGCACGGCTCTGTCCAGCGTGACGATTCCCGGCAGTGTCACCACCATTGGAGCCTCTACGTTCGCTTCATGCACCAGCCTTCCGAGCGTAACACTACCCAACAGCGTGACAAGCATTGGAACATCCGCGTTCTATGGCTGCACGGCTCTGTCCAGCGTGACGATTCCCGGCAGTGTCGTCAGCATTGGAAGCGGTGCGTTTAATTCGTGTACCAGCCTGAGCAGCGTGAGCATTCCCAACAGCGTCACCAGCATCGCAAGCGCTGCGTTCTTCGGTTGCACTGCACTGACCAGCGTAACGATTCCCAACAGTGTCGTCAGCATTGGAATCCAAGCGTTCCAAGATTGCAGTAGCCTGAGCAGTGCCGTTTTCATCGGCAACGCCCCACCCAACGCGAGCGGTATTTTCGGTTCTAACGCAACAGGATTCCAAATCTACTTTTTCAATGGCGCAACAGGTTTCACGTCCCCGACATGGAACGGCTACGCAACCGTGAACATGGGGACTTATTCACCGATTCCCCCGTGGCTCGTCTCCGCAGGGTTTGCCTACAATGCAGACCTGACCAGCGCACCGAATGGCGACGGGGTGAGCCTGTTAATGGCCTATGCGCTCAACTTGAATCCGACCACAAATCAAAGCGGCCACATGCCCCAGCCGCTCATCACTGGCAATCAAATGAGCATCACCTATTTTTCAGGGAGCGCGGGAATCACCTACGCCGTCGAAAGCAGCACCGACCTGAGTAATTGGAGCACAACGGGAGTGACCATCACCGGCCCGGATGCCAACAGCAACTCCACGGCAACGATCACCATCCCCGGCCCAAGTTGCTTTATGCGGCTCGTGATTGCCCACTGAGCGGAGGGCGACGTGGAACCACACCCCGCACAGCCCGCGCCGTTCGCGGCCATCGCGCTCAAAGTCTCGCGCGTTCGCCGCTCACGTCACGGCCTCTGCTACTCCCCCAAGATCAGGCGCGATGCGCGAATTGTTTGGAACCGCGCTCGTCCCTCGCTTGCCCGCGCCCTGCCGCGTCGCCACTCAGGGCTTGCCCGCCTCCGCTCGCCTTTGTGGCTCCGCTCATTGCCAGCCGGTTGCTCGCTAACGCTCGCCCGCCACTGCCCGCCACCGCTGCCAAGCAGCTCCCACGGCTCGCTTCGCGCGTGGCTGCCCTTCGGGCCAGCGCGCGAACGTCCGCCATCCTGCCCGCATGTCGTGCTGCGATGCGCGGTGTCGGCTCGCCCGCTCGCTGAATGTGGCGCTCCGCGCGCAGTCGCCGCGTCCCGCCTCGCTACGCTCGCCCGCCCCGCGTCCGGCTACGGCTAGCGCCTTCGCCTCGCTCTCGCCGCGCGCCAAGCCCGCCCGCACCAATTTGCCCGCCGCGCGCGCGGCGTCGTCGCGAGTCTGCCGCCATCGTGCCACTCCTACCATATCGCCAGCCGCGCGCCTCCGGCGTGGAAAGGCTCACGTTGCTCGCGAAGCGTATCGTGCAAGGCCGCTCTCCGGCGCGCCCTCGCGCTCCCCAGCCTCGGGAGGGAACATGCTGCGCGCTTCGCTTGCCCGCTGGCGCGGATTTGATGTTGGCAGTATTCAGCAACCAAAAAGCCCACGAAGAAACGCCACAAACCCATTTTCGCGCACCGAGCAATTACGCAAATGCAGGGCAAAATCTTCTTTGGTTTGTTGCCCATGATGCAATTTTAGCATCCCGTCGAAAAGACTCAGAGCGTCAGATTGCACGCGGTATCCGTTCACTTTTAGGAACGCAATGGCCGCTTGCAGTGCCGTTCTTTTGTTCCCGTCCACAAACGCCTGACTCATGGAAATGTGGTAGGCATAGGCTGCCGCGAGGTCGAACAGCGTGGCGTCTAGCTTGTAGAGATAGACATTTTGCGGACTCGCCACGGCGGAAGAGAATCCCGCCGGATCTCCAAGACCGTCCGAGCCTCCGAACAAACGGATTTGTTCGGCGTGAAACGCCAGAATGGTTTCTTCTGAGAGGAAGAACGGCTCCGCGTCCACCTACTCCGCCAGCTTCTTAAAAACGGCGGCGTATTTCTTGATCGTCCAGTCTCCGGCCTTTTTTGCTTGGCTTGGAGTTGCAAAACGCAAAGTGCGCACAACAGGCCGCCCGTTTGAAGAAGCGGGAGCGACTGCAAAAACCTTCGGGGATGCGGTCTTGGTGCTCATGATGGGTATGGGTATGGGTGCTGAGTCAACCTGCCACACCGCACGTTTCGTGCGATGCGGCCCGCTTTTCAGCGGCGAGATTTCCTCTGCAATTATTTCCGCAATAAATTCTCTGTTGTCTCTTCAGTCAACATTTTGCTGCAAAATTAAATTTATTTCTTCTTGTCAACTACTTTTGAGTTTTTCACCCCACCGTTCACCGTCCCGTGCATCGTGAGACGTTTTCCTGATGCCTGTTTCAAGCGAGCGCACCGGGCGACAATCCGGGCCGAGTAGGGGCGTGAGGTGATTCTTGCAGCCGTGCCTCGTTTATTTCCCAACGGGAGCCTTCCTGTTGGGGTGCCTCTGCTTTCACACACGCCAGCGGCATAGGTGCAAAGCCACGACGCGTTGAAACAGCATTGCACACGACGTTCAGCCCGCTAAAATCCTCGCATGGCAACGCCACAGACTCCCGACCGTCTCGCCGCCGCACTGCGATTCAAGGCACCGTCGCCCCCAGCAAAGCCCCAACGCGAGCAAGGCAACACGGCGCACCGTGTCACCGTCTCACTTTTCGACGCGGACACCGGCATCATTGAACGTCTCGCCGCCGCACTCCGCGCAGACCTTGGGGAAAGCGTCACCACGTCCGAAGTGATCCGCGCCGTGCTCCGCGACGCCCCTGCCAAACTCGACAAGGCGGCATTCCTCGCGCATCGGGCGGATTGGGGCGAGGAAGATGGCCGTGCGAGGCGCGGCAAATGAGACTGGCGCGGCAATGTTCCACACGCACGCCAACCGCAGAAGTCGGGACTGTCACAAGTCTCTGTTCACAAGTGCCTTGCGTGATTCCCATCCTACAAACAGCGTCATACCGAATTGAAATCGCGACTGCCGGACATTTAACAAAGTGCCAACCATGTGCCAACATGAATCCATCTTCTCTGTATTTTCACGGTTTCGTAAACCGCAGGTCAAGGGTTCAATCCCCTTCTCTGGCTCCCCTCGTTTCCTCTGGAGCCCGCATCAATGAAGGGTTCCGAGGCTATCACCACTGAAACGGGCGCCCCTGCAACCGCACGCGAAGAATCCCGCCTTTTCAAAGCGTCGTAGCGAGACAACCAATCAATCGCGATTTGGAAAGCATGGAGTTGCACCCTCACCTCCAAAAATTCGCCGGAAGTTTCACTCCGGAAGAATCCGCACCACAGATAATCGCTTTCCGGCAAGTCGAACAGCGAAGGATTCATCGCCGTCGCTCTTGCGCTGAACCCGTTATTGAATCGCGCACCGGGGATGGACAAACACGAAACTCAAAACTAATTTGCAAATTCAACCACTCTGACAAAATGTCCCTGTGACTCAAAAAGTAAATCTTCCCCCTTCATCAAACCCTGAAAAACCACCATCCATGAGAAACACCATAACTGTCGTCATCTTTCTGATCGTATCGCAACTCGCTGCTCCAGACGTTTCAGCGCAAGGTGGAGTTTACCAAGGCTACATCACGGCGGCACAGGCCCAAATTGACCAATACAAATTGGAGATCGAGCGTATCAAACTAATGCAGGCCCAATACCGCGCCAACAGAAATGAACGGGCGGCCGCAGCCCAAGATCCTAGTATCAAACGCTATCAGAACATGGTAACTCTCAAGCAGCAGGAGATGACCATGTCCCAACAGCAGGAAAGCCTGACGAAACAGCCGTTATCGCCGAATCTCGGCATTGCCACAATTCAACAGCAGATTAGAGAGATGACGTTTGAGAAAGCCCAACTGGGCCTTAGGCAGACCGCAGCCACTCAGTCAGGCAATGCTGCCGAGGCTGCGAGGGTGGGCCAATTAATCACTTCCAAGCAACTTCAAATTGCCGCAAAGCAACAGGAAATCAAGTTGCTAGAGTTGCAGGCGAAGACCCCACGATAAACTCCGCAAAATACAGCACCGGCATATCTGCCGCTGGTACGGCCAACTGCGGCACATCGCTAAGCGTTACGGTCTTGGAAAGCACGGCAACAGGACCGCAGCCGAATGGGACAAGCCCCTGCTTGGACTCCCCCAGCTTTCTTCCGAAACCGATTGAACAGCGAACTAAAAACCGACCGGAGAAACGCCCCATCTCGATACATCCCGTATCACGGTCGCTAGTTCGCGTTTAATGGACGCAGCAGCAATCGAAAACATCCGACCGCAGATTTCGCTTGTAATCGGTTTGCCAAATCACTGCTCGGTTATGCGCAGGCGAATGAAGCGCGCCTGTGTCAGAGGACTGATCGGAACCACATCGCGGACGGTGATGGTTTGCGTGCCGTCGCCATTGCTCACAGGCTGCCCAAAGAGGATTCCTCCGGGAGTCCAAGGCCCGTGCGAAAGGTCGCCGGCATTCAACTCCGTGCTGAATATCAGGTCGGTGGGTGCAGAGGCTTTGCGATAGCTCAGGGTGAGATAAGTGCTGTTTCCAACGATACCCAGACCAAGCATCGGCACGGCCTCGGCGCCAGGTGCATTGGCAGCGAGGTTTGCCGAATACTTGAACAAATTTTGGATCCCGTCGCCTGCCGACGCGGCTGTGGAGCCGCTGATGCTCGGATTAATGAATTGGGCAGCGGTGAAGTTTTGCTGCTGCCATGCCGCGAACGTAGCAGGAGATGCCGGAGGCACGGAGATCTGGGCGCGAAAGTCCACGTAGTCATAGTTAATGTCTATTCCCGGGCCCGGCGTGAGTATGAAATCCACTTTCGACCCGACCTTGATCGGTGTCGAAAAGCTGAAGTTGACAGTAGCCCCAGCTCCTGCACCGCCGACAAGCGCCGAATAAACCAAATTGCCATCCACGTAAATCGCCGCACCCGTGCCGTCGCCGGACGCCGAGGCACGGATGATCGTGCCGTTGAAGGATGCAGTCGCTGCCACGTTGCTCAGCCAGCGCCTCACCGTCCATACAGGATAAACGACGGCATATCCGAGCCTGGCACTTGGGTGCCCGCCGTCGGCGTCAATTTCTGCGTAGCTGTAATAACTGTCGTACTCGTAGCCGTAGTTTGTGGTAGAATAGGTCATCGGAGTCAGCGTGGACGCATTGGGGTCATACGGAGTGCCGGGAATGATGTAACCATTGAGGTAAGACCATGAGCCATTGGTCGTGCCTTGGGTGTCCGAAAATCCGAGGACGGTATCGGCGACAATCACATCACGGCCAAACTCAAGTACCGAGGTGATTGGGCCGATGAGATAAAAAGGGGTGTTGTCCGCCGTGATGGCGATGGCACCATTGGTCGGCTGAAGCACGGTGCTCACCCCCATGATGTCTATCCGGTTTAGCGGCACATTCGTGATCAGCACAAGCTGAGCGGTTCCGGTGCTGGACCAGACGACGCGCACATCGCTGCCGCTGCGGTTATCAAAATGGTACATGCGCGTCCGAGGGTCCGTTTTGTCCTGTCCGACATAAGTCGCACCGTAGAGTTGCTGGACCAGGTTTGAATAAGCAGGGAAAGCCGAAGACGGAACATAAGGCCCCAAAGAATCGGTGGGTGCTCGCATTAGTCCGGTATTGTAGCCGTCGTAATCATATGCCTCATACCAATACATGCGTTCGACTTTGACACTCAGCATCAACGTCATCAGCCGCACCAGGTAACGGGCCATGTCCTGACGCCCCGGATTGACGAAATCCGGCTCACCGCATTCCGTCGCCCATATTGGCTTCGGCCCATTGCCATGATTGTAAGACGCCGACAGGGTTTGCAGGGCCGCGATGTCCAATTCGACACCCTCCGGGATAGATCGATAGGGATGCACATCAAGTTTATCGAGGTAATCCTGTGCTCCTTGCGCGAAAAGGCTCTTAAACCACGGCAGCGGCACTGGCACACATGCCCCCCCCACCACCTGGACATCGGGTCGCGCCGCCTTGATCGTGGTGTAAGCATTCATCAACATCTGAGTGTAATAAGTAGGGCGATCGGCGGTCGCCGGACCCGTGCACCATGTGCCGTTATACTCATTCCAGATTTCCACCGCACCGACCTGCGAGCCGTATTGGGCCAGCAATGCTTTGCCGTAGTTCGAATACCCCGTCTGTCCGGCGGCTGTGTACGGAGTATTCCCGCCGTCATAATTGCTGTTTGCAAAGTCGAGTTCCATCAGCGGATTCAACCCTGATGCAGCCGCCGCCGCCATGTAAGCCTGATAGACCGAAAACGTGTAAGTCGCCGGTGTTGTGAGCGTGGGTTCGACATTCTGCCAATACTGCTCGTCGCGAAATTGCGCGATGCCTCCGCGCGCAAGCAACGGCATCACGTCCGTCGCCCATCCCTGGGCAAAGTGAGTCATCACGCCAAATGGCGAATCGTGCATCGCCGCCACATTGCTCGGAGCCACGACCGCAAAATCGGTGTTGGCGCTGGCCACCGGAGTTCCGCTCCGCAGCGCCGTTGCATGGAGTTCAAAGTAACCGAGACGCCCCAGGCCGGGTGAAATGGTTGCCTGTCCGTTTCCCGTCACGGGCGTGGTCGCCCCTGCAACCTGGACACCGAAAAAGTCATTCACGGTCCACGCGACTGAGTCACCGGTGGTCTGCAGGGGAATCTGCACTGCTTCCGTACTGAGAAAAATATTCCCGAGCTTGGCCTGACTCAGGATGAGTGAGTCTGCCGCCCGTGCTCGGCCGACGAAAACCGCCAGCACGAACGCAATCACCAATAATTCCAGTCTTTGTTTCATAATGCCCTGATTCTCCCTGATTCAGCTCAACTAAAATTTTGCGCACCGACCCACAATCGGACTTCGTTAGTCAAAGAAAACGCGGTTCGTCCAAAAATGAGATGATGCTTCCCGGCGCGTGAACGCGATTTCTTATGCGAAATGTGCGCGTTGTCAAGTCACAAGCGCGTGACTCGAGAGCAAGCAACACGGGCAAATTTTTCCTGAACGCGGGGATTTCGATTTGAACAACTCCGGCTTTGGTGTATCCGCTCATGATTGCCCAACCTCACCGTTTTGTGTGCGCGCGTGGGTAATGGCACCTCAGCGTTTCGCGATGGAAAATTGGGTGCGCACGCATCGTGCAACTGGAAAGCGCGCTGCCAGGCCACTGAATCGCGGTCTGCCCTTCAAGGATCGGTAGCAGTTCTGTTTGTGCTCTTGCGCTATAATTCCCGGTTTGAATGCCGGAGGGTCGTCGGAAATGTGAGCGTGAACGGGCCAAATAGCGGGGACGAATCGGCTGTCCGGTGGGATGGCAGGCGGGAGCATCCTTCAGCCGTGCAAATTACAGTGATGCTTCATCAACTTAGCTTGGCCACTTTCGGCAAACTGTGCCAATGCGGATACGCAGTTCGTTCAATTTGCTCGGCACCTCCTCCGTGAATACACTGTGCGTTCAGCATCTCTGCAAACCAGTGGCATGCCACACTCAGACGACGAACTTGAGGCAAGGCTGTCCGTATTGGGGAGACATTTTCGGAGATTGCCACCGAACATCACTGATGTCCGGAATCCTTCACTCTTACGCAAGCGTCAAGCCCGCCGCTTTTTCCATCCGCTTCACGGCCACGGCGACGGCGAATGCCACAGGAAGGTCACGAAATTGGTCATCATTTGTTTTGACAAACACATGAGAAAGTGGGAAAAGCGAACGCGGAAAAAATGGGTGAGGGAAATCGAAAAGTACGAAAAACGATGAAACACAGGGAATTTATGGCGCTTACGGCGAAGCAAGTGATCACCGCCAACCTTGACAAAGGGGAGTTGACTGCCGAGGCGTCGCACTGCTCGAAAAATCCGGCGGTCACTGCGGTACCGCGCAACAAGAACACTGCCGAGCGCGTGATCATCGTCAGCATGATTTGCGATTTTGTCGTCATCGCGGCTGCGATGGCGATCGGCTTCTGGCTAAGGTTTCATTCCTTCATCCGCGAATTTGGGCGCGCTTCGGACGTCTCCTTCCTCGACTATGCGGGCTACGCCGAAGTCGGCGCGATCTCGATGTCCCTCATTCTGGCGTATCGGCAGTTCTACCGGGAGGCCGTAGTGCTCCGTTACCGCCGCGTCGCGCGGCAGATTCTGGAGGCCTCCGCGCTCTGGGTTTTGGGGTTTCTCAGCATCTCGCTGATCCTGAAGTTTGAGCCGCCGCTCTCCCGACTTTACGCCGTGGTCTGCGGGGCGACGATCTGCTCCGGCCTGCTCATTTCGCGCTGGCTTTTCAATTTGGCAGTCCACCGTTCCTCCATCGTGCCGAGCCTTCGCCAGCGGGTGCTCCTGGTGGGGTGGAATGAGGAGGCGGAGCGCCTCGCTGCGGCCTTTGGAACAGACAAGGCAGACGCCTATGAGCTGGTGGGCTGCGTGAGTCCGGCGGGCCGGGACTTTGCGAAACCTCCACCGGACAGCCGACTGATCCTCGGAGATCAGAACCGCATCGAGGACATCATCGAGCGTCGGAGGATTGATATGGTGATGCTCGCGGACATGAACTCCGCCCAGAGCGAAATCGTCGGGCTCGCGAACCTGTGCGAAAAAATGATGGTGCAGTTCAAAGTAATCCCGTCCTACTTCCATATCCTCGTTTCGGGGTTGCACCTCGACACCGTCAGCGGGATTCCCATCCTCGGCGTCTCCAGCCTTCCGCTCGACCAGACGGTGAACATTGTGCTTAAGCGGGTCGTGGATATCGTCGGCTCCATTGTTGGGCTGCTGATTTCCATCCCGCTCATCGCCATCTTTGGTGCCATCGTCTATGCCGAATCGCCCGGGCCCATCCTATACCGGCAAAGACGGCTGGGGCGCAATGGACGTGAATTTTTCATCTATAAGATCCGCAGCATGAAGCTGAACGCCGAAGCACCCGGGAAAGTCGGCTGGACCACCAAGAACGATCCTCGTCGGCTGCGGATCGGCGGGTTCATGCGGAAATTCAACATAGATGAGGTGCCGCAGTTCTGGAACGTGCTCAGAGGCGAGATGAGCCTCGTCGGCCCCCGCCCCGAACGCCCGGAACTTATCCACGGATTCAAGGAGGAGATTCCTCATTACAATGCCCGGCACAATGCAAAGCCCGGGATCACCGGGTGGGCGCAGGTCCGCGGATTCCGCGGCGACACGGACCTCGGTGAACGCATCAAGTGCGACCTTTGGTATCTGGAAAACTGGAGTCTCCTGCTCGACTTTCACATCATGTTCCTGACTTTCATCAAGCGGGACAACGCTGCTTGAAAGCATCAGACAACCACTCCGCGGCCGCGGCGAGACACACTGAGGGGGGATCTTCTGATGGCATCGGACAAGGACCGTCCGCCATCTATGACTATCTCATCGTCGGGGCAGGTTATGCCGGTGCGGTTCTCGCGGAACGCCTCGCCAGCCAATGTGGGGCCTCGTCCCTGATTATCGATCGGCGCACGCACATCGGCGGCAATTCGCATGACCATTACGACAGGGCGGGAGTCCTCCTGCACACATATGGGCCGCATTACTTTCGGACGAATTCGGATCGCATTTTGAATTACCTGAGCCAGTTCACGGAATGGCATCCCGTTGAATATAAGATCCTCTCGTGGACCGACGGGCGTTACTGGCAGTTTCCCATCAATCTTAACACCTTCGAGCAAATCATCGGGCGGCCGTCCACCTCCGAGGAGATGGAAGCCACGCTGGCCGAATGGCGTGTGCCGATTGAGCATCCCGCGAATTCTGAGGAAGTCATCGTCGCACAGGTCGGCCATCGGCTGTATGAAATGTTTTTCAAGAACTACACGCGCAAGCAGTGGCGGCGCGAGCCTCGCGAGCTCGATGCGAGTGTGTGCGGACGCATTCCCGTCCGAACCAACCGTGACGACCGCTATCTCTCCGACAAATTCCAGGCGCTGCCGAAGGACGGCTACACGGCCATGTTCCGGAGAATCCTCGACAATCCCAATATCACCGTCCAATTAGGCGCGGACTTCAGAGAAACGCGGCAAAAGGTGCAATACCGGCATCTAATCTACACCGGGCCGATTGACGAGTATTTTGACCACTGCTTCGGCCCGCTGCCCTATCGTTCGCTCCGATTCGAGCCGGAGACGCTCAACCAGGAATTCTACCAGCCTGCCATGCAGGTGAATTATCCGAACGATCACGATTTCACCCGCATCGTCGAACTCAAGCACGCCACCGGCCAAAAGCTTCCGGTCACCACGATCGTCCGGGAATACCCCGAGGATTTCGGTCCGGGAAAGGAGCCCTACTATCCGGTTCCCGCGCCCGACGCCAAGGCTCTCTACGAACGTTACGCCGCGTTGGCGGAGAATGAGAAGGGTGTCAGTTTCGTCGGACGGCTCGCCACGTACCGTTATTACAACATGGATCAGGTGGTCGGGATGGCGCTGGCCGAATTCGACAAATTAAAAAGCCGACATGCCACGCCGGCCACGGCCCGGTGAGATAAGCATCCGATCCCAAAGATGAAGGCATTCCACACATTCAGTTCAACCAACAGTTACCCTCCCAGGCTGTCCTTCGTGACGCATGGGTAATGAGTAAGAATGCGACCTTAGACTTATCCTCCGGCACCGTGCGATTCCTGCGCGCGGCCCGGACATCTCCCCTGATTCGCCAGGTGGGACAGATGATCTCCACCCGCGGCCTCGGCCTCGCTGTGGCTGCCGCCGGCAGCATCTGGGCGGCGCGCTGCCTCGGTCCCGGAAGACTGGGCATCTCGGGAATGATCCTCTCATTGCTCGCCCCGATGACGCTGCTTGTGGACTTGAATCAGGATGTTTCGCTCGTCCGCCGATACAAAGCATGCGAGAGCGACGGCACCCGCGCGGAACTCATCCGCGAGACATTCATTTTCCGCGGATTGCTCTGTCTGGCATACATGGCGGTGATCGGATGCGTATTAGCCATCACCGGGTTGCCCGGAGCAGACTGGCGGCTTGGCATTGCGGCTGCGTTCCCCCTGCTCCTCGTGAGCGTGAATCAGGGCGCATGGGTGCTCCAGGCCCAGGGAAACATGCCAGCACGCTACCGGGCACTGATGCTGCAATCCGCGTTCAGCGCAGCGTGTTACTTTGCCTTTTTCCGCCCCGGCCGCATGCCCGCAGGCTCAGACATCGTCGTGATGGCGGCTGCCGTCGGTGTCGAATATTCGCTCGGCTGGTGGTATGCGCGGCGGCCGCTGCGTTCGACCTTTCCGGCAATGCCCCCCTATTCCGTCTGGAACAGAGGCGAAATCGTCCGCGGGATCCGCTCTGCGGGTCGAGCGTGCTGGGCAGGCCGGTGGGTCGCCGTCACGGGACTTGTCAGTTATCTCTACATCTATCTACAAAACCCGCTGGTCGGACTGCTGCTTGGCAATGAAGCCCTGGGGCAATATCGCACTGCGGGCACGCTGTTGAATGCGTTCCAAGCCTTCGCCGCGATGATTCCCGCACTCCTCTATCCCAAGATGATCGAGTGGCACCGCGTCAGCCCGGCGTATCTTTGGGCGAAGCAAATGCGGTTTGCCCGCATTGTGTCATGCTTCTTCATCCCGGGTGCTCTTGCCGCGTTTCTTTTCGCGCCGCAGATCTACCGGTTGCTCTACGGTACGGCTTTCCTTTCGGCAGCCTATCCGTTTGCCCTGTTGCTTGTGGCGCGGATGATCGCAGTGCTGAACGGCATTTTTGGCTGGGGTTTGTGGGCTCAGCATCGTGATGGGCTGATGCTCCGGCTAACAGTTGCCGCCGCCATCGTCAGCCTGCCCTTGAATTTCTGCCTAATACCCCGCCTCGGGCTGTCTGGTGCTGCTGGAGTCTGTGTGATTTGCGAAACTCTGATGCTGTTGGCGACCGCTTGGGCCAGCCGGGTGCTGCTCCAGCAGTCGGGTTCCGCTCCCGCATCCAATGCGGAAAACATCAAGCATGACTCAAACTAATATCTCATACAAACCCACAGCCCTGATCACCAATAACATCTAACCGATAGAACTATGAGCAAAGTCACATCTTCCGGTGAAGCAAAAAAATCCATTCCCAGGCGGATACGGAAAACCTTGTCCAGTCTCGCCACCAAACTTGGCCTCAAGAAGACATGGGATGAAAAGTTTTACGCCGAGGTATCG
Organism: uncultured Spartobacteria bacterium; assembly: GCA_903882875.1. GTDB lineage: Bacteria > Verrucomicrobiota > Verrucomicrobiia > Chthoniobacterales > Chthoniobacteraceae > SXWH01. The sequence goes on along the minus strand of CAIRYQ010000089.1, from coordinate 77,084 downwards.
GCCTATGGAGAAGACAGCTCCAACCCTTGGATTCGCCGGTCATCCGAAATCGGCGGCTGGCTTTTTGAAGGCGAACACGAGGCGCTATGGGAATTGGCCACGCGCGACGTTTCCGGCAACATCCTTGAGATCGGAAGTTGGATGGGGAAATCGGCGTGCATTCTCGCGGGCGCGTGCGTGGATCATCACCCGGACACAGTCGTCCTTTGCATAGACACCTTCACAATGAGCGGGACGGAGCAGCAGCAGAAGCATCACGAAAAGCTCGTCGGCCATGCGCAGGGAACCTTTTACGACTTCATTACGTCAGCCAAACGGCTTGGTTACTACGGGCATGTGATTCCGATCGGGCAATATTCGCAATGCGCGCTGAAGATCGTGAAAGGGCCGCTGCGCCTCGCGTTCATAGACGGGGCGCACGACTATGCAAATGTGGAGAGCGAGGTGACGCTGGTGCTGCCGCTGATCGCGCCCGGCGGCAGCATTGCATTGCACGATGTCTATTCCGGCACCTATCCCGAGCTGCTGGCATTTGTGAACGAAAGGATGCTCACGGATCCGGCGCTCGAATACGTCGGCAAGGCCAACTCGATCGCGATCTTCCGCAAACGTTAGATGACTCATTTGACTAATAACGAGGCCCCTGCTGACACGCTGACTGCAACTGACGGGCATCGGAATCCCGCGCGGGTCTGCGCGGTCGTCGTCACTTACAACCGCCTTGAATTGCTAAAGGCTGCACTCGCAGCCCTGCGTGCGCAGACGCGTTCGCTTGCTGCGGTTGTGGTGGTTGACAATGGCTGTACGGACGACACAGGCCGCTGGCTTGCCGCGGAAGTGCGCCAGGATTCCACGGGCGTCCTGCAGGTCATCACGCAAGCAAACCTCGGCAACTCGGGCGGCGTTTTCACCGGCATGAAGACCGCGTTTGCTGACGGCCACGATTGGTTCTGGGTGCTCGACGACGACACCGTCCCGTCCCCTTCTGCGCTCGAAATGCTCCTCGCAGGTGCCGAACGTTTCCGCGCAGCGCATCCGGAGACGCGGCTTGGCTGGCTAAATTCGGTGGTGCTTTGGTCCGACGGCTCGCTGCACCGGATGAACGAGCCCAAACTCAAACCTTACCTCGATTGGGGGCCGCGCTTTCTCACCGAACGCTGGTTGCCCGCGCAATGGTGCTCGTTCGTCTCGGTGCTGTTCACCCGCGAGGCAGTCGCCGAGTGCGGACTGCCGCTGAAGGACATGTTCATCTGGTACGACGATGTCGAATACACCGCGCGAATCGAACTGCGCGGCTTTGCAGGCGCGGTCGTGCCCGACAGCGTCGTCGAGCATCGCACGAAACTGAACTACACGCCCGACGTGAAGGACATCAACGCGGAGAACTTTGGCCGTTTCCGCTATGCCTTCCGTAATGAAGTGCTCGTGCTCCGGACACTCCTTGCAGGACACCCGGTCGCGCTCGCCATTCGGTCCGTGCGGCTCTTGCTGCGACGGACCGTCCTGATGGTGCGGGCGCGGAAATTTCGCTACATCATTCCGTCGCTCATCCACGGCATCAAGGGGCTCACGATGAGGAGAAAAATTGAATTTCCATCCGCGTGCGAAAGCGATCCGGCCAAGCCACACGACGCCATGCCGGCGAACACCACCTCAGCCACCGCGCACGTTCCACAAGCATGACGACTGCCGCACCCAAAATCTCGCTGATCATCTGCACGCACGACCCGCGCAAAGACTACCTCGCCGCGACTCTCGAAGCATTGCGCAAGCAGACGTTGCCGCTGGACGAATGGGAATTCCTGCTCGTGGACAACCTTTCCACGCCGCCCTTGTCCGAGCGCATCAACCTCGACTGGCACCCAGCGGGTCAGCATGTTCGCGAAGAAAAAATCGGCCTGTCCAACGCCAGAATCTGCGGTCTGAAAGAGGCCCGCGCAGACCTGATCATCTTCGTGGACGACGACAATCTGCTGGCCCCCGACTACCTTGCGAACGCGTTGCAGATCGCCGAGGAATGGCCGAGCCTCGGAGTCTGGGGATGCCACATTGACGGACGTTTCGAAGGCGAAGCACCCGCGTGGGTGAAAAACTTCGCCTACCACCTTGCAGTGCGCGAATGCCCGCAATCGGTCTGGGCGTCCTACGTGGATGATCGCAATGTGCCGTACGGCGCAGGCATGTGCCTGCGGAGCGCCGTGGGCCGAGCGTATGTCGCCAAATCGCAAACCGATCCGCTCTGCACGAAGCTCGATCGGATTGGCAAAGGCATGGGCGCAGCCGGCGATCACGACATCTGCCACACCGCGCAGGATCTCGGCCTCGGCATCGGGCGGTTTCCTTCGTTGCGCATGACTCATCTCATTCCGAGCGGTCGCATGCAGCCGGACTATTTCCTGAAGCTGGTGCGCGGCAATGCGCGCGCGGCTCTGCTCCTCGCGATTACCCGCAATTCCGCCGCATCGTACCGCACCACGCGCTTTTGGCCGATCGTGAAAATCCTGCGCAGCCGCCTTTTCAAGCGCGGGATGGAAAGCCGCATTCTTTGCGCACAAGCGCAGGGTGAACTCGATGCCCTGCGCGAAATCCGCCTTCTCGAAATTGCAAAAACGTGATGAAGATTTCCTACGTCTATCATCTCGATGCCGGGCGGTCCGCAGTGCAATCCGGGCGGCCGAACTCGATCCTCCGCGGACTCCGATCCAGGGGAGTTGATGTTCTCGAAGTTTTTCCTCTAAAGCATCGCTTTCACACGTCGCGCTGGGCGCACAAGCTTTTCTGGCGGTCATTGCACAAAAACTACCTGTTCGACCGGCATCCGGATTTGCTCCGAGATTTCGCCCGTCAGATCGAAGAGCAACTCCGGAGGGAATCAGGCAACGTCATTTTCAGTCCGAGCACACTGCCACTCGCCGACCTGCGCACGGATTTGCCGGTCACATTTTGCGCGGACGCATGCTTCGGCGCGATGCTCAACTATTACGACGCCTACTCGCGTCTCTCCGCGGCGCAGATTCGCTTTGCGGAAGAGGCCGAGGCCCGCGCCTTGCAACGCGCGACGCTGGCCGTCTATCCCTCGCGTTGGGCCGCCGATACCGCGATCCGCCATTACGGCATCTCTGCGGATCGCGTGGCGGTGATTCCGTTCGGCGCCAACTTCGGCGGAAACAATCGTGAAACCGAGGTGGCGCAGTGGATCGGTGATCGCGACACGCGAACCTTGAAGCTGCTTTTCGTGGGCCGCGAGTGGGAAAGAAAAGGCGGCGATCTGGTCGCCGAAGCCGCGCGCCAGTTGGTCGCGCGCGGGCTGAACGTCCAGTTGGACATTGTCGGAATCAAAGTGCCAATGCGCTGGCAACGGCACGAATTTATCCGCGAGCACGGTCTTCTCAGCTACTCGAATCCCGCGGGACTCGCCCAACTGCGGAAGCTTTTTTCGGAGGCCACTTTCCTTTTCGTGCCCTCGCGCGCGGAGGCGTTTGGCATGGTCTATTGCGAAGCGAATGCCTTCGGACTGCCCGCCATCACCACTGCGACCGGCGGCATCACGGAAATCATCCGCGACGGCGTGAATGGCTACGGCCTCCCGATGGAGGCGGAAGCCGGGGACTACGCGCGGGTCATTCTTTCCGCGGTCGAAAATCAGGACCGCTACCGGGAACTCGCGCTGAGTTCCTTTCGCGAATTCAAACAGCGTTTGAATTGGGACGTGTACTGCGAGCGCTATCTCTCCCTGCTGCGCGAGAAAGTCCTTCCTGCGCCTGCAAGCCAGGCAGCGCCCGCCGTCACCGCGCCGCGCCCACTGCGCGTAGCCTATGTCTCCATTCAATCGGCGGATGACATCAATGCGTGGTCGGGACTGAATCACAATATCGCCAACTGCCTGCGGCAACAGGGAGCGCAGATCGAAATGGTCGGCCCGCTCGCACACGGCCCGCGGATTTTCTGGAGCAAGGTGCGCACATTCTGCCGCCGCCTGGCGACCGGACGTCGCGAACTGTGGACGCGGGATCTCGGGCTCATGCGTTACTACGCCGCCGAAGCTGCACGGCGTCTCGATAAGATTGACTGCGATTTGATTTTCAGCCCCGGCACCGAGCCGATCACCTACCTTCCCGCAAAAATCAACAAGCCCGTCGCCTTCTGGACCGACGCCCCGTTCGGCGCGATGCTCGACTATTATCCGTGGTACACGGAACTCGGCGAACGCTGCATCCGCGAAGGCATGTCCAGCGACACCGAAGCCCTGAGCCGCGCCACGCTCGGAATCTACAGCTCGGATTGGGCCGCACGCGCAGCGATGGAAAAACACGGCGCATCACCGGCCCGGCTCGGCGTCGTGCCCTTCGGCTCGAATCTCAAATCATCGGTCGAAGAATCCGAAGTGGACGCCCTCGTCGCGCAGCGCCTCGCCCACCCCTGGCGCATCCTTTTCGTCGGAGTGGATTGGGAAAGAAAAGGTGCCGACACCGTCCTTGCCGCCGTGACCGAACTGAATCGCCTCGGCCATCCCAGCGAAATGATCGTCGTCGGCTGCCAGCCGCCCGAGCGCCTTCTGCCGCTGCCCGGATTTGTGAAACTCGAAGGCTTCATAGACAAACGCAGCGACGCTGGACGGCAGAAAATGGCGGAGCTTTACCGCACCACCCTGCTCTTCTTCATGCCGTCCGTCGCCGAGGCCTTCGGCGTCGTCTTCTGCGAAGCCAACGCTCATGCGGTCCCGTGCCTCGCCACTGCCACGGGCGGCATCCCCACGATCATTCAGAATGGCGTGAACGGACAGTTGCTGCCGCCCGGCGCGCCCGCTGAGGATTACGTGCGCGAGATTCTCCGCATCGCTGAGCCGGACACCTACCGGCCATTGGCGCACGACACTCTGCGCGCTTCTCGCGAACGCCTCAACTGGGAAGTGAGTGGACGACGCCTGATGGAGTTGCTCCGAAAGGCCGTGCAGCAGCATGGCCAGTCATCGTCCGCTGATCACACGCCGGTTGCAGCGCAGCCACCCGCGACGGCTTCCGCAGATCCGAAAAAGGCACATCTCGTCCGGCTCGACGTTCTGCGCGGGTTCGCGATCTTCGCAGTCTTTGCCTATCACTTCCTCGGCACGAGCTATGGGATGGATCATCTTCCATGGCGGGGCCAATGGACCGATTGGTCGGCCGCGCCCGATTCGCTTTTTCTTTGGATGTTTCCCGTCACGTTCGGGTGGATCGGTGTGGCGCTTTTTTTTGTCCTCAGCGGCTTCTGCATCCACTGGTCGTTCCTGCGCAAAAAAAGCTTCACTGTCGGCGGCTTCTATCTCGCCCGCTTTTGGAGAATTTTTCCTCCGTATTTGATCGCGCTCATCGCCTCGGCGGCGCTGGTGAAGATCGGCCTGTCCACTCATGAAGGGCTGACTCAGTTCGTCTCGCACCTTCTGCTGATCCACAATTTTTCGGAAACGACATTCTACGGAATCAATCCCGCATTCTGGAGCCTCGCCGCCGAGTGCCAGTTCTACCTCGCGTATCCGCTGTTCCTCTGGGCGCGCTCGCGGCTCGGCATGGGACGCGCGCTGCTGACCGCGTTCGGTCTGGCCACGGCGATCCGCCTCTTCATGGCGCTGTGGCATTCGGGCGAACTCACCGCGTCGCCGGTGTGGGCCGCATCACCCTTCGTGCTCTGGTTCGACTGGCTCCTCGGTGCGTGGCTCGCGGAGCGCCTGCATTCAGGCGAATCAAAACCGCTCCCCGCAGCACTCCCCGCAACGGTTGGGCTGTCCGCGCTTTTCGTACTCGCCTCCTGCTTCCGTCCGCTGTCGTTTCTGTCGTTCACGATCGCCTCGCTGCTCAGCGTCTTTCTTGTCGATCGCTGCCTGCGCAGTCGGCGACTGCTCGGCCGGATGGATCGCCTTTGGATCCCGCTGGGCCTGATCAGCTATTCCTTTTACCTCTGGCATCAGCCCCTCATCGGACGGCTGATGAAGGTGCTTCACCTCGTGGGATTGCCGCACACGAAGCTCTGGATTTTTGCGGTCGGTTTCCCCGCGGTTTTTCTGGCGATCTTCGCCTTCAGCAGCGTGCTCTATCTCACAGTGGAACGCGGCGCGATCCTCATTAAAAAATGGCGTGCCGCAGCGCAGCCCACCGGGATTCTGCCGGTGAACTCCTAATGATTCCCAAACTCTGTCCGCGATGCCGGGACAAGTTCACGTTCTACGGATCTCGCAAAGGGCGAGGCTTTTCAAAAAAGGCTGCCTTCCCGTCTTGTGGCGACTATTTCCCGATCTTCGGGCCTTCGCCGATTTCATCGGCTCCGGGCATGTGGATCTCGCGGATCCAGATGTTACGGAAGCGCATCGGGTTGCCGTGATCCTGGAGCTTGAGCGGGCCTTTCTCGGGGTGCGCGTGGTAAGTGCCGACTTGCTTGTGCGGAGTCTCGCCGATGAGGGCAGTGTGGTTTTGCGTGACGACGCCATTGTGGAGGACGGTGACGACTAGCGGCTTCTCAAGCTTGCCATCCTCGAAACGGGGGCCTTCAGCGAGGATGTCGTAGGTCTGCCATTGGCCGGGAGGACGCGAGGCATTCACGCGCGGGGGCATGTAGCCGTAGATCGCGGTGGCGCCGCCGTCGGCGTAAGTCGGGTTTTGGTAGCTGTCGAGGATCTGGATTTCGTATTTGCCGAAGAGGAAGCAGCCGCTGTTGCCACGGCCCTGGCTGTCACCGCTCGGGGGATTTGGCGTGGCGAATTCGAGGTGGAGCTGGAAGTCGGGGCCGAACTCGTCCTTTGTGAAAATGTCGCCGGTCCTCGGCGCGACTTCGGCGTAGCCGTTCTCGACTTTCCATTTGGCGTCCTCGCCTTTTGCGTTGCGCCATTTTGAAAGATCCTTGCCGTCGAACAGTACGATGGCGTCGCTCGGGGCGTCGCCGAGTTTTTCGCCGGGCGTGACGACGGTGGGCTGCGGGCGCTCGCCGTCGTGGACGTGCCATTTAGTGCCGGGGATGACGGGCGTGTCCTGATAGCCGATGGGATGCTTCGGTTTGTCTTCGGCAAATGCGAGGGTGGTGGTGGCGACGAGTGCGGTGAGGATGCGCGGGGCGTCGATCATGATGTGGAGAGTGTGGAAGGTGGGCGGAGTGAGTGAGAGTCCGGCGCGGCGGAAAATCTTAGCAGGCTGTTGATGAACACTCGGTGACACGGGGCGGCGACGGATAGTTTTCATGCGGGCAAAGGTTTGCCCGTGTTCATCCGCGAGTTCCGTGATGCCTCTGCTGAATCATGCGCGTGCGGGCGCGTTGCGCGGGGGCTGATGGCCGGCATTTCGGCGGCACATTGCATACTCACGCCGAGGCTCGCAATTCGGGGAAGTTTTGAACCGCGGCTGGAACTAGAATTGCTAGAATCACCCTAGCGCAATCCGAACACCAGCCATGCCCGCCATTCACGCCCCATCGCAGATTTCCTCCAGCGGCCTTCTGAGCCGGATGGATCTCCGGAACATGAAAACGCAGGAGGTCCGGGCATGATTCTCGGTGCAAACCGCCGCATCCTGTTGGTGGATGATAACCCGTCCATCCATGCGGATTTCAAAAAAGTCCTTCTCGATTCGCAGGTGCGGAACGATGCGCTGGACGACGCCGAGGAGATGCTTTTTGAAGAGAAGTCCAGGCCGAAACACCAGCCGGCGAGATTCTCGATTGAGTCCGCATTCCAAGGCCAGGAGGCGCTGGAAAAAGTGCTGGCGGCCATCGCGAGAGGCGAGCCGTTCTCGATGGCGTTTGTGGATGTGCGGATGCCTCCGGGATGGGATGGCATCGAGACGATCGCGCGCCTGTGGGAAGCGGACCCGGCGCTTCAGGTCGTGGTCTGCACGGCGTATTCGGATTACTCGTGGGAGACGATGTCCGAGAAGCTCGGCGTGAGCGAGAACCTCGTGCTGCTGAAAAAGCCGTTCGACAACGTGGAGGTGCTGCAGATCGCCCATTCGATGACGAAAAAATGGCTCGTGACGCGGCAGGCCGCATGGCGGCTGAGCGAGCTGGAAGAGATGGTGGTCAGGCGGACCCCGCAGTTGGAATCCGCGAGCGCGGAAGTCACGCTCTCGGAAGAGCGGTTCTCGAAGGCGTTCCGCAACAGCCCGATCCCGCAGGCGATCCAGTCGCTCCCGGCGCAGCGGTTCGTGGATGTGAACGACGCATTTCTCAAGATGACCGGCTTCACACGCGAGGAAGTGACCGAGCGCACGCCGCTCGAACTCGGACTGTGCCTGGACTACGAGACGCGCTTTTTGAAATCCGCGAGCGAAGGCAAGGTCGTTCGTAATGTGGAGACGCAGATCGTCGGGCGCGACAAGGAACTGCGGACGGCGCTCATTTCGCTCGAGCCGCTCACCGTCGCGGGCCAGCCGCACATCCTCATGATGGCGCAGGACATCTCCGACCGGCTCCATCTCGAGCACCAGCTCCGGCAGGCGCAGAAGATGGAGGCCGTGGGCCAACTCGCCGCGGGAATCGCGCACGACTTCAACAACCTGCTCACGATCATCCAGGGCCACGCGAGCCTGCACCGCAGCGTGACCGGGATGCCGCGCGAGGTGGCGAATTCGCTCGCGCAGATCAGCACGGCGGCCGAATGCGCCGCGGATCTCACGCGGAAGCTGCTCACCTTCAGCCGCAGAAACATGGTGCGCCCGAAGGTGATCAAGCTGAACGACATCATCAAAAAGCTCGGCGGCATGCTCCACCGACTGCTCGGGGAAAGGGTCGAGCTGGTGATGAAATTCACACCGGGACTCGAACCGATTTTCGCCGACGCGACCAGCATCGAGCAGGTGCTCATGAACCTCACGCTGAACGGCCGCGACGCGATGCCCGACGGCGGCACGATCACCGTCGGCACATCGAACATCACCCTCGGCGAAAACGCCGCGCTGAACAACCCGGACGCTCGCCCCGGCAGCTACGTCTGCCTGAGCGTGAACGACACCGGCACCGGCATGGACGAGGCGACGCGCAACCGCATCTTCGAGCCGTTCTTCACGACGAAGGAACTCAACAAGGGCACCGGCATGGGCCTCGCCACCGTGTACGGCATAGTGAAACAGCACGGCGGCTGGGTCGAGGTAGACACCGAAGTCGGCAAGGGCAGCACATTCCGCGTCCTCATCCCCTCGACCACGCGCACCACCGAGCATCACAGCGAATCGCATCCCGAGTCCGTCGCGGACGACGGCGACCACACGATCCTCGTCGTGGAAGATGATGCCGTCGTCCGCTCGCTCGTCGTCGAAGTCCTCACGAGCTACAACTACAAGGTCATCGAGGCCGAGAACGGCGACGCAGCCATCGAACGCTGGCCGCAGTTCAGGGAGGAAGTGGATCTCCTGCTCACGGACATGGTCATGCCCGGTGAGGCGAACGGCCTCGCCGTCGCGCGTCACTGCACATCCTCAAAACCGAACCTCAAGGTGATCTACACCAGCGGCTACAGCAGCGAACTCTTCGGCAGCGACGTGCAGCTCGAGGACGGCGTGAACTACCTTCCGAAGCCGTATTTTTGCGGCAAGCTCACCGCGATCATTCGCAAGGCGCTCGTCACCCGCAAAGGCGAGGAACCGCTGCCGGTCGCGGTCTGAACCGCGCTTCCTCCGCGCGTGTCTCTGCGGAGGAAATGGACGACGACGCGGCCGTGCGGAATTTTCACTAAAGACACGCGGCGCACTTCGATTACCGTTGCCCGGACATGCAACGCATTTTTGCCACGATCCTTTTTGCCTCCGCCGCACACGCCGCGCCCGCGCGCGGACAGGAAAAAGCGCCCACGCGCGAGCAGGTGGAATTTTTCGAGAAATCCGTGCGCCCCGTGCTCGCCGAGCACTGCTACAAATGCCACGGCCCGGAAAAGCAGAAAGGCGAACTGCGGCTCGATTCGCGCGGGGCGCTGCTGAAGGGCACCGACACCGGGCCAGTCGTCTTCCCCGGCGATCCGGCGAAGGGCACATTCATCAGGAGCATCCGCCACGAGACTGAAAACAAGATGCCGGAGAAGGCGCCGAAGCTCTCCGACGTGCAAATCGCCGCGCTCACCGAGTGGGTGAAAATGGGCCTGCCGTGGCCGGAGAACGACAAGTCCGCTCCTTCAAAGGCCGACATCGCGCGCACGCACTGGGCCTTCCAGCCGATCCGCAAACCCGCTGTGCCCGCGGTGAAGGACTCCACGCACTGGGCGCAAAGTGAGATCGATCGCCTCGTCCTCGCGAAGCTCGAAGCCGCGGGCATCGCGCCGTCGCCGATCGCCTCGCGCTACACGCTCATCCGCCGCGCGACATTCGATCTCACCGGGCTGCCGCCGACACTCGCCGAGGCCGTCGCATTTCAAAATGATCCCGCGCCGGTGCGCGACGCATTCGCGAAAGTCGTGGACCGCCTGCTCGCCTCGCCTGCGTATGGTGAACGATGGGGCCGCCACTGGCTCGATGTCGCGCGCTACGCCGACCACCGCGGCTACCTCGCCGGCGGCGTGAGCCGTGAGTATCCGTTTGCGTGGACGTATCGCGACTGGGTCATCGCCTCGCTGAACGAGGACATGCCCTACGATCAATTTCTCACGCGCCAGATCGCCGCGGACCTCCCCGGCTCAGGCGCGAAGCCCGGCGACATCGCCGCGCTCGGCTTCCTCACGCTCGGCCGAAGATTTCTCAACAACACGAACGACATCATTGACGACCGGCTCGACGTGATTCTGCGCGGCACGATGTCGCTCACCATCGGCTGCGCGCGCTGCCACGATCACAAGTTCGATCCGATCACCGCAAAGGACTACTACGCGCTCTACGGCGTCATGGCCTCGTGCGACGAGGACGCCGATCCGGAAAAGCTCCCGCTCCTGCCGGGTGGAAAAGCGACGCCGGACTTTGAAAAGGCGCGCGCCGATGTGCTCGCGGAAATGCGCGAGGCGGATCAGAAAATCGCCGACGAACTGGGCGCCACGCTCCGCATCGCGTCGGGATTCTCGGTTTTTGTTTCCTCGGATGCGGTGGAACCGCTCATCGCGAAAAACCGCATCGCCCGCAAACTCGTCGAGGATCGAACCAAGGTGAAGAACAAGCTCGTGAAGCTCGAACTCGATCCCGGCGCGCCGCCGCGCGCGCATGTGCTGCGAGACAAGGCGCAACCCATGAAGCCGCACGTCTTCCTCCGCGGAAATCCGTCGCGCCCCGGCGAAGTCGTTGACCGCAGGTTCCCAGCATTCCTCGGCGGCGAAGCAGTGCCATTCAGCAAGACAAACAGCGGACGCCTCGACCTCGCCCGCGCGATCACCGCGCCCGCGAATCCGCTCACCGCGCGCGTGATCGCAAACCGCGTGTGGATGCACCATTTTGGCGCCGGCCTCGCGACGACACCGGGCGACTTCGGCACGCGCAGCGAGGCGCCAGTGCAGATGAAATTGCTCGACTGGCTCGCAGGCAATTTCACCGAGCACGGCTGGTCACTGAAAAAATTGCACCGCACGATTTTGCTCAGCAGCACATGGATGCAGGACTCCGTGCATCCCGCGCAGATCGCTTCTTCCAATCCGCAATCCGCAATCCGCAATCCGCAATCGGTCGATCCGGAAAACCGCCTGCTGTGGCGTCAAAACCGCCAGCGTCTCGAGTGGGAGGCGATGCACGACGCGCTGCTCGCCGCCGCGGGAAATCTTGACGCGACGTTCGGCGGACGCCCGGTGCAACTTTTCAAGGAACCCTTCCCAAAACGCCGCGCGGTGTACGCGTATATCGATCGTCAAAACCTCCCCGGCACGCTACGCACGTTCGACTTCGCGAGCCCCGATCTCATGAACCCGCAGCGCGCGACGACGAGCGTCCCGCAGCAGGCGCTCTACATGATGAACAGCCCGTTCGTCATCGCACAGGCCGAGGCGCTCACCGACGCACCCGACTTTTCCTCGACCACGCCCGAGGAGCGCCATGTGCAGATGCTCTACCAGCGCGTGCTCGCGCGAAACGCCACGCCCGCCGAAGTCAAAACCGCGATCGAATTCGTGAAGGCGGCGGAAGCCGCACCGCACATCACGCCGGTGCCCGCGTGGCAGTACGGCTACGGCAATTTCGATGCGACGACTCGCAAGGTGACGTTCACGCCGCTGCCGCACTGGACCGGCACGCAGTGGCAGTGCGGCCCGAAGCTGCCCGACCCGAAGCTCGGCTGGGTCCACATCAACGCCGCGGGCGGGCATCCCTCGCAGTTCATCGCCGCGATCCGCCGCTTCATCGCGCCTCGCGACATGACGCTCTCGCTCGCCGGTGAAATCTTCCGCCCGCAGGCCGATGGCAACGGCGTGCTCGGCCGCATCGTCACCGCCCGGCAGGGACAGCTCGCGGAATTCGACGTAAAGCCCGCGGCGACGGTGCCCGTGTCCATCGAGCGCATCGAACTCAAGGCCGGCGAGACACTCGACTTCATTGTGGACAGCAAGGGCAACGACGCGGGCGACAGCTTCCGCTGGCGCACCGTGCTCCACACGACGGACGGCGTGGCTTACGACGCCGCAAAACAGTTCGCCGGCCCGCCACCGAAAATCCAGCCGTTCACCCCGTGGGAACGCTACGCGCAGGTGCTGCTGGAGACGAACGAGTTCATGTTCGTGGACTGATCGTGTCTCAGTGCATCTCCACCGCGCACGAGCCGAGGCCGCCGCGGTAGTAGTTGAACTGCACGTTCGGGTGTTCGGCGAGGAGCGACATCGGCACGCAGCTCGTCGGCAGATTTTTTGAAATGAGGAACGCGGTGAGACGCTGGCCGAACGGGTTGTCGTGCGTGCCGGCCTGCCAGATGGAAACTTTCTCGGCCTTCCAAGTCTCCACCGGGCCGACCGTGATCGCCATCGTCGGCACCATCGAGATATTGCCGCCACCGCTCGTGCGCGCGTTTTGCGCGATGGTGAGAGGGTGCAGTTCGACGACGCGCGTCGCGAGCTTGCGATACTCGGCGGGCGTCGGTGGCGCGGCCTTGAATTTCCCGCGGCGCGGCAGCGGGTCGTTGAAGGCCCAGTGCTTCACGTCGCCCTGCCCGCCCTGCATCACCGCGCAGCGCACGCCAGCGTCCCACGACTTGCGGTATGCGCCGGTGTCTGCCTTTGGAAAATGGAGATGTGCGTCGGGGATGCGCCGCTTTTTCGCAATGCGGTCGAAGAGCATTTCGCGATCAGCCTTTTCAAACGACAGCGGATGCGTGACGGGCACTTCCTTTCCCGTCGCTGGATCGAACCACTCGTCCATGCCCCAGAAATGTCCGCTGCGAATATCGAGTCCGAGTTCGTTCACGAGTCGCGCGACGAGCGGGAGCTGCTCCGTCGGGCCGATGGGGCCGCAGATGCCGACCGGGTTGTCGTCCGTGCTCTGCCGCCACGCGCTGGTGTATTCGAGCGCCTCGGCGAGGTAGAAATCTTCGAGCGTGTCGTACATCACGACGCGGAAGCCGGGCCGCGAAAGTTTCTCGATGTCGCGCGGAGTGAGGCGCGCGGCGTCCTCGACGATGTCCTTTGAGATGCAGGTGTAGTCCCACCAATCGGCGGAGATACTGGAGGTGCGGAGTTTCATGGGAAAAGTGGATGAGCGGGACTGCGAAGGATGATCAAATCGCCGGCGAAACGGAAGCACGCATCTCCGCAGCCGCTGACGGGAGGAAGCGGGCTGTTCCAATTCGGCCCCGCGAAAAATCAGCCCGCCTCCTTCCGTCGGCGGCTACGTCAGCTTGCGTAGAATTTTTTCCCCAGCCACGCGTGGATCGGCACGCACGCGAGCAAGGCGAGCGCGGCGAGCAGGCTCGCGGGCGTCTTGTGCAACGCGGTGGGCACGCTCGGGAGCACGCACAGCGCGGCTTGCATCACGGGCAGGATGCGGATGAAGCCGCCGATGCGCGGCGGCAGCGGCGCGGGAGGTTCGCGCATGAGTTCGGAGGTGTTCATCGCGGCGAGGATGATTGCGACGAGCCAGAGCGTCGGGGCTTGATCGCGGAGGAGCGGGCCGCTGCCGAGCAGAAATTTCAAACCGAGATTTCCGAGCAGCAATGCACCAACGGGCAAGAAGCGCGGGAACCGCGGGTAGCTTGAGCGCGTCTCGTAGCGCGCGAGATTTGTCACCATCATGATGTAAAGCGCAACGAGACCGGCAGCGAACAACCCGTGCGTGAAGCGCGTCTGACCGATGAGCGTCGCCAATGAAGTGAGCCCGATTCCGAAAATCGGCTGAACAGTGCTGATGCTGTCCGTGACAGATAGCCACAGCGCGTCCGGCCCCGTGCCCGCGGCCGCGCCGAGCAACAGGCTGAATCCTCGGCACACGCCCATGTTCAGCGCGCCGAGCACCGGGATTTTTTTCGTGAGGAAATTGTAGAGCACCACGCCGAGCACGGTGCCGATGCCCATGAGCAGCGCCGCCGGGCCGGCGAGGTAGCTGAACACGAGGCCGAGCAACGTGAGATTCACCGTGGCAAACCACGCCGTGCCTCGCGGGATCGCACCGCTGGGCAGCGGGCGTTTCGGGCGGTCGCGCGTGTCCTCGGTAAAATCCGCGAGATCGTTCATCGCGAGGCCCGCGGCGTAGATCGCGAGGCTCGCGAGCACGGCGCAAAGCGCGCGCACATCGAACCGTCCGCCGGTGGCGATGAGGAAGCCCGCGAGCGGATCGCCCGGCACCGTGAAGAGGTTCGGGACGCGGAAAAGTTGCAGCCAGGCTTTCATTCGTGACTACGGATTACGGGCCGAGCGCAGCGACGCCAAGGCGCAAAGACGACCGCCAGCGCACAGCAACGCCGCCCTCACCTCCTCACTCCCCGCCCGACCGCGACGGCCGCCGATCCTGCACGAAGTAGTAGATTCCGTCCTGCAGTCTTTCGTACTGGGTGCGCTCCGTGGAGTTCAGCACGACCGAAGCGCCGGCGGGCACAATGTGCAGGCCGTACTCGAAACCCGGCGTGGCCTGGAGCGAGACGGCGATCCCGTCGCGGTAGAGGTTCATGCGGAGCGGGCGGAGTTTCACGAACGCGACCGGCCACAGTTCCGGCTGGACCGGGATGAGTTCGGGCCCCGCGGACGGGAGCAGCTTTGCAGTGAGCTGCGCGGCCTCCACGCGGAGCCCCGGCGCGTCCGCATCGCGCAGGCGCGAGAGCGAATTGCTCCGCGGATCGGAACACGCGGCGAGCGGCAGCATCGCGAGGAGGAACAGGAGTCGGAAAATTTGCATCGGGCGGGAGTTCATCAGTCGAGTGCTGCGACGAGGAGCACGATCTCTCCCTTCGGCGGATGCGCGGTGTAGTGTGCGAGGAGTTCGGCGGCAGTGCCGCGGCGATATTCCTCGAAGGTCTTCGTGAGTTCGCGCGCGACGCACAGCGGACGCGCGGGCATGAGCGTGGCGGCGGCGGCGAGCGTCTTCACGATACGGTGCGGGGATTCAAAAAATACGGTCGTCTCGCTGCGTTCACCGGCGGCGCGCAGGTCGCGCTCGCGCCCTCCGCTTTTCACAGGAACGAACCCCGCGTAGTAAAATTTCGACGCATCGAAACCCGATCCGACGACGGCGGTGACGACCGCGCTCGCACCGGGCAGCACGGTGAATGGGATGCCGCGCTCGCGGCACGCGCGCAGGATGCGGTGGCCGGGATCGCTGATGCCGGGCATTCCGGCATCCGTGATGACGGCGATTTTTTTTCCCGCCGAGAGCTGCCCGATGAATTCCGCGGTGCGCTGCGCCTCGTTGTGCTCGTGGTAGCTCACGAGCGGTTTCTGAATCCCGAAGTGCCGGAGCAGATTCAGGCTGTGCCGCGTGTCCTCGCAGGCGATCAGGTCGGCATCCTTCAGCACTTCGAGCGCGCGCAGCGTGATGTCGCCGAGATTGCCGATGGGCGTTGGGACGAGGGTGAGCACGGCGGCAGTGGAGAGTGGAATGTTGAGAGTGGAGAGGAAAAAATCAGCGTCTTGCGCGCAGTCCTGCGGCTCCGGGCATTTCAATCGCAGCATGAATCTTTGAGTGAAATGCGGGCGCGAGCTTTTTCGCCACGCAACTTTCGACTTCCGCCGTCACCAGCCTTCGCTGACGAGACTGGAGATTCGTGTGGCGAGATCCTCGACGGCGAGGGGCATCGCCTGCCGTTCGTCCTGCGCGGAATCGGCGGTGAGCAGATCCGAACCGCTCGATCCGGCGGAGACGAAAAAATCCGTCGTGCCGATCACGTTCCGCTGGTCGAGCAGCGTGCCGGAGTTTGCCGAGACGAGCCGGTAGCTGGCGGAGATCGTGAGCCGGTATTCCGAACTTTGCAGGACATTCCCCCGCACCGCACGCGAAGGCAGGCGGTCAATGCGATTCAGCGTGCCTTCGAGAATTGCGTCCGCGTGATCCTCGTTGGTGATCTGGTAGGTTCCGTCGAGCTGGAGCTGCTTGATGACCGCGCTCGCGAGCATCGCCTCCATGCGCGGCTCGAGCGTTTCGTTCTTGAAATTCTTCACGCAGATGCGGTGGACGTTCTCGAGCTTCTTCGGCTTCACCGGGCCGATGCGGTAGCCGCACGAGGCACAGAGGATCGCTGTCAGCACCGACAGCAGCGCGAGCACGGACCTCATTGCGCCTTTTTCGGAGGCTCCGCGTCGGGCTTGCCCGGATCGGGCGCAGGCGGCGGCAGCGGCGCGAGCGGGATGAGCGGGTCGCCGGTGCGCAGCTTCGGAAGAGAAGGATCCTGCAGCGGATCCAAGGCCGGGAGCGGCGGCTCGGTGACCGGCCCCATCGGCGCGAGCGGTGTGCGGATGTTCGGACGCCCGTCGTCGGGCAGGGAAGGGAGCGGGATGTACGGGCCGTTGAAATCTGGCCGGCTGGCGACATCCACGCGTGCCTGCGCGCGCCGACGAGCGAGAGCCATGTCGCCGGTCTGCGCCTTTTCGGGCGCGGTGCGCAGCACGTCCGCTCCGGCGATGCCCTTGAGTTCCTCGATGCGCTTGCGCGCATGGTCGCTTTCCTTGCCGCCCGGTGCGTTGCGGATCACCTCGTTGTAGTACACCGCCGCGGCCCTGTAGTTCTTCGTCTTGTCGTAGAATTTTGCGATGTCCATCGTGCTCTTGATCTCAGCCGCGGTGAGCGCCTTCACGTTCTCGCGCGCCTGCGCCGTCTTCTCGCTCTTCGGCTGGCGGTTCATGTATTCCTCGAAGGACTCCACCGCCTGCTGCCGCGTCTGCTGGTTGTAGCTGCCCGTCTGCGCCTCGTGGAGCTGCACGTAGCCGATCTGGTACTGCGCGTCGTGCGCCACGGGATCGCCGGGGAAACGGGTGATCAGATCCTTATATGCGGCGACGGCCTCGGCGACCTTCGTCTGCTTCTCAAGGGCGAGGCCGTAATTGAACTGCGCGAGCGGTGCGAGACGGTGATAGGGCGCGCGCTTCACGATCTCGGCGAACATTTTCTCCGCATCCTCGTAGGGCGATTTCAACTGCACCGAAACTCCCATCACCTTCGATTTCTTCCCGCCGAGATACAGCTTCCCGATGTCGAACTGCGCCTTGATCACTCCGTCGAAATCCGTCCCGTTCGGATATTTCGTCGTGTATTCGGTGTAAGCCTTGAACGCCGCCTGCGTGTCGCCCTTGCGCTCGAGGATGTGGCCGACGTGGTACTGCGCCTTCGCAGCCGCAGTCGTCAGCGGCTCGGACTTCACGATGGCGCGGAACACCTTCAGCGCCGAGTCCAGCTTGCCATCGGCCTCCTGCGCCTCGCCGCGGCGGAGTTCCTGCTCCGCGCCGGATTCGTTCGCAGCCGGAGCCGCAGTCTTGACCGCATTTTTCGACCCGAACGGCTTCCATCCGAAGATGTCCAGCGCGTCCGCCATCGGAGCCGCACAGAGGATCGCGGTGACGGTGAGGGCTGGGATGATCACTGGCTTTCGCATAAGAACGCGCAGAGTGGAGCGAGTTCGCGGCAGCGTCAAGCAGCGCCCGCGCAGTTTTCTCGTGCGGATGAAAATCACGCCGGGAGCGGGCCGCGGATTTTCTGGAGATCCGCGGAGAAACGTGGAGGAACGAGGATAGAGCCGCTGAAATATCCGGAGCTGTCTGATCATTCCCGGTGTGAAAATGCGGGCCGGAGAACCATTGTCACACCAACTTTCAAAACGGACGTGCCAGTGGAAGGCGTAGCGCCGGAGTGAACGCCTGCGCCGGCCAAAATGCCTCCCTTCATCCGCGGTTCGCTTTAATCGCGCGACAAAAAGCAGAATGCCTTTGACAACCCCGGTGGGCAGGACTATCAACGCACCCCTTTTTCCAACCGCAAACCCGCAAAACTTTCCGCCATGCCTACCACTGAAGTCATCCTCACCGAAAAAGTGCCGAACCTCGGCGCAGAAGCCGATCTCGTAAAAGTCAAGGCGGGCTACGCGCGCAATTTCCTGCTCCCGCAGGGCAAGGCGATCGAGAAATCCTCGGGGGCCGTGCATCGCATCAATGTGCTCAAGAAAAAGCGCGCCGAACGCGAGGCCAAGGAGCTGAACGACGCGCAGGATTTCGCGCGCCGCATCGGCAAGATGAAGCTGACTTTCGAGCTGGAGACCGGCGAGCAGGGCAAGGCGTTCGGCTCGGTGACGGCGTCGGACATTGCGGACAAGATTCGCGCGGAGCTCGGTGGGAACACGGAGTTCGACCGCCACAGCATCGTGCTCCCCAAGGCGCTCAAGGATTCCGGCAAGCATGAGGTGGAGATCAAGCTGCACCATGACATCACTGCGACCGTGACCGTGACCATCGCGCCGAAGACGCCGGTGGCGGTGGAACCTGCGAAACCCGAGGGCGAGGAAGCCCCGAAGACGGAAAAAACCGTCGGCGGCTACAAGGCGAAGTCCAAGGCCAAGCACAAGGAGTAGTCTCCGATGGCAGCGGATCCCAAACCAGGGAATCCGGGTTCTGAAAAGAGCCGGGGCGACAAGCCCAAAAATGACTTGCGGGGAAAGGTGACTTATCCACCGGATTTTCACCGGGAATTCCCACAGGCGCCCAACGCCGAGAAAGGCGTGCTCAGTTCGATCCTGCTCGCACCGAAGGACGTGATCGGCCTCGCCGTCGAGAGCGGCGTGACGAAGGAGACCTTCTACATTCCGGCGC
The DNA here is from genome assembly GCA_903882875.1 of uncultured Spartobacteria bacterium. GTDB lineage: Bacteria > Verrucomicrobiota > Verrucomicrobiia > Chthoniobacterales > Chthoniobacteraceae > SXWH01. Next base: position 57,964 of record CAIRYQ010000089.1, on the reverse strand, counting down.
ACGGCGAGATTTTCGAGACGCTGCTGGAGCTGTGGAATGCGAACAGGCCGATTGATTTCATCACCATCGCGCAGTTCCTGCGCGACCGGAACCGGCTCGATCAAATCGGCGGCCCGGCGGCGCTGAACGATCTCTTCGTCTTTCTCCCCACCGCGGCGAACGCGAACTACTACATCGAGATCCTCCTGGAGAAATACACGCTTCGGGAAATCATCAAAGTCTGCAACGAATACTCCGCGCGCAGCTACGAGGAGCAGGACAACACGCAGGGGCTGCTCGACGAGGTGGAGACGAAGATTTTCCAAATCGCCAAGGACCGCTTCAAGGACAAGGCGGCGAGCCTGAAGGACATGGTCATGAAGGCCATCGGCGACATCAACAAGCTCTACGAGAGCCGCGGGAAAATCAGCGGCCTGTCCACCGGCTTCAAGAATCTCGACAAGCTCACCGACGGCCTGCACGGCGCGGAGATGTTCGTCATCGCGGCGCGTCCCTCGATGGGCAAGACGGCGTTCGCGATGAACATGGCCGAGCACATCGCCGTGGAACTCGGCAAGGCCGTCGCCGTGTTCTCGCTGGAAATGAGTTCGCAGCAGCTCGTGCAGCGGTTCCTCTGCTCGATTGCTCGCGTGAACCTCGCATCCATCCGCAACGGCTTCCTGAGCGACCGCGACTTCCCCGCCCTCACCGCGGGCGCGGCAAAACTCGCGTCCGCAAAAATCCTGATTGATGACACGAGCAGCCTTTCCATTCTGGAACTCCGCGCAAAGGCGCGCCGGATGAAGAGCCAGCACGACATCGCGGCGATCTTCATTGATTACCTTCAGCTCCTGCGCAGCACGAGCCGCCGCGCGCAGGACAACCGCCAGCTCGAAATCGCCGAAATCAGCTCCGGCCTGAAGGCTCTCGCGAAGGAACTGAACATCCCCATCGTCGTCCTCGCGCAGCTCAACCGAAACCCCGAGGGCCGCACGGGCGAAGCCAAAGGTCGCCCGCGCCTGAGCGACCTCCGCGAATCCGGCACCATCGAGCAGGACGCCGATGTCGTGGGCCTGCTCGTGCGCGAAGTCTATTACGCCGACACCGACGAGGCCAAGGCCGAGGCCGAGGGCAAGGCGACGCTCATCATCGCCAAGCAGCGCAACGGCCCCACGGACGATGTGCCGCTGACGTTCCTGAAAGAGTTCACGCGCTTCGAGGATCGCGCGGACGTGCCCGAGCCGGGGAACTGATCATTCCGCCACCGCTCCCGCCAGAGTCACCGGGCGGCACCGGAGACGGGCGATGTCCGCCAAGCGCGAGGCTGATCCCTCCGCCGAAAATCCCAGCAGCCTCCGTGAAAACGCGCGCCCGTGCTCTCACGATCTCGCCTACATTTCCGCGCCCCCCACGCTAGCCGCCGCGGGCCAAAGCCCCATCAACAAGGGCAAGACCGCGCTATGCAATCATAACGCGGTCTTGCCCTGGGACTCGTGCGACAAATCAGCCCCACGCCCCAACGGGGCACAGCAACCCCTATTTGCAAAGCCCCGTTGGGGCATTGGTCATTCTTTGTTTACAGCCCCAGGGTGGCGCTCGTTCCTCGCTGGGCTGGCTTGCGTCAGGCCTTTGGCCTGAGGGATCGGACAGCGGAGAGAATCAATGCTTCCGCACCATTTTTTCCATACGCTGGAACTCAGATCGATGGTGGTTGAGAAATGGCTCCATAGTGACAATCACTTTTCTCAAGCGCATCTCTGTCGTCACTCCCAATTTCGCTAGATCGTCGGATTTGAGTGACTTAGAAACGAGGATGCGTCCGTTGGGGGCGAACGAGATCAAGTATTGATCAAGAAGTGTGTCGAGGGTCGGAGTTAGCAGCATCCCGTTGTCCGGCGACAACCGTTCTGCATTGCTGCAAATCCTCCAAGGCTTCAGATGCGACGCTCGTAAGACAGCGTGGTATGTACAATTCGTCACGGCACAAGCCAGCAGCCAACGGGTGAGTAGCGCACTTCGAAACCGTCCCTGCCCACGCCTGGCCGCAATTACAGTTTCACGTTCAGTTGATGTGAGAGCTTGCAGCGATCTCTCGGCGTCCGCAATATCCGCATCTGCGCTGATTGGGGTTTCTATCTCAATGTCATCGTCTTCAGAGTTGGAGTTTTTCTCCATCCAATGACTCTTGCAGCACCAAACGATGCCTTGAGCCTCCAAGCGATTTTGTAACACGATTGGTCCAAGCCTAGATTCCTGAATCAAGCGATCCAAAATACTCAGGAAGCAATCGTAGCGCTCGGCTGCCGACGCTTTGCCAGCAGCCCATTCCAAACCGAGTTTTTCCACCACAAATTTAACCACGTCAGTTCGAGTTGGCGGACAATTTTCCGGGTCGCCAGCCATTAGGAGCACAGAACCCAAAGAAAGTTGAGCGCCCGGTTGAGTCATGCGGGGGAGTTTTGTGTCCGAAAGCCCCTCGGAGAATATTGCCATCCGTTCAACAGGCAATTTGCGCTGGTCATTCATCGCCCGCAGCAGCCTCCGAGCGGAAACTGGTTTAGTTGTGAACCACTTGCAGAACGAATCGACAGGCTGCCAAGGCACAATGTTGTTGTCTTTGGAACGCATTGCAGCACTAAGCATGTCCGGCCAATTTCTATCGTTACGGTCACAGGCTTGTAAGGCGAGGTCAACCCTTGCACCCAGCCTGCGCTTGTAATCCATCTCGCCTTGTTCAAACAAGGGCCGGTTTCGGTAGGGCAACGTTTTGCTGGCGAACTTAGATTTTCGCAGTCCGACGTCGATCTCGTCTTTGGAGGGCGGTTTCATCTGGTGATGTAGACCCGATTTGAAATGCGCATCAAGTCTCCAACTGCGCCCAGTCCGAGCCGAACGCATTCACCGACATGCAGAGCACCATCACGCGGAAGCGCTTCAGCCCTTCCTCGATCTTCGCAGTCTTCGACTGGGCTTCTTCGATGCTGTCGCCGGGCCGGATCTCCCATGCATCGAACCACACCCGCAGCCCGTCCTCCTTCAGCCGCTCCGCCACGTCGCGCACGACCGGCTTGTCCCTGGCGCTGTGGCTCAGGAAGACGTCGTAGTCGAAGCGTTGCGGTTCGGTTGACATGGCTCTGAGGAGTGGGATTCAATCGCGGATTCCAGCCTGCGGACGCGGGGTGTATGGCAGGAAGGGCGGGCGGAATGCAAGCCCCGGATTCGGTGGGCAGGGGTTTTGGGATTGAACTACGAAGGACACGAAGGGCGCCAAGAAGGAGCCTGCGGGCATCACGTATCGTCTTCGTCCGTTTCGTTGGATCGGCGGGAAATCCAATCGCTGCCCGTCTCTGCACCGTATCCGCCGGGTGAAAATACAGAAAACGCCAGTTTTCTTGACAAAAAGCCAAAAAATGGCCCGGAGCGGACTACTCGGATTGAGCAAACCCGTCAGCCGATTGAGCAAACCCGTCAGCCGATTGAGCAAACCCGTCAGCCGATTGAGCAAACCCGTCAGCCGATTGGGCAAACCCGTCAGCCGATTGGGCAAACCCGTCAGCCGATTGGGCAAACCCGTCAGCCGATTGGGCAAACCCGTCAGCGGATTGGGCAAATCTGTCAGCGGATTCGGCAAACCCGTCAGCGGTTTGGGCAATCCCGTCAGCGGATTGCCAAAGGGATTCATCGGATACCGCACACGCTCCACCCGATGCGGCAGACGCTCCGCCCAATTCCCACTACCAATCAGCCGCCGAAGGGCCGTCTGGCGGCATGGCGGATGTGACCGACGAGGACTGCACCTGGGTGAACTTGAAAGAAGACAAGATAATTGCCGAAGGGCATCATCCTTCACGTCCGGGCATACGGATACACTGCGAAGCGTTCCGGCAGGGATTCCAAAGTGGAACAGGCGGTGAGCAACTGGCTGATGAAACGGTCAGCCACCGCGATGTCCTGTGATTCATCAACGAGCCACGCGTGAATCCGATCCAAGTCCCGGAGCGTTCGCCGGGCATAGACGACCTCGCGCTTCACGGCAGGCCGAAATGCCGCCGCACATCATCTTCCCGCAGGACCTCCCCGCGCACGAACTCCGCCTCGGCTTCGGAAAGCGCCTCGCGAATCACCGAGGTCTCTTCGCTGGAAAACCGTGCCGCGAGCATTTCAGCAATGCCCGTCTGGATCTTCATCCATTCCTCGCTGGGCATGGCGGCGACGGTGGCGAGCACTTCCTGAGCGTTCATGACACGCACGCTGCCACGGGACGCCATCACGCTCAAGCGGGAACCCCCCGGCGTTTTTTCACATCAAGGTTTCCCTGACTCCCGTTGCGCCCAATCCGATCCGGCGAAATTCCCGCGCCACATTTTCCCCCGCATGGGATACATTTGCGCGCAAATGCCCCGCGTCATTTTCCATGTGGATATGGATGCGTTCTTCGCCTCGGTGGAGCAGCGCGATCATCCCGAGTATCGCGGCAGGCCGGTCATCGTCGGCTCGCCGCCGGATCAGCGCGGGGTCGTGTGCGCGGCGAGCTATGAGGCGCGGAAGTTCAAAATCCACTCGGCCATGCCGTCGCGCACCGCCGGCAAGCTGTGCCCGCACGGAATCTTTGTGCGTCCGCGGATGGATGCGTACCGGGCGGAGTCGGCGGCGATCATGGAGATCCTGCGCAGCGTGACGCCGGTGATCGAGAAGGTGTCGGTGGACGAGGCATACCTCGATCTCAGCGCGGAGTTTGCAGACCATTCCGATCCCGACGCCGCGCTCGAAGCAGCCGTGCCCGTCGCGCAGGAAGTGAAACGGCGCATCGCCACCGAACGGAGCCTCACGGCGAGCATCGGTGTGGGCCCGAACAAATTTCTCGCGAAGCTCGGGAGCGACTTTCAAAAGCCGGACGGCCTCACGCTGATCCGCGAGCAGGACAAGCTGGCTTTTCTCCGGCCGCTCCCGGTGCGCTCCATCCACGGCGTCGGCCCGGTGACGGCGCAGGCGCTCGAAGCACGCGGCTTCAGGACGATCAGCGACATCCAGAAGACGGACGCCGATTTGTCCGGCATCGTCGGCTCATTTGCCGAAAATCTGAAAGCGCGGGCGATGGGAATGGACGACCGCCCCGTGGATACGAGCGACGAACGCAAGAGCATCAGTGCGGAAAACACCTTCCTCGAGGACACCGACGATCGCCCGACCTTGCGCGCGGCGCTGAAGGAACTCGCGCTCGACGTGGCGCAGACGCTCGGCAGCCACGGGATCGGCGCGCTGACGATCCAGGTGAAGGTCCGCTACAGCGATTTCACGACCGTCACGCGGCAGGTGCGGCTCGAAGATCCCGTGACGGAGGCGAGGGAAATCTACCGGCTCGCGCAGTTCCTCCTCGCACGTGACCGGCTGGTGAAAAGTCCGCTGCGTCTGGTCGGCATCGGAGTCTCCACGTTCGTCCCGCCACGGCGGAGCCAGCTCCTGCTGGCGATCTGATTCTTCGTCCGGGGAGTCCTCCGTCATGCTGGCGGGAAGTTCCCCGACGGCAGCCACGCGAGGACAAACAGCAGCACCGCCACGACTGCTGCGAGCACGTTCCAGAATGCGATCCGCGCAATGCTGAAAAGCGATCCCGTCTCGAACCGAGCGAGCTTTTTCCCGCCCACTTCCGATTCGGGTCTCCTTCGTGACTTGACGGCCATTACGGCTTCAAAGCAGGCGCTATCTCCGCTTCCACATCGGCGAGCGCCTTTGCAAAGTCGGTGGGAGCGAAATCATTTCCCTCGTGCGAGAGCTGGGCTGCGAGGGTCAGTGTCTTCTCAAAGCCGGGAGTTGCCGCGCCGCCTTCCTTTTTCAAGGCCGCCCACAGCCGGTCAATGGCGGGCACCAATACTTCCGCGCGCCTTCTGAGTTCGGTCTTGTCGGCCTTCGCGTCACCAAATTCCTTTTGCGTGGAGACGTATTTTCTGAGCTGGCCCGTGATCTGGATCTTGGTCCAGGGATCGCGCGACGCCTTCCGCGCGAGACGGTCCGCCGCTGCCTGCATCGCGGAAAAATCCTCGCCCGATGGCAGCTCCTTCGCGCCGGACTCCGTCATCTGGAGGAGCCAGACGAGCGCCTTCCAGCGGGGGACAAGCTGCTCGTCGCGCTGCTTGGACAGCTTCCAGCTCATCTCGCGCAGCGCCGTCGCCTGCCCCGTGAGCCACGAGCGCGGGCCGATCGAAGGCCGCACGTCCACATAGTGCGGAGGCTCGATCGCGGCCTGGCCGTCGAGTTCAAAGTAAAGCTCCGGGTGGCCCGCCTGACGGATCTTTTCGTCGAGGTTCAGGTGGCACGCAACGCACGCATTGGCCCGGCCGCCGACATCAATCAAGTCCCGCAAGCCCGTCGCGAGAATCTGCTGGTAAGTCGCGTCCTTGCGCGTGTGAAAGCGCAGCCACTCGCCGGCTGCGCCGTGACACGCCTCGCAGCTCACGCCGCGATCGGGATTCTGCTTCATCTCGGGCGCGAGGCGCGACGCGGCGACGGCCTCCATCGGCGAATGGCACACGGTGCATTGTGCGGCCTTCGTCGGTTCGCCGATGCCGAGCGTCTCGGCGATTTTCAGCGAAGTCCCCTTCCCCAAAATTCCCGCGGCGAAAACGTGCCGGTCCTTTTTTTGATAGACGAGGAACTCGTTCCTGCCGGTGCCGCCGCCGTGGCAACTGCTCGATGCGCAGGACTGTGCGCCGGTGAAACCGGCCTCCGCCGGCGACTTGATTTCGGCGGTGCGCACCGGCAGCGCGGCGGCGCAGAAAAGCGCGAGTGGTGCGAAAACGGCGGGGATCTTCGGGCGAATCACGCAGGAATCCCTGTTCGATCCGCGGTGGGAAGTCGAACACCAAAATGGCGCTGCGCCGCATGATTTCATGCTGGCACCCCGCGCGCATGGCGGCTACCGAACTCGGACGTGATTTCCATGGCCGATGCCCCTCAAACCGCCGCGATGCGCAGAAGCCCCGCAGACATCCGCATGTCCCGCGCAAACGGTTTCACACGCCGCACCGCCACAGCGAGCCGAGGCGTGACCCCGTGAAAATAGACCGCTCCCATTCGCTCTGGATTCTCTTCGTGATCCTTGCGACCGCGGTGTGCGGCTTTCTTTTTGTCGCAAATTTTTTCCCGCACCGGCTGCCGTTTCCGTTTTCGCTGCCCGCGTTCCTCGGCTCCGCGCCGCCGCTGCGCCGGACTTTCGGCGGCACGCCGCTCGGGCTGATTTTCGGCTCCGCCGCGTTCCTCATCTTTCTTTTCGCAGCCGCGCTCGGCATCCGGAAAAAGAAGCGCACATGGCCGATCGGCAGCGTGCAGTGGTGGCTGAAGGCGCACATCTGGCTCACCGTCCTCACGCTCCCGCTCGTGCTGTTTCACTGCGGGTTTCACCTCGGCGGATGGCATACGGGCGGGCTCATGGTGCTCTATGCGATCGTGATGGTGTCCGGCGTCGTCGGCATCGTGCTCCAGCAGTTTGTGCCGGGCCTCATGCGTGAACGCCTCGCGCGGGAATTCGTGTTCGAGGAAATCCCGCACCTCCGCAGCGTGCTCGTGCAGGCGGTTGCGGAGCTGCGCGAGGATCTGAAAAACGAACGGCCCGCCGTGGGCACGGTTTCATCGGCGGACGCCGATCAGCAATCCCTCACGGCGATCCTGCGTTTTGCGGATCAGGATTGCATCCCGTATCTCTCGGCGCGCGACGGCCGCGCTCACCGCCTGGGCAACGAACGCGCGGCCATCGCCGCCTTTTCATCGCTGAGGCTCAATACCGATCCGAAGTGGAAGCCGCGCATAGACCAGCTCCAGAAATGGTGCGATGAGCGCCGCATGATGGATCTCCAGACGCGCCTGCACCACCTGCTCCACGGCTGGCTGATCGTGCATGTCCCATCATCCGTCGCCCTGCTCGTCGGCACCGCATGGCACGCGCTCGCCGCGGTCAGCTTTGTCTCGCCCGCCAATTAGCATGCGCCGATGGACGACAATTCTCCCACACAGAAACAACGCGCCGGGCAATATGCCGCAAACCTCGGCTATTTCCGCAGGCCGCACTATCTCCGCAGGATCCGGCTGTGGTGCTTCCTGGCGGCGCTGGCTTTGTCAATGGGTGCGGTGGTGAGTTACCGGCATTGGAAAAGGGACACGATTTTTAGCAAAGGCCCCCTTTCCCACGGCCACGCACCGCTCGCGCAGGACTGCCGTGCGTGCCACACGGACGGGCAGACCGATGCGCTGAAAGCGCGCCTGTCCGAATCGCACGACACCCGTTCGCTCCCCGGAATCGTAGCCGCCGTTTTCACCGCCAAGAATCCCGGGAAAGGTTCGCCGCACGCACACATGTCCGGATCTTCGGCGATGGATCAGGCGTGCCTCGCATGCCATCCGACGTTTGGCGTTCATCTCCCGCAGACCGTAGGGCTGCACCTCGTTTCCGTGGCCGCCGAATCGGTGAACGTGCGCGCGGACAATTGCTTCGTGTGCCATCGCGAGCACACGAGCGGCGATCGGATGGCGCTGCCATCCGCGAGCCAGTGCGCCGCGTGCCATGACAACCTCGGCGAACTTGCCTACCACCGCCAGTCGCAGCCTTTGTCCAATCCGCCCATCGCGGCGACCGGCGAAAACCGAAATCTCGGCGACGGCCTCGTCACCTTCATCCCGCCGTCCGACGCGAAACGGAAGCCTGTCGCCTTTTCCGATTTCGCACACGGGCATCCGCCATTCGCGTATGAAAATCCAAAGTTGAGCGACCCGGCCAAGATCAAATTCAACCACGCGCGGCATCTCCGCCCCGACTTGTCCGGCGCGGGAAAAGAACACGCACTGGACTGCACCGACTGCCACTCGCCCGGCCCCAGCGGCAATTTCAAGCAGCCCGTGACCTACGAGCAGCATTGCAAGCAATGCCACACGCTCCAGATTCTCCCCGACCTTCCGAACCTCCGCATCCCGCACCACGATGCGGAAAAGGTCCGCTGGTTCCTCGCCAGCATCCGCATCCCGATCGAGAACGCCCTGCGCGCCGAAGGCGTGACCGCACCGGACGATCTCGCGAAACGCGCCGACGCCGAGATGGCCGCATTGAGCCTGCGCAGCAAATCGCTCAAACTCCCGGACCTCGAACAGCGCGTGTTTTTTGAAGGCGATCCCAAGACCGAACCGGACATCCGCCGGATGCGCGCGGGGAACGCGAAATTCCTCACCGAATGCGCCAAGTGCCACGAGGTCGCCCCGCCGACGATTGATCGCGCACCCGCCGTCACGCCACCGAACATGGCGATGCGCTGGCTGCAAAAGGGCAGCTTCACCCACCAGCCGCACAGCCATGTGGCATGCGCGGACTGCCACGCGGCCAAGAGCAGCAAGCTCACGAGCGACATCCTGCTTCCCACGCAAAAGTCCTGCGCCGAATGCCACCGCGCGCCCGATTCCGGCGCCGTCTCCGTCGCGCAAGCCGGCCCCACCGAACGCACCTCCGCCGCATTCCAGCGCGAGCACGGCGGCGCGATGTGGGACTGCCAGGCGTGCCACGTCTTCCATGCACCCGCAGTCAACACGAAGTCCGTCCGGCACTGATCTGCGCACAGTCCGCGCCGTCGGCGGAAACCGTGTTCCTTGGACTGGAAAAATATTCACCGCGGATTTCACGAATGACGGGGATGATTTGCGCCGGGCGCTTTTCAATCCGACTGCTTCGGTGCAACCCGCGTGGTGCCACCATCGCAAATTCCGGCTTCCGAAAAAATCCGCCGACACACGCCCCGAAAACTTTTGAACCGCTACCTCTCCATCTTCCGCCTCGCCGCGCGGAACTCACTCATCCGCGAGATGAACTTCAAGCTGAACTTCCTGCTCTGGATGGTCGTCGAGCTGCTGTGGTTCGCCGGGCAGCTTGCATTCATCGAGGTGCTGTACGGGCAGGTGAATGAAATCGCGGGATGGACGAAGTGGCAGGTCGTCACGCTCGTCGGCGTGCACCAGATCATCTCGCAGCTTTTCCAGGCGTTCTTTTACCTGAACATCGCAAACCTGCCCGAGCTCGTCCGCACCGGGCGGCTCGATCTCATGCTCACGCTGCCGATGGATGCGCAATTCGCCGTGAGCACGCGGCAGGTGAGCTTCGACTGCATCGTGAATTCGCTCGTGGGCGTGGGCATCGTGATCTTTGCAATGTCAAAGCTCGGCGTCGCTCCGAGTGCGGCGCAGATCGCGCTGTTTGCGTGCGCCGTGCCGTTCGGAATTGCAGTGCACTACGCCGTCATGTTCGGCCTCTCGTGCATGAGCTTCTGGATCGTGCGCGCGCAGAGCTTCATCCACGGCTACTTCAATCTCTTCCACATCGGCCGCTACCCGGAGGCGGTGTTCCGCGGCGTGTTCCGCTTCGTCTTCACTTGGCTGCTGCCGATCATCCTCGTCTCGAATGTGCCCGCGAAAATCCTCGCGCGGCCGTTCGATTCACCGTGGCTCGGATTCGCGATGCTCGTCGTGGCGACGCTCATCGTTCTCGCCACCACACGAGCGCTGTGGCTGCTCGCGTTGCGCCGCTACGGAAGCGCGAGTTCGTGAAAACGGGCGGCCATTTTCCGAATCCAAAACGTCTTTGGCGCGCTGTGAAAAATGTTCCCATTATCCCCTTGCGCCGCAGGGGTGAAGTCCGTATCTATCCCGCCCTTTTCGTTCCAGAACACCGAATTTCCCATGCCAAAATCGCAGCCAAAGAAAGCCGCAAAGAAGCCCTCGCCCAAGGCGAAGGCAAGCAAGCCCGCGAACAAGGCCGTCGCAAAAGCGAAGCCCGGAGCAAAGGCGAAAGCGACGACCAAGCCCGCGAACAAGGTCCAAAAAGGCAAGCCGGCGAAAGTCGTTGCAAAGCCCGTCCTGGGCGCACGGCCGCCGGAAAAACCGAAGGCGCCGGTGAAGCTCACGCCATTCCTCAAACAGCAGAAGCAACGCCTCATGGCATTGCGCGACACAATCCTCGACTCGATGGCCGGCGTCGCAAAGGACACGCTCCGCGCACGCCCCGAGGGCAGCGAGGCCAGCGCGTTCGGAATGCACCAGGCCGACGCGGGCAGCGACGCGTATGACAAGGACTTCGCGCTCTCGCTCCTCTCGCAGGAACAGGACGCGCTCTACGAAATCGAGGAAGCCCTCAAGCGCATTGACGCCGGCACCTACGGCGTCTGCGAGATGAGCGGCAAACAAATCTCCCACCTCCGCCTTGAGGCCATGCCCTTCGCCCGCTGCACTGTCGAGTGCCAGGCGGAGCTCGAAAAGAACAAACGCTTCTCACGCTCGCGCGTCCCCGTCACCTCACTCTTCGGTCTCACTGAGAGCGAAGGCGAATCCGACGGCGATGCCGACGAACCCGAAGAAACACCACCCAAAGCACAGGAAGAATAACACACCATGGCACGCGACTTCATCATCCTCGAATGCACTGAGGCGAAAGCGGAGGGCAAACCCGTCTCCCGCTACATCTCCAAGCGCAACAAGAAGAGCCTCAACACACCGAACCGGCTCGAGAAAAAGAAATACAACCCGAATCTGAAGCGCCGCACGCTTCACCGCGAAATCAAGTAACATGAGCCAGCCAAAAACACCCCAGCGCCGCACTAATTTCCGCAAGGCCAACCGGGCCATGCCCCGCCGCCGCGTGGACGTCGCACTCGAGGCGCTCGACTGGAAGAACCCGGAGCTCCTCAAACGCTACGTCACCGAGGCCGGGAAGATCCTTCCCCGCCGTGCGACCGGCGTGCCGGCCCGCTTCCATCGCAAGATCAACAACGCGATCAAGCGCGCCCGCCAGGCGCTGCTGATGCGCTGAAGCGCCAGGACACCCGTCCCGCTCGACGCTTCCTTTTTCAAAAGCGCGCCGCCGGCATGGTGGCGCGCTTTTGATCCGTACGGAGCTGATGCCCCTTTTTCCAATGCGGGAATGATGCGGGATACAGGCAGAAGGATGAATTCGTGGGGAACCCCGAAGCCATGCAACGGTCCCGCATCTCCAAAATCCCGCGCGACCGAAACTCAAGCGTAAGCCATCTCGCCTTGCCTTGGGCGCAAACCATGGAAACACTGCGCACCGTTGCGTCGGCGGAAACGGCGGCGCAGCACAACCAAAAACCAACCAACACCAACCTATGAAAAACCTCATCGTCATCATCGCCGCGGTCCTCGCCGTCGGAATCAGCGGCTGCGCACACAAGAAGCCGGCACCGGCCTGCGCGGACGGAAAGTCCTGCTGCGCGAAGAAAAAGTAGCGCCGGCTCCACCGGACATCATCCAAACGACGGGGCGCACTGGAAACGGTGCGCCCCGTCAGTTTTCAGCCGCTCTCCGTGGCGGCAGGCGGATTCAGAACATGGATTCTGATGCGACTGACACAGCCGACAATCCAGTGCATTTCGATTGAAGCTCAACGTGGCAACGGGAGCCACCGAACACGCGGAATACAAGTCTCGCGGAAACCGATTTGGCTGCGGGGCGAATCGCGCAAGTTTTCCAATGGGTTCTTTTTGCATCCGCTCGCGTGCTTCGCGGCCTCCTCATTCACGTCCGCAGCAGATGTCTGCCTGAAACGCAACGCTGGCCGCCTTTGAGACGCGAAGCAAATCACGGCCTCCGGGTTCCGTGTTATTTTTTTCCGCTCTCGTTCGCGAGGTTCAGCAGGTATTGCTCGACGAGCGCGCCGTATTCCTGCGGATATTTTTCGCGGAGCGACTGCTGGATCGCCGCGCGTTCGCGCGTTGGCAGGCCGATGAAGTTTGCATTTTTCAACGCCACCTCGCGTGCGGCACGCTCGACGGCTTTCGGATCGCCGCGCGTGTAGCTCTCGGCACCCTGCGACGGGCCGTTGCCCGCCTGCGAAGATTTTCCCGGCGCCTGGCCCTGTCCCTGCCCCGGCTGCGCGCCTTTGCCAGCCTGCCCAGATCCCGGCATTGGCGCGCCGCCCTGGGAAGGCGAGAGTCCGGCCTGCTGCGCGGCCATCGAAGCCTGCGCCTGTGCGAGTGATTGCGCGGCGCTCTGTGCGGATTGTTGCGCGGCGGCGTTCTGCCCGCTTTGCGCCTGCGATGTCGCGGCGGAAAGTTGCTGCGCGGCCTGCTGCATCGCCTGCTGTGCTGTCGAGCCAGGTTGCGCACCGCCCTGCCCAGCCGCCTGCGCGGCACCCTGCGCAGCTTGGGCAAGCTGTTGCGCAGCCTGCTGCATCGAGGCATTCGCCTGCGCCTGCTGCGCCGCATTTTGCGCAGCCTGTGCCGCGGCCTGCGCCATCTGCTGCGCCTGCTGTGCTGCTTGCGCGGCCTGCTGCGCGGCTTGTGCGGCCTGACCCGCCTGCTGCGCTGCCTGCTGGTTTGCTTCCTGTGCGGCAGGTTGCCCGGCCTGCGCCGCCTGTTGCGCGGCTTGCGCCGCAGCTTGCTGGGAATTTTGCGCGGCCTGTGCCGCCTGCTGAGCAGCCTGCGCGGCCTGGCCCGCCTGCTGTGCGGCTTGCTGTGCCGCCTGCGCAGACTGCTGCTTTGCGGCCATCTGCTGCGCGTTTTGCGCGGCTTGCTGCGCAACTTGAGCGGCTTCGTTTGCCTGCTGTGCCGCTTGCGCGGCTTGCTGCGCGGCGGGCTGGTTCTCTGCTTTTTGCGCCTGCTGCTGCGCGGCCTGTGCGGCGGCGGCGGCTTGCTGCGCGGCCTGTGCCGCCTGCTGTGCGGCCTGCGCCGCGTTTTGTGCAGCCTGCTGTCCGTTCTGCTGCGCGGCCTGCTGGAGATTTGCCTGTGCCTGCTGAATCTGCTGCTGCGCCTGCGCGAGTTGCTGCTGTGCTGCGGCCACCTGTGCGGCCTGTTGCACGGCGGCGGCGGCAGCGTTGGCCGAATTGGCCGCCTGGCCTGGTGCGTTCTGTTCCTGCTTTTGGGCAAGCTGCCTTGCAGCCTCGGCCTCGTCGGCACGGTGTTTCAATTCCGCGTGCGCCGCCGCGAGCTGCGCGAGCGCGGCGTCCTGCTGTTCGGCAGCCTGCGGCGCGTTCGCATCCTGCATCGCGGCGCGTGCCTCCTGCATTTTTGCGGTCGCATTTTTCAACTCGTTTGCGGCCTCCGGCACCTCGGCGACTTTCTGCGCGAGTGCGTCCGTCTTGCCCGCGAGTTCGCCCTGCTGATCCTCAAGCGTGCCGAGCTGCATGTCCTTCTGGCGCTGCTCGGCCTGGAAGCGCGCGCGCGCCTCTGCGTCCGCCCGCAGCGCGGTGGCGGGCTGGTTGCGCAGCCGCTGCGGCAGGCCGTTGACTCCGTCGTTCGCCGCGATTTTTTCCGCGAGCCATTTCTCAAAATCCGCCGCCTTTTTCTGTTGCGCGGTCGCGTCGCGCATCTGCCGCTGCTCGGCGATGACGTCGCCAAGTTCACGCTCCGCCTTGCGCAACGCCTCGGGGCCCTGCTCGCGCGGCGCGATCTGGCGCGCGACTTTCCGCAACTCGTCACGCGTCGCCTTTTCGTCCGCTGCTGCCTTGAAAATCTGTGCCGCCTTCAGCGACTCCGCCGCCTTTTCCGCGGCGGGTTCGGCCTGCGCGATCTGTTTCGCGGCGGCCTTGAAAGATTCTGCCGCGGCTGCGTTCTCGGGATTTTCGGCGAGCCTCGCGATCTTGCCGCGGATCATCTTCATCTCTTCAGCGATGGCCGACTGCTCGCCGAGCTGCGCCGTGATCTGCGCTTCGGCAACTGCGGCAGGATTTGCAAAACGCAGGCCGGAAGTCATCCGCGCGACTTCGATTCCATTCTGCAGATTGCGCGCCTGGCGGTCCGCAAGCTCATGCAACTGCCGCGAAATCTCCGCCGCCTCCTGCTCGCGCAGGTGTTCCGCGAGGATGCGCTGGATCGCCGTCACGATCTGCTTCTGCGCGGTGAACGCATCCGCGACAGTCTTCACCGCTGCGTCTGGATTCGTCGCCGCACGCGCGCGCTGGAGAAGGTCCACGACCTGCCGCATCTCGGTGGCCGAAAGCGAACCGAGCGACTCACGCACGCGGCGCACGGACGCGGCATCCTCACCCGCGAGATTGTTGCGCTCGTATTCGCCGAGCATCGCATCGAGCGTGTCGGCGAGCAGCTTTGTCTCATTCTGGAGATGCGCCTGCTTCTGCTCAGTCTCGCGGAGCGGAGCGGACGGGATCTGTGAAAATGCACGGTTCGCACAGATGCCGAGCATTGCGAGTGCGACGAGCGTTCTCGCGGAAAGGAGCGGAGGAACTTTCATGCGGAAGTTGGTGACGTCTGCAGGATACGCAGACATGCGGCCCTTGTCTCGGAAAGAAATCACTTCGGCGCGGCGGGCTTTTCGTGGATGAGATCGCCGAGCTTCGTCGCGAGATCCTGCTGGCTTTGCCGCACTGCATCGAGGGACTGGAGCGTGTCGTTCAAGCGGTTCGCAAGGTCGGCACGCTTTTCATCGTCGCTCACGATGCGAGCCTGCCAGTGCTCGGCCATCACCGCGATGCCAGGGCCGGTCACGTCGTTCGCGTCGCGGGCCTCGAGCCAGAAATCAATCGTGTCGTTCTCCGCGGGCGGCGGCGTGAGGTGCGCGATTTTCCACTCGAAGCGCCGTGCGAGCACCTTCGGCTGCTCGCCGCCGAGATCGAGTTCGACGGTCTTGTGCGACGCGTCCTCGGTCCAGTTCACCGCGTAGTGCAGCAACACGCGCGCGACGCCGAAGTCGTCCTTCGCCTCGAAGCCGAGCAGCAGCGTGGCCTTCTGCGTCAGCAATTCCTCGCGGCGCACGGGCTGCACGATGCGGATCGTCGGCGGCGCGTCCGGCACGATCTCGATGCGGTGCATGGCCATCGCGCGCGACTCCACGCCCTCGTCGTCCGTGAGTTGAAAAGTCACGCCGGTGACATCTTTCGCGGGAATCTCCACGGCACCCGTCCATTCGCCGGCGTCGTTCGCGACGAGCGGCGTGCTGCGGATCACTTTTATCGGCTCCGCGCCCGTGAGTCGCATCGTGGCGCTACGCAGCGGCGAAGTCGCAGTGAGACGCACGCTGAGTTTCGATCCTGCGAGGAGCTTGAGATTGCCGGGCTGCCGCCGCACGGGCGCGAGTTTCGTGTAGGCGGGCCACTGTTGCTCGTATGCGACGGATGCAATCGCCGGGCGGTGACGCACGCGCACCTTCGCCGTCTCGGTACGGTTGTCGCCGAGTTCGATGCGGTAGCGGAAATCCTCCTGCACGCTCTGCAACGTGCGTGCGAAGCGGACTCGCGCCTCGGGCGTCGAATCGAGCGAAAACTCCTGCCGCCGCCCATTCGCCGATTCGACGATAAGCCTGCCGGATTTTGGAATGACCCCGGCGGCGGTCGCCTCGATTTTCAAATCGTCGCCGATCGCGATCACACGCGCGCCCGTGAACGCCACAATCATCGTCTTGCGCGGCACCGGCACATTCATCAGCAGAGCGCGCTGGAGGAGCGGCCAGCTCGCGCGTCCGGCGGCAAACCACAGCGCCGCGGCGAGCAGTGCCGCGGCGGTCGCGACACGCACCCATCGGCGCAACGCATCCGTATTCACCACGTCGTCGAACGGCGCGTCCGCGGCGATCCCTCCGGTCTCGGCGAGCAGCGCATCCACGAGCGTGCGGCTCACGGGTTCGCGGATTCCCTCGGGATCAGGCGCGTCGTGCTCGCGCGAGAGCTGCACGCTCGCGATGAAGCGGCTGCGGAATTGCGGCAGCGCACGTTCGATGGCGAGCGCCACGTGATCATCGTCCGGGCGGTTCAACCACGGGCGGATGCCGAACTGCCACGCAAGTGCCGCCGAGCCGCCGAGCCCGCACACGAGAATCGCCGCGCGCACCGTGACGTGCAGCGCGAGCAGCCAGTCCAGCGGCATCTCGATCGCGAGCCATGCGAGCAGCGCCACGAACGCCATCGCAATCCCAGTGCGCAGCGCGACTCCGCACTGCCTGTGCCGCACGCGGTCGAGGTGCCCGGCGAGCGTAGGTGCCGCTTTGGAAAGGCGTGGCTCGGCGATGGATTCAGGCACGGGCGAAAGGCTGACGGAACTTTGCGCAACATGCCAGACTGACGTGCGAATCGGATCGCCTGCTTCCGTCTTTGTCTTGCTCGTGCCCGTGCTCTCACGATCCGCTTCCGGGCCCTCAGCGACGGATCGCCTCGCGCAGCGGGCGGTCGCTCCGCAGCACATCGTGAAAGGTCGAGAGCAGGAGCTGACGCCCGCGCACGTCGCCGAGAAACGTGGACGCGAGTTCCGCATCGCCGACCTGCGGGAGCACATGGATGTCCTCCTCTGTGATCGCGAGCGCCATGCCGTTTGCCGCAAACGGAAACATCTCCTGCGCGGCGCAAAGCCAGCGGCGGAAAATTTCCGGCTGCCGCCGCGCGAGCGCATCGAGCGTCGCGAGCCATGCGGTTTCGGTGAGATCAAGATGCGCAGGTCCGACGAGCGCAGGCAGCGATGTCGGCTGCGTTTTGCAAGCCGCATGGCGGATTCCGATTTTCAATTGCCCGATGAGCCCCGCGATCTCGCCGAATCTTGCGAGCATCGAGGCAAGCGCATTTTCATCGCCGGAAAACTCCGCGCCCGGTTGCCACTCCGGTCCGAGCGGCGGCGCGATGCACACGGGGCAGATTCCCTGGCGCGCGGACTCCAGTGCCAGAAAAAGGAACTCCTCCTCACTCCACGTTTCGCGCGTGCCGGCGAAACACAGCTCGATGTCCGGCACGCCGCCCCGCCCGCTCCACAGCGTGCGAATGGCCTGCTGGATCTGCGCCGCATGTGCGAGGGCGCGGCCAAATTTCACCGCGGCGCGCGCGAGCGTCTCGTCGGCCAGCCGCAGCTTTCGGCCCGAAGCAAGCGGCCATTCACGCTCCGTGTAGTTCGCGTGCCACTCTGCCGCGAGACAGCCGGTGTCTTCGATGGTGACGATGGCCGCATCGAGTTCGTCGAGCGACATCGTGTCTGCGCACGGATCCACCGCGCCGGCGAGTTCGAACGAAAACCATGTGCAGCCCGCCGTCGCAAAAGCCGCGGCCTCCGCCGCGCTGCGCACCGAGCATCCCGCGCCCCATGCGGTCGCGTGGCCGGATTTCTCCAATGCCTCCGCCGTCGCCGCGATCATCTCACGAGGGCCGTCGTCGCCGCTGCCCTCCTCGCCCGTGAGCCGGTGCATGAACACGGGTGCGCTTCCATTTTTCACCACAGCGTGCAGCGCCTCCGTCGGAAAATGCAGGCCGGTGCAGCCGAGCGCGACAGTGGGTCGTCCGGCGAGTGGTGTGGGAGCGGGCAGTCGCATCGCGCCACCATCCATCGCCCGCGCCATGTGATTCAACGATCAAACTGCGGGCGACGCCGACGTTGGATTTTGACCGTCGGGCGCATGATGCGCACGCGCCCTGTGAAAGGTACCAACGAATACGCTGCCGTCGGGTGAAGCATGGCGGGCTCCCCCACTTCACGAACACCTTCACCACTTCAGCATCCATTTCCCATGAACATTTCACGACGCGGACTTCTGGCAATGGCAGGCTCGGTTGCGGCGACGGCGACTACGGGGCTTGCGCGCGCGGCCGCGGACACGAAGACCTTCCGCATCGGCGTGATCTCGGCGAGCAAGGACGGGAAGGCGCAGAGGGCGAACGGGCACACGTGGCATTTCGCGCAGTATCTGCACCCGGTCTGCAATCTCGATGCGATCAGCAAATATCAGGACAAAGGCTCGGCGAAATTTTTCCAGACGATCATCCGCAATCCGCGCCATGCGTTTGACGGCTGGCCATTTCCGGACACGAAAATCACGCACATCTACGACGCGGATCCGTCCGCGACAGGGCCGTTCACCGAGGCGTTTCCCGGCGTGCAGGCGGCGCATTCGCTCGACGAACTCGTGGCGAATGTGGACGCGATCTGGCTCGGCGATGCGTCGGGCGGAGGCGAGGATCATTGCGATCTCGTCGCACCGGGACTCGCGAAAGGGCTGCCGACATTTTGCGACAAGCCGATCGGCGGGACGGTGCAGGGCACGCGGAAAATTTTGGAGTTTGCGCGTAAACACCGCGCACCGCTGATGTCCGCAAGCTGCTGGCGCTACGAATGGGGAATGGAGGCGGCGATGCGGTGGCGGGACTCGGGCGAGTTCGGTGCGAT
This sequence comes from uncultured Spartobacteria bacterium, assembly GCA_903882875.1. Lineage (GTDB taxonomy): Bacteria > Verrucomicrobiota > Verrucomicrobiia > Chthoniobacterales > Chthoniobacteraceae > SXWH01. The sequence goes on along the minus strand of CAIRYQ010000089.1, from coordinate 38,852 downwards.
CGAACATGTTTCGATGCGGCTCTACAGCCGCTACTCGCTCCCCGGCTGGATGGTCTATGGCCAGCATCCGGTGTGGGGCATCGTGACACTGATGGGCGCGGGCGCGGAGGCGGTGAGCATGGTCGAACACAAAGACACCTGCCACGGGTTCATCACGTATCCGGATCGCTACCCGTGCCATTTTTGGTTCGGCCAGCCGTACGAGCGATTCGAGTACGATCGCACCGACGTGTATTTTAAGAAAAAGCTCTACTCGACCACGCCGTCCATCGAGGGGGATTTTTGGCACGGGCACCACTACCAGATGTTCCGCATGGCGGCGACCTTCCGCGAGATGCTGATCACCGGAAAGGAGCCGGTGCCGCACGCGGAAATTCAGGAGGTCACGGCGATCGTCCACGCCGCCGCGAAGTCGCTCGGCGAAAAGAGCCGGCTCGTGAGCCTCGCCGAGGTCTCGGGGTAGGCGGCGAAAAGCGCGGATCAGGCGAGCGCATTCCGGCGGTGAACTTTTCCTAACGTCACACGAGCGCGCCGGGTATTGCTCTCCGCATGAAATTTCCCCTCCTCTTCGCCGCCCTGTTCGCGCTCACGCTCGTCGCTTCCGCCGGAGAACCGAAGCTGCTCCGGGCCGGAATCATCGGCCTCGACACCTCGCATGTCCTCGCCTTCACGCAGTCGCTGAACAAGGGCACGAAGAAGCCCGAGGATGCGGAGAAGCTCGCGGGCGTGCGCGTGGTCGCGGCGTATCCGCAGGGGAGCAAGGACATCGAAAGCAGCACCAAGCGCGTGCCGGAATACACGGAGAAGGTGAAGGCGATGGGGGTCGAAATCGTGGACTCGATTGATGAGCTTTTGAAACGCGTGGACGTGGTCTTCCTCGAATCCAACGACGGGCGCGTGCATCTCGAACAGCTCAAGCCGGTGCTCGCCGCGAAGAAGCCCGTGTTCATTGACAAGCCGATCGCGGGCGATCTCGCGGACACGATTCGCATCCTCGATCTGATCAAGGAGTCCGGCGTGCCGGCGTTCTGCTCGTCGTCGCTGCGATTTTCCAAAGCGACGCAGGCGGTGCGCAACGGCTCCATCGGCAAGGTGAAGCATGCCGAGACGTTCAGCCCGGCACACCGCGAAGCCACGCACTCGCCGCTCTATTGGTACGCGGTGCATGGCTGCGAGGCGCTGTTCACGGTGATGGGCACGGGCTGCGAATCCGTGAGCAGCATTCTGATTTCCGATGGGAAATTTGAAGTGACAGGCCAGTGGTCCGGCGGACGCACGGGCGTCTTCACGGACGATCAGAACGGCAAGGGATACGGCGGCAAGGCCGTGGGCGAAAAGGGCGAGGCGGCCATCGGCGCATACGACAGCTACGACGTGCTGCTGTTCGAGATCGTGAAGATGTTCCGCACCGGCCAGGTGCCCGTGAGCGCGGAGGAAACGCTGGAGCTGTACGCGTTCATGGAGGCCGCCGAACAGAGCGCAAAAAAAGGCGGCGAGGACATCAACGTGAAATCGCTCATCGAAAAAACGCGCGCAGAGATCGCGGCGAAACGCTGACGCGCAAAGGTCACATCATTTGGACTAGTCTTGCCGCGGCTGTTCCGCGTAGCTCGCAGGATGAACACACTGCATCCCGAAGCACTCCTCGCCCAACTGAACTGGCGCTACGCCACGAAAAAATTCGACGCGACACGAAAGATCACGCCGGAACTCTGGGCCACACTCGAGCAGGCGCTCATCCTCACGCCCTCGTCGTTCGGATTGCAGCCGTGGAAGTTCATCGTGATCACGGACGCTGCGGTGAAGCACAACCTTGTGTCGCTCTCGTGGAATCAGACACAGCCGACGGGCTGCTCGCACTTCGTCGTATTCGCCACAAGAAAGGCGCTCGGGGAAAAGGACGTGGATCATTTTCTCGAAAGAGTCATCGCCACGCGCGGCGGATCGAAGGATGCGCTCAAGAGCTACCGCGACATGATGACGGGCTTCGCCGGCAAGGCCGCAAAGGAGGGCTGGCTGCGCGAGTGGGCCATCCGGCAGGTGTATATCGCCCTCGGGAATTTCATGACGAGCGCCGCAGTGCTCGGCGTGGACACATGCCCGATGGAGGGCATCGAGCCTGCGAACTACGACAAGATCATCGGACTCGAAGGCATGGAGTTCGAGACCGTCGTCGCATGCGCCGCAGGCTTCCGCTCGGCGGATGACAAGTATGCGCAGCTCGCGAAGGTGCGCTTCCCCGCGTCGGAAGTCGTGTGGCACGTCTGAGATGATGCGGGCGATCAAACCCTCGCACGCCCATCTTTTTTCTAGGAAAGCGCGCATGCTCCTGCTCGTAACATTCGCACCCGCGCAAAGACCCTCGCGGCATTTCCCCAGATATTCTAACTCATGAAACTCACCTCGCTCCTCCTCGCTCTCGCCAGCGCCGCATTCATCGCCACAGCATCCGCCGAACCCATCCGCCTGTGGGAAGGCGACGCGCCCGGTGCGCTCGGCAAGGCGGAGCAGGACACCCCGACGCTCACGCCATTTCTCCCCGCGGCAGGCACGGCCAATGGCACGGCAATCGTCATCTGCCCAGGCGGCGGCTATGGCGGTCTCGCGGGACATGAGGGCCAGGGCTACGCGGATTATCTCACTCAAAAAGGCGTGACGTGCTTCGTGCTGAAATACCGCCTCGGCTCGAAAGGCTACCGGCATCCCGTGATGATGCACGACGTGCAGCGCGCGATCCGGCTCGTCCGCGCGAACGCCGCAAAGTGGAGCGTGGATCCGGCGCGTATCGGCGTGATGGGCAGCAGCGCAGGCGGACATCTCGCGACGACCTCGGTGACGCATTTCGATGCGGGAAAAACGGACGCCGCCGATCCCGTGGATCGCGTGAGCTGCCGCCCGGACTTCGGCGTGATCTGCTACGGCGTCATCAGCATGGAGGACGGCGTGACGCACGGCGGCTCGAAGAAAAACCTCCTCGGCGCCGAGCCCGACCCGAAGCTCGTCGAACTGCTCTCAAACGACAAACAGGTCACCAAGGACACCCCGCCGTGCTTCGTGTGGACGACCGGCGAGGACAAGGCCGTGCTTCCCGAGAACAGCTTCCGCTTCGTGCAGTCGCTGCGGAAGGCGGGCGTCGTGTTTGACTTCCACGTCTTCGAGAAAGGCCCGCACGGCATCGGCCTCAGCCAGGGCAGAAACGGCGTCCCCGCCGACGACGTTCATCCGTGGGGAAAAGACCTCGTCTTCTGGCTCCAGCAGCACGGGTGGGTGAAGTGAAGAGCTACTACTGACTTGACTGTTAGGTCTGTCTGCTCTGCTGGGAATTTACTTTCACGCAGTCCGCCAAACCGAGGCAAGGCCAATAATCGAGATTCCAATGAATATGGACAACACCGCGGCAAGCTCGAGACCATCACCCCAGAGCATCAGTTGGTGCAATCGCCGTTGATGGTAAACCGCGTCGAACAAGCGGCTCATCGCGGGCCGGAGGTTGGGAGAAGCGTTGCTGTTATCATTCATTTCATGGGCGGCACTATAGGCCACTTCGTTTAGAATCTGTTCCACTCGCTTTCCATCAACCCAAGTATACACAACGCCACGGTCTGGCACGTTAATCATAATTTCGCCGTAGTTGTCCAAATGCTCGTGACGCCACAACCATGAATGTGGACTCCCGGAACCCATCAGTCTGGCGAATGGAAAATCCGTGGAGCTTTGGAAATGGGACAGTTCATCCACCCCAGCCGCCACGAAGGTGTGCGATTTATTAGCCTGATACTCCACAAGCGTTAGCCGTACCAGGATGCATATGGCTGCGAAAATTACGCAGAATACCGGCCACCTCCTGATCGGAGAGGATTTTGGATCGGAAGAATGGAAGTTAGTCATTTGGGAGAAAGAGCAAATGCGCCTTTTGCTTGCATTCTGGGAACGGGGGACAGATGACTATTGCCCTACGCCTTCGCCGACTTGGTTTCGATCTCGGCGACGAGCGCGGGATTCAGCATTCTCGCCTTCGCGCCGTCGTCGTAGATGACCCAGCCTGAAAGGGTGACTGTCAGCACGTCCGGGTTCTTCACTCGCAGCCTCTCTCCCGAATGCAACACGACGACGAACGGCTGAAACGGCGCCGCGTGAAGCCGGTCGCGCATCATCTCTATGATGCTGAACTTCAGATCGAATTTCATGCCCGGATGCTGGCAGGTTTCCGCAGTTGCGCAAGCCTCGGCCCGTGCATCCCCGATAGCGAATGGTGCATTCGTGCGCTTCCCACTTCGCGTGGCGGTACGCTAGTGTCCCGTTTCACCCGAAACGAACTCTCACCACCCACGCCCATGCCGAATCCTTGGACCGGAAAAGGAAATCCCTACACACGCAAGGAAGTCTGCGAGCGCCTGCGCGCGACTTTGAAAAAAGGAAATGCCATCATCGCGGGCGGCGCGGGCACGGGCATCTCGGCGAAGTTCATCGAGCGCGGCGGCGCGGACCTGATCATCATTTATAACAGCGGCCGCTTCCGCATGATGGGCCACGGCTCCACCGCGGGCATGATGGCCTACGGCGATGCGAACGCCATCGCGATGGAGATCGGCGAATACGAGGTGCTGCCCGTCGTCGAGGAATGTCCGGTGATCTGCGGCGTCCACGCGACCGACCCGCGGCGGCGCATGTGGCACTGGCTCGGCAAGGTGAAGGAGATGGGTTTCTCCGGCGTGAACAATTTTCCCACGCACACGATTGTGGACGGCCACTTCCGCGGCGTGCTCGAGGAGACGGGCATGAGCGTGAAGAAGGAATTCGAGATGGTCGCGCTCGCGCGGCGGATGGATCTATTCTCCGTCGTGTATGTAGGCTCGCCCGAGGAGGCCGTCGAAATGGCGAAGGCCGGCGCGGATGCGATCATCGCGCACGTCGGCACGACCGTCGGCGGGAGCATCGGCGTGAAGAGCGCGGTCAAGAGCTGGGACTTCACCATCAAGCGCACGCAGGAAATCATTGATGCCGCGACGCGCGTGAGGAAGGACATCTTCTTCCTCTGCCACGGCGGGCCGATCAACACGCCCGAGGATGCCGAACGCGTGATTCAAAACACGGATGCCGTCGGTTTCGTCGGCGCGACTTCGCTGGAGCGCATGGGCATCGAGGAATCGCTCACGAACCTCACGCGGAAATTCAAATCGCTGAAGGTGCCGAAGCGCGGGAAGAAGAAGTAGCGCGCGCGGTGGTGTCGATACGACGGTGGGGGAATTGAGTTGTGACTGGTGAAGGGTGAAGGGTGACTGGTTTCGAGTCCGCGCGTCGTCGGAGCCCTGTGGGAGCACGCGTGCCGGAGAGTTTCAGGACCAGTCACCGTTCACCAATCACCAGTCACACATTTTTCCTAGCCCCGCGCCACGCGCGTCGCCACTCTCCGCGCGCCATGCCTGATAATCCGAACCTCCCCTGGTGGAAGCAGCTCACCCGCTACCACTGGTTTGTCCTCATCGTCGCCTCCGCCGCGTGGTTCTTCGACTGCCTGGATCAGCGCCTCTTTTCCCTCGCGCGCGTCCCCGCCCTCGTCGAACTCATGAAGCTCCCCGCGAGCGACTCGGCGCTGCAGGCGTACGGCAAAGTCGTCACCGCGTGCTTCCTCATCGGCTGGGGCATCGGCGGCTTGATCTTTGGATCGCTCGGCGACAAATTTGGCCGCGCGCGGATGCTCACGCTCACCATCCTCATTTACTCCGCGTTCACCGGCCTGAGCTACTTCAGCCAGTCGAAACTCGACTTCACCATCTTCCGCTTTCTCACCGGCGTCGGCGTCGGCGGCGTCTTCGGCCTCGCCGTCGCGCTCATCGCCGAGACCGTGCCAGCCAGCGCACGCACCCAGTCGCTCGGCCTGCTGCAAATCCTCTCCACCGTCGGCAACATCACCGCGGGCTTTGCCAAGATGGGCATTGATGCGCTGGAGAAGAACCACACCATCACCGCCGGCTCCGGCTGGCGCTGGATGTTCCTCATCGGTGCCGTGCCCGCCTTCATGATCATCTTCACCCGCGGCTACCTGAAGGAACCCGATTCCTGGCTGCGCCTGAAAGAGCAGGGCCTGCTGAAAGCCGGCGGCATCTTCTCCCCCTACGCCGCACTCCTCGCCGAGGCGCGCTGGCGCAAGAACCTCCTCTTCGGCGCGCTCATCGCCAGCACCGGAGTCATCGGCCTGTGGGCCATCGGCGAGTACGCCGTGGACCTCCAGAAAATCGTCTTCCGGCAATACTTCGAGAAAGCCGTCGCCGCCGGCACCCTCGCCGCCAACGCCGTGAAAGGCGAAGTGGATTGGGCCATCACCATCGCCTATCTCTGGAACATGTTCGGCGCCGCCGCCGGCATGATGATGTTCACGCGCATCGCGCAGCATGGCCGCAAGCTCGCCTTCATCATCGGCTTCACCGCCGCGCTCGTCGCCAGCTTCCTCGTCTATCAGAATATGTCCTCACCCTACGCCGCGCGCTGGATGATGTTCCTCATGGGCGCCGCGCAGCTCAGCGTCTTCGCCGGATTCGCCATCTACCTGCCCGAGCTCTTCCCCAGCCGCCTGCGCAGCACCGGCACCAGCTTCTGCTACAATCTCGGCCGCTTCGCCGCCGCCGCCGGCAGCTTCCTCTCGGCCAAGCTCACCGCCGACGTCTTCGGCGGCTACGCGAAGCAGGACCCCGCGCTCCCGCTCCGCTACGCCGCGATGACCATGTGCTCCATCTTCCTCATCGGCCTCGTCGCCTCCTTCTACGCCCCCGAGACAAAAGGCCAGCCGCTCCCTGAGGAGTAGCGACACTCAAAACGATGGCCACCGCGCATCGCGCAGCGCAGGGAATTTCTCGCGCCAGACGGCGGCAACGGCATACGCGATTTCCGCGTGCAGCATCGTCTCAGCCGTCCCTGCGTCCGCAATGATCTCTCCGTGCGGATCCACGACGATACTGCGTCCACCACATGTGCCGTTCGGCTCGGTGCCCGTGCGGTTCACGCCGACGACGAAGGCCAGGTTTTCGATCGCCCGCGCCCGCAGCAGCGTGATCCAGTGCCCGATGCGTATCTCGGGCCACGCGGCGATGACGATGAAAAGATCCGCGCCGAGTCGCGCCGCCGCACGGAACCTTTCCGGAAAGCGCAGATCGTAGCAGATGAGCGGCGCGGCGGTGAATTCGCCAAGCCGGAACACGACCGCCTCATTGCCGGCCTCATGCACCTTGTCCTCCCCCGCCCCGCTGAACGGCTGCTGCTTCACGTAGCGCGCGAGCACCGAGCCATCCGCCGCAAATGTCACGGACTCATTGCGCCCGCGCCCGCCTGTGCCGGGATTCACCACGCCGCCCGTCACCGTGCAGCGGTGGTGCAGCGCGAGCGTGCGGAGAAAATCTTCCGTCCCGCGCGAGTCGCCGTGCATGGTCTTCGAAACGTCCATGCTGAATCCGGTCGCGAACATCTCTGGTAGCACGATGAGCAAGCCTTCCGTCGTCGGCTTCGCGGCAAGCATGCGTTCCACCTTTTCAAAATTCGCGCGCGGGTCTTCCCACACGCTGTCGAGTTGGACGGCGACGATGTTCATCGCGGAAATGTGCCGCTTGCATGCGGCTCCGGGCAAGCTGGCATCTTTGCATCTGACCACCGCTGGCGACAGACGGAGTTTTCAGTGACGATACGCGACTGCCACCGACTGAGCACCGCGCACCAATCATTTTCGCAGGTGACAACCGCGCATCCGCTCTTCATGTTGCGCGCCCTTTTTTCAACAACCCTCAACCACCAACACACCCTTCTATGGCACGCTACGAACTGCAGAACAAAGTCGGAATCACTGGCCTCGGCGCAGGCGTCTGGAACATCGGCCCCGGCAACGATCCCTTCGGCGGCCCCACGCGTGATCCCATCCCGATGCTTGACCGTCTGCCGCTGCTCGCCGAATCCGGCATGAGCTACTACGAGGCGCACGACGTGGAGATCACCGCCGACATGGCGCCCGACGCCGCGAAGATCGCGAAAAAGCTCGGCCTCAAGTGCGCGATGTACACGCCGTCGTTTTTCGCAGCGCCAATTTTCAAGGACGGCGCAATGACCTCGAATGATCCCTCCGTGCGCAAACTCGGTATGGAAAACGCGCTCAAGGCCGTGGACACTACCGTCGTGCTCGGCGCAAAGACGATGGTCTTCTGGAATGGCCGCGAGGGCTTTGACTTCGTCCTCGCGAAGAACGGACGCGACGCCTTCAAGCGCCTCGTCGAAGGCTTCAACAAGGTCGGCCACTACGCGCTGAAAAATTACGGCACGAAGGTGAAGTTCGCCCTCGAGCCCAAGCCGAACGAGCCGCGTGCAAACATGTATCTCGCGAATGTCGGCGAGGTGCTCTACCTCGTCAGCCGTCTCGACAAGGAAGTGCAGCCCATCTTCGGCGTGAACCCCGAGACCGCCCACTCGCGCATCGCCGGCCTCGACTACCTCTGGGACGTGGATCTCTGCCTCGAAGCGGGAAAACTTTTCCACATCCACCTCAATTCGCAGGACGGCCAGCGCTACGATCAGGATCTCCCGTTCGGGTACACCGAGCCGCTGAAGGATCTCGCGCTCCTCGTCGTTTTGCAGGACGCAAAATACGCTGGCCCGATCTGCTTCGACGTGAAAGCCCCGCGCGTGGATGATCCGAAGAACATCACGGACATCATCACCGTTTCCTCGCAAAATCTCATCTGGCTCTGGGATCGCGCACTCAAGGTGGATCGCAAAAAGATCGAGCAGTTCCGCAAGGAAAACCGCCTCACCGCGCTGAGCGGATACCTCGCGCAGTGCCTCTACGGGCGCTAGGCATGACTTTCTGCCTGTGGAAGCAATGTCCACGGCTGAAGTTCCATTTGTGCGCCCGAGGACGCATCCTGCGATGCCTTCGCACGTTGGTTCAACGGCGAGGCCGCTCAATTTGAAACCACGGCGTTGACCGGCTCGCTACGGGCTTAAGCCAGGCGATGCTCCGCCATCGTTACGGACGCGAGTCCGGCCTTGCCGTGGCTTCGCGGTGCGGCTATCTCACGCGGCCCATGAAAACACTCGCCACCCTTTTCCTCGCCCTCTTCGCTGTCGCCGCGTTTGCGGAGGACGCCGCAAAATTCAACGTCGGCGCATTTGCATTCACGCGCCCGGCGGGATGGAAGTCCATCGAGCCCACATCGCCCATGCGCAAGGCGCAGCTCCAGATCCCCGGCAAGGACGGCGGGAAGCCGGCGGACATCACGTTTTTCTTCTTCGGCGAGAGCAATGGCGGCGGCGTGGAGCCGAATGTGCAGCGGTGGCTCGGCCAGATCTCGGGCAAGGCCGAGGCGAACAAGATCGACGCGCAGGATTTCAACGGGGTGAAAGTCACGCTCGTCTCCGCGGAGGGCACGCTGAAGGCCGCGCCGATGGCCGGCATCACCGAGGAACTCCCGGACGCGGCGCTGCTCGGCGCGATCCTCGAGCACACGGAGGGCGCGGTCTTTGTGAAGATGACCGGCCCCGCTGCGCTCGTGAAGGCGAGCCGCGACCAGTTCATCGCGCTCGTGAAATCCGCCACGGAGAAAAAGTAGCCATGCCCGATTTGCCGACGAGCTACTACGTCAGCTCGCTGATCGAGATCCTGCATTTCATCAGCGACGATCTGGTGCAGTGCGACGCGGGCACGACGATCAGCGAGCTGTTCAACGACGAGTTCGACGACCTCGACTTTGAGCTGGCGCTGACGTGCTTCGAGGGCACGCACCGGCTGGCGTTCAAGGAGCATGTGTGGAAGGACGATCTGGAGACCTTTGAGGAGAAGACGATCGAGGAGTTTGTGGAGGAATACCTCGACCCGCGGGAGCAGAAAGATCCGCTCTTCGTCACAAAGCGGTTCCTCTTTTACGAGAAGTCCCTCGCCGCCGCTCTACGCGAGGAATACGAGTCGCCACCGCCGGGCGATTACTAGCGCCTGAGAGAAAGCGAGCGGGCGCACGCTTTCAACCGCAACCCCATCCCGCATGAAACTCCCCCTCGCCTTCCTACTGCTCGCGCTGCACTTCGCGGCCGCCGCCGAATTCCAGTCACACGCGCCGATGCGGCCGCTGCCGGAAGTCTCCGCGCGACCGCTGCCCGCGGAGGCAGTGCATTTTGCCGATGCGAAAAACGGCGACGATTCGCAGCCCGGCACAAAGGAGAAACCGTGGAAGACGGTCTCGGCGTCGCTCCAAAACCTGAAACCCGGAGACACGCTCTGCCTGCGCGGCGGCACCTACTATGAGAGCGTAAATCTCGGCGTGTCCGGCACGAAGGAGAAGCCGATCACGATCCGCTCGCACCCCGGCGAACTGGCGATCCTCGATGGCGGCATCCGCGAATTTTCCGAATCGCCCGCGACGGCGTGGGAGCCGTTTGCCGAGGGTGCGCCAGGGGAATTCCGCTCGGTGAAAAACTACGCGACAGGTGGCGGCTACGGGAATTTCGCCGACTCGATGATCCCGCTGCACCACTACATCACGTTCTCGGATCTCCGTTCGGCGAACGAGCTGTGGCGCGAGGAAGTCGCGGATCGCGCAGATGATCCCACCGGGATTTACTGCGGCCCCGGCACACGGCGCGACGACAAGACGGGGCGCTTGCACGTCCGCCTCGCGCACACGAATCTCCCCGGCCTCGGCGACCTCGCCTATCGCGGCGAGACCGATCCGCGCAAGATGCCGCTCGTGATCGCAGGCTGCGAATACACCGTGCAGATGAACAAGGCCGCGCACGTCCGCCTCCAGGATCTCGTGGTCCGCGGGGTAAGGCGCGCGGCGCTCGTGATCCAGAACGCGGAAGACATCACGCTCGACGGCGTGACGCTCTACGGCGGGCAGATGACGCTGCGCACGGCGCATGTGAACGGCCTGCACGTCACGGACTCCGCATTCCGCGGCCACGCCGCGCCGTGGCATTCGCGAGCGCATCACAAATATCGCGCGAGCGCCGGCTACCTCATCCTTCCAGACGGGAGCGACTTCGATTTCACGCGCTGCGAATTCACGGACAACCACGACTTCATCGCGCTCGCCGGGGTGGAGAACATCAGCATCCGCGAGAGCTTCGTGGACAATTTCAACGACGACGGATTCGAGCCGGGGCCGAAGCGCGCATACGGGCGGATATTGATCTCACAAAATCTCGTTTCGCGGCTGCTGAGCCCGTTCACCGCGCACGGAAAGAAGCCCGTGACCGTGACCGCCGATCCGGGAAGCGGCGTGTACATTTTCCGCAACGTCGTGGATCTCCGGCGCGGCACCTACAAGTTCCCGCCCGAGAAGCCAGACCCGAGCGGCGCATTCCTCGATCAGCCTACGGAAATCCTGGCGCACGATCACGGCAGCCCCGTGCATCCGATCTACTACGTCTATCAGAACACGTTCCTCATGCACACCGGCGGCTGGCGCGGCCACTACGCGTTCACATGGGGCGCCCACACGCGCGACACGACGCGGCGCGTGTTCAACAATCTCTTCGTGCAGCTCGAAGGCGAGCCCGGAACGACATTCACGGCGCTCACTGCGGACGATGATTTCCAGTCGGACGGAAATCTTTTCTGGAGCCTCTCCGGCACGCTGAAGCCGGCGGCGGAGACCTTCGCGAAATTCCGCGCCTCGCCGCTTTTCGCCGGGAGCAAAAAGCAGTACGCGCCGGGATGGGGAAGCAACGATGTCGTCGGTGATCCGAAGTTCCTCTCGCTCGGGGCCGATCCGAAACTCCCGGCCGATTTGCGCCTCGGACCAGGCAGTGTGGCGCTCGCCGCAGGCGTGACCGTTCCGGATGAATGGCCCGACCCGCTGCGCGCCTCGAAGCCGGGTGCGCCGGACATCGGCTCGCTCCCCGCGGGTTCGGAGGCGCCGGGATTTGGCATCCATCACCGGATCGGTCTGGATGGTTTGCCGACGCGACAGTGATTTCGGCTTTCAGAAATTGCGGGGCCCTTGCGGTGTGCCTGACGGATTCGCAAAATCTTGGAGCAACGGTGGCAAGCGCAGCGCGACACCGCTTTGGAAACACGCGCATGACGAATACTTCGGATGCGAAGGCGCTCTTGTTTTTGAAAGTCGGCGGGCGTCAACTTTTGCGCAGCGCACACCTTGCACGCCACCGCCACAACAATCCTTCTGCCAGAAAAAGTCCACCTTCGCCCTTGCCCTGATTATTAACTCCCTGTATCACCCGCGCCCAATATGCGTTTTCCATTAGCACTCACGGCGCGAATCGCCCGTCACATCATCAGCAACAAGATTCGCGGCGTGAAGAAGTTCGCCACCGTCCTCCAGCTTGAGCCGTTGCACACCTGCAACCTCACCTGCACCGGCTGCGGGCGCATCCGCGAGTATTCGACCTCGATCAAGGACCTGATGCCGCTGGAAGACTGCCTCCAGGCTTCCGACGAATGCGGCGCGCCGATGGTGAGCATTTGCGGCGGCGAGCCGCTCATCTACCCGCACATCGAGGACCTCGTGAACGGCCTGCTGAAGCGCAAGCGCATCGTGTATGTCTGCACGAACGCCATGTTCATGCGGAAGAAGATGCGCGACTATCTCGCGACCCTTTTTGCAAAGAACAAGGACAAGGCCGAGGCGATGGCGCAGGTGCTGGTGAGCGAAGAACTCATGACGCAAGCGCAGGCCGACGAGGCGCGCAAAGGCCCGAAGGACGCGAAGAAGACCGTCATCGCGCCGACGCAGTGGATGTATTGGAATGTGCATCTCGACGGCCTTGAGCGGACGCACGATCTGATCGTGGAGCGCGAAGGCGTCTTCAAGGAAGCCGTGCTGGCGATGCGGATGGCGAAGGTGCTCGGCTACCAAGTCGCGACGAACACGACCGTTTACAAGGAGACCGAGGTGCAGGAAATCGAAGACCTGTTCCAGTTCCTCAACACGCTCAACGTGGACGGCCACACCATCGCGCCCGGCTACGAATACGACGCGGCCAAGGCCGACATGGTGAAGCGTCTCGGCATCGAGCCGGAGAATTTTTTCCTCACGCGCAAGCTCACCATCAAGAAGTTTGCGAAGATCGAGGAGTGGGGCCGCCTGTTCCCGATTCTCGGCACGCCGGTGTATCTCGAATTCCTCGCCGGCAAGCGCGACCTCACGTGCAGCGCATGGGCAATCCCGACGCGCAACGTCCGCGGCTGGAAAGGCCCGTGCTACCTGATGACGGACGGCCACTACAAGACCTACCAGGAACTGCTCGACAAGACGAACTGGGACAAGGTCGGCGTCGTGAACGGCGAAGCCCGCGACCCGCGTTGCGAGAACTGCATGATGAACTGCGGCTACGAACCGACCGCGGCGCTCGGCCTGAACAGCAAGCGCGGCGACCTGATGAAGAACATCAAGTTCAACTTCGGCACGAAGCCGAAGCCGAAGCCGGTGCAGGTGGATGCGTTCAACGGTGTCACCAGCGGCAAGGGCCATCTCACCGGTGCGGAAGCCCCGGCGAAGAACTCCTGCGGCGCGGGCGGCGCTCAGAAGGAATCCCTCGCTGCGGCCGCAGCGAAGTAAATCCCAAGCCTCGGCAGCGTCCGATGATCACAGAGACTTTTTCGCAGACCGAGCGCGATCCGCTTCAGGACGCGATCCTTCGCGCGCAGGCAAATCTCTTTCGGCTCCAGCACGGGGACGGCCACTGGTGCGGCGAGCTGATCGTGGATTCCACGCTCGTGAGCGACTACATCGCCTACATGCACTGGGCAAACGAGGTGGATCCGGTGCTCCAGGAAAAATGCGTCGCGCACATCCGCCGCCGCCAGCTTCCCGATGGCGGCTGGAACATTTACGAAAATGGCCCGAGTGAAATCAACGCGACCGTCAAGGCCTACTTCGCACTGAAACTCGCCGGCCACGCGCCGAATCTCCCGTGGATGCACGAGGCCCGCGCCGCAGCGATCCGCCTCGGCGGCATCCCGCGAATGAACACGTACTCGAAGCTCTACCTCGCGCTTCTCGGCCAGTTCCCGTGGAAATATCTGCCCACGGTCCCGCCGGAGATGCTGCTTTTTCCAAAGTGGCTTTTCTTCAATATCTACCAGATGAGCTCGTGGACGCGCGCGATGCTCATCCCGCTGGCGATCCTGAACCACTTCCAGCCCACGCGCCACCTGCCGTCGGAAGTTGCGTTGCACGAACTCTACCCCGCCGGATCCGAGCAGGCGGATCTGCGCCCGCGCTGGCGCAAGCCGCGCCTTTCGTGGCCGAACTTTTTCCTCTGCTGCGACCGCCTGCTGAAGCGGCTGCGCCCTTTCCAAATCAAGCCGCTCCGCAGGCGCGCGCTGCGCAAATGCGAGGCGTGGCTGCTCGAACACATCGGCGAGGGCAGCGACGGGCTCGGCGCTATCTTCCCCGCGATGCTGAACTCGATCCTCGCGCTCAAGGCGCTCGGCTACTCGAACAGCCACCCGGTTCTCGCCAAGGCGAAGAGGGACTTCGAGGGCCTCTTCGTGGACGACCCGGCGGACTTCCGCATCCAGCCGTGCCTCTCGCCCGTATGGGACACCGCCATCACGACCATCGCGCTCGCAGACAGCGGAGTGCCGCCGACACACGACGCGCTCCAGCGTTCGGAAAAATGGCTGCTCTCGAAAGAAGTCCGCATCCGCGGCGACTGGGCGGTGCAAAATCCGCACCCCGAGGCAAGCGGCTGGGCGTTCGAGTACCGCAACGACTACTACCCGGATACCGATGACACGATGATGGTTCTCATGGCCCTGCGCGCCGCGCGGCCGGACGTGGATTTTGGAGTCACAAATTTCAGCGAGCGGAAAAACACGCACCTCGCACCGCCGGCCGACGAGCGATCCGCCGTCTATCAGCGCGCGCTGCGCTGGCTCATGAGCTTCCAGTGCAGGGACGGCGGTTGGGCGGCGTTCGACAAAAACGTGACCAAAAAATGGCTCGAGGACGTGCCTTTTGCCGACCACAACGCGATCCTCGACCCGACGTGCAGCGACCTCACCGGCCGCGTGCTCGAACTGCTCGGCAAGATCGGGTTCCCGCGCAATGACAGGCGCGTGCGCCGCGCCATCAAGCTCATCCAGCGCACGCAGGATTCCGACGGCTCGTGGTACGGCCGCTGGGGCGTGAACTACGTCTATGGCACCTGGCAGATTTTGCGCGGCCTGCGCTGCATCGGCGAAGACATGCGCCAGCCGTGGATCGTCCGCGCGCGCGAATGGCTCGAGAGCTGCCAGAACGACGACGGCGGCTGGGGCGAGACCTGCACGAGCTACGACGATCCGACTTTGAAAGGCCGCGGCCCGAGCACGCCCTCGCAGACCGCGTGGGCGCTCATGGGCCTCATCGCCGCGACCGACGGCTCGCGTCCCGCCGCGTTCGACTGCGACAGCATCCGCCGCGGCATCGAGTTCCTCATCGCAAGGCAAAATGCCGACGGCTCATGGCCCGAGCCCGAGACGACCGGCACCGGGTTTCCGTGCGTATTCTATTTGAAATACGACATGTACCGGAACAACTGGCCGCTCATGGCGCTCGCGCACTACGCCACGGCCATCGGCGCGCTGAAGCGGGACTGATTTGCCGCGCACTGCGCGATCATTCTCAAAACCGCGCCTCGGCGGAGGGAATTGCAAATTGAGAATCTGGCATTGCGCATTGCAAATTGCTGCCCGCCACGCGCTGACACGCAAATTTTCAATCTGCAATTTGGCAATCGCCAATTTGCAATTCCCATCCCTCAAATTCCTCGTTGCTCTTGCGTGCGGACAAACGCCGCCGCTACCCTCCGCGCCCTCATGCTCATCCTCGAAAAATTTTCCTTCGGCGTCGGCGATCGTTTTGCGCATCAGGCAAAGTCACAGCTCGCCGCATTTCAGAAACTCGCCTCGGACGGCGTGAAGATTGCGCCGGTCTGGAACAAATCGAACCGCGAGCACACCTTCGTCGGCTCCGAGCCGCAGAGTGTGTTCGACGCCGGCAAGGCCGCGGTCGCTGCGCTCGGTTGGAAGGATGGCTGGCATGTGGACGCGGATCACATCCGGCTCGAAACGGTGGATCGCTTTCTCCCCTGCTCCGATTTTTTCACGCTCGATGTCGCCGACTCGATCGGCAAGCCCGCCGCTGCGGAAGACGTGAAAGCTTTCGTGGATCGCCACCCGGAACTCATCGGCACCATCTCCATCCCGGAAATCGCGACGCCCTTCACAACCACTCGCGCGGACATCGAGCGCATCGTCTCGAAATATCTCCTCGCCGTGCAGGACGCCGGAAAAATTTACCGCCACATCGCGACGAAAAAGGGCGAGGACAATTTCATCGCCGAAGTCTCGATGGATGAAACTGACGCGCCGCAGACTCCGCCCGAACTGCTCGTAATCCTCGCCGCGATCGCCGATGAAAAAATCCGCGCGCAGACCATCGCGCCGAAATTCACGGGCCGCTTCAACAAGGGCGTGGACTATGTCGGCGACCTCGTGCAGTTCGAAAAGGAATTCCACGACGACCTCGCGGTGATCGCATTCGCCATCGCGCGCTACGGTCTGCCTGCGAACCTCAAGCTGAGCGTCCACAGTGGCAGCGACAAATTTTCGCTCTACCCGATCATCCGCCGCACGCTGCCGAAATTCGGCGCGGGCCTGCACATCAAGACCGCGGGCACGACGTGGCTCGAAGAACTCATCGGCCTCGCCGAAGCGGGCGGCGACGGCCTCGCGCTCGGCAAGGAAATTTACGCATACGCCCTCGCGCATGTGGACGAATTGTGCGCGCCGTACGCGAGCGTGATTGACATTGATAAGTCGAACCTTCCCAGCGCCGAGACCGTGAACGCATGGACCGGCACGCAGCTCGCGAACGCCATCCGCCACATCCCCGGCCATCCCGAGTTGAACATCCACATGCGCCAGCTCCTGCACGTCTCCTTCAAGCTCGCTGCCAAAGCCGGCACGCGCTACACGGACTTGCTGAAGGCGAACGAATCCATCGTCGCGAAGAACGTCGCCGAAAACATTTACGAGCGCCACATGCGCCCGCTCTTCATCGGCTGATCCACTTGGCCGACGACGGCCGGAGACGGGCTGACATTTTTCCTACGATCGCACGACAAACACAGTCATCCCATTCTCCGCAGCACTCCACTTTTTCCACACCCATGAAACGCACCCTCCTTGCCCTCACCGCACTCGTATCCATCGCCTCCGCCGCTGACTGGCCCACGTGGCGCGGGCCGAAGCGCGACGACATCAGCACCGAGAAAAACCTGCTCACCGAATGGCCCGCTGGCGGCCCCGAACTCGTATGGAAGACCACCGGCTGCGGCTCCGGCTACTCGAGCGTCTCCGTGGCAAATGGCCGCGTCTTCACGATGGGCGACACGCCCGAGGGCAGCGCCGTGCGCGCCTTCGAGGAGAAAAGCGGCGCGCCGCTCTGGGTCTCGCCCATACTCGGCAAGCCGGGCGGAAACTACGAGGGCCCGCGCTGCACTCCGACCGTGGACAGCGACTCCGTTTATGCGCTCGGGCAGTTCGGCGATTTCGTCTGCCTCGACGCCGCGACCGGCAAGGAACGCTGGCGCAAAAATCTCGGCACCGACTTCGGCGGAAAATATTCCGGATGGAATTACACCGAGTCGCCGCTCGTGGATGGCAATCTCGTGCTCTTCACTCCCGGCGGAAAGAAAGGCGCGATCGTCGCGCTCGATAAAAAGACCGGCTCGCTGCTATGGCAGAGCACGGAGTTCACCGACGGCGCGCAATACTCCTCGCTCGTCCCAGCGGACATCAATGGCGTGCATCAATACATCCAACTCACCGCCGAGAGCGTCGCAGGCGTGGACGCCGCAACCGGAAAACTGCTCTGGCGCGCGGAGCGCAAAGGTGCGACCGCTGTTATCACCACACCGATCTATGCCAACAATGAAGTCTATGTGACTTCGGGTTACGGCGTTGGTTGCAATGCCTTCAAGATCACAAAGGACGGCACCGGCTTTAAGACCGAGGAACTCTACGCCAATAAGAACATGGCCAACCACCACGGCGGCGTGATCCTCTTGGGCGACTACGTTTACGGCTTTTCCGACAGCAAGGGATGGGTCTGCCAGGAATTCAAGACCGGTGATATGAAATGGAATGAAAAAGGAGTCGGCAAAGGCTCGATCGGTTACGCCGACGGCCATTTCTACTGCCGCAGCGAAGGAGGCAAGGGATTGGTCGCGCTCATTGAGGCGACACCCGACGGCTACAAAGAGAAAGGCCGCTTCGAACAGCCCGAGCGCAGCACCAAAAATAGCTGGCCGCACCCGGTGATTGCCAATGGCAAGCTATACCTTCGCGATCAAGACGTGCTGCTCTGCTACGACGTGCGGAAAAAGTAGTCTCATGGCAGCCAGTCGGGCATCCCGACACCTGACATGGATGCTCCGTCGCTATTGAGTCTGTGACTACCCATCAAGCCCTCGAAATTGGACGGCTTGCGCATCGGGCCGGACGACTCTCGGAAGCAGAGGCGGTGTATCGTCAGATACTAACGACCGATCCGCACCATGCGGACGCCTTGCATTTTCTCGGAGTCATCGCTGGGCAGACCGGCAGACACGCTGAGGCTATGGATTGGTTCCGGCGATCCATCGCCGTGAAGCCTGATAACCCCGAAGCTCACAAAAATTTGGGCGTTGCGCTGAAATCCGTTGGGCAAGCGGATGATGCTATCGCTGCGTATCGTCAGGCGATCTCCATCAAGCCGGACTATGCGGAGGCACATAAAAATCTCGGCGACCTCCTTCATGCCAAAGGGAACTTTGAAGAAGCCAACGAAGCATTCCGGCAGGCGATTCTCATCATGCCCAGCTATGCCGAGGCCCACAGCAACCTCGGCAATGTGCTGTTTGACAAAAGGGACTATGACGGAGCAATAGCAGCCTATCGCGACGCACTTCAGCTTGCGCCTAGCTTTGCAGCCGTCTGGAAAAATCTCGGTGTTGCGCTCGAAGCCAAAGGACAGCCGGAACAGGCAATCGCTGCCTATCAAAGATCTGTCGAACTAAGGCCCGATAACGCGGATGCCTTTGCAAATCTCGGCCATGTGCTGAGAGAACTGGGCCGGATCGCTGAGGCGATTGCCGCATATCGCAAGGCGACTGAACTCAAGCCGGATTCTCCCGACTGGCGGCATGTGCTTGCGGCCCTGACCGGCGACAGTTTGCCGACAGGCACTCCCTCAAGCTATCTCCGCAAGTTGTTCGACTCCTATGCGGATGAGTTTGACACCCATCTCGTCGAAAAGCTCGGCTATCATGTCCCGGAGCAACTGCTCGGAGCCGTCCTTGCCGTCGCACCGGGAAGACGGTTTGACATCCTCGATCTGGGCTGCGGCACTGGATTGTGCGGCGTCCAGTTTCGTCCGCATGCCAGGACTTTGTCAGGCGTGGACCTGTCGCCCGCGATGTTAGCCAAAGCCGCGGCGAGAGGCATCTATGACAAGCTCGCCACGGGTGACATTGCTGAAGCAATGCGCGATTGGGAAAATTGCTTCGACCTGATTCTTGCAGGCGACCTCTTTGTCTATGTCGGCGACTTGGACGGCGTGTTTCACTCCGCAGCCCGGGTGTTGCGCAGAGACGGACTTCTCGCGTTTTCGCTGGAACGCTACGATGGCGAGGGCTTCGTGCTGCATTCGCAAATCCGGTTCTCTCATTCGCTTGATTACGTGCGCCGCCTCGCGCGCACGCACCGATTGGCCGAACTCCACACTCAAGAAATCACCGTGCGCAAGAGCGGTGCCGCTCCCGTCGCAGGCTGGCTCGTGGTGCTGAAGGCAACATAGGCGGCTTTCCAATGTCGCGCGATGCTGTCGCAGCACACTGACAGCCAAATGGGCAGCGCAACTTTTTCAGAGAGCCTCCGATTGACTCCACGCTTTCCGGCTTGAACGTGTCCGAATGCCAAACCGCCGATCCCGTTTAACCCTGCTCGCCGTCGCGATGCTCTGCTGTCTGGACTGCGCGGACGCCGCCACCGCAACGGCAAAACCGGGGAATGGCGCGCAGCCCGTGAAGGCATTTCTCGAAAAGCACTGCACGGGCTGCCATGACGCAACGGAGAAAAAAGGCGGCCTCGATCTCGACGCACTGCCGGTGAAATTCGACACGGAGAAGGATCGCGCCGAGTGGGTGAAAGTTTTCGATCGCGTGCTGGCGGATGAAATGCCGCCGCCGAAAAAGCCGCGCCCGGATGCCGCGGCAAAACGCGCGGCACTGGAAATCATCGGCGGCGGAATTGTGAAAGCGGAAAAATCCGTGCAAGCCACCGAGGGACGCGTGGCGCTGCGCCGGCTGAATCGCGTGGAGTTCGAGCACACCGTGCAATATCTGCTCGGCGTGGACACACCGATGCGCCACATTTTGCCAGCCGACACGCCGTCGCACGGCTTTGACACGGTGGCCGAGGGGCTGCGCATTTCGCAACTGCACATCGAGAAATATCTGGAGGCGGTGGATGCCGCGATTGCCGAGGCGATGGACTTCCGCCCTCGGCCAGACGGCGCGGTGAAGCGTTACCAGTTCAAGGACGAGTCCGGCGTGAAGAAGCACTTCGAGGTCGCTGAAGGCACCCCCGATCCGAAGAATCCGAAGAACGTCCATCATCAGTCGCTGAAGGAATTGCCAGACGCGATCGTGTGGTTTTCGGGCGGCTATCCGTCGCCGGAGCTGAAGCAGTTTTCTGTCCGGCAGTCTGGCCGCTACCGGATCCGCTTTTCCGCATACGGCCACCAGACCGCGGGGCGCAACGTGATGATGAGCATCTACACGGACAACTACCGCACGCGCCGTTTCCTCGGCTACTTCGACATCCCGCCCGACAAGCCGCGCGTGACGGAGATGACCGTCCCGCTGCTCGCTGGTGAATTTTTGCGCCTCGATCCGACGGGCACCGGCTACGACGCCGAAGGGAAAAATGTGAACGGCATCGGCGCGCCAAATTTCAAAGGCGCGGGCCTCGCGCTGCAATGGGCGGAGATCGAGGGGCCGCTCGCGGAGAGCTGGCCGACGCCGGGGACGAAGCGGCTCTTCGGCGACGTCCCGCTCTTGGACGTTCCGCCGAACAAGCAGGTGTGGAGGAAAAATCACAAGGTGCCCTTCGCGCTGAAGCCGGAGAATCCGAAGGACGCGGCGGAGAAAGTGATCGCGCGATTTGCGCAGCGCGCATTCCGGCGTCCGCTGGAGGGCGGTGAGGCCGAGCCGTTCGTGAAGCTCGTGACGGACGTGCTCGACGCAGGCAAGTCGTTCGAGGACGCGATCGAAGTCGGCTTTCGCGCGGTGCTCACCGCGCCGCAATTCCTGATCCTCGACGAGCGCCCCGGCAAGCTCGACGACTTCGCGCTCGCCTCGCGGCTCTCGTATTTTCTCTGGAGCACGATGCCCGACGACGAACTGCTCGGTCTTGCCGCCGCGAAAAAACTCGCGCAACCGGCAACGTTGCGTGCGCAGGTGGACCGGATGCTCGCGAGTCCGAAGGCGCACGCATTCGTTGAAAACTTCACCGGCCAGTGGCTCGATCTGCGGAACATCGAGGCGACGACGCCGGAGCAGCGGCTCTATCCGGAATTCGACGAAGTGCTGAAGACCTCGATGGTCGGCGAGACGGAGGCGTTCTTCACCGAGATGCTCGCACGCGACGAGAGCACGGCAAATTTCATCCACTCCGACTGGCTCATGCTGAACCGCCCGCTCGCGGAGCACTACGGCATCCCGTCCGTGATCGGCGAAAATTTCCAGCGCGTGAAATTGCCCGCGGATTCGCCGCGCGGCGGACTGCTCACGCAGGCCGCGATTTTGAAAGTGACCGCAAACGGCACCGTGACATCGCCCGTGATCCGCGGCGCGTGGGTGATGAAGCGCCTGCTCGGCAAGCCGCCGCTGCCGCCGCCCGCGGACGCTGGCACCATCGAGCCCGACACGCGCGGCGCGACGACGATCCGCGAACAGCTCGCGAAGCACCGCAATTCCGAGGCGTGTGCCTCGTGCCACCGCACGATTGATCCGCCGGGATTTGCGCTCGAGAGCTTCGACGTAATCGGCGGCTGGCGCGACCGCTACCGCTCGCGGGAGAAGGGCGACAATGCGAACCGCAGGCTGCACGGACGATGGGTGTGGGAATACAAGCTCGGCCCGGCCGTGGACTGCACCGGCGAACTCGCCGAAGGAAAAAAATTTCAAAACATCGCGGAATTCAAAAAGCTGCTGCTCGGCGAAAGCGACCATGTGCTGAAATGCGTGACGGAAAATCTGATCATCTACGCGACCGGCGGAGGCATCCGCTTCGCCGACCGCACCGAAGTCGCGCGCCTCACCGCCAGCGTGAAGGCAAAAGGCAGCGGTCTGCGCACGCTCGTGCATGAGATTGTCGAAAGCCCGCTTTTCGTGAACAAGTAGCCGAACTTCAAAATGAACATCGCCCAGCAACCCATTTCCCGCCGCGCATTTCTCCGCGGCGCAGGCGTCGCGCTCGCACTTCCCTATCTCGACGCCATGTGGCCGCGCGCGCTCGCCGCCGACGCCACCGCGCCGCGCCGGATGGTCGCGATTTGCACCTCGCTCGGCATCTACACGCCGAGCCTTTTTCCGAAGGAAAGCGGACGGGACTACGCTCTCACGCCATATCTTCAGGCGATCAAGGATCACCGCGACGACTTCACCGTTTTCTCCGGCGTCTCGCATCCCGAGCAGAATGGCGCGGACGGGCACACTTCGGAAATGACGTGGCTCACTTCTGCCAAACACCCCGGCCTCGGCGGATTCCGCAACACGATCTCGCTGGATCAGTTCATCGCGGAAAAAATCGGCATTCAGACGCGTTTTCCGTCGCTCGTGCTCGGCACGAACAGCACCAGCCAGAGCTACACGCGCAGCGGCGTGATGCTGCCCGCCGATGCGAAGCCGTCGCAGATTTTTGCAAAGCTGTTCCTCGAGGGCACCAAGGACGCCGTCGCCGCGCAGATGCAAAAACTTCGCGAAGGCCGCAGCATCATGGACACTGTGCAGGGCCAGGCGAAGCGATTTGCTGCGCGCGTCGGCGCGGCGGACCGCGACAAGCTGGACGAATATTTCACCTCCATCCGCGAGATGGAGCAGCGCCTCGTGCTCGCCGAGGAATGGGCGCGCAAGCCGAAGCCGAAAGTGGACGCACAGCCGCCGACGGACATCAACGAGGAGAAGGATCTCATCGGCCGCATGAAGCTGCTCTTCGAACTCGTGCCGCTCGCGCTCCAGACGGATTCCACGCGGGTCATCACCATTCTCGTACAAGGCCGCGGCGACGTGCCGCTCGTGGACGGCGTGACGATGGCGCACCACGAACTTTCGCATCACGGCCAGGATCCCGAAAAGCTCAAACAGCTCCAGCTCATCGAGGAAGCGGAAGTGCATGCGCTCGGCGGATTGATCGCCGCGCTGAAGGCGAAGAAGGAAGGCAACGGCGCGCTGCTCGACAACACGATGGTGCTCTTCGGCAGCAACCTCGGGAACGCGAATTCACACGACACGAAAAATCTCCCGCTACTCCTCGCGGGCGGCGGGTTCAAGCACGGCCAGCACCTCGCGCTCGACACGAAGAACAACACGCCGCTGTGCAATCTTTTCGTGCAAATGCTCCAGCGCATGAACGTCGAGGCGGACACCTTCGGCTCCAGCACGAAGACGAGCATCCCGGGGCTCGCGTAGCGCGCGACTTACGCCCCGAGCAGTTCGCGCATCCCGCGCGTGAGGATGCCGTCCACGTCGTCCGAGCAGTTCGCCACGCTCACCTCGTAGCCGCCGTGCGGATATTCCTCCTTCACCGGGATGTACCACGGCCCGCCATCACCGTACGCTGCGGTGGCGATGAAACGCGACGGCGCGATCTGCTGCGCGCGGAGCTGGTACTCGACGAAACATTCCGCAGGCAGGTGCAGCAGCACAGCGCCATCCACATGCAGCGCGCTCAGCACGATCGGAGTCCGGTTTTCCAGACGCTGCATCCAGCCGAGCGTCATCGCCGGGCGGATGCGGTTCGCGGCGACGTTCTTCGGATCAGCGACCATCGCGCGAAGTTTCTCCGCGGTGAAAACGGGATTCGTCGTCGGTAAAATCTCGTGCGTCCTCCACGAGACATCAGCGATGGGCACGGGCCTCAGTGATTTCTCCGATGCAACGATGCCGTCGAAAATCCGCTGCGTGAGCCGCACGCGCGCCTCGGGCGTGCCGTCGTTGTATTTTCCCGCGGCCACATTTCCTGCGCAGCCAGTGAAATAAATGTGAGTGCTGCCCGGCTCCTCCTTCTGCCGACGCTTGCGCGCGAGTCCGACGAAATCGCTGCTGACATGCCCTTTCCCGTAATGGCTCATCGGGTGCGTCGCGAAGTAGTGGCACGACGCGATCTTTTCCGCACCGTCGTAAAATGCGACGGTCTTCAGCATCGGATCGATCAGGCCCTCGGGCAGCGCGATGAGTTCCGCGTCCCTGCAGGAACTGCCGCGCATTTTCAGCACCTTGCCGCCCCCATCGCGCAATACGCGGCGATTGCCCGCAACATCGGTCACCTTTCCCTCGCCGTGCGCGATGTGCGTGAGCGGGCGCGCGTGCGGCAGCGCGGCCTTCACCGCATCGCGCGCGCGGGCGAGGCAGGTGCGGAAAAATTCCACCTCCACGACACGCAGCCCAGCCTGCTGCTCGGCGACGAGCTTCTCCGCATGCAGGCAGACGAACGGCGCGTCGTGCTGATGCACGCACTGCACCGCGACACGATCCGGCGTGGTGCCAGCGGCCTCGGCGAGCGCCGTGCGCCATGCGACGTGCGCCTCATTCAAAATGCCGGTCCAATCCACCGCGCAAATCACAATCGGCTTCCCCGCGCCGAGCAGCACAAAGCCGATCGCTTCGAGAGCATCGTCGCAATCCACCATAGGCTTGATCCATCCGCCGCACAGCGGATGCCCGACGGGCGGCGTCACATCGAAACGGAACGACGCTATGCGGAACTTCGTAGAATCCGAACCGTTCGCAGATGATGCGAGCGCCGCGGCTCCGGCAGCAATGGAAGTCCCAAGAAAACGACGGCGGGAGATGCGCGTGCTCACTTCAACTCCTCGATGAAAGTGAGCACGTCAGCCATTGCCTGCACATCCATCCCGGCCTCGATGCCCTCGGGCATGAGACTCTGGCCGGACGAACTGCTGCCCTTGATCTGCGCGCGCGGGATCGTCTGCTCCGCGCCGCCGATCATTTTCAAAGTGAGCCCGGTCGCATCGTCCTTCGCGATGAGGCCGATGAACGACTGGCCGTCCTTCATCTCGACGTTGTAGGCGATGAACTGCGGCGCGACCTCCTTGTTCGGATCGAGGATCGCGGTGAGCAGCCCGTCGCGGCCCTTCGTCTTCACCGTGATCAAATCCGGCCCGACCTGCATTCCCTGCCCGTCCGCGCGATGGCACGTCACGCAGCGCTGCGTGAACACCTGCCGCCCGCGCGCGGCGTCGCCCTTCGTGGTGATCGCGCCCTTGAATTTCTCGATCACCGATTCGCGCGACGGCGGCTTGAGTTCCGCGAGCACCTTGTCCGCGAGCTTCGCGACGGATGGATCCTTGTGCTTGAAAAGCGCCTGCGCATCTGAAGCTGCGAGTTCGCCCGCAACAATTTTCTTCGCCTCAATCGCATTCAGCAGAGCAGTCGCGCGCTCGGAGCGCGCAAGCATCACGGCGAACGCGGCGGTGCGCGCCTTCTTGGAAAAATCCGACCAGTGCGCGATGAACGCATACGTGACTTCGCTGCCGCCAAACTGCCCGAGCGCGGCGACGCCTGCGGACTGCACGGCTTCCGGCTGTGATTTTTCCAGACAGGCAAGCAGTGTGGGCAGAGCCTGTTTCGGCGTGTCAAGAATCACGAGTTGGATCGCTTCGATTCGCGCAGCATCCGCAGCCTTTGCATCGTTTGCCGTAGCAGCGGCGTTCGCGAAGACGGCGGCAAATTTGTTGTCCGTGTCCACTTTTGCGATGCTTGAACCTGCGCGCTTCAACCCCTCGGCAAAGGAATGAATCATCGAAGGGGAAACGGAGTGACGCGTAAACTGGCGCATCACCGATGCGGTTTCTTTCGGATCATTCTTTGCGCCGATCAACTGAACGAACTTTCGGAGAAAGTCTTTTCCCGCGGGTGAAATCGAAAACTCTTTGTCCGTCCAAAGTCCGAAAAATAGATCCGTGATGTGCGGCGGCGCACTGAGCACTGCTGCTGAAATCCATGGATCACCCGCGTCACCTCGGATGATGTCGCGGAGCACGCGGAGCTTGTCGTGATCGATGAACTGACCGGCAGTGAGTGCCGCTTGAAATCGCACGCGCAGATCGGGATCGGCGGCCATGCGCTTCACTGCATCCCAAATCTCGGGGTTAGGAATAGGAAATAGCCTGAAATGCTCCGCGAGTTGCAACGCACGCTCACGCACATGCTCGTTCTCGTCAGCCATCGCCTTGATTACGGTCGCCTGGCTCAGCGCACCAAGACCGTCGAGGACACCAAGCGCGTGCAGCTTTGCGACTGCGCTCGGTGATTCGCCCACGAGTTTTTCGAGCAGCGGAATGGCGGACTTGTCCTGCTTTTCGTAGAGCAGGCGCGCGGCGGTGTCGCGATGCCAGCCGTTCGGATGCTCCAGTGTTTTCACGAGTTCGACGGTGCTGGCTTTGCTGAGATCCACGCTCGTACGCCGCTGCCAATCGGCACGATCGGGCTCGATGCGGTAGATGCGGCCACGGTCGTTGCCACTGTTGAGGTCGAGATGTTTCTTGATCTCGTCGGGGATGCTCCACGGGTGCTCGATGACCTCGCGATACATGTCAATCACGTGCAGGCAGCCGTCGGGCGCGTTGGCGAAATTCACCACGCGCACCCATGTGTCCTTGCTCGCGGCGAACTCGAAGTTCTGCTCGTCGTCCGGGCGCTTGCCGACGAGCGACACGCCGTCGGGGTAGATTTTCTTCCGATGCACGAGCTGGCCGCCGGCGTCGCCGACGAATGCGTTGTTGCGGAAATCTTCGCCGTAAGCGTCGCCGCGATACATCGTCGTGCCGGTCGCGCCGGTGAAGTAGCCGCTCACGCGTCCGCCACCCTCGACCATTCCTTTCACCACGCCAGCGATGCGCCAGCGCGTGCGCACGATGCGCCACGGCTCGTCGGGACTGATGCGATAGACTTCCGCAGCGCCGCCGTCCGCGGCGATGCTCTGGCGCGAGTTGGGCATCGAGAAGAACGGGTTCCGCGCGGCGTAGCGATCGTCGTACACGAAATACTGGAGGTGATCGGAATTGCTGCACGCAAACTTCCGCCCGAAGTCATCGAAGCTCATGCCGTATTGCGCGCCGCCCGCTTCGAGTCCGAATTCGTAGGTGCGCGGATCGAACCAAAAATCCTTTCCACCGAGTTCGACGCCTTTCAAATCAGGTCGCTTCAAGCATGTGACCACGCCGCGATTGCCGCCGCCGGCTTGGATGTGGATGCGGTTGTCGAGGCCCCACTGCGGGCAGTTCGCGAGGCCCTGCACATTGAGCAGCTTCAGCCCGGTGCCGAAGCCGGTGAACACTTTCTCGCGCACGTCGGCGCGGCCTGTGCCCTTCGTATCCTTGAAAAACCAAATGTCCGGCGTGGCGATGACATACACGCCGCCGTTTGCGCAGATGAGGCCGGTGGGCCACGGCAGATCGTCGGCAAAGACGGTGCTCGTCTCGTAGATGCCGTCGCCGTCCTTGTCTTCGATCATCGAGACGCGGCCGAGGTGCGGCGTCTCGTCGCGGCGCTCGGAGTAGTCAATCATCTCGCACACGAACATGCGCCCGCGCTCGTCGAACGACACGGCGATCGGGCTGCGCAACTGCGACTCGCTCGCCGCGAGCTTCACGCGGAAACCCGGCTTCACTTTCCAAGTCGCCACCGCGTCCTTCGGTTCCACCGCCGGATAGCGCGGCAGATCTTTCGCGGGATCCACTTCGACCGTGCCCTTCGTCACGCCATACGCCTTTTGGTAGGTGCTCTTGCTCGGCAGTGTGTCGGCGGCGTGCGCGGATGCGGCAGAAAGAATCGCCGTAATGCACAGCGCGGTGAGATGAATGTGACGACGACAGACAGGCGGGGCGTTGAGTTTCATTGGGGGCTCGAAGTTCAAAGCCTGACGCAGATTGCTTCTTTGAAATGCAAACGGCGATGCAGGATCGAAGGCGTACGCCCGAATCGGGCACATTTACATTTGCTTCACATTTTTCCGCAAAGCCGCACACACGCGCTTAATGACGGCGGGGTTATGTCTTTCAATGAAGCATCCATCCGGCCCAGCCGCCTGAGTCCTTTCTTCACCGCCGCCGCCCAGCGTCCGGCTCCAGACAAAACAACACACTGCCAACCAAACCAAGCCATGAAAAACTACACAGCCATCATCGCGCTCGCGCTCGCGCTTCCCGCGGGAGTCGCGACCGCCCAGCAGCCGGAGAATCGCCCGCCGGGACCGCCGCCCGGCGAAGGCCGTCCGCAAGGCCGACCCGAACGCGCATGGCGTCCTCACCTGCGGCCCATCATCACCACGCTCGACAAGAATGGCGACGGCATCATCTCCGAGGACGAAATCGCAGCCGCCTCAGAATCGCTGCGCAAGCTCGCAACGGAGCACGGTGGAAAACTCACCATCGAGACGCTGCTCGGCCCGCCGCCGCCGGCCATGCACCGCGATGGATTCCGTCCGCCCGGTGCGCCGCAGGAAGGCCATCCGCACAGGAATTTCGACGCGCCGCCCAACGGGCCCCGTGATGACGGCGGGCCGCGCCGTTTCGCACCGCCGCTGGACGGGCCGCGTAATGACGGGCGCTTCGAAAGTCGTCCACCGCAGGATGTCGAACGCCCGCCCGCTGCATTCCGCCCGCACCGCGAGGAACGCGGCGAGCCCCGAGGGGAAGCCGGCGGGCCGCCGCGGGACGGAGCGCGGCCCGAAGGACGCGGCCCGCGGGACAGTGAACGTCCGCCGGGGGAATTCCGTCCGCGGGATGGCGAACGCGGCGCTCCTCGTGCCGATGCCCCGCAGGAAGGTGCGCGGCCCGACGGAGGCCCGCGCCCGGAGGCCCGTGGACCTCGCGATGGTGAACCACCCCGAGAAGGCGACCGTCCGCGCGGCGAACGTCCCCCCGCCGATGCTCCACGGCCCGATGGCGAGCCGCGGCGTCCTGATCCCGAAGGCTAAGCCTAGGCTGAATCCAAGAACCCGGCACCTGCGCAATCCGCGTCGTAGGTGCCGGGATTTTTGTGCCGCAGACGTTTCCTTTTGAAAACGCGCGCCGATGCTCCACTCTGCCGCACCATGTTTCCACAGCTCGCCCTCCGCATCCTCCGCACCACCGACATGCGGTTGCTCGGAAAATTCATGTGGAACTTCGGAGTGAAGGGCCTGCTCTCCATCGAGAAATTCAAGCGCCGCATCAAGCGCGGCGAATATTTTCCGCCCTTTCTCTACCTCTCGATTTTGAACTCCTGCAACCTGCGCTGCCAGGGCTGCTGGGTGGACGTGGAGGCCGAACGCACGGAGATCGATCTCGACACGCTGAACCGCACGATCACCGACGCGAAGGCGCACGGGAACGCGTTTTTCGGCATCCTCGGCGGCGAGCCGTTCATGCACCCGGAACTGCTCGACCTCCTCGCGGCGCACCCGGACTGCTACTTTCAGGTTTTCACGAACGGCCAGTTCATCACGGAGAAAATCGCGAAGCGCCTGCGGCAGATCGGCAACGCCACGCCGCTCGTGAGCATCGAGGGCCGCGAGGTCGTGAGCGACGAACGCCGCGGAAAAAAGGAAGTCTTCACGCGCACGATGCGCGGTCTGCAAAACTGCTTGCGCGAACGCATCCTCACCGGCGTCGCCACGAGCGTGTGCCAGACGAACATTGACGAACTTTGCACCGAGGAATGGCTGCGCGAGCTGATCAAAATCGGCGCGCACTACGTCTGGTATCACACGTATCGCCCGGTCGGCCCGAAGATGAATCCCGCGCTCGCGCTGCGGCCCGAGCAACTCGTGCGCGTAAGGCGTTTCGTCGTCGAGATGCGCGCGAAGATGCCCATCGCGATGATTGACGCCTACTACGATCACCGCGGCCAGGCGCTGTGCCCGATGAGCAACGGCATCTCGCACCACGTCAGCCCGCGCGGCGACATCGAGCCGTGCCCGATCATCCAGTTTGCGAAGGAAAACATCCGCGACGAGCGCGGCGTCTTCGCCACGATGCGCGACAGCGAATTCCTGAAAGACTTCCGCGACCTCAGCGCACAGCACACGCGCGGCTGCGTTGTCCTCGAACGCCCCGACCTCGTGAAACAGATCGTCGTGAAGCACGGCGCACGCGACACCACGCTGCGCGGCACCGCAATGGCCGAACTCGACGCCATGGAGCCCCGCTTTTCGCAATGGCTCCCCGGCGAGGAAATCCCCGAGCAGCACTGGATGTATCGCTGGGCAAAAAAATTCTGGTTCAACGACTTCGGCGCCTACGCGAAAGCCGACCACGACGGGACAGCAAAGGCGAAGGCGCTGGCGTTGGCGGGGAAATCGCCGAGCCCGGAGTGCGGCGTCACAGGTGGGCAAGTCGGATAACCGCATGTCTGACACGACGCCGGTCTAGGAACAACCATGCCTGTCCGGCATGTTGGCAAAGCTACGGGAAATCAGGGCGAAAATAGCCCAGCGATTCATCGCTGGGAAAACGGCCCCTCGGCCACACCCAGTCCCCTTGTCCTTGCCTCCTCGCCCTGCCGATTCCTTTGAAAAAGGAACGCCTACTTTTTCGGCGGCTCCTCGCGGACGACGCAGGAAGCATCGGTATCCTTTGCCACACTCCGCGCATCACTAGGCTCCGGCGCGGCCACCCGCCAGCCTTCGGCCTCCAGTTTCGCCGACACGTCGCGGAAATGCGCGAAGAGTTTCGCCACATCGCAATCATTCTCGCGCGCGATGGTTTCGCGGCTGCGGCGGATTTCGGCGAGGATTTCGTTTTCCGGCATGGCTCAGGGAAGCATCAATTCGGCGGGCGTGCAAATGATCGGGCACGCGAGTCCCACGGCGGCGCAGGCGTGCTCGATTCGGCGGATGAGGTGCGGGTTGTTGATGTGTTTGCAGTTCCACGTCAGCAGGAAATCCATCGCATGCGACGCCGCGACGCCGAGGTGCGCGGCGTCATCGGCTGCGGTGGCGGGAATGATGCCATCGCGCAGCAGTCGCACCGTGAGTTCCTGCGCGGCATCGTTCACCGGCAGCACGGTCAGTCCGGCGAGCCTCGCCATCCGTGCGACAGCAAAGGCCGCATCGCCACGAGAGACCTCATCGGCCACGACCGGCGACACAAAGCACTCGTAGTGCTGCCGATGATGATTCCACCAGTCCTCCGTCGTCTGCTGGTCCGCCGCGAGTTGCAAATCCCGGCTTCGCCTCGCAGTGAGATAGCTCGGGATGGTTGTTTCGAGGTAGAGACGCGGCAGGCTCATTGCCTGACAGCGTGCCCGGTGCCACCGGAAGCGTCAACGCGCCACCTGTCCCTCTTCACCCCGTCTCCCAGTTTGCCATCGCCCTCCGGCGCTGCCCTTCGGGCTGCCTTCGACAGCCTATGTCGCTCCGCTCCATTCCCAATCTCCCAGTCTCCCCGTCCCCTCTTCCCCAGCTCTCCTTGTCCAGTCCACTCCTTCCGGTAGTGATTGCACATGGCTGCGCCGCCGAGGTTGGCAGAGTTCAAAACTGCACGTCACCCCACCGTCACCGGCACCAGCGTCATCGTGTCGTTGCCGAAGATGTCCACCACCTTCACGGCGATGGTGTAGCGGCCGGGCTTGGGATACGTGTGCGGGCCGCTCTTCAGTTCGAGGTCGCGGCTTTGACGCGTGCGGAAGCTCTGCCATTCGTTCTCGAATATGTAGGCGCCCGTCCAGCGTTCCTCGAAGTCTATGAAGCCTTCGCCGGCGGTGGTCACGAGGGGCAGATGGGACGAAGAGGACGGAGGGGACGATGTGCCGAAGTCTTTGGCGACTTTGATGATCTCCTTCCGGTTCTCGTAGTCGAAATCCACCGCCCAGTAATCCACCCAGTCCGTCCATTGCTTCGTGAGCACGTCGCGGGTGAGCACGCCGTTCTTGTCCTTGGCAAATTTCACCAGCTTGCCCGCCTCGCACACCACCTCGCTCTTCCCGGCCTTGAGTTCGGCGGTGATGGCGTCCACAATGCCCTGCGAGTAGAAGACTGAAAAATCCGTCAATTCCACCGAGACGCTCAGCTTGTCCTTCTTGTCATAGCGCGGCGTGGCTT
The DNA here is from genome assembly GCA_903882875.1 of uncultured Spartobacteria bacterium. Lineage (GTDB taxonomy): Bacteria > Verrucomicrobiota > Verrucomicrobiia > Chthoniobacterales > Chthoniobacteraceae > SXWH01. The sequence continues at coordinate 6,499 of CAIRYQ010000089.1, read as the reverse complement.
CGATATAACTCAAGTCCGCAAATCGAACCTGCCCCTTTTCCACTGCGCGCTTATCGAAAACCTCCGGCGGGATGCGTTTGAAGGCGAGATCAATGCCTTTCTGCTTGGCCTCTTCAAATTCCTTGCCGCTCGTCGATAGGCCCATCTCAAACTCGAACGCCAGCACGTCCACGCGCGACGCCCCGCGCTTGCGACATTCCGTGATGACTTCCTCCACGAACAGCCGCCCCACGGGCAGGTTGATCGGGCCGACGACCACGAGCCGCCCGCCGTTCTTGCCGTGGAAGAAGCCATCTTGAGGCGAGGCGCCTGAACCGCCCAGCGGTTCTGCCTTATACGCTTTCAGGATCAGGTCACGGAACTCCTGTTCCTTGCGGGCGAGGGCCTGCTCCTTCTTTTTGCCGGTGAGCCGCCCGGCGACGTTGAGATAGGCCTGGCGCTCGTAGCGGCCGAGGTTGAGCACCTCGAAGGCGCGGAAGGGCCGGCCGCCGGCCTTCAACTCGCGCTGCACCTGGATGAGCCGCTTGCGCGTGGTGTGGATGCCGAACTTGCCGAGGTCGGTGGCGATCCATTTGCGCCCGAGCTTTTCGGCCACGGCGGCGGTCGTGCCGCTCCCGCAGAAAAAGTCTGCCACCAAATCGCCTTCGTTGCTGCTGGCTTGAATGATCCGCTCCAAAATCGCTTCCGGTTTTTGTGTGGCGTAACCCTGCACTTCAGCATCCCAAGACCGAATGTTCCGCGTGTTTTTGTCGGCCCAAAGCGATGATGCCGGCATTCCCTTTGCGTCGTCCAAATAACGCTTGAGGCGAGGGAAGCCATTGCTTGTCCAAAAGATTTTGCCTACCGCGTCCATTTCATCCAACCGATGTTTCGGAAAGCGCCACGGGCGCGTTATTCCCTTCCACTCGTAAGTTGGATTGACGCCCTTGTGTCCAACCAAGTCGGCGGACTGGAATTTCTTCCCGGTCACTTCGCAAATTCGATTGTAGTAGGTTTCAACGTATTCCTCGTCGTAGTCGGCAAACTGTGTGTTGAAGGTGAAGTTCGGACCACGATGGTAAAAGAAAATGGACTGGTGGACTGAGCCGTAGGTTTTGTTGTTCGGGTGCGTGTTGGTGCATTTCCAAATGACTTCCGCATCGAACGCTTCCGGCCCGAAGATTTCGTCAAGAATGGAGCGGAGGTATCCATTCACCCGCCAATCGCAATGGACGTAGATGCTGCCGTCGCTGTGCATCAAATCGCGCATGAGGATGAGGCGTTCGTAAATCATGGCGATGAAGGAATCCGCTCCGCGCCCCCAGGTGTCGCGATAGGCGATTTGTTCGAGGAGGTTCGGCTCTTTGTGGAAGGTCTCGCCGCCGATCTCGATGTCCATGCTGAAGTCCGCGCCCACGTCGAAGGGTGGGTCAATGTAGATGAGCTTGAGGCCGCCGGCGTCCTCGATCTGGCGGCGGAGCGCGCCGGATTTGAGCGAGGAGAGAATCAGTTTGTTGTCGCCCCAAATAAGTTTATTCGTCCAGCCTTTGAGCTGGCGTCCGCGAAGATCAAAGCCGAGTTCCTCGTCGTCGCGTTTTTCCTTTCGTGGTTCGTCAATGTGTTCGAGGGTCTGGAAGGGGAGGATGGCGGTGCAGACCTCGCGGGATTTGCCGTTCCAGACGAGTTCGACCTCGCGTTTGTCGGCGAAGAGCAGGAAACGGTATTTCTCGGGGAGCGGCTTGCCCTGCTCGATGAGCTTGATGAGATCGCGCTTCTCGGCGTCGGTGAGGTCGTAGGCGGATGAGTCGGGGCGGGACATGCTCAGGCTTTCACGAATTCCAGAATGCGGTCCGTCTCGTGGTAGGCGCAGAAGAGTTCGCAGCACTCCTCCCCAATCCGCCGGGATGTCGGGTCAATCGTCTGCCGCTCGGGGTCGTAGATCATCGCGGAGCGCAGTGCGGGGTTCTTGTGCTTCAGGTCATGCCAGCGGTAGCCCCAGCGTTCCATCGTATCGAGGATGCGCCCGCCCTTTCCGATGACCTCGATGGCGGAGGGCGCGTGATGCTCGAAATAGTAATCCACCTCGATGGCCTCCTCAATGGTCCCGGCGAGCTTCGCATTGCGCTGGAACTCAATGCCGGTGTCGCGGAAGACGCGGGCGACCTGCTCATCCGCGGATGCCGCGACAGCCTGCTGCGGCTCATGGCGGCAGATGAGGTGCGCGATGGAGACCAGGGCCTCGCCGAAGAGATGCACGTCAATGCCCTGCACCGGGAGCGGGATTTCCCGGAAGATCTCATAGCCGTCGCGCTTCAGTTCAAAGGCGGCGAGCCTTTCGTCAATCCACTGCCTGTTCCCCTCGGCCTTGACGTTCATGCCTCGCGTAGAGAGCCAGCGGAGGACATCGCCCGCATCCGTGAGGATGGCGCTGCGCTCGGCGATGGGCCGTGCCTCGATGGCAATCTGCACTCCATCCGGGAGAATGAGCGGAAGGGCGAGCACGAGGCCGTTGCGGTCCGGCTCAATCGCAAGCTGCTCGGACCAGAAGCCGGTGAGAGCGCGGCGGAATTCGTCGGGATTGAGGATGGTCGAGGTGACAGCGGTGGTTACCATAGGTCTTGGTCGAAATCGAGGCGGGTGTTCCAGCGGGTGCAAACCTTGCGCAGGAAGTCCTGAAGGTCTGTCGCGGAGAAATCGGGGAGAGGATCGTGTCGGTTGTGCCCATCATCGGTGATGGGAAGAAGGTAGTCTTGAACATTCTCGTGCCAGCCCTTCGGGATGTGCGTCTTGAAGAATTTCTTCCGCTCGATCTTGCTGAAGCCGACGCCGCGGATGCGCCGGTTGTTGAGCAGAAGGGATGCCTCGTAGGTCTCGGGTGAGTCGGTCCGGCCCGCTGCGACAATGAGGCGGAGATGGAAGAGGCCGCCATCCGTGAGTTCGAGCATCACGGCGAGCTCCCTGCCGTGGTCGCCCTGAGGGACAAAGGTGAGTTGCTGTCCCGGCGCTGGGGATTTTTGCGCCTGCACCAGCTCGTGAACCAAAGCGGCGGAAAAGGACCAGCTCATGATTGCGGTGTCTGATATTCGGTGAAGCTCGCGGTGAGCGCAGCAAAGGTCTTCGGCTTGTGCTTCTCGTAGCCGTTCTCGTCCACAAAGACGAAGCCGTATTGCTGGCCTTGGGAACCGCCTTCGGCGGCCTCGGCGGCAGTGGCGTCGGCGCACCATTGCCGGAGCCGGGCCATCTTCTGCGGGAGATCCAGTTCGGCACGGCCCTTGGTCTCCACGATCCAGATTTTCCGATCCGTGGTGCGAACGATGAAGTCGGGCGTGTAGTTCGAGAGGTCGCCGTTGGCCTTCACGTAGTCGAGCTTGAAGCCGACCGCGAGGTAGTTCTTGGCGAAGGCTTGCACGTCGGCGGCGATGTCCTCCAGAAACACGGCGAACTTCAGCTCGAACCCGCCGGAATTCGGTTCACCGACGATGCGGTTAAAGATGCACTTCGTCGCGGGGAGGTTCTGCCGCCAGTCGGTCCGGAAGGGGCGCATCTGCTTCAGGCGGATGCGATCCTCGATGTGCGTCGTGCCGGTCTCCTGCACGGTGAGCGCATTGATCGCCAGCTTGAACGAGTCGTAGAGAATCTTGCCCGCATCCGGCTCGGAAAGATTGCGGAGCACCACGGGGTCTTCGAGATTCACCGGCGAGGGGCTGAAAAGAAAGTCGCGCATGAAGTCGCGCACCTTCGGGTAGAGCAATTCGTAGCCGCCGACGAGGCGGAGATCCTTGAGCAACTGACGCGCGAAGAACGCGACGACGGAGCGGTAATCCGCCGCGCCCGTGCCATCGAGCCGGATGGTGTGATGCACCTCGGAGTCGAGCATCTGCTTGAAGATGATTTCCCGTGTCTCCTCCTCGGTGAATGGTTTCAGCGCGAGCGTCTGATTGCCGAGCTTCGCAGGATCGAGCGCGTCGAGATTCTTGAACTCGCGCTGGTAGCGGCGCGTGAGGCGCGGGAGCGGGATGTCGAGTTCGTCGAGCTTCTTCTCCCCACTCTCTGCGTCCACTTCCACGATGAGCGAGTCGTGCCGCGTACTGCCGCAGCTGCCACCCATGGGCACATGCTCGAAGGTGACGCCCTCGCTCTTGATGGATTCCACGAAGTCCATGAACGACGGCGTGCCGAGGACAGAGACCGTCTCCCGCACCACATCGTTGCCGAAATACATCCGGCGCAATCCACGTCCGAGCGTCTGCTCCGGCAGGATGTTGCTCTTCGCCGCGTAGGCGCGCAGGCCGCAGATGACGGTGACATTCCGCACGTCCCATCCTTCCTTGAGCATGAGCACGGAGACGATGGCCTTGTAGGGCGACTTCAGCGAATCAATCTCGTTGGATTGTTTCCGGAGAAGTTCGAGCTCCTCCTTGTTCTTGCCGGATGCCGCCTCGGAAATCTCTCCGTTGTTCTTTGTGTGAATCACCAGCACCGCGTCCTGCAACTCGGGGCAAATCTTCTGCAAATACTCGCCCACTTCGTCGCAGTTGCGCGTGTCGTCCACCATCACGAACAGCACCGCTTTCTTGCCCAGCGTCTTGTGCTCCGCCGCGCTCTTCTTCCATTCCTCGACGCCGAGCGTGAGGTAGTCGTGGTATTTCTCCGTGAAGATGGCGCTCTTCTTTTCCACGAGCTTCGTCTGGCTCGGGATGTCGGGCAGGATGGGATGCTTGACGACATTCTGGTGGATCGCCTCGACGAGAGGATAGTCCGAAACCGTCTGCACGAAGATCGCGCCATTGTCATGTCTCGGCGTCGCGGTCACGTCCACCTGCAAGGCGAGCCGCCCGTCGCGCTGAAGCATCTTGTGATGGATGTCCTGGATGGACTTGAACCACGCCATGCGCGGGTCGTGGATGTGGTGCGCCTCGTCATTGAACACCGCCAGCTCGTCTATCTCGCGGATGATCTCGCCGAGGTCGGTCTTGCTGTCCGTGGTCTTCCCGGCAGGCTTCGCGCCGAAGGCATCGGCGAGGAAGTAGTCGCGCAAGTCGTCGTCTTCGAGTGACGGGTCGGTGACTTCGCCGAGGAAGACGCGGTGGATATTCGTGAGGAAAAGGTTTCCCGTCTCGCGGACAACACGCACGTCGTCCTGGATGTGCAGCGTGAGCTGGAAGTCGTCGCGCCAGTTCCGGCCATCGCTGCCATTCGGAGGCAGGATGGGGTCATTGAAGAAAATCTTCAGCCCGTCGAAATCCGCACGAAGCCGGTCGAGCACGATGATGTTCGGTGCGATGACGAGGAAGTTGCGGGAGAGCGTGGAGTCCGCCTCGTAGAGCCGGTGGAAGAAGCTCCACGCAATGAGCAGCGAGAGGACTTTCGTCTTTCCCGCGCCGGTCGCCATTTTCAAGACGTAGCGGGGCCAGTCCTCCGCGAACATACCACTGGAAACCGCCCCGGAAGCGTCGAAGTGAAGCAGGTCAAACTTGTCCCGAGCGCGGCGAACTTCGTAGAGCCAGATGACCGTCTCCACCGCTTCGCGCTGGGCGAAGTAATAGCGGAAGGTGGAAAGCGAACCGTCCGCATTCTCCACGAGGTGATCCGTCTCGAACCAGTGATTCAGCAAGGCAAGCGAGGTCGCGGATGCGCCTGCATATCCGCCGTTGCGCCATGCGTGGACTTCCTTGCGGACCTTGGCAACAAGAGGCGGCAGCAGCTTCTCGTAAGCTTTGTCCCGCATCTCTTCCGCAGCTGGAAACCAGCGATGCTCAGGAATCAGCGGAGCGTAAGGCGAAGCGGGAAACTGGGGGTGGAGAGCCATGTTGTTTTACAGATGTTCCGCGCAATGAATGAGCGTGGCCATCGCTTGCTTCAATGGGGGCGTTCCTTGGCTCATCCCGCGTCGTGTAACGGAATGCGCGGTGCATGGCACGGACGAAATTGCGGCGCGATGTTTTGGCAATTCCCGTTGCACCGCTCCGCCCTCCCCGCCATTCCTCCCGCAAGTGTTCGATCATCTCGTCGGGCTGCTCGCGTCGCTGATTCTGTTCACCACCGGCGCGGCCCTTGCGGACGAAACGGGGGAGCCGGGGCATTGAGGCAAGACGGGGAGAGCGGGAGAACGGGAGACCGGGAGATGGGGAGAACCGGAGAATGCGGACGGGGATTCGTTCAAGGTGCGCGTGGACGGGCAAGGAGTTGGCCCGCGCTTTTTCAAGCGCGGCTATGGCCGGGCGCGGCCAAGGTGTGGCGCGTCGCTCCGTGCGCGTTGCGGCTGGTCAAAATCAGCCAGAAACAGGGGTGGTCATTGGAAAGTGTGGAAAAGCGGCTGTTTTTGCGGTTTCACCATGTCCGCGAGTGCTCGGGGGATGTCCCCCGAGTGGTCGGGGGACATCCTCCGAGTGGTCGGGGGACATCCTCCGAGTGGTCGGGGGACATCCTCCGGGTGGTCGGGGGACATCCTCCGGGTGGTCGGGGGACATCCTCCGGGTGGTCGGGGGACATCCTCCGGGTGGTCGGGGGACATCCTCCG
>CAIRYQ010000088.1 GCA_903882875.1 uncultured Spartobacteria bacterium | reverse complement strand
GACGCTCCTGATGCGCCCCGGGTTCGCCTTGATCCACGCGACGGGATCCGCGCCCGCCTCCAGGCATGTGCCCACATCGAGCTGCAGCACGAACTCCTTCGGCGTATTGGCCGCGACGATGTCCATGATGCGCTGGTCGCCGTCCACCTTCGCCCACTCGGTCTGGTGGTTGTGAAAGCCCGCACTCAGGCCGTGCGGCCTGAACTGCTCGATGGCTGTGCTCAGCCGCCCGCAGAGCTGCTTCCAGCCCTCGGCTCCGGCCGTGCCCTTGGGCGCGCTGGAGAGCACGAGGTGCCGTGCGCCGAGGATTTGGTTCAGCTCGATGGCCTTGGCCATCGTGTCGCCGGGAGTGAACGAATCGAAGTGATTGTGCGTAGAGAAACAGCGCAGCCCGAGATCGTCCATGAGGCTGCGGACGTCCTTCGCGTAGGGCAGCGTCCAGCCGAAATACGGCGCGTAAAACTCGACCGCCTCGTAGCCGATTTTCGCGACGCTGCGCAGCGTGCCCGGCAGGTCGCGGGCAAGTTCACTGCGGACCGAGTAAAGCTCCAGTCCGATGGGATATTTCGGCGCGTCGTTCGTCGAAGGCGGCGGTGCGCCGCGCTCGGAGGGCGCTGCGGCGAGCACACCGTTGTGGAAAGTCTGTGCAAGCGTGGCTGCGGAGACCGCTCCGGAAATCCCGAGAAAGGAGCGTCGTGAAATGCAATGAATGGCGGTGGTGGGTTTGTGGGAAGACATGGGATGGATGGCCCACGATTACGGATTGGTTCGGCGTCTTGCGAGCAAATCACCAATGTTGTTTTACCGCTCACCAGCGGTCCCTGCGCCACCATGTTCAGAGAAGCAGCGCGTACGGGATTCGAATCCGTCGAGTAAATTCGCGATTTTGCGCAAGTATGCGTCCTTCTGCGTGTTGCTGTGCATCCTATTTTGACTCAATACGTAGGAAAACGCACCAAAGCGAAGAACAAATGTCGTGCATTGTCATGCAGCTCGGGCGGCAAATTGCTCGTCTGCACCAATCAGATACGGTGGAGGGCACCTTGGAGAATTTGGAGAAACTGTCGAAATTGCCCCCGTGCCCTCACACCCTGCTCGCTGTTCACCGCTCGATGAGAGCATGAATCGCATCGCGCAACGGAATCGAATGCTGCGCCCCCACGCCCTGCGTCGCCAGCGCACCTGCAGGATTCCACTCGCGGTGATGACGAGCGTAGGATCGCCACCGCGCGTGATGATCATCTGTCGGCATCGGGCGGCGGCGCGTGCGCGTTTCGGGTCGGCCTCGATCTCCCCGCATGTCATGGAAACGAGTGCGGCCGCCTCCTGCGCATTGAGGATGAGCGTGTCCACTTTCACTCGGGCCTGGATGAATTCGGAAGTCAGCGGCGACGGATTGAGGATTACCAGGACTCCGGCTACAGCGGCGATGCGGATCGCGTGAAGTACAGTCGGCAGCGGGCATTCAAGCTGAAGCAGCAGGGCAGCGGCGGAGCGGATGAGTATGAATGCCTTTGCTGCGCAGATGCTTGATGTATCGGGTTCCGAAGTCAAACGCGATAAAACGGAGTCGTTCCCACCGGGTGGATGCCATGATTGCCGGGACCGCGATCACAGCCAAGGCCAGCGTTGTCACCCAGAACCGCGCTGACTTCAAGACCTTCGTTGCTCACGGGCTCCGGTTCGCCTGATCAACTAAATTCATTCGTGGCTGACGCAGGCTACTCCGTGGTGTCGTAATAATAGGATGCCGGCTGCCAGGAACCGTTGATCAGTGTCCAGAGCGTGACAAAGAGCCTCCTCCCGTCCACCGGCACCGGCACCGTGTCGGACAGGCTGCTGCCCTCCGCCTTAGCGTAAATGTCGTAGGCGTGCGGCGCACTGCCCACATACAGCGCATACTGCGTGCCCTGGCTGGCCGCGGCGCTCCAGTTCAGCGCCAGCTGGCCCGAGGTCAGCGTGCTTCCGTTCGCCGGGCTCGGGCCGGTCAGCAGCCCCTTGGGCGATGTTCCCTGCGCCGTCGTCGCGTAGTGCGACTTGACCCCCTCCCATTGCCCGCTGAGCAGCGAGAAGAGCGTCACATACACGGGGCTTCCGTCCACAGGCAGGTTTGTCACCGTGTCCGTGAGACTGGTCCCCTCGGCCTTTGCATATATGTCATACGCACCGGGCGTGCTCCCCGCATACAGGGCATAGGCTCCCACTCCGTTGCCCGCGCTCCATGTGAAGGCGGCCGATGCGGACGCCAGCGTGCTGCCATTGGCGGGACTGGTCATCAAGGACAGCGGCCCCGCGGGATCCGTGAACGCGCTGATGGTATAGCCATTGAACCTCCAGCCCGCGCTCGTCAGCGAATAGAGCCGCACATAGATCGGCCTCCCGTCCACGGGCAGGTTGCTCACCGTGTCCGTGGTGTTGATTCCCTCGTATTTCGCGTAGAGGTCAAACACGCCGGGACTGCTCCCCACGTACAGGGCGTATGCGCTCACCCCGGTGCCCGCGCTCCAGCTGAACGTTGCCGATGCAGACGTCAGGACGCTTCCTCCCGCAGGGGCGGTCATCTGCGCCTTGCTGTCCGAAGCCGTGTAAACGTAGCTGTTGTACACCCACGCCCCGTTGAGATACGAATAGAGCCGCACATAGATCGTGTGCCCGTTGATTGCGCCCGACGGGATGTTCACCGTGTCCGAAAGGCTGACCCCCTCCGCCTTAGCGTAAATGTCAAACACCCCGGGACTGCTCCCCATGTACAGGGCATACGCGCCCACTCCGGTGCCTGCAGTCCATGTGAAGTTGACCGACGATGATCCGAGGACGCTCCCGTTCACGGGACTGGTCATCTGCGCCCTGTTGTCGGCGGCTGTGTAACTGTAACTGTTCGGATGGTAAGTCCCGTTGATCAGCGAGAAGAGGGTCACGTAGATGGGGCGCCCATCCACCGGAAGGTTGTTCACCGTGTCCGTGAGGCTGCCCCCCTCGGCCTTTGCATAAATATCATACGCACCGGGACTGCTCCCCACATACAGCGCATACGCGCCCACTCCGCTGCCCGCACTCCATGTGAAGGTGGCCGATGAAGATGCAAGAGCGGTGCCATTGGCCGGGGTGATCATCTGCGCCCGGTTGTCCACCGCTGTATAATAGTAACTGCGTGAGGCCCACTTTCCATCGATGAACGACCAAAGGGTCACATAGAGCGTGCGTCCGTCCACCGGCAGGTTGTTCACAGTGTCCGTGAGACCAGTCCCCTCCGCCTTGGCATATATGTCATACGCACCGGGAGCGCTCCCCACATACAGCGCATAGGCGCCCGCTCCATTGCTCGCATTCCAATTGAAGGTTGCCGTGGTTCCAGTTAGCATCGTGCCTCCGGCGGGGCTGGCCATCTTCGTCCTGTTATCCACGGCCGTGTAAACGTACGTGACAGGCAACCACTGGCCATTGATGAATGACCATAGGGTCACGTAGAATGCGCGACCATCTACAGGCAGATTGTTCACCGTGTCCGTGAGGCTGCTCCCCTCCGCCCTGGCATAAATATCATTCGCACCGGGACTGCTCCCCACATACAAGGCATACGCGCTCGCCCCCGTACCCGCATTCCATGTGAAGGTGGCAGACGAAGATCCCAAGGCGCTGCCGCTGGACGGACCGATCATCTGCGCCCTAGCGGGAGATCCAGTTCCTGGGGTAAACGTCACCAATACGGAATGATTAGTCATGACATCGCTCACGGTATAACTGTTTCCGCCATTTTGCACCACATTGCCATCCAACAGCCATTGATTGACGACATATCCGTTGCTCGGGTTTGCCGTGAATGTCGCACCGGAGCCGGTGTTCACCACCTGCGCATTGCTCGGCGTGATGCCTCCGTTCGCTCCTGAGCTCGGCGTTACCGCATAGGTATTTGGTCCAGTAATCGTGATGATCGCACTCACCGAGGCAGCAGGGGCATAGTTCGTGCCATCCCCGGCCTGATCCGCTTGCACGGTGACTGTGCCGATCCCGGTGGGCGTCAGCGTACTTCCGGTCAGGGTTGCCGGACCGCTCACCAAACTGAAGGTCACAGGCTGGCCGCTGGTCGCACTGGCGCTTAATGTCAGCGGAGGATCTGTCAGCATCATGCTCAGGGGCGGGATGAATCTAATCGTCTGTTGCAACAGATAAGTCGCCGTCAACGTCGTCTGGGTGTTCCCAGTGATGGTGACCGGATATGGGCTTTGTGGCGTGACATAACCATTCACAGGCTGGAAATAGACATAGTAGATTCCCACAGACTCAGACTGCGTGTGCGGGCTCGCGTACACATAGTTCCCACTGCTCACGCCCCAGCGCGCAGTAGCAGGCTGGGTGATGTTTACGGTGAGTAGTCCCTTGGTGGCGCCCGTAGAAATTGGGGAATCGGTCCGCGTGACCCCTGCTCCAACATGATCGAGCCCGTCTTCTCCGGCCTGCTCCGCCGTATCGAACATGATGAGAACGTCGCTGTCAATCACCCGTACCATCGCCTGCCCTGTTCCTCCGAGGTAGATTGCCGCAGGGTAATACTTCAGCACGCCATCGGTTGGATCTGTGACCTGCACGCACAGCGGACCACCCGAATTGCCGCCAACGCTGCTGATCGCCGAGGTCGTGTAGGTGACCGGATGGTCGCCACCGGGCACCGAGGAAGCGGCGGTGAACGGTACGGTAACGGGTGTCGTGGCAAACATGCGGCCCTGGTCGGATGCGCTGATGCCATCGGCAGGGTAGCCCACCAACATCTTGAGCGAGGAAGAATCTGTCAGCCATTCATTTGCTACATTATCGCTGGCGAGATAGCCGCTGCGGCCTGCCGAGGGGGCAGCGTTTGAATCCGTAAAATACACCGCCGCAACGTCCTGCACCTGCGAGGCGGGAGAACTGGTTCCCGGCGTTCCTTCGCCTTGCAGCGCCGCCGAGTAACTTGTAAACACATAGAATCCGTGCGGCGTATGAGGAACAGGCTCGTAGCTCGCGCTGTCCCTCAGGAAGAGCCATTGCTGGTTGCTCGCCGGTGTGAGCCCGCCGTAGTCGAAGACCAAGTGCGCAACGGTCGCCACCACGCGCTTGGTGACTACAAATCCTGTTCCTGAACCAATATCCGTGCGGAACTGCCCTACAAACTGGTAAGGCAATGTCGGGCTCCCGGTCACCGTCGCGAACGGCAGAACTGACGGGGTCGTGCCTGTCACCGTGTCTGCAACGTAATACGTCGGGTACACCGTCGTTACTTGTCCATCGTTCACGTACGCTACCAGTGGCTGTGGCGTGGTACGCCCCGCCACCGGTTTGCTTTCCACCAGATAGGTACCGGCAACGAGCCCAGTTACCGACGTCCCGCTATTCCGCCACAGAGTATCTCCCAGAAACCTCCACTGTGATCCCGGCAGCAAATCAGGCTTGAGCTGCACGGTGATGCCGCCGGTCCCGGCAGCGCCCGCCACGGCGTAATCGCCCTGAAAAACGGTTGTTGCAGCTCCGCTGGTGATGGTGAGGGTCACCCTCACTGGCTGATAATACCCGGTCACCGGCATGAACTCAATGTCCCGGTCTCCGGTTGTCAGCGTTCCCACCACCGTCCCCGGCGTACGCCACAACTGCTCCCCAACAAACCGCCACCCACCAATTCAGCAGGGTCGGTCGCCGCGAGTCCGAGGTCCCGAAAGAGCCGGGCCTGGGCGCTGCACACACTGCTGTCCGGTTCATGATTCTCGAGGAACTGCTCCATCACACGCTTCGCCTCCTTGGTTGCGCCCGAGCGGGCAAGTGCCGTCACCTTCAGCGCAGTCAGCGTGTGTGCCGGAAAATCCGCCGCCGCAGCGCAGCGCAGACCATGACTCGCCGCGTCGTAAGCGAGGAAATATTCGCCCTCGCTGTTCGCCCGCTGTGCGACTCGCTCATAGCAGGCGGCGATGTAGCCCTGCTCCGCCTGTTCGGTGATCGGATGGAGCCATACTCGGCGAAAGCGTGAGTAATCCACGTGCGATGCGAGTTCCCGGAGCCAGCTCGCATTCGGGTGGGTGTTAACGTCGCGGGTGGTCATTGTGGTGGTCTGGGGCTCCATTCCGGACACAGCGTGGCGGCCCACTTATGCGGGATTCATAGGTCATGGTTCCCGGAGTGCGCGAGAAGAAAATTGTCTTCACCGCCATCCCATAGCAGATTGAGTAAAAATGTCAGGAATCTTCTTCTGCATCCGCCGCATCGCGGCTGGCCTGAGCGGGGAACGACATCCGGGAGTGAGGGGGATATGACGGTTTCATCCAAGTTGAGCCACAGCCTTCGAGCTTCAATTCCCTTGCGCGCCGAATTTACGCACCGAAAGTGGCGCGCGTTTCCAACATACCCAATGTCCGACCCCCAGAGCAACATCCCCACAAAGCTCATCACCACGCCGGATGTCGGCGGGCCTTCACAGGGTGAGACGCTGGCCGATTCGCAAATCGGAGCCATGCTGGCTGCGCGGAGCAGGCTGCCAACCCGCCAGTCCAGCCACTGGCAGCCGCTTTCGGCTGAGGAATTGCAGGGTGAATTTCCCCATTATGAGGTTTGCGAGCTTCTCGGCCGCGGTGGAATGAGCGCGGTGTACCGGGTGCGCGATGGGGTGCTCGGCCGCGAAGTGGCGCTCAAGGTGTTGCGTCCCGAGCTGATGAATGACGATCAGGCGGTTGAGATGTTCGTCAACGAAGCGCGCGTCACCGCCCAACTCGACCACCCAAACATTCCGGCCGTCTATGCGTTGGAGTCGGACAAGCTGCGATCGAGCGTTTTCACCATGAAGGTGCTCGAAGGGCAGACGCTGCAGCAAATGCTCGAAGCAAATGAGCGGAAAGATGAGGACGGGCTCTCGGCGGCTGTCGAAGTGATCTTGCGCATCTGCGATGTCCTGGCCTTTGCGCATTCAAAGGGAGTGCTGCACCTCGATCTCAAGCCATCGAATGTGATCGTGGCGGCGTTTGGGCAGATCTACCTCGTGGACTGGGGCATCGCACGGCGCAAGGCCGAGCTGCCGAAGGGTCCCGGTGACATGCTCAATAAGGAGGGCACGCCATCTTACATGGCGCCTGAGCAGGCCACTGGCGAACATTGGAAGCTCGACGAGCGCACCGATATTTTCGCCTTGGGCGGATTGTTGTATCGCGTCCTATGTGGCAGGCCACCGCACACCGGAGCTACTCCCGAGGAGGCGCTGGCCCAGGCGGAGAAAGGGGATGTGACATCGCCGGATGTGGCAGCCACGCGCAAAGGACAACCGCTGCCGCGACAGATCGTATCAATCTGCGTGAAAGCGCTCGATGCCGACCCGGCGCAACGCTACCAGAACGTCCAGGAGTTCCAGCGCGATCTCGAGCGGTTTGCACGAGGGCTTACGCAATTGCCACAGCTCACTTTCAGGGCGGGCGAGGCCATCGTCACCGAGGGTGAGTCAGGTGATGCAGCTTACGTCATTGTCAGCGGTGATTGCATGGCGACCCGGCTCGTGGGCGATCAGCCGCAGACGCTGCGTCTTCTAAAGGCGGGCGACATGTTCGGCGAAGCGGCGGTCTTCATTGGGCAGCCGCGCTCGGCGACGGTGCGCGCGATTACCGATACTGTGGTCGGTGTCGTCGAACAGGCAGCAATGCGCGAGGAGATGGAGCGGACGTCGTTCATGTCGCTTGCGGTTCGCACCGTGACGTCCACGTTCCTCGATCTCGATCAACAGTTGGCGCGACACCTCCGGCAGAGCCAAGTAGTCGAGCTCGCATTGAGGCATGTGGCGCTCCACGGTGAGCACGGGCGCACGCCATGGGAGCCGCTGCTCGCGAAGTTGGTGGAGAGCAGCGGGGCAAGCAAGGCAGATGTGTCGTCGTGGGTGCTGGGCGCTATGGATGTTTCGCTCGACGGAGAGTCGGTCGTGCTGCGCGGCTGATCACGCTGCGGGAGGAGCGTCTGCACAATGGGAGAAGGCGCGGAACGGCGGGTCTGCCATCGAATGCCGGACACGATCCGATTTCGCCAAATGTGCACCGGATTCCGCAACCACCGCCGATAAATCACGGGGCGATTGAAATTCCGCGCCGAGGCCTACGTCCGCGTCGCAAACATGTACGCCAAAGGCAGCGGTGTAATGAAAACGGATGACAACAGAGCAAAAAGACCAAGCTCAGAATCTCTCATCCGAGGTATTTCAGAAAAGGCTGAAGAAGTAGCGAAGCCTCTGGACGGAGTTGCAATTCATGAGCCTCAACGGGGCCGCGCCCATTTGACCGCAAAGGCTTCATACCACGTTCAGAAGGCACAGGCGCTCTGCGTGAAACAAGCGCCATCCTCGCGTTATATGTAAATGAACGAGACCACGGTCACCCAGTGATTGGCTCAGCCCGTCTGCGTGCGCCTGACGCGTACCGGCATCGGCACCAACGAACAACATTGAACCATCGGTCGGGCCACACCATGTGGCACGAAGTAGGCACGAAGTTGGAGAAAGGAGAAAACAACAATGAAGGCACTCAATATCACACTCAGCATGCTCGCATGGGTTGCGGTGGGATTCGTCCTCTGGGCGGTCTGGCCGCGGCTGGCCAAGGCCGTCGCCATCGCCTGCAAGCTGCACAATTTCTGGCTCTGAGCGGCACATTCACCCGCGTCCCCCGCGACAACCGATCAAGCCGGCACCACAGCCCGCCTGATTCACCAAACCCGGTCCCCCCCGTAATCCCAATTTCACGCGTCCACTCGGGCGCGTGATTCACCGCCGCGCCATCCGGCCCACACCAAACCATTGGTGGTCGCATGGCGGGGCATTGCCTTCCGTTTTTTGCGGCTGCCTGCAACCAAACAGGAGGAACACACCATGACAGCACAAGCAGGAGATCTGCTCGTTGAACAAATCGCTCCACGCCTTCGTGCACTCGTGCCGAGGTCCGTAAAACCGGTCGGAGCCGAGGACACGGAAGAACTCGTGCAGGACGCTATCGTCATCGGTGCACAGATGCTTCACCGTGTCGAGCAGAGCGGGAAGAAGTTCACGCCCGGCAACATCGCCTACTACGCTGTGCTCCACATGCGCAGTGGCCGCAGAAGTCAGGGATCCAGCCGCACGGACACCATGGGCACTGGGACGCAGCTCGACCACAGGAGCGCGGTGCTGTCATTCGAGGAGGAGGTCGGCTACGACCCGGAACTCGATGCACCGATCACGCTCGGCGAATTGCTAGCATCCGAGCACGAGGACCCGGCAATCGAGGCGGCACGGAACGTGGATTTGGAATTGTTCCTGGCCACGCACGACTACCGGTACGGGGTCATCATCAAGGGCATCGCGGAGGGCCACAGCCTCAAGGACACAGCGACGACGCAGGGCGAGTGGTATCCCGGCATTTGGGCGCTGAATCAGCGGATGGCGGAGGAAGTGCGCGAATATCTGGGCGAGGAAGCGATTGCGGAATCCGTCCGCACACCGCGCTGGAAGGCCAGCATCGCGGTGGATCGCGAGCGCACGGCATGCAGGGCGGAGCGACGGAGGCGTTGAATGTCCCCGCGTGGAGACAACACGAGAAACGCAGGACCAGACTGTCCAACCCGGTCTGGCCTTCCTGCCGCTGCGAAAACAGCGGGATTCGCACGACACACGCGGGCCTCCTCTTTTTTTGCACGGACTCTCTTGTCACGGCAGCGGTAAGACTCGCCCGCAAACACACCACGCACATCACCCGCGATCTGCCGCGGCTCGTGCAGGGCGCTGTCGGCGATTGATGGATCGCTGGCATCATCAGGATACGCGCCTGATGACCTACAAGGTCACGGAGATCGAGGATCGCACCGCGCATGATTTGATCGTGCGCGCCACCGATATCGGCGTGTGCCCGGAATCAATTGATCCCGCGCGTGCTTCACGAATGGCGCGAGCCAGAGCCGCATCATCTTCGACATCGCCCCGGAAAACGCCGGACGCATCCTCACCGCCGTCTCCGATGCCAAGATTCTTCACAACCACCTCGACATCGTCGGCGACGACAAACTGAGCATCACAGCTCACAGTGTGACGCTCAATGCGCTGCTTGCCGAAGTGAGCGATCCGTTCGAGCACAGCATCAAGCGGGCGATGAGCGCCTAAATTGCCAGCCGCATCTTCGCTAAAATCCGACGTTCATGCTCTGGGTTTCGGATGGCATCGGCGATGACATCCAAGACGTTTCCGTTGGCCAGAAATCGGCGGAGGCCATCAGAAATGAATACCCTCATTTCCGGCGTGGCATCCGAAATTTCGTCCGTGAGTCGCATACGCCCGTCGAAGAGAGCTACAATATCGTCCAGGTCCTTGCTGGTCGGAAGCTGACGGATGCCACGCTCGAAGAAAGCTTCCAACTTCGCAGCGAGCAGCGACGGTGCGGACAACGCAAACACTTCTAGATCGTCGGCGAGTTGGAATGGCTCGGCGGATTGAAATCCCAATTCGAGCATTCGGCTCGGTGGCAAAATCTCGGGTGTATGCACCGGCATGATGTCCACTTCGATCTCGCCGAGATGGAAAAGACAGATTCGTCCTTTGCCTACTGAGCTGTCGGCGCGCACGCGCAGGCCGCACTCGTAAAGACGGCGCTGGAGAATTTCCCATCTTCCGTAGGAAATCACATCCACAACGGTATCCACATCTTCGGTGAAACGCGGTGGCGGTGCGGCGGGATCGTCGAGCAGCAGCGGCAGGATGCTTGCCCCGGCAAAAACGAACCGATGTTCGTGAATCGGGGCAAGAGCGCGGGCGACGCGGATGAGGTTATCGGACGCGGGCATTGAGTTCGGTGATGAGCTTTTCGATTTCCGCCGCCGCTTCCGTCCGGACACGTGCGTCACCTGCGCGCAGCGCATCAGCGAGAGCAAGCCATGCATACAAGCGCGGATCACGCCGCGCGGCATCAGGTGCAGAGCGATAGAGCGGCTTGAGGGCATGACCGCGGGTGTCCCCATCGGCATGCGGCCACACAAGCGGGAGTTCATTCGCCGTGCGGTTGAATCGCGCAGACAGAGGTAGGGCATTTTGAGCTGTGCAAAATCCGCGTGCTGGTTTGCCTGGCTCTGTGGGAAAGACGTAACGCAATCCGCCAAGCAGAAACTCCCGAAGATTTGGGGCGGAGGGCCGATATCGCGCGACCCCGGACGCCGGACTTGGCTGCTCGGTCAGCAACCGTGAAGTGGCCGCACGACGAGTCGCTGCAAATACCTCGGAAGCGCTCATTGAGAGACTTTCGGCGAGCGAGGCAAAAGAAGTCGCTTCTCCCGATGCAAGGGAGGCGAGCTTTAGCACCACAAGAACGTCTTGCGCCTTCAACATGTTCGTATTCGTAATTCGCGAATCCCGAATTTCAAGCGTTGAATTGAGCGAGTTCTTCATTATCATTTCGCAGTGCAGAACAAACCGCTCTCGCTATTCAGAGTCTGGCGTGACCTCAATGAGGCACCCGACCCAGGGCCGCGCGGCTTCGGTGGTATGTTCGGAGAGCCTCCCGACGTGGATGTCATGACGCGCATGGGTTTCTTTCACGCTGGTTCATTGGCAAAGCATCGCTGCCTATTTTTGCTGGGACGACCCGGCGCGGGAAAGTCGGCAGAGGTTCGATTGATCGAACAGGGTGGCATATCCGGTTTCGCCGACGAATGTGTTGTCCGCTTTGAGTGCAAAGAGTTTGGCGCGGATGTCCGCGCAGATGTGACGGTTTCTCCCGAATGGCGAAATGCGCTGGCGCAGACGAAACCAGTGCGTCTCGTTTTCGATGGATTGGACGAAGGATTTCTCCGTGAGGCAAACTATTTTGACCGGCTGAAACTGGTGCTGAGGAGCCTTCGCGGTCTCGCGCCGGGGTTGCGTCTGCTGCTGACCTGCCGCCCGGCGGAATGGAGTTCGTCCTTCGCGAGTGAAGTTCACGCGATGTGGGGTGGGATCGGAAATCCCGCTGCGTTCGCGCTCGAATCGCTTTCTCGCACGCAGCAAGTCGCGCTCATTCACAATCGAGGGCTTGAGAAGACGGACGAATTCTTCGACTGGATCGAGCGAAACGATTTTGGGGAATTTGCCGCGTGGCCACGCTCGCTGGAGTGGCTGGTGGATGAATTTCAGAAAGGCGGTGCTGAACGGCTGACCTACACCGAATTGTGTCGCCGTCGTGTGCGACGTGAATTTGGCGAAGACCGGCGCATCGCAGACGCCGGGCAGGCGGCAAACGTCGTGGCGTGGGAGCATGCGATTCTGCTGCTCGCGGGCACCCTTGTGTTTTGCGGACGCCACGGAATCGCGCTCGACGAGCCGCAGCCGGAGTGCCTCTCGCTTGATGAAATGTTCCGTGACAGCTTCACGCTGAATCTGCCCGGCAAGCCCGCACTCACCCGCGAGATCGTGAGGGACGCGGTGCGGAAGGCATCGCACTTGATGGAGGAACACCACGGATTTCACCGGTTCCAAAACCAGTCCGATCTCGAATTCCTTGCGAGCACGATGCTCAGCGGCTTCGAGGTCGATCAACTCGCCGAGCTTTTCGGCTGCCCGGAACCCGGTGGCGACTGGCGTTCCTTTCCGCAGCTTGCGACAACCGCTGCGAACCTCGCCGCGCAATCGCAGGAGTTCTTCAATTTCCTGCTCAATAACGATCCCCGCACGCTGCTGCGGGCGGACTTCGGCAGTCTGTCCAATGAGAGACGCAGCGCGGCAGTGGATGCGATTCTGGCTGCCACCGCCGCCGCACAGGCGACGGCGGAGCACGACCTTCACGCGCATCTCTCCACGCTCAAGCATCCGAAAATTGCCGCCCAACTCCGTCCGTGGCTCTTCGACACGACGCAGCCACGTGTGGTCCGCGATCTTGCTTTCGACATCGCGCGCGAGTGTTGCGACAGCAAATTTTGGGAGGAGTTTTGGCGAAGCGTCTCCAAGGGTGGCGATGATTTTCTCGAAGACCATCTGCCGGGCGTGTTGTGGCGTTTCGGGAGAGGCTGGCCCGAGGCTCGGCTTAAAAATCTCGCCGCATCGCCGAAGGACAACGTGGCGGGATCTGCGATGGAAGCATTGCTGGATCGTGGTTGGAAGCCGAGGCAGCTCGCGTCTTTCCTACGGAAGAAAAACAGCGGCTCCATTGGCGCTTTTGAAATGATCATGGGCCGGCTCGCGAGGGAGGTCACGGTGGAGGATGTGCCTGCTCTGCTCGGTAGCTTTTCCAAGCTGCGATTGCGTTTCAGTGATGACAGTGAGTTTGGAAAACTTGCCGACGCACTCGTCGCAGCAGGTATTGACGCATTGGATCGGGAGGATGTGAGGCGAGCGGTGACGTCATTCCTGATTTGGCAGTGTGAGGATTTTCATTGGTCCTTTGGTTCCAGCGACCAAGCAATGAGAAGGCTCGGACTGGAATTGCCTGAAAGACGGCGCGCCCTTTTGCTCGCACTCGCGGACGAGTGGCCCGCCGCCACGAAGGCACATCTCTTCACGTTGGATTTTCCGATTCAGTGTGAAGACCACGAATGGCTGCTCGATGAAACTGCGAAAGCCGTCGGCCACCGGGCAACGGTGCTCGCTTTTTTCACCAGCCGCATCGTCTGGCGGTTGGATGAGCAACTTCGTGAACCGCTCGAACGCGCCTACGCAGCATCCGCCGAACTGCGCGCCGAACTTCCGCCCGCCGACGAGGCTGGGATCTTCGCGACCCTTCGCCGGTTGTGTGAGGAGTCCGACGAGAAGCTTCGGCTCCGAGTTCAAGAGCGGAAGATGAAGCCGCAGCAATACAGCCACGAGAAGCATCTGAAAAATGCGATCGAGGCGTGCCGGGAGGGGAAAATCGGCGCATGGACAGAAATCTGCATCGCATTGTCGCAGCCGCCGCCAGAGGGGCACTCTTCCGAATTTTTCAAGTGCCACGGCATTGCGAGTCTCAAGGGCTGGGCTGAAGTCTCTGATGAATTGCGAACCGAGTTTGTGAAGTTCTCGCGGAGCTTTCTCATCGGGATCGAGATAAAGCAACCGGCACCGAATCAGACGCCGTATCATTACTTCAGCATCGTGTATGCGCTGGATATCCATGCTTCGCGCCTACGCGATGATCGGGAGCTTCGTGCTGCAATCAAGCCGATGTGGGCGCAGGCAGTTTTTCGATGCTGCGGTTCGCTGGGTGAGCAGTTTTCCTCGCTGCTAACCAGCCTCACGGATGCGGCCCCCGAAATGATGCGCAGTGTGTGGACGGACGAATTCCGCCGGCAATGGGAGGGCAATCAACCCATCTACGCCCAGCTCAAGCCGGAGGCATGGAATCCCGGGGTGGAAGCTGCGCTCGCGGGTGTGCTCGAATCTGTGCCTCTCCAGCCGGAGTCATACACGAGCGGACTCCGCTATCTGAGGGATCAATCGCCAGACGCGGCTCGGCGTCTCGCCGCGAAACGGCTGGATGAATACGCCGCGCTGCCGGAGAGCCCTTCGCGCCGTGCCACCATCGCCGCGTGCATTTTCACCGTGCCAGAGTTGTGGGGAAATGCGTGGCCATTGCTCACGGGAAACGGTGGCGAAGCTAGGAAGCTGTTTCTCGAGCATGCCGAGTGGCTCGACTGGCGGGATCGCGGGGCGAGAGTCAGCGAGATGCCCGTGTCATTGCTCGCCGCGCTCTACGGACTCTTGATTCGGCTATTTCCGCTGAAAGATGCACCTCGTCATGAGGGGGCATACTCTTTAAGCTCACTGGATCACGTCTATCATTTTCAGAGCACGCTCCAGAACGCGCTCGAATCACATGGCGCGGTCGCCGAGTTGCAGGCAATTTTCCGCAGCACGGAAGAATTGTGCGGCGCTTGGTGGCCGGGGCGTTCCATCGAACGCGCAAAAATCAATGCCCATACTCAGCGCCGGACTGTGCCGGATGCTTCCCAGTTCATTCAATTCCTCGGCACTGAGGGAGGCACGTTCGTCTGTGACAACGATTCGCTTCAGCGTGCGGTGTTGGCATCGTTGCGACGTTATGAAAAGTCCCTGCATCCCGATGGCATCAACGCCCTGTGGGACAAGGGCCAGCCGCGCAACGAAGAAGCGTTGCAAGTCGAGATTGCTCGGCACTTGCGGCGCGAGTTCCGGCCGGGCGGTATCGTTATCAACATGGAACCGAAGGTCGAAAGTCGCGAGCGATCAGATATTCGGGTGGAAGCCGGTCCGTTCGCCGTGACCATCGAGGTGAAACTCGGTCATTCCAAAGATGAACAGCGATCACTCCGCAAAGCGATGCAGACACAACTGCGCGACACATACCTCCGCAAACGAAACGAGACGCACGGAATCTATCTGGTCGGCTGGTTTTTCTGCCAGTCGTTCCGGTCATCAGGCTTGCGGGATATAAAGACGCTCGGGGCCGCGCAAAAGCACTTCAAAGCGCAGGCGGAAAAGCTTTCTCGTGACGGCTACAACATTGCAGCATTCACGCTGGATTGTCGCTGGTTGGGAAAGGTTGCAATACGCTCGTAGACCGTCAGGTAGTAAGTCACTTCCTCACCAGCTTCCCGGACTTTCCCTATGCCCACCCGCAAGACGGATTTAGATCCAGCCAAAGAGCCCGATGTTCATGTACTGCTGGATAGCAGTGCGCTTTTGGGGGCCTTCGTCGGCGATGGTACGCTTGCTTTTCACACTCTTTCAGCCCTCGGCGCGAAGGGGTTGATTCGCCTCTGCGTTCCAGAAATCGTTTTAAGGGAATGCACGTCGCAGATTTCGGAACGTGCCCTAGAACATGAGCAGGCCGTGCAAAAGGCGGTGGTGTCCCTGCGCCGGATCACGCCGGCGAAGATGCAGGCGAAACTCGACTGCGCTACCGCACACTTCTTACGGCCCACGCCGAAGACCTAACGACAGAATTGAAAATACGCATGAAAGCGTGGATTCAGGATGCGCGCGTCGCAGTTCTGCCGATCCAAAGCGAACATGGATGCGCTTGGCGAGGCGATCCGGTTGTGCCGCGGCATTGTCCTGATTGTTGGTCATTCAAAGACGCGCAATATGCGGGCTGCTTCCGTACTCCTGAACGATGCTGCGACTGCGCATCCCGATGGGCTCTTCCTTGCGACGCATGGTTATTTGGCGACATCGTCGATTTGCAATGTCCGCCCGCTCAATCGTTCCTCTTTTACCCACGACGATGCGTTCAAGGAGATGATTTCCACTCTCCAGCCAGACGGGTTTTCGATGCACGTTCGAGATAGCAACGACATGCAGTTGATGCAGGTATTTGCAGCCGGCGCAGAGATGTTCGTGGTCGGCATCACTCAGGCGAAAACTTCCGATGAGTTGACGGATCTCACAGCGCGGATTTGGATGGACAGCGTGATCGTAACCGCAAAGTAGCAAGGCAACCGATCAACCTCGCGTAACAGTGATGCCTCCACAGAGGCAGCCCTTGCGAGCTTTGAGCGCACACCGAGGAGAATGTCTGCGCATATTCCGTCAGGCATTCCCGATCGAACTTGGCCTCTGAGAATTTGCCGCGGGTGAGATACCTCTGCTCATCGTAGAGCTGTCCGCACCATCCGGGATATTTCCAGGATGATGTGCCGATGAACACCTGCTGCCCGGCAAGCGTAGTGAGTTGTTCAGCACTGAGCATGGCTGGAAGCGAATTGAAGATGCAGCGATGGCATCTTCAAGCTGAGAAGGCGAGAACGCCGAGTGCCGTGAGGAGTAGAAGTGGTTTCATAAGTATCGAAGGGTGATGAGCGAGCAAGCGACATGGAAGAAGGCTTGATACATCAGGAGGTGATTTTCGTAACGGACGACCAGGCGGCGGTAGTTGCCCAGCCAGGCAAAGGTGCGTTCGATCT
>CAIRYQ010000087.1 GCA_903882875.1 uncultured Spartobacteria bacterium | reverse complement strand
GGCGACGGCAAAGGCTGGGTCTTCCTCACCTACGACACCACGCCCAACTACACCGACACCTTCCCGCTCCCCGCCACGCCGACCAAGTGGAAATACCGCGCCATCTACCGCGTGGGCGATGCGCAGGTGGGCGTGTGGAGCAATACCGTGGAAATCACCGTTGGCGGCTAGCCTTGCAGGGCGTCTGTGCCAGACGCCGGAGCTTCGGAAATCTGGCCGGTTGGCACCACCGGCCAGCACACCAGCCATTTCATCCCACATTACAAACCTCTCCATCAAACATACTATGAAAACCTTCTTCAGCCGGGCGTTCGCCCTTGTCTTCCTCATCACCGCCACGGCGCTCCATGCGCAGGTGCCGCAGCTCATCAATTATCAGGGCCGCGTTGCCGTCGGCTCGTTGAACTTCACCGGCTCCGGCTCCTTCGCGTTTGCGCTAGTGAACACAAACGGCACCACCAGCTATTGGAGTAATGACGGCACGAGCACTGCGGGCTCACAGCCGTCCGCTGCAATCACGCTCACCGTGACGAATGGCCTTTACTCCGTGCTGCTGGGAGACACCACGATCACAAATATGACGGCTGTGCCCACCAGCGTCTTCGCCAACGCCGATGTGCGCCTGCGGGTCTGGTTCAATGACGGCACGCACGGTTTCCAGCTACTCACGCCGGACCAGCGCCTCGCTCCGAATGGTTATTTCCCTGCCGGATCGGTTACGTCTGCGACGCTGGCTGCCGGTGCGGTCGGATCGGCCAGCATCGCGCCGGGCAGTGTCGGCAGTAACCAAATCGCGAGCGGCGTCGCCATCACGGGTGCCCTCAATGGAAACGCTTCTACCGCTACTGCCGCCAATAGCTTTACCGGTGCACTCATGGGGGAAGTGACAGGGACGCAAAGTGCTACGGTGGTTTCCACCGTCGGTGGATCAACCGCTGCAAACATCCACAGCGCCGAGCTTCTGGCAAACGCGGCGACGAGCGGGAGTATCGCAAATTCGATTGTAAAGCGTGACGCCAGCGGAAACATTGCAGCCAACACGATTTCTGCGGGTGAGATTGACACTGGAAATATCGTCTTTGGCAACTCGGTTAGCACCAAAGGGCTGCTGAATTTAGGCGCTACGAGGTTCATGAATGCCTTACTCACATCGAATCTCTACCTTGGGCCAAATTCTGGAAACGACAGCACTGTATACAATGGAGGCGACTATAATACGGGGATTGGAGCACGAGCGCTGGGATCGATTAAAGACTATTCGAGTGACAACACCGCCATCGGAGCCAATGCAATGTCCGGCGGAGTTTTAGGTTATGTAATCGATGGTGGCGTACAGTACAACACAGCGGTTGGTAGCGGGGCGCTTGCTAGTGGCGTGAGCACAAGCGAAACAGCCATAGGTTACCAGGCGCTCTATTACAATGCTTTAGGCTCATATCAAAACACGGCCGTAGGCTTACAGGCGCTATATAGTAATTCAAGTGGATATCAAAATACCGCCACGGGCGCTCTGGCATTATACACCAACACGACAGGCATCAGCAATACCGCCAACGGATACGGTGCGCTTAACTCGAACACGATTGGTAACAATAACAGCGCCAGTGGTTGGAAGGCGTTATTTACAAACTCGGATGGATATAACAACACTGCGACTGGATATGGGGCGCTCCAGCTTAACGTGCATGGTTACGAGAACACTGCGTTTGGTTTGAATGCACTTCAGTCCCTCCCATCTGGCAATGGCAACCTCGCCATTGGATTCCAAGCCGGTTATCTGCTCACCGGCGGCAACAACAACATTTACGTTGGACACCCAGGCGTCGCATCCGAATCGGGAGTCATGCGAATCGGCACTCCGGGCACCCATGTGCTGGCCTACATTTCCGGAGTCACCGGAACCACAGTTTCGGGAGCAGCACCAGTCTATGTGAGTGGCGCAGGATTGTTGGGCACGCTCCAATCGTCGCGCCGGTTCAAGCGGGACATCGTCAATATGGACAAATCGAGCGAGGCGATCCTTTCACTCCGACCAGTGACCTTCCGATACAAGCCTGAGTTTGACCCCAAGGGCATTCCCCAATGGGGTCTCATCGCCGAGGAAGTGAACGAAGTGAATCCCGAACTCGTGGTTCGCGACGACCATGGCGAAATCCAAACTGTCCGCTACGAGCAGGTGAATGCAATGCTGCTAAATGAGTTTCTCAAGGAGCACAAGCGCGTCGGTGACCTTGAGAAACGCCTCGCCGAACTCGAAGCGAAGGACAAAGCACGTGAAGCACGCGAGAGGGAACGTGAAACCCGCATCGCACGGCTTGAGAACCTGCTTTCCCCCACGCCCGTTCAGAACGCCCTGAAGACTGCCGCTGCCACGACCGGGAACTGAACCATGAAAACCCGCGCAGTCCTTCTCTCCGTCCTGTTGACTTCCGCCGCCACCGCAGGCCCGCGCACCAGCGCGAACTATTCCATCATCACTGACACCGCCGACTCCGGCGGTACGCGCACGACAAGCGCGAACTACACGAACGATGGCAGCGTGGGTGGAGTCACCGGTGTCTCATCCGTCGTCCTGCCCATCGAAATCGCGAAGCATGGCTACATCGGCCAGCTCTACGATCTCGCCAGCGGCATCTATCTCAGTGCCGCGCCTGCCACGATCAACGAGGGCGACACGAAGCAGATCGCTGCCGTGCGTTTGCTGGATGACGGTACCGGGCTCGCGCTCGATCCCACGACAGTCATTTGGAGCGTGCTCGGCGGGCCAATCACCTCGATCAGCACAGGCGGCGTGGCCATCGCGGGCATCGTGTACCAGGACACTGCGGCGAGCGTGCAAGGTGTCGCCAGCGGCTTCACCGCCTCGCTGAGTCTCAGCGTGCTCAACACGATTCCCGACAACTACGGAAGCTACGCAGGCGATGGCATTGATGACGCATGGCAGGTGCAATACTTCGGGCTGAACAACCCGCTCGCCGCGCCGAATGTGGTGACCGACGGAAGTGGCCACACGAACCTCTTCAAATACACCGCCGGGCTGGTGCCGTTTGATTCGAACTCGCGTTTAGTGCTTTCCATCGCGCCCGTGCCCGGCCAGCCCGCGCAGAAAAGCATCATCTTCAGCCCGCTCGTCCTCACTGGTGGCCGGACCTACACGGTGACCTATTGCACCGACCTGACGACCGGCACCTGGCAGCCGCTCACCACCACCACTCAAGCCGACAACGGCAACCAGCGCACCGTGACCGATACCAGCGCGACGGGCGCGAAGAAGTTCTACCGGATCGAGATTACGAAGCCGTAGGGCGGCGTTCCGCGCGCGGGCTTCCTTCGCATGCACCGTCCTGCCGGCCTTCGCGGCTTCGTAGATTGAGCAGATGGTCGCAACGGCGTTGCGGGCGTTGCTGCCAGGACGGCGGGCTGGCGCTTTTCGCGGATAGCGTTGCAGCGGCGGAGTGCTGGCGAAGCGCAGACCACATCTACAGATAACTACAACGGTTCGCCTGCGGAGTTGCTTCACGCGCGGCGATGCGGATGCTGCGCGGCTCACATGATTTCACCCGACAACGGATCACCGTCTGAATTTGCGGAGACCATCCGGAAGATTTTTTCTCCGGATGGGCTGCTGTCGGAGGCGAAGAGCTTCGAGTATCGGCCGGAGCAGCAGGGCACGGCGGAGTGCTTGCGAAGCGCAGGAGTTCCGGCATCTTCGCGGGCATGAGTACCATCGTTGAATCGGATGAGACGGGGACATTGCGCCTGCCGGCGTCGTTGCTGCCGCATCCGGGGCCGCACCGGCGCTACCGGGTGGCGACGGAAGGCGGGCAGGTGGTGGTGGATGAGGCGGAGCCTGCACCGCCGCAGGACGCGGTGGAATCGCACCGGGCGTGGCTGGAGAGGCTGCGGCAGGTGCGCGAACGCAATGTGACGGGGAAGCAGGGCACGCCGCTCCAGCAAATCTTCGACGAGCTTCGCGAAGATCGCCGCTGACGATGAGCTATTGGGATTCGTCGGCGCTGGTGAAGCTCTATGTGGAGGAGGCGGATTCCGCGCAATTTGATGCGCTGGCGCTGTTCGGGCCGGTGGTGACGGGCACGCTCGCGCTGCACGAGGCGAGAACCGTGTTTCGTCGGCTTGAAGCGGAGGGGATGGTTCCACACGGTCAGGGCACGGCGCTGTTTGCACAGCTCACAGGCGATGTGGCTGCGGGCGAAGTCCGGGTGCAGGTGGAAACTGATGTGGTGCGCGGAAAATTTGGCGAGGTGCTGGAAGCGTGCTTTTCACAGACGCCGCCTGTTTTCATCCGCACGAACGACGCGCTGCACATCGCATCGGCACTCGTCGCTGAGGAAAAGGCATTCGTCACCGCCGATGGTCGGCAGCGTGCGGCAGCGGTGCTGTTGGAA
This sequence comes from uncultured Spartobacteria bacterium, assembly GCA_903882875.1. GTDB lineage: Bacteria > Verrucomicrobiota > Verrucomicrobiia > Chthoniobacterales > Chthoniobacteraceae > SXWH01. The sequence goes on along the minus strand of CAIRYQ010000087.1, from coordinate 14,087 downwards.
CTCGCCGTACTGCCGTAGGCGGCTACAGCGGTTCGCCTGCGGAGTTGCTTCACGCGCCGCGATGCGGATGCTGCGCGGCTCACATGATTTCACCCGACAGCGGATCACCGTCCGATTTTGCGGAGACCATCCGGAAGATTTTTTCCCCGGATGGGCTGCTGTCGGAGGCGAAGAGCTTCGAGTATCGGCCGGAGCAGCAGGAGATGGCGGTCGCGGTGGCGGAGGCGTTGGCGGAGCGGAAGCATCTTGTCGTCGAGGCGGGGACGGGCGTGGGGAAATCGCTCGCGTATCTCATCCCGGCGGTGATGTGGGCGAAGTCGCAAAACAAAAAGGCGGTCGTCTCCACGCACACGATCAATTTGCAGGAGCAGCTTATTTTCAAAGACATCCCCATCGTGCGGAAGGTGCTCGCGGGACAATTTGGAGCGCGGCCTGGCGCATTGCCCGCGAAGGACGAAGCGGGCTCGGATGACTTCAGCGCGATCCTTTGGAAAGGCCGCGCGAACTACGTCTGCCCGACTCGGCTGGAGCGCGCGATGTCGCAGGCGGGCGAGCTTTTCACATCGACGGAAACCGAGGAGCTGAAGCGCATCTGGGAATGGGCGCAGACGACCGACGACGGTTCGCTGAGCGACCTCGCGGTGGAGCCGGATTCGCACGTGTGGTCGCTCGTGTGCAGCGAGCCGCACATCTGCACGCCGAAGACCTGCGGCAACAACCCGCGCTGCCATTACCAGCGCGTGCGCAAGCAGCTCGTGAGCGCCGACCTCGTGGTGATGAACCACACGCTTTTCTTCCTCAGCCTCGGCGGCATCGCGGAGCAGGACAAAGACGAGAGCGGCTACCTTTTTGCGAATGACTTTGTGATCTTCGACGAGGCGCACACCGTCGAGGGCGTGGCGTCGAAAATGATCGGCCTCAACGTCTCGCAATACGGCCTGCGCTACGCGCTGCACCGGCTCTACAATCCGAAGACGAAGAAGGGCCTCTTCCAAGTGCTGCGCAATCCCGACGGCGTGCGCGAGGTGAGCAATGCGCTCGAAAAGGCCGAGGAGTTTTTCGGGAAAGTCGGCACGAGCGCGGATTTCAAAAAGGGGCGCGAGTATCGCGTGCGGCAGCCGGACTTCGTGCCGGACACACTTTCCGCCGACCTCACGCGGCTGCAGGCGCAAGTCGTGCAGTCGGTGAAAGCCACCGAGGACGAACTCACGAAGGCGGAGTTGCAGGACCTCGGACGCCGCATCCGCGACGCGCGCTCGAACCTCGCGACGTTCCTCAAGCAGGACGCCGAGCAGCACGTCTATTGGGTCGAGCAGAGCGGCAAGACCACGCAGTATCACAATCTCCACGCCGCGCCCGTGGACATCGCCGCGCACCTGCACGCGCTCCTCTTCCGCGAGGACAACACATGCATCATGACCAGCGCCACGCTCGGCACCGGCGACGCCGCGCTCGACTACTTCCGCACGCGCATCGGCGCCGACGACGTCCACGCGCTGCGCGTCGGCTCGCCCTTCGACTACGAGCGGCAGATGCGCCTCTACGTGATGAAGAAAATGCCCGACCCGCGCGATGCCGCCTACGAGCAGGCGCTCGCGGAGAAAATCGAGCACTTCACCGCGATGACGCACGGACGCGCATTCGTCCTCTTCACGAGCTACAAGACGATGCAAAACGTTGCGTCCCTTTGCCGCGAAAAACTCGACGAGGATCACGACATGACGCTCCTCGTGCAGGGCGAAGGCCTCACGCGGCACCGCCTCATCGCCGAGTTCAAAAAGGACGACCGCCACGTGCTCTTCGGCACGAAGAGTTTCTGGAGCGGCGTGGATGTTCCCGGCGAGGCGCTCTCAAATGTCATCATCACCCGCCTCCCCTTCGCCGTGCCCGACACGCCGCTTATCGAGGCGCGCCTCGAACTCATCGAGGCCAACGGCGGCGACCCCTTCCGCGACTACTCGCTCCCCGAAGCCATCCTCGAACTCCGCCAAGGCGTCGGCCGCCTCATCCGCACCAAGCAGGACAAAGGCATCGTCGTCATCCTCGACCCGCGCGTGCTCACGAAGAACTACGGGAGCGCCTTCCTGCGAGCGCTGCCGAAGTGTCCGGTGGAGGTGGTGTGAATGGTGCAGCTATCAGGCTCTTCCTGTTTCGTCTTCCTCCTCTACAATGTTACCTACGCCATCTTCCAGTAGCGCCCGATTCCCTCGATAAACTTTGCAAGACTCGGCGACTCCGGTTTCTTTAAATTGAGATGCGGCCCGATGTTTTCCGCCCACTCCGCTTTCATCTGCCCAGTGCAAGGAAGCGGCACGCCGAGACAGCCAGCAAGGACGTCCGAAGGATCGTCAACCAAGTCCGTGTCTTTCGTCGGAACACCAGTGAAATTCGCCTTCCCATAAGCGGCGAGAATCGCCGCGCGATCCGCGAGGAACCACGCTTCGATCTCCTCCATTGCAATTCGGAAAATTACATTCGCCGGACGCGCCTTCAAAGCCGCCAGCATCGCTTGCAGATCCGCCAGCAATTGCGCGCAGTCGTCATCGTCCTGATCCACCAGGACGACAATGCACACCTTATTTCCCTTCACCGCGTAGGCGCGGAGCGTGGCAGGCAACTGACCAAACAGCGTCCTGTCGGTCGGAGGAGGCTTGGCTGCCGGGTGGGCAGGGAGTTTCCCTTTTCCACCGTGTGGGTGGATTTGAAACTGCGAACCTTGGACGAGCCCAAACTGGCGAGTGAGGATTTCCTTCACTGTGGGCTCGTCTGAAGTGCCCTCGACGAGAACGTGGAAAATCATGCTGGGTTCCCGTGTCCAAAGTGTCCGCTGAACCACAATCCGCCAAGCGGCAAGCCTTCAGCAAACATTGCGCGAACCACATCTTCGTCCGCCGCGCAGCGAATTTCACTGAATCCATTCGCAGCCTTGTCAATTGTCCATACCTCCGGCGGCGTCAGCGCATCCACAAAATAGGGCGAATGAGTGGTCACGAAAACCTGCGGGCCGGTACCTTGCGCGTAAGTCCTCATAGTCTGCGCGAGCGGTCCAAGCAGTTTGTGGTGCAGCCCATTCTCAGGCTCCTCGATACCAATCAGCGGTGATGGCTCCGGATCTTCTAGCAACAACAGGTATGCGAGAAACTTCAACGTACCGTCGGACATGTCTGCCTGATAGAACACATCCTTGTAGCCGCGTTCGTTGAACTGGATGAGCAGCCGCTTGTCATCCGATGGCTTCGAGTGAATTTTTTCTATCCCTGGGATTCCTTTTGCCACCTTACCCAGCAGCTTGTTGAATTCCGCATTCCCAAGCTGGCGCTCCATGAATTGCAAGTAGTTCGCCAGGTTCTCTCCAGTCCGGTTCAGATGCTTCTGCGCACCAGCCATAGGCAATGCACGAGCCTTGGATGGCTCGAAGTAGGAGAGATACCAGCCCTCAAGAAACCTACGAAAACGAACGATGTTCGGATGCTGCGACAGATTGCCCAGGCTGACGATCCCGAGCTTGCGCGCATCGTCCAGCTTAACGTGCTCCTTGATGTTCTTGTTTGTCTTTTTGTCTTTTTCCCCCATCCATGCGAATCCCTTCCCATGTTCGAGTTCGAGGTACGAAAGCGGTGCCCCCCATGTTTGGTTTTCGTTTCTCTGCCTCAGCCGCTCGTACGCCACCGAAGGGCGACGCTGCCCGTCCAAACCAATGTGAAGCTCGTAGCTGATCGGTCTCTCCGCCGAGCTTTCGCGATAGTACAAATCAAACACCATCGGTCCGCCGGCCCCGCTCGTTCGCATCCTCTCGAACCCCCCGCGGTGCTCGCGGTCACAAGCCTCCTCGACATTTCCAGTAAGGCAGTCCCCAAGAAAACCGAGCGCATCGAGAAACGAGGATTTTCCGGATCCATTCGGCCCGACAAGAGCCGCCATCTTCGGCAGCGGCGTGTGATCGCGGGTGTCCTTGGTTCTCCCCATCCGAACATTCTTCAAGGCCCGGTAGTTCTGGATGCTGATTCCTTCGAGTTGTGGCATAAACTGGGTTTCCTTCTAACTAGGGAAAGCATCAACGAACAGACTGATTGTTTCCTCAAAGTCTCCTCATGCCATCACGCCGCCGGCAATTCCTTCCTTCGGCGGATGATGCCCGCCAGCGCACGGAGCGACTCATTCACCGCGGCCGCGCTGGGGAATGCTTTCGCCACGTCCGGCTCCAGCAGCACCACATTCGTGCCCTGCGCGGAACGGCGCGCGTATTTGCCGCGCACGCCGCCGGCGAAGTCGTAGTTCTCCCGCATCGCGGGAACGGCTGTCTTGCTAGTTGCCTTCTTCATGGTTTTTTCTTTCCCGGCGGCTCGCCCGCCGGGCGCTGATGATGCGCAGATGGTCGCCCCTTTCGGTATGCACGACAACCAGCAATTTCCCGGTGTGCGACTTTCCCAGGATGATGAAACGCTCCTCCACCTGCGAATGATCCGGATCGGGAATCGTCAGCGAGAGCAGGTCGGCAAAGACCGTCGCAGCCTCCTCGAAACTCACGCCGTGCTTCGCGGCGTTCGCCTTCGCCTTCTTCCCGTCCCATTCAAAATTCAGCGGCATGGCTTCACGTTTAGTCCGCGCGCCGTAGAAAAGGCAATCCCTTCGCCGCGCCTGAATCCACTCCCGCACCAAAACCTTGCCCTTGCGCCGTCCTCAACGAAGATTCCCCGCATGAACCCCTCGCGTATTTTTGTGCTGTCCCTGTGTCTGATCTCGTTAACCGTCCGGGCGGAGCCGGTGCCGGTCGAGACCACTCCCAAGCTGGAAAACCTGAACCAGCAAATCAAGGCCAACGCCGAGGATTCGCAGGCTTACTCGAACCGCGGCTACACGCTGGCGCTGCTCGGGCGGAAGGAGGAGGCGCGGGCGGACATCAGGAAATCCGTCGCGCTCAAGGACACCGGGCCGATGCACAACCGCGCGGGCTGGGCCTATTTCAATCTCGGCGACTACGCCGAGGCGGTGCACGAGTTCGAGGTGGCGGTGAAGATGAGCGGCTTCAAGTCGCACTACGACTATTACTCACTCGTGCTCGGCTACTGGGGCACCGGCAGGACGAAGGAGGCGCTGGAAAATTACCAGCTCGCGGTCGAGCGCGACCCGCGCTTTGGCGAATACAAGACGCTCGCCGAGCGCACCGCCGAATGGACGCCGCTGGAGCGCCGGGCCATTCACGAGATTTACGTGCTGTGGAGCAAGGCTTGGAAGCCGTAGGACGGGACGGCCTGCACGCTGTGGGAAAAGGCCGGGTTTCCCGAGCACGACCCTCGCCCCTTGAGGGAATCCGACCAGTTGTTTTCCGCATCTCTTCGTCCCACTTTTTTCCCTCAATCCTGTTGCGACGGGGGCTCTGGCGTCTGGATGCCGAGCTTTCCGGCCATCTGCGCGACGAGCTTTTCGAGTTCGCGGATGCGGCGGAGGGCGTCGGGGAGCTGCTGCATGGCGATCCACTGGCGCTTCATCTGTTTGTCGGGTTGCGCGGGGATGCCGAGGACGGTGCCCTTGGCGGGGATGTCGCGCATGACGCCGGACTTCGCGCCGATGGTGGCCTGCGGGCCGAGTTTCAAATGTCCCGCGATGCCGGACTGTGAGGCGACGACGGAGTAGTCGCCGAGGTGCGTGCTGCCGGCGAATCCGACCTGGCCCATGATGAGGCAGTGGCGGCCGATGGTGACGTTGTGGGCGATGTGGACGAGGTTATCAATTTTCGTCCCCGCTCCGATGACGGTGCTGCCGAGCGCGGCGCGATCGATTGCGACATTTGCGCCGATTTCGACGTCGTCGTGGATGACGACGTTGCCGACTTGCTGGACTTTGCGATGCACGCCCGCATCGAAGACGTAGCCGTAGCCGTCCGAGCCGATGACAGTGCCCGCGTGGATGGTCACGCGGTCGCCGAGCTGGGTGCGTTCGCAGAGGACGACGTTTGGATAAAGGCGTGCGTTTTCGCCGATGCGGGAACCGCTGCGGATGTGGTTGCCGCCCATGAGGACGGAGTGCGCGCCGACGGTGACGCCTTCGCCGACGACGCAGTGCGGGCCGATGTGCGCGGTGGGATCGATCTGCGCGGTGTCGGCGATGCGCGCGCTCGCATCAATGCCCGGCATGAAATGCTGCGCGGGATGGAAAAGCGGGAGCACTTTTGCAAATGCGATGCGCGGGTTTGCCACGCGGATGATCGTCTTGCGCGCGGAGGTGAATGGCGCGGGCGCGAGGATCGCCGTCGCTTCGCCAGCATCCGCTGAGAGAAACTGCGGTTCCTTATCCGCGAAGGTGAGGTCGCCCGCGTGCGCGGCGTCGGCGGCGGCGAGTCCGGTGAGAAGGATGGTGGCGTCGCCGAGGACTTCGCCCTGGACGATGGTTGCGATTTCGGCGGCGGTAGGCATGGGAAGGGAACGGGTTGTCGGTGTGATTTTCTCGGTCAGCTTGCTGCTGCGGTAGATGCTCGATGCCGGATGTTAGTTGCTCGACGACCGTCAGAATCTGAACGCGCGTCGAGCATGGTTTTTCGGCCTCGTAAGATTGAAGGCGCGGTGCATTAGCTTGCCGTTTCCGCTGTCGCCGGAACCGCGCCGCTCACACCCACCATGCGCTGTGCGTCCACGTCCCACACTTTCAGCCGCAGGCAGCGGAGGATTTCGAGCGGGTGCAGCGAGGTCTTTTTCGGTGACTGCAGCTCAGGGATTTCACCGAGCACTTCCGGGAGCCGGTAGAACGGGATGCGCGCGTTCAGGTGATGAATGTGGTGGTAGCCGATGTTCGCGGTGAACCATCCCATGATCGGCCCGGTCTCCATGTAGCTGGAGGATTCCAGCGCCGCGTTGTTGTAAGTCCACCCGGCCCTGTCGGCGAAACGCACGCCGAGGAAATTGTGCTGCGCGTAAAAAAGGTACGAGCCGATCGCGTAGGCGATGAAGCACGGGAGCGTCTGCGTGAGCACGAGCGCACGCCATCCCCAGAACCATGTGAGCGCCGTGCCGATGGCGATGTGGACGAGCAGCGCGAGAAGGCTGTCGCGGTGCTCCTTGGGATCATTGATAAACGGCCCGATGCACATTCCGAAAATGAACACGAACACGTACCCGAGGAGGATCGTGAGCGGATGCCGCATGAAGAGATACTTGAAGCGCACCGACGCGGACGACTTCTGAAACTGCGCCTTCGTCATGATCGGGAACGATCCGATATGCGAGCCGCGGAGCTGCGAGTTGTGGCTGTGGTGGTGGTTGTGCGAGCTGCGCCAGACGCTGCTCGGGCTCAGCGCGAGGATGCCGAAGACACGCATGAGCATTTCGGCCACACGCGACTTCGGCAGAATGGCGTGGTGCTGCTGGTCGTGGTAGATGACGAAGAAACGCAGCAGCAAAAATCCGGCAAGCACGCTGCACGCGATTTGCCCCCATACGTTCACATTCCAGTGCGTGCCCGCGAGCGCCGCGAGCAGGAGCAGCGCCGTGGAGAGGATGTGCCACCAGCTTTTCAGCGTGGAATCCTTGGCGAAAGGTTTGGTGGCAAGGATTAGATCCGGGCCGGTTCTCGGATCCGATTTCAAGGTCGGCGACCGTAATGCGGAACGCCAGATTGTCCACGAAATCGTCCGGCAAAAATCACTGCGCCGATCAGACAATCACGTGGAGCGGAATGAAACCGAAAAGCGGAATTTCCCTGCGATCACAGCCGCGGGGGAGCGGACGGCCGCGCGATTTTCCTCACGCCATCTCCAGGCCCTTCATCGTCGCCTTCGCCGTCGAGAACGTGTTTGTCTCGATGCCGAGGCGCTGGAGGATGGAGACGTAGAGGTTCGTCAGCGGGTAGTTGTTGTTCTTGTCGAAGGCGAGATGCTGGCCGTGCTTGAAACCGCCGCCGGCGAGGAGCGCGGGCAGGTTCACATTGCTGTGCGAACTCGCGCTGCCCATGCACGTGCCGTAGAGCACCATCGTGCGATCCAGCAGCGTGTCGCCGTCTTCCTTCGACGCCGTGAGCGCGGTGAGGAAGTCGTTCAGCGCGCCGAACTGCGCGGACTCGTGCGCGCTGAGTTCCGCGAGCGCCTCGGGGCGGTTGCCGTGGTGTGTGATGGCGTGGATGACGGTCGTATCAATGAAGAAGCTCACGAGCCGCGTGGAGTCGTTCTCCAGCGCGAGCTTCACGACATCCAGCGTGAGCCGCGTGCGCTGCACAAATTCCTTCGCGTCCTCGATGTCCTCGGGCGGCTTCGCTTTCACGACGGGTTTCGGCTTGTATTCCCACGCCTCGGCGCTGGTCATGCGGTTCTCGAGTTCGCGCACGCTGGTGAAATATTGATCGAGCCGCTGCTGGTCGCCCTTCGAGAGCGTCTTGCTCAGCCGCTTCGATTCCTCGCCGACAAAGTCGAGCATGCTCCGCCCTTGGCGCAGCGCCTCGACGTTTGCCTCGATCTCCTTCGCACTGCCCTGCACGAAGAGCTTCTCGAAAAGTTTGCGCGGGCTCTTGTCCGGCGCGATCGGCGCGCCGCTGCGCGTGTAGCTGAGCGTCGGCCCGCCCTCGTTGCTGCACGCGAGGCTGAGAGACGGGAATCGCGTCTCATTGCCGATGTGCTCCGCGGCAAACTGATCGAGCGACACGGTGTTGCGGAAGCCGCCGCGATCCGGATGCGGCGTCGCGGTGAGGAAGCATTTCTCCGCCGTGTGTCCGCCCGTCACGCCGAGATGACTGCACCCGGAGAAGACGGTCATCTGTTTCCGATGCGCCGCAATTTTTTCGAGGTACGGCGTGAGCGCGTAGTCGGCACCCGCCTGCTCGGGGAAAAAATATTGCGGGATGATTCCCATGTTCGTCTGGATCGCGACGAGGCGGCGCGGGATTTTCTTCGCGGCTTCGGCGCGCGAAAATGCGGGCATCATCGCTTCGAGCAATGGAAGGCCGATGGTGGCGCAGGCGCCCTTGAGGAGTGTGCGGCGTGAGAGGTGCTTTTGGGTGCTGATGTGCATGGCGGATGATGGTGGATGTTTAGCTCTCGGGCAATTCGACGCGCGCTTTTTTCAGCGCGGCTATGAGTGCCTCTTTGTTGCTCTTTACAGGATCAATCCACACGGTGAGCGTGCGATTGGCGGAATTCACGGTGGCGCGTTCGACGCCGTCGAGCTTCGCGATGACGATGTACGCGCCGTAGCGGCAGCCCTTGCAATCCAGAATGCCGACTTTGATCTCCACCTTCGCGAGTTTGTCCTCCGCGACGCCCGTGGGTGCGGTGACGCTGAACGTGTTGACGCTCGCCTTGCCGACGAGGCTGTTGATCTGTTCGAGGATTTTTTCCGGCGCGAGATCCGCGGGCTTCGGCTTCGGCTTTGTGATGATCGCAGCCACGTCGTAGCGGAGCACCGCGCTGGCCTTGTCGCCATCCACGCTCATGAGCTGAAGCTCGGGCACGGACTTCACCGCGGTGCGGAAATCCTCGACGCGCCCCGGATCGCTGATGCCGATGACGCGCACGGTCGTGGTCTGCTCCTCGGCGCGGAGCGTTGCGGTGAGGACGAGTGCGCAGAGGATCGCGGCGAGATTTTTTGCGAGGTTCATCGGGTTTGGAAAAGGCTGCTTTGGGCGAGTTCGATCATCAGCGTGCGGATGCCGGCACCCTGCTTCTCAGCACGGGCGACGATTGCGTCGAGTTCCGAACGATCGGCAAATGCGATGTCGCGTCCGGTCGCGTAGATGAGCATCTGCCGCGCGAGATTGTGCAGCAGGCGGTGCGTGTCGCCGGCGATGATTTCCTTGAACTGCCGGATGTCGGCGAACTCGCGTCCGTCGGCAAATTTGCCGGTCGCATCCACCTTCGGGCCGAGCGTGAACTTGATCGGGATCTTCGGATCAATGCTGCCGCGTTCGGGCTTCTCGCCTTGCTCGTTCAGCGAGCGGTAGCGGTCGCGGAAGCCGCCGATGACATCGAAGCTCTCCAGCGCGAATCCCGGCGGATCGATCTTGGCGTGGCACGAAGCGCACGTCGCGTTGGCACGGTGCTTGTCGAGCATCTCGCGGATGGTCGTTGCGCCCTGCACGTCGGGCTCGACTGCGGGGACATTTGCGGGCGGTGGCTCGGGCGGCTGGCCGAGCAGTCGCGCCATGACGAATGCTCCGCGCGGCACCGGCGACGTGGTCGTGCCGTTTGCCGTCACTTTCAAAACCGCGGCCTGCGTGAGGAAACCGCCGCGCGCGCAACCGTCCGGCAATTTCACACGCCGGATTTTCGGCCCGCTCACGCCGGGGATGCCGTAGAGCACGGCGAGCTTTTCGTTCAGCATCGCGAAGTCGGATTTCACGAGGTAGCTGGCGTCGTAGTTCTGCTCGATGAGTTCGCGGAAATACGCGCGCGTCTCGGCGACCATCGAGTCCTGCATGTAGGGGCTGAATTCCGGGTAGAGCTTCTTGTCGGGATCGTTCGCGGCGATGCTGCGCAGCTTCAGCCACTGGCCGAGGAAATCATCCACGAACCGCTGCGCCTTTGCGTCCTTCAGCATCCGCTCGACCTGCGCGTTGAGCACCTTTGTGTCGTGCAGTTTTCCGTTCGCCGCGAGTTCGGTGAGCGTGTCGTCGGGCCTGGAATTCCAGAGCCAGTACGAAAGGCGCGAGGCCAGCGCGTAGTCGTCCAGTTTTCCCTCGGGCTCGAAGTGGTAGAGGAACCCCGGCGAGCACAGCGCGGTGCGGTACGCATTGCGCATCGCGGTCTCGAAGCAGTCGCCCGCCTTCAGCCGTTCGGCGACGCGCGCGACGTAGCCTTTGCGCACCTCTTCCGGCACGGGACGGCGGAACGCCTTCGGCAGAAAATTCGCGAGCAGCCGGTCTGCATCAGCGAGCGCATTTTCGCTCTGCACGGTCCAGATTCCGTTCACCGGCACGGGGCGGTTGTTGGTGCCGATGATTTCCTGTTTGACCGGCCTGCGCACCGGCGGACGCACGTCCTTGTGCTCCTCCTTTTTGAATTCCGTCATCGGCATTTCCCCGAACAGCAGCCGGTGGCTGCGCGGCGGCCACACGTCGTTCAGCGGCCCCTCCAAATCGAGCCAGTCGCTCACGATGCACGGCCCCGTGTAGCCCATCGTGCGGTCGAGCTGTCCCCATGTGCCGACGCGGTAGAGCACGACATGCGCGAGCGACGCGGTGTTGAAGCCGAACGACTCCTTCGGGTTCAGCCACACCGTCTGCTCATGCACCGCGGACTCGAGCGACGGCGCATCGTAGTAGCCGAGCACGTAGCTCGGATGCTGGCCGCCGCGTCCGTTTTCATTGAACTGCACGATGGACAGCCGCGCCGCCTCGACGCCGCGCGCCGTCAGGATTTTGCCCTTGTCCCACCACATGCTCCAGAATGACGCCTTCACGCGGTAGCGCCCCGGATAGAGCGCGGCGAACCTCTGGAAGTACGGGCTCCACGACTCGTCCTCGTGGCGGAAGACGCCGACGCTGCTCATGCGATCAAACGAACCGATTCTCTCGTGGGCACCCATGTCAAGATGCGCAAATTCGCCGGCGGGCGGAAACTCGGGATCGATTTTCTTGTCGCGCAGCAGCATCGCATCGCCGCTCATGAGCATGAGGTCGGGGCCGTAGTTTTTCGCCAGCGAGAGGCGCACGGACTCGATCGGCGGCGGCTCGGGCTGCACCGCGATGGCCATGTCGAGCGTCTTGTCCGCCGCCTCGATGTACTTCGAGAGATTGACGTGCGAGATGTCGAGCGCGTCGGCATTCGTGTCGAAGCCGTGCGCGCTGCCGTCCGAGGGCAGCATCATCTGCAGGCCGATGCCATCGAGGGAAAAAAGATCGCGCACGGTGTTCTCGTATTCCACGCGCGTGAGGCGGCGGATGCCCGTGCGGTTCGCCACGTCGAGCTGCGCGCGCTCCGCCTCGATGAGCGAATGCGCGAGCGTGCCGGTCACCGCCTTGATGTCCTCCGCCGCCGGGCGCTTCTTTTCCTTCTTCGGCGGCATGTCGCCCGACTGGATGCGATCGTGGACTTTCACCCACTTCGCAAAAATCTCCGGGTCCGAGTAGTCGGGCTTCAGCGCCGTGAGGTCGAGGTTGCCCTTCTTCGTGTCCTCATCATGGCACTTCGTGCAGTGCTGCTCGATGAACGCCGCCGGAGCCGCTGCATGAAGACGCACCGCGAGAAGCGACACCGAGGCGATGAGCGGGCGGATGAGTTGGCGGACCTGCATGTGGATTTTCAAAATGTGAATTCTTTTTGCAGCAGCTCGACGAACGAAAAGACGGAAGAACGCTCGGAGCCGCAGCGGGAATACTACCCAGCGCAGAGGAATCTGCTGGGAAAAAATTGGGCTCCCTCCGGCAAACTACTTCGCGCGGCCCGCGCGCACGGAGTCACCGCATCACGCCCGCCCGAGTTCGCGCCACAGCGCGCGGTAGAAATGCATGAGCCGGATCGGGTCGCTCGTCTCCTGGATTTCGCACAGCGTGTAGCGCGCGTAGCCGGACTGGTGGAACAGCGTGAACAGCTCCCGGTACGGATACTTCTCATTCCACAGCTCATTGATGTGGCAGTTGCGCAGCCACGGCTTCAGCAGATCGAACGCCGTCTTCACGCTCGTGCCGCCCATGAGGTCGTCCGGGTTCGAGTTCCAGCAAAGTCCCACGCTCTCGTGCCCGCACGCCTTCATCATCCCCTCGCAGCGTGTCGGGAGGCACGAATCCTTGCCATGCACCTCCACCCAGATCTCCACGCCCGCGGGCGCCGCCGCCTCACCGCATTCACGCAGCGCGGCGCCGATTTGCGCGATCGTCTTTTCTTCCGGCACGTCCTTCGGGATGCCGTTCGGGCGCACCTTCACGCCGAGGCAGCCGAGGTCGTGCGCGAGTTCGATGAACCGCTTGCACTCGTCCACATTCTTGCGGAGCGCGTCCGCCTTCGGGCTGTGGAATTCGCACACCGAGCCGAGGCTGAGCAGCCGCACCTTCGAGTCCGCAAACCGCTTCCGCACCTCGGCGCGCGCGGCCTTTTCCAAAGTGGGCTCCACCCCGTGCTTGTGCGTGGTGCGAAGCTCGACGGCCTCGAAGCCGGTCGCCTCGCAGTTCTTGATGATGGTCGGCACGTCCCAATCCTTCGCGATGTTATAGGTCACGAGGCCGAGCTTGAAATTCCCGTCGCGGAACGGACTGTCGGCGGCGCTCGGAGCGGCGAGGGCACTGCGGCCGAGCAGCGGAAAAGTGGAAAGTGTGGCGAGGGCTTTGAGGGCGGAACGGCGGGGGATGGGTGTCATGCGGATCGTCTATGCCAATTCAGTCCTAGTTTGGCAATCCAGTGAAGAGGCGCAGTTCCAATGCCGGCTTGTCCTGCGTTCGTTGCCAGTGCATGGCCCCTCGCGCGTATGAGTGCGGGCGCAGGCACTCGCACACGCGCTCGCGGGCGGGCGGGGCAGGGCAAAAGCACATAGCGGCAGCACATGCCTGCCGCACGCGTGGAGACACCACGATTCACCTTTGCGTTACCGCTCGCCGTCCTCCGTCCGGCACTCCGGCCCTGTTCAATGGTTCCTTGGCCGGAGAACCGGTGAATCGGGCGGACGGGGTATCCAATTGCAGCCTGCTGGCAGGGCATCGCTGAAGAACCACTCGATCAATGTCGTACGACCACTCGATCAATGTCATGCGACCACTCGACCAATGTCGTGCGACCACTCGATCAATGTCATGCGACCGCTCGACCAATGTCGTGCGACCGCTCGACCAATGTCGTGCGACCACTCGACCAATGTCGTGCGACCGCTCGACCAATGTCGTGCGACCACTCGATCAATGTCGTGCGACCACTCGATCAATGTCGTGCGACCACTCGATCAATGTCGTGCGACCACTCGATCAATGTCGTGCGACCACTCGACCAATGTCGTACGACCACTCGACCAATGTCGTGCGACCACTCGACCAATGTCGTGCGACCACTCGACCAATGTCGTGCGACCACTCGATCAATGTCGTACGACCACTCGATCAATGTCGTACGACCACTCGATCAATGTCGTACGACCACTCGATCAATGTCGTACGACCACTCGATCAATGTCGTACGACCACTC
>CAIRYQ010000086.1 GCA_903882875.1 uncultured Spartobacteria bacterium | reverse complement strand
CGGCGCGCGGGGCTCGGAGGCCCGTTTGCAAGGCTCAGAGTGTCGCGCGCGACGTTCCGAGGCCGGCGCACCGGGTTCCGAACCTTGCACCGCAAGGCTCCGAGTGCGGCGCGCGGGGCTCGGAGGCCCGTTTGCAAGGTTCAGATCTGCACGGATTGCCGGAGGGAAATGCGCATGAACGGCGGGCGGATCGCGCGCATCACTTCTTCTGCAGCTTCACGTCTGTGAACACCGCCGTCGCGAGCTGGCCGCGGTTGTGCGAGCACACGACGAGGCCGACGAATGCCGGGCCTTCGACGTTGCCGAGCGTATCGTGGCCGGTTTCCGCCCACTCCTTTCCATCGGCGGAGTCGTAGCACGTCACGTTTGCGCCCTGGCGCACGAGCTTGAGCCACAGGGGGACGGGCTTCGCCGTTTTTTCCTTTGCGACCGTGGGCTTCCCGTTTCCCGCGCGGCTGAGGAACTGAACCTTGTTCCCGGAAAACGCGAACGCGCCGGCGTGGCTGGCGTCCTTTGCGAAATCGGCGCGGATCATCACGCCGATTTTTGCCTGCGAAAATTGCGGCTTCACGTCGGAGACGCACGCGACGAGTTCGCAGTCGCCCTGCACGGGCTGCCAGACGAACTGGAACGCGTCCGCATTGCCCCAGATGTCGCCGCCTGCACCTTTGACCGTGAATTTTCCATCGGACTCGCTGAACTGCACGCCGCCCGCGGCGCCCGTGTCGCCGACGGGGCCGGTGAGAAAATCCGACTTCAGCGAGAAGCGCATCGCGACGCTCAGCGCCGCATCGTACGCGGGCCGGTTCTGCTCCGCCGCCGTGCCGAGTACGATCTCCTGGATGCGCGCCGTCCTGTCCGCGGGCTTGCGCGTCTCCCTGGTGATCAGGATGCGCACCTGCTTCGCGGTGAATGGCGCGGTGATGCGGTCCACGATCGCACTGCGATTCTCCTCGACCTTGTCCACGTCCGTCCATGTGCTGCCGTCGTCGCTGCGCTGGAGCTTGAAGCCGTTCAGATTCTGCTCGGTCTTCCCGTCGTTGATCGAGGAGGTCGTGAGCGTCCAGCGCGAAATGGTGCGCGCTCCGCCGAGATCGAGCGCGAGCCATTTCTCGGCGTTGCCGCCCGCGCTCCAGCGCGTGCCGGTGTCGCCGTCCACGGCCTTCTCCGGGCCCTCGTTGTTGTTCGATGCGCTCGCGCGGGCCTTGGACTTGAAGGCGAAGTTGCTCTTGTTTTTTTCCGCGCGCAGGGCGTCCACGCGCTTCTGTGCGTCGGCGATGAGCTTGTTCGCCGGAGGGAGCAGCTTGCTGTTTTTCGGCAGCTTCCCCGGCAGCGCGCGGAGTGCGGCGAGGGCCTGGAACTGCTCACGCTCGTTGTGCGCATTTTTCCACGCGTCCGCGGCGAGGTGGAAGGTGGTGAAGTCGCGTTCATACGGCTTCGCGAACTGGCGGTAGTCTGCAAGCCACGCGAGCGCGGGTTCGGGGCTCAGCGTCGAGAACTGGCTGAAGAGCGGGCCGGCATTCTCGACGCTCCCCAGCTCGTAGTTCCGCAGCGCGATGAACAGCATCCCGATCGCCTCGTGGTTCGTCATCTTGAACCCGCCGGCTTCGACTGCGGGGATTGCATCGCTGCCCGCGAGTTTCGGCCGGATGTGGATGGAGAAAAATTTCCCGACCTCCGTGGCGTTCGCCGGAAGCCTGCCGAGAATCTGCGCGGCCGCCTCGCCGCCTTCGCCAAGCTGCGCGGCCAGCGCCTCGTGGACGACGGCCCAGTCGGACTGCTGCGTTCCGGCGGGGCTTTTCGACGCGAGCGCCGCGAAGGCCGCCTTCGCCTCCGGCCACTTCGCATCCAGGAGGAGCTGCCTCGCCGCGGGCCAGCCTTCGCCGAACGATTCGATCGTCGGCGGCGCTTCCTGCGGCTTTTCTCCGCCGCGAAAAAGAAAATAGCCGCCGACGCCGAGGCCCGCCAGCAGCATCACGAAGATCACCATCGTGATCCAGTTCATCATTTTTTTGCTGCGCGCATCCTCGAGCACGAGGCGCGATCTTCTCGCCCCGCCGCCCTTCGCGTTGCGCGCGACCGCCTCGTCGCGCGCGAACTGGAGCTGCTTGATGAATTCGTCGTAGCTCGCGGGCCGCTCCTCGCGGTTCTTCGCGAGCGTGCGGTTGATCACGTAGGCCGTGGAGTTCGACACATCCGGCGCGTAGGTCTGGATGCTCACGGCCTGCGTGCGCAGATGCTTCAGTGCGACTTGCGAGGCATCCTCGGCCTCGAAGGGCGGGCGTCCCGCGATCGCGTGGAAAAGCGATGCGCCGAGCGAATAGATGTCGCTGCGGAAATCCTCCTGCTCGCGGTTCAGGCGCTCCGGCGAGAGGTAGTATGGCGTGCCCCAGATGTCGCCCGTCTGCGCGGCCTCCTGCTCGTGAAAGACCGCCAGTCCGAAGTCCACGACCTTCGCGGAGCCGTCCTTTGAAAAGAGGATGTTGCCCGGCTTCACGTCGCGATGGATCAGGCCCTTTTCAAAGCCCGCCTTCAGTCCCTGGGCGACCTGGATGCCCACTTCGAGCGCACGGATCTCGGGAACACGCCGGACCTTTTCCATGAGATCGTCGAACGTCCCCCCGTCCACGAGTTCCATCGCGAGATACACCCGGTCCTCGACCGCGCCGAATGAAAACACGCGCACGACATTCGGGTGGTTGATCGAGGCCGTGATCTTTGCCTCGTGCTCGAACAGCTTCACAAACTCCACGTCATTTCCGTGGTCAAGCCGCAGGACTTTCAGCGCAACCTGCCGGTCCAGGTTTCGATCCGTCGCGCGGTACACCGTGCCCTGTCCGCCCTGTCCGAGCATCGCGAGCAATTCGTAATTTGCAAACTGCCGGTGAACGTGGATCTGCTCGTTGCAAACCGGGCACGTCCTTTCCGCGAATAGCGGCGCGCCGGTGATTTCCAGCAACGATCCGCAGGAGGTGCAGGGCTCGGTTTGTTCTTCGATCATGGGCGGAGGACAGACTCTAAAGCAGATGAACGCCCAGCAGGGAAGCGCAACGGATGACACGGCCAAAAATTCGGCGGCAGCGTGTTCCCCTCTTTCTCCCTCGACGCCAGCCCGCGCGTTCTGGCATTCGCTTGCGCCCCATGCCCACCGAACCCCAGCGGCTCCGCGACCTCTCGCCGCAACAGCTCAAGAGCGGTCTCGCCGCGTGGCTCGGCTGGCTATTCGACGGGCTGGACATGCACATCTTCACGCTCGTCGCGACCGCGTTCGTCGCGATCCTGGTGAACGTGGAAGTCTTCCGCTCGGAGTTCGACACGGCGGACAAAAATGGCGACGGCTTCCTCGACGCGGCCGAGTGGAAGGCAGCCGATCCGATTTCCGTCGCGGACAAAAATGGCGACGGAAAAATCAGCCGGGAGGAATTTGAAGTGTATGCCGCGCGCAACCACACCGGCGACGCGGCGGTGAAGGAAAAGACCTCGTGGATTCAGGCGGCCTTCCTCATCGGCTGGGCGTTCGGCGGCGCGTTCTTCGGGCGGCTCGGCGATCTCATCGGGCGCAGCCGCTCGCTCTCGCTCACGGTGCTCACGTATGCGGCGTTCACGGGGCTTTCGTTTTTTGCGCACACTTGGTGGCAGCTCATGATCTTCCGCTTCCTCGCCGCGCTCGGCATCGGCGGCGAATGGGCCGTGGGCTCCACGCTGCTCTCCGAGACGTGGCCGCGGCGCTGGCGTCCGTGGACCGCCGCCGTGCTCCAGACCGGCGTGAACCTCGGCGTGCTCGTCGCGTGCGGTGCGAATGTCCTGCTCGGCGGCTCGCACCCGAAATGGATTTTCCTCATCGGCGTGGTGCCCGCGCTCCTCGTCTTCTACATCCGCAGGCACGTGCCGGAGCCGGAAACGTGGGCCGCCGCGCGCGAGGGCCAGCCGAAGCCGTCGGTCGCGGATCTTTTCCGCGGCGACATCCGCCGCACCACGATCGTGTGCGTGGGCATCTGCGCATTTTCGCTCACTGCGTGGTGGGCCTTCATGTTCTGGCAGGCGCAGCATGTGCGCTCGCTGCCGGAGGTGAAGGCGATGTCCGCCGCGGCGCGCGACAGCCTCGTGAGCTGGGCGTTCTTCGGCGTGATCGGCATCAGCATCATCGGCAATTTCGTCTCCGCCTGGCTCGCCCGGCGCATCGGCTACAAGGGCGCGCTGCTGCTCATGTTCGGCGGCTTCATCGTGACGATGACCGCGGCATTCGGCACCGAGCACTCCGTCTTCGCGATGACGCGCTTCTGGCTGCCCGCAGTCGGCTTCTGGAGCGGCGTCTTCGGATTGTTCACGATGCTGCTGCCGCCGCTTTTCCCCGTTCTGTTGCGCACGACGGGCGCGGGCTTCTGCTACAACATCGGACGCATCGCCGCCGCGATTGGCACCATCTTCGCCGCGAAACTCACGATCGGCGACAGCTACCGGCTCACGCTGCTCTACGACGGCTTCCTCTTCATCCCGGCGATGCTTTTCACGTTGCTGCTGCCGTCGTCGTCGGACGAAAATTGAACCATGCGCCTGGTATTCATCACGCACATTTTTCCCGACGGGAGCGACTCCTGGAGCGGCCTCGAAAATGTCGCGCTGTTGCAGGCACTCGCCGACCGCTGGCAGACGCGCGCGATCGTCCTGCGGCACACGCCCGGCTGCCATCCGCGCGCGTCGGATGTCGCATTCCGTCCGGAGTTCATCACGGTGCCGAAGCCGAATTTCCTCGGCACCGCCTGGTACGTCCGCCGCGCCGCGAACGCGCTGCGCAAGCCGCTCGACCGCCTGCGACGCGACTGGCATTTCGACGCCGTGCTCACCGCCTCGCTGCTGCCGGGCACCTGCGCGGCGGCGCGTCTTGCCGAGGAGTTTCAGTTCCGGTTCGTCGCGCTCTCGGTACGGGACGAATTGGAACCGCGCCTCGCGGAATCCGGCGTGCGCAAGCTCGCTGCCAGGAGTCTCGCCCGCGCCGCCGGCGTGGTCACGGACAGCTCCTCGCTTTCCGCGCTGCTCTCGGAGATCGGCTTCCGCAAGGATCGCATGACGCTCGTCTCGAAGCAGGAGACCGCCGCCGAATCCTGCCACCGTCTGCTAATGCCCGTGCGCGGCTAGCGCCCGCGCCGCGACTGCGCGATTGCGCTGCGCACCATCAGCATCTCGCCGATGTTTTCCATCGTGAAAAGCCCGACGAGCCGGCCTTCCTCGTCCGTCACCGGCAGCACCGTCGTGCCGCTCTGCTGCATCAGCCGGAACCCTTCGTCGAAGGGCGTGCGCGGATGCACGATCGGAAAACCCTCGCGCATTACGCCGAGCACCGACGCCTCCGGTCCGCCTTCGCGTAGCGCCACGACGAGATCGCTGCGCGTGAAAATACCGCGCAGCGTGCCATCGGGATCGGTCACGGGAAACTCGTGCTGTGAAGTGTGCAGCAGCAGGTCTGACGCTTCGCCGAGGCTCGCATTCCGCGGCAGCGCGCGGAAGTCCGTCACCATCGCCGCCGCGACGGACAGCCCGCGCGTGACGGACTGAAGCTGCACCGCACCCGCCTCATTCGCCGCGGCCATGAACACGAAAAACGCAACGACGATCAGCATCGGATTCGGCGCGATCTCATGCGCCCGGATGCTGATGCCGAACACGCCCACCATTCCCAGCGCCACCGCGAGCGCCTGCCCGATGTGCGCGGCGATGCGCGTCGCCCGTCCGTGATCCAGCCGCGTCGCCAGCAGCGCACGCAGCACTCGTCCGCCGTCCATCGGGAATGCCGGGATGAGGTTGAAAAGCAGCAGCATCACGTTCACGGACATCACCTCGTAGGCGAGCGTCCCGGCCATGCCTGTCTGCTCCGTCGGCACCGCGTGCCCGGAGACGGCGAGCACCGCCCACAGCACGGTGGCGATGATCACATTCACTGCGGGCCCCGCGAGTGCGATGAAGATTTCCTGGCGCGGATTTTCCGGCATCCGCTCGATGCGTGCGACGCCGCCAAATGGAAACAGCGTGATGTCCGGCGTGCGGATCCCGCACCGGCGCGCGGCAAACGCGTGGCCGAACTCGTGCAGCAGCACACACGCAAACACGACGCACGCGAGCAGCATCAGCTCCAGCGCCCCGCGCATGCCCTCGGCGTGGTAGCCCGCGAGCCCGAGGTATCCGAGCAGCAGGAAAAAGGTGACATGGATACGGACTTCGATTCCGGCGATTCGGCCCAAACGGATTGCCCAGCGCATTGTTCATCTTCCGTCGCCCACCCGGCGGCGGAAGTCAATCCGAGCCCATGTTGCCTGCGAGGTTGTCACCAAGCAGGCAGTCTCGGATCATCCGGGACGCGCTTGCGAAAGATGGGTCCCTCTTGCATCCGAACTTCTTGAATCGCGTCACTCAATTGGATGGCGGGCCGCGCTTGGTCGAGGCATTTTCCTCCAGGCGCGAACGCCGGGAGCCGGCGCAGTTTTCCGCCGGCGCGCCAAACATTCTGCCGCGCTCTAAGGTTCCTACGCGTCGGTGGTGAGGAATGGACACTCAAACCCATGAACAAAATCCTGAAGCAGACGATCGTCGCAGGCGTGTGTGTGCTGGCCCTGTGCGGCACACCTTCCACATTTTCCCAAGGACCCGCGGCAGGCGGCGGCGCGGCGTCTCTCGTGGATGACAAAAAGGCGAAGGCGCTGCTCGATGCGGGCGATGCGCGGTTCGAGGCGGGCGAGCTTCAGGCGGCGATGGATCTCTACAAGGCGGTGATGGACCGCTACCCGGTTTCGCGCTGGCGGTTCCTCGCGCGGCTGAAGATGGGCAAGCAGTTCCTGAAGGAGAAAAAATTTGACCTCGCGCTCGATCAGTTCCGCCGCGTGGAGGTGGAGGACAACAAGGACGAGGATCAGCGCGGTGACGCGAGCCTGCAGGTCGGCGTGTGTTTTTTCGAGATGGGGAAATACGAGGAGGCGTTTGGTGAGCTGCGGAAGGTGATCAAGCTGCACCCCGGCACGCCATATTCGAACGACGCCTACTATTATATCGGCCAAGCGCACTTCAAACTCGGCCGGTATGCGAATGCGATCGAGGCGTTCAAGAATGTCGGCACTTCGATCGATCCGACCGCGCAGGAGGCGGAGAAGCTGGACGCGGGCAAGCGGCTTTTCATCAAGATCGACGACAAGGACCTTTCCGCGCAGGCGGGCGAGTCGGGGATCACGGTCACCGTCGAGACGAACTCCGGCGACAAGGAGACGGTGAAATGTTTCCCCGTCACGCAGGGCGCGCCGATTCTCATGGGCAGCCTGCGGACACAGCTCGGCGAGGCCATCCCCGGCGACGGCATCGTGCAGCTCCTCGGCAGCGACAAGATCAAGGTGACCTACATTGACAAGCAGACGGCGAACGCGCAGCTCGACGTGCCGCGCGTGAAGGAGATCAAGGTCGTGGGCAATGCGCGCGTGAAGGTTGTGGACGGCGCGTTCGCGGAATCGGTCGGCGCGGTGGTGCTCGACAAGCCGGCGTTTCTGCTCGTGCAGGATTCCGATCGCGATGTGTCGGCGAAGGCCGATCAGATCGAGGTCATCGTGCGCACGAAGCGGCCGATCGAGGAAACTCCCGACGCGGAAAAGGCGGAGAAGCCGACGGCAGCCAGCACGGGTGTGACCGATGCGCCGGAAAAGGCGGAGCCGATTTTCAAGGTGATTGACGAAAAGAAAATCAAGCTTGTCGAGCGGCCCGCGGAGGGTGCGCCGGAAGGCGCGGCGGTCCATACGGGTGTGTTTGTCGGGAGCATCACCATCGTTCACGAGGGCGAGGCGCTGAATCCTGCGGCGGTCGTCGCGCAGGTCGGCGACGTTCTCGAAATGGAATACCTCGACGAGGTGAGCCTCGATCCGAAGCCGGTCGTGCGGAAGACCACGGCGAAGGTCATCGAGGGCAACCTCAACCCGCTCCAGGTCGCGAACGCAAAGATCAACGACGAGGAGCTGAAATTCAAAACGGCACTGAAGACGAGCGAGGCGCTGAAGAACATCGGCAACATTTACAAGGATCTCGGCCTCACGAAGCAGGCGACGGACAAATACAAGCAGGCGCTCAGCGAGACCGAGCAGGTCGCAAAAAATTACGGCGCGCTGAACCAGCGCCTCCTCGAGCAGACCTACGTTCAGATGTGGAAGATCTACTACGCGATGGGCGACCTCGGCCGCGCCGCGCAGATGTGCCTGGAGCTTCAGCGGCGTTTCCCCGAGAGTCCGTTTGTGGACGACGCGCTGCTGCTCATGGGGCAGGTGAGCCAGAAGCAGGGGAAACATCAGGAGGCCATCGGCGTCTATCGCCGGCTCGCCGCGCTGAAAAATTCCCCGCTCGCGCCCGCGGCGCAATACGCGATCGGCGAATGCTACGAGGATCTCGGCACGAAGCAGAAAAACAAGATCTACTACGACGAGGCGTTCCTCGCGTTCAAAGCGTGCTTTGAAAAATTCCCGAATGCGAACCAGGCGGGCGATGCGCTCTCGAAGATGGCGGAGTACTACTACAGCAAGGAGGACTTCACCCGCGCGATTGACATCTACGAGGAGGCGCTCCAGCAGTATCAGGACAGCAAGTTCATTGACGTGGTGCTCTACAACTACGGCCGTTGCCTCGTGAAAATGAAGAAGCTCGAGGAGGCGCTCGGGAAGTTCAACCAGCTCATCTCCACGTATCCGAACAGCAAGATGGTTGGCAACGCGCAGAAAATCGTGGAGGCGATCCAGAAGCGCATCGGCGGTGGCGCAGCGCCGAGCACGGGAGCCGCGCCGGCTGGCACGTCCGCAGCGCCCGCAAGCGCCACGGTTCCCGAGGCGAAAAACTGAAGCCCCTCACGATTCCAAACTCCGCAGCCTGTCGCCGCAACCCAATCCCTTTTTACCCCATGAAAATCTGCTCCCGTTCCATCCTCGCATTCATGATCGCGACGTGCGTCTCCGCATCCGCCGCGCCGCTCGATGAAGCCCGCACGCTCGCCGACGCGGGAAAATTTGACGACGCAATCGCGAAGCTCGAAGCCGCGGCCCGCGCTGGCGGCACCGACAAGCCGGCCGTCGCCGTCGAACTCACCCGCGTGCAGATCGCCGCGGGGCGTCTCATTTCCGCGCAGCAGACCGTCGAGCGGTTCCTGCGCGAGTCGCCGAATGCTCCGCAGCGCAATGCGATGTTCCTGCTGAACGCGCGTCTGCGCGAGGCGGGCGGCAATCCGTCGGACGCGCTCTCGCTCTACCGCACGATCGCCGAGCAGACGCCCGCGGTGCCGGAGCGCGCCGATGCGCTCGCGGATGCGGCGCGCGTCGCGGCCGTGCTCGGAAACACGCCGATGGTGGACCGCTGCCTCTCGGAATTCACCGAGTCATTTCCGAAGGATCCGCGCACGCGGGAATTCCTGCTGCGGCTCTACCGGCAGCGCGCGGCTGTGAGCGATCATCGCGGCGCGGCGGACGCTGCGCATCAGTTCAAGGCCGCGTTCCCGGATGATCCGGCAGGCGCGGGGTTCACGGAATTTTCGCACCTCGCGCAGTTGAATGATTTCAAGGGCGCGGTGGCTGCGTTCCAGGCCGAGCGCAAGCTGCCGATTTTCACGCTCACGCCGACGATCGTCGCAAGCGCGATCGAGGCGATGCGCCGTGACGAGAGCGGCTACGAACTCATCGAGCCGCTCGCGGCGGAGTTTGCGGCGCTCACCGGCGACCTTGAGGCGCAGGTCACCGCAGTGCAGGCGCTGTCGGACGTGAAGCTCGCCGAAAAGGCCGTGGCGCTCGGAAAACAAATCCTTCCGAAGGTCGAGAAGACCGCGTGGATGCCGCGCGTGCGGCTCTCGCTGGCCGAGGCGCACGCGAAGCTGAAAAATTTTGACGAAGCCGAGAAGCACACCGTCGCGATCATTGCCGCCGATCCGTCGAATGTGAACGCGTGGAGCAGGCACTGGGAGGTCGTCTCCGGCGCGAAGCGTCCCGAGGCGCACGCCAAGCTGCTGGAGCAGACGCTCGCCTCGTTGGCTTCGCAGAAAAATCTCACGCTGCGCCTCAACGCGCAGAGCCTGATTTCGTTCCGGCTCGCGAACTACGCGTCGGGCATCAGGGACTTCGACGGCGTGGTGAAATACTCGCGCGCATTTTTTGAAAGGGACGGCCTCTCTGCGCACGGTGCGCTGGTGATCAAGATGGCGGCGGACGCGTGCTTCGCCGGGCTGCCCGAAGCGACGAAGGCCAGCGAGGATGCAGACGCCGCGCTGAAGGCCGCGAAACTCAAGGACAGGACTGGGAACGTGGATCCGAAGCTGCCGACATCCGCGACCACTGCGGCGACGGCCAAGCAGGCGACGGCGCAGAAGGCGATCGAGGAAGTCACCGCGAAGTCAGTCGCGAAGTACGAGAGCCTGCTGCCCTCGATGGAGAAATTTTTCTCCCGCACGATGGCGTGGGGCCCGTCGCTCGCTGCGGCGGATCCGGCGTTCCGTCCGTATTGCCAGACGAAGCCGCTGGCTGCCGAACTCAAGAAGCTCCACGAAATCCTCCAGCGCGTGCGGGACAACGATCTGACGAAGGCCTCGATCACCGCATTTCAGAACCGCGCAAACGCCGGGGCGAGGATCAGCGGCGTGGCCGTGGCGCTGCTGCCGAAGGTGCTCGAAGCCGGCGGGTCGCTCGGGTTCGAGGCGGGCAACGACATCATCGCCGAACTCGCGCGGGCGCAGCAGGGCGAGAAAGTGATCGCAGCGGCGAAGCTGTACTTTGCAAAATATCCCGGCGCGACGGGGCCGCTGTCGAGCCTTGCATCCTCCGCGCAACAGCTCGGCGCGCCGAAAAATCGCGAGGCGCTTGCGATGATTGACGAGGCGGTCGCGAAGGCGAGCGGAAGCCATCTGCCGTTCGACGCATGGACGCAGGTGCGGCAATCCGCATTTGAAATCGCCGAGCAGAACCGGCTGCCCGCGGAGATGATCGCGCAGTTCAAGGTGCTCACGGACACGTATCCCGGTGCGAGCCGCGTGCATGATTATCGTCGCCGCATCGGCATCGCGCAGGCGGCTGCGGGAGATTTCGACGCTGCGAAAAAATCGCTGCTCGAAGCGCTCGCGGGCGCGAAGCCGACCGGCAGCGAGCCGGCTGTGCTGTTTGCGATTGCGACCTCCTTCACCAACGCCGCCGACTGGACGCTGCCGCTGCTCGACGAATATCTCGCGAAGCCGAAACGCGGCCCGCAGCAGGGCGCGGTGCAGGTGCTCCGCGCGTACGTGCTCGCAAATGACAAGAAGGACAACGAGGGCGCGATGAAGGCGCTGCACGCTGCGGCCGAGCGGCCCGCGGATCTGCTTTGGAACATCGGGCCGCTGCCGTGGCAGTGGGCCGATACGCTGGTGGATCCGATTCGCAAGGCGAAGCTGGAGGAGACAAAGCCGGAGCACATCGCGCTGCTGCGCGATGTTACGGTGGCGCTCGGCGCAGTGCAGCCGACGTGGCTGCACGACCTCATGCTGCGTCAGGCGCAGACCGGGCAGCATTTTGAATTTGCACAGAGCGTGAACCGCATCACCGCGGGCCAGAGCCCGAACCAGGGCGCGGCGCTCACGACGTATTACCTTCCGTGGTCGCAGCAGCTCGCGGCGATTGGGAAGCCCGAGCTGGCCGGCATCGTGCTCCGCTCCGGCGTGAATTATTTCACGGGCGTGGATCCGAAGCTTCGCGCGCAGGCGTCGCAGGCGCTGTTCAGCCTGAGCAGCAAGCACGGCTTCCCCGCGGCGGAAATTGACGAGCGGCTCGAATGGGCGCCGTTGCTGAAGTCCGCGATCAGTTTCCGCATGGGCGACCCCGCGGCGGCGTGGAAGCTTTTCCAGTCAAACGAGGAGCTCTTCGCGAAGCACGAGGACAAGGTGCCGGCAGACTATCTGCGCTGGGTTTCCGAGCGCCTGCTCCAGCGCGACGACGAGGCTTCGCGCGAGAAGGCGGAGAAAGTTTTGCGCCGCTGGATCATCGCGAACGAAAACTCCACTGCGGTGCCCGCAGATGAAAAGGCGAAGACGCAGCTCCAGCTCGCGGACTTTTATTTCAAGACGATGCGCTACGATCTCTCGCGCTCGGAATGCACGTCGCTGATGGACCGTTTTCCGAATACGGCGGAGGCCGTGGACGCGCAGTTCCGCATCGGCGAATGCTACCTCAATCAGAAGATGTACGTGGATGCGGCGAAGGTCTTTGAGAAGATGGCGAAGACGAAGGACAAGCTCAGCGCGAGCCGCGGCGAATTTCTGCTCGGCGTGCTCGCGCAGCAGCGCGGCGACGCGGACGATGCGAAGGCGCGCTTCCGCAACGTGATGGATCTCGCGCCGTCGAGCGACGTGGCGGATGCGATTCTCTACCGCCTGTCCGAACTCTACGGGCAGGAAAACCGTTTCCGCGACGAGCTGCTGCTGCTGCGCAGCATCGGTCTGATCGGCAGCAACGCGAAGCAGTGGCACACGCCGGGCACGCCTTTGAACATCGTGATTCAGGACGCCGATCTTGGCGTGAGCCGCGGGCAGAGCTACGTGCCGGTCGTGGTGACGACGAGCAGCGGCGACCGTGAAACTGTGCGCCTCGAATCCGGCTCGGCGGGCAAGGGATTTTTCCGCGCGGAAATTCCGACGGAACTCGGCAATGCGAAGCCCGGCGACGGAGTGCTTCAGGTCATGGGTTCGGACACGATCACCTACGACTACCCGGACGAATTCAAAAAGCAGTTCACGACGATCGCGCCGCCGCGCGCGCTCATCCGTCTCGCGTCGGACGCGGAGTTCCGCATTTCCGCGACGGAGATCAAGGAGGAGGAAGAGGTGACTTTTGAGGAGCGTCTGCGCCGGAACCGGCAGCAGGCGGGCAAGCAGGCGGGGCTGGAGTTCCGTCAGGAATTCCGCAGGAGCAACGACCTCAAGCCGGGCAACAACATTTACCTCCAGGTGCGTGACGCAGATCGCGATGTGAGCAAGGAGGCAGACACGGTCAAGGTGCTCGTGAGCGCGGCGAGCGGGAGCCAGGTGACGGCGACGCTGACCGAGACCGGGCCGCACACGGGCATCTTCGAGGGCACGCTGAAGACGGTGGAGATCGCGGCGAACATCTACGCAAGCGACCGCTCGGTGAACAACGAGGCGGTGCGTGCGATTGACAACAACCGCAAGACCGCGTGGGAGGGACTCAACGACGGACGCGTTCCGAAATTCATCGTGGTGGATCTCAAGCAGCCGGTGAAGCTCGGCGAGTTGAAGTGGGCGAACGATTCGGGGGTGAAGGACAAGCTGCCCGTGGAATATGGCGTGCAGGTGTCCGCGGATCTCACCGAGTGGAAGACGATCGCGGCGACGAAAAATTTCACGGGTGCGACGCAGGAGCAGCAGGATCGCATCGCGGCAAAAACCGAGGGCAACTCGGTGACTGCGGCGGTGAAGCTCACCGGCGCGGAGGGACGCTACGTGCGGATTTTCATCGAGAAATTCACGGGCACCGCGCCGCGCATCGCGGAGATCGAGGTGAGCGACGCCGGTGGTGCAGTGCTCATTCCGACGAAGGGCGAGGCCAATGTCGCCGGGGGTGAATCGCTGCGGCTCACGCCGAGCGACCGCATCACGGCGGCGTACGAGGACGAGGTGAGCATCGCCTCGCTCGGCAAGCCGCGCACGCTCACGCAGCAGCTCCAGGCGACGTACTACAACGGCACGATTGATTTCGTCGCTTACGACTTCAAGGAGAGGAAGGGGCAGACGGTGCCGGACAAATTTGTGAAGCAGGTGCGCCGCGTGGATCCGGGGCAGCGCGTGGTCATCCGGGTGACCGATTACGATGCGGACGTGAGCGATCAGCGCGACAAGGTGAAGTTCACGCTGAAGACTTCGGACGGGAAGACGCAGACGATGGAGGCGACGGAGACGGAGCCGTTCACGGGTGTGTTCACGAAGGAACTCGACATCTGGTCTCCCGAGCATCCCGAGGGGCTGAAGCTTGAACCGGGCGTGACTTTGGAAGCCGCGTATCTCGACGAGCAGAACACCGATCCTGGCGCGCCGATCCTGCGCACCGCACTGCTCCAGCCGGTCGCGGCCGCGGATGCGAAGGTCGCATTCGTGAGGACGACCACGGAGGTGGACAAGAATGCGCGCGAGACATTCCAGTTCACGTCGTCGCTCGATCCGAATGCGCCGGCGATCAAGCCGGTGGCGTTCCGCGTTCCGCTGACGATCGAGATTGTGGATCCCGCTGCGGCGAAGGATTCATTCAGCGAGGTCAAGGCGACGCTCACGACATCGGGCGGCAGCACGATTGAGGTGATATGCCCGCTCGCCGAAGTTCCCGGCAGCAAGGCTGCGCTGCGCAGGGCTGCAGGCGCGAAGGTGTCGGATGAGGCGCTGGAGGAAGGGCGTTTCGTCGGGCAGATCTTCATGAATCTCGGCGATAAGGATTCTCCGCCGACGATCGTGCTGGAGCCGGGCGACACACGCACGCTCGTCCCGCGACGGAATCCCGCGGCGGTGCAGGAGCAGGAGCTGGCGAATGTCGTGCCGGTGCTGAATCTCAACGGGCAGGACATCATCACCGTTTCGTACAAGGCGAACGGAAAGGAGTTCAAGGATCAGGCGCGGCTCGCAGTTCCGGCGAGCATCGCGTTCACGGACAACGGCTACGAGAAGCCGGTCAGCGAGCTTTACATCGGCGACAAGGTTTTCCTTTCCGTGAAGGATCTCACCGCGGATGCGACGCCCGAGCGTGACAGCGTGGACGTGACGCTCACGAGTTCGCGCGGCGAAAAATTCGAGACGAAGCTGCAGGAGACGCTGAGCCACAGCGGCGAGTTCACCGGCAGCTTTGTACTGCACCCGAGCGAGAAGCCGACGGCGGGCGATGACAGGATGGAGGCGTGGTTCGGCGATGCGATCACGCTCACGTATGCGAGCAAGTCGGACTCGGCGGCGAAGATCGAGAAGACGATCAACGTCGTGAAGGGCACGGACGGGAACCTGCTCGTGTTCGAGAAAAAATACGCGACGGAGCGGGTGGCCATCGAGTCGCAGTTCCGCATGGCGGAGGCGTATTTCGAGCTTTTCAAAAACTACCGGGCGCTGAAGCAGGACGCGCAGGCGACCAACGCGCTCAACGAGGGGATGCAAATCCTGAAGGAACTGAGCAGCGACTTCCCCAGCAAGCAGTACGAGGCGCGCACGGACTATCTGCTCGGCCAGTTTGCGCAGGAGCTGAAAAAATTCGACGAGGCAATCGCGTACTACAAACGCATCGTCCAGAACCACTCCGACAGCCCGCTCGCGCCGGACGCGCAATACAAGCTCGGCCAGTGTCACGAGGAAAAGAACGACATGGACGCGGCCAGCGCGGAATACGTGACGCTTGCCTACACATGGCCGGACAGCCCGCTCGTGGCGAACGTCGTCGTGCGGATCGCGGAATATTTCTACAACAAGAAGGAGTATCCGACGGCGGCGGAGGTCTCGAAGAAATTTGTCGAGCGGTTCCCAACGCACGAGTGGGCCGAGCGGATGCTGTTCCGCGCAGCGCAGTGCTGGTTCAAGGCGGAGCAGTTCCCGAAGGCTGCGGCGGATTTTGACATGCTCGTGGAAAATTATCCGCGCAGCACGTTCCGTCCGGACGCGATTTTCTGGGCGGGCGAATCATTCCGCAGCGCGAACCAGCTCGAGTCCGCCTACCGCCGCTACAAGCGCGCGACGTGGGACTATCCCGAGAGCGAGGCGGCGAAATTTGCGCGCGGAAAACTCGTGACGCCCGAGATGGTGAGCATCGCTGACAAGGACACGCAGACGCAGTAGAACCCGCGGAAGAAAAGCAAAACACTCCAAACACGATGCAAGCAAAACTCGAACATGTCCGGGCAAATGTCCCGATGGGAGTCCTGTGGAAATGGACGGGCGTCTCCGCATTCCTCCACGGTCTGCTCATCGCCGCGCTGTGCGGTGTGAGCTACCTCGGTTTCCAAAAGCGCGAAACCGCAAGCAAGGCGAAGGCCGCCGCAGACGAGGCCGCGGCAAAGGGGAGGGAAGAAGAGGCCGCGAAGGCCGCAAAGGCGGCGGGCACTGCGCCGGTCGTCGCGAACGATCCGAAGAATCCTGACGTGAAGCCCGCGGCGACTCCGGCCCCGGCTGCGCAGGCTCCGGTCGAACCGGATCCGGCGGCGAAGAAGCAGGCGGACGCGGAGAAGACGCTCGGCATAGACAAGGTCGCGAAGCCCGACGAGATGCCGAAGAGTCCGTTCTCCTCGAAGGGTGACGACTTGCTGAAAGACCTGAAGTGATCGTAGGAGCGCGCAGTCACCTCCGTGCGCAGGACTTGAATCCCTGAGCCGCGTCGCGCGCGTCCATTTTCCGTCGCACTCCGCTGAAATGACCTCGACCACCGCGAAACCCGCACGCCGGATCCTGAATCCGTTTCGCAGAGGTGCCGTGTATTGGCGGGGCAAGCACGGGCGCCTGCGGCGGTTTCTCACGCTTTCGTTTATTGTCCACGCGAGCATCGTCGTGATGTCGATCCTCGTGATGTTCATCCCGAGCTGCAAGAAGACGTATGATCTCGTGAAGGGCTCGGGCAAACCGAAGGCGATGATCCAGCAGATGAAGGTGCAGGTGAAAAAGGTGCAGCGGAAAAAGATTCTCGTGAGTGCGAACAGCCCGATCGTCTTTGAAGTCCCGCCGCTCGAACTCACGCCGCTGAATCTCAAGCAGGTCACGGCGAACGAATACAAGATCGGCCAGGGCGAAGGCGCGGGGCCTGCGGGCTATGCGGCGGGACGCGATGGCGCGACCTTCAAATTTGTCCGCGTGCGCTACGAGGGCGGGAACTGGGATTTCAACCTCCGCAACGGCGCGGACGAGAACATGACGAAGGAATTCGGCAGGCGCGCGCACATGCCGGTCTCGACCATTCCGCAGGACTCGACGCTGATGGAACTCGGCCACTACGTGCGCGGGCGTTCGCCGCCCGTGGTGTTCATGTGCGGCAGCTACGCGTTTCGTTTTGACGCCCGCGAGGTGAAGGCGGTGCGCAGTTATCTGCTGGAAAATCACGGGATGATTTTCGGCGACAACGGCGGCAACCAGTTTCACAACACGTTCGTGAAATTCATGCAGCAGGTGTTGCCCGAGGTCGCGGCGGTGCAGGTGCCGGATGATGATCCGATTTACCAGGCACCGTATCCGACCGGCGGCTGTCCGCCGCTCTGGGCGCACAGCGGCACGCGCGCGCTGGGCTGGAAAAAGGACGGGCGCTGGGTGGCATTTTACCATCAGGGCTCGATCTCGGATGCATGGAAGGACACGCACGGCGGGACGAGCGCGGAGTCGGCGGAGCTGGCGTATCAGCTCGGCGTGAACGTTCTCGCGCAGGCGATGGCCTCGTACAGTGAGTGGAAAATGATGCTCGAAGGAAAAAAGAAATGAGCACAGAAGCCCGCCGCCCGCCGGTTGTCAGAATGCTTTCAAACGCAGACCTCAAAACGAAAACCCTGAACCAAAAACAAAACTATGCTGTGGGATTGGATTGTTGCCGGTGGCTTCACGATGGCCACGTTGATTCTGTTGTCGATCATCAGCATCGGCGTGGTGCTGGAGCGCCTTTCGTTTTTCAAGCAGGTCCGCCGCGCCACGCAGTCGCTGCGCACGGAGATTCAGGGGGCGTTTGAAAAGAAAAAATACGACGATGCACTGGTGCATTGCCGCAAGAGCGAGTCGCCGCTCGCCGCGATGGTACTCGCGGAGGCGGCGTCCGGACGCGATGCTGAGAGCGCCGATGCCGAGCGCGCGATGATGCTCACGATGCGCGGCGAGATGGCGCGGCTGAAACAATACCTGCCGATCCTTGCGACGGTCGCGTCCATCGCGCCGTTCGTCGGGCTGTTCGGGACTTGCAAAGGCATCATCACCGCGTTCTCGGACATCAGCACGCAGGGCATGGGCGGACCGAGCGTGATTGCGGCGGGCATCTCCGAGGCGCTCGTTTCGACGGCAACCGGGCTGCTCGTGGCGATCCCGGCGCTGATGTTTTACAACTACTTCACCAAGGCGATCGCGAACCTCGCGCTGGAGCTGGAGTCGAACGCATTTCAAGTGTACCGCGACCTGCGGAAGAATACCGCGGGCGCGACGGCATAGCGATTCAGCGACGAAAGGACACGACTTATGGGAATGGACGTTCAAGACGAATCCGAGGAGCCAATCGCGGCGATCAACTTCATTCCGATGATTGATATCTCCCTCGTGCTGCTGATCATTTT
>CAIRYQ010000085.1 GCA_903882875.1 uncultured Spartobacteria bacterium | reverse complement strand
GGTATATTCAATTTCGACGACGGGATCGAAGTTGGAACGTTCGTATCGCGCGCTGCGATTTTTTTTGCACCGTGATCGCGCATTCGTCGCGTGACGGCCTCATCGTAAAGGATGCATACACCATTCGCGCTGTACCCATTGCGGATACAGTGAGGATGATATGGCAAATCTTTCTGGCGATCGAGGCGCCCCGATACTTCCGCCCTCCCAACCGACGCAAGGCGAGCGCGTACGCTGGCGTCGCAAGATCGGATGGCGCATCCATCAAGCCCGCGAAGCCGCTCGCGGTGTCGTCGACGGCATTCCGCAACTCACGCGCGCCGCCCTCGGCGGACCGTTAGGGTATGGCGAGCGCACGATATGGGAGATCGAAAACGCTATTTCGAGCCCGACCGTCGATGATCTTGCACTTCTGGGAGAGAGCCTGAACGTTCATCCGGGAAGCTTTTTTGATGAAGGAGTATTCCACCTGTGGGGGACGCCTGTGAACGGGCGATTGCCTTACGCCGGCATTGCCAAGGCGATCGCCGAGCTCGGGGAAGATGAGCGCGATATCGTCGTCCAGCTCGTGATGTTCCTAAGCGGGCGCCAGACCCGGCGGCCCAATCTTTGGGCAGTGTCCGTATGATACCCCGCCAGGCGACATTTGGGGCGCTGGCATGCTGAGCTTCGTGCTGCGCGGTTCGCTGGGCATTATCATCGCGATCTACATCGTCTACCCGCGCGAGGTCTCCAATTGGGCCAATGACACGCTGATTCCCCGGCTTACAAAGAATGGATTTTTCGCGCCGTGCCCGCCACGTCTTCTCTGGCAAGCCGGCGACTGCAAATTCCTATGCGTGCGGGTTTGCAGGCAGAGCCCGACGCCTTAGATGGCCCGCCTGGACACCTTCGTGGGGCTGGGCTGGGACATCTTCAACAGCCTGCGACCGACCGCGAGGACCTGCTTCTGCTTGGAACGAGGCAAGCCCGCGAAAATCACCAAGAGTTCACGTTCGGCAGGATCGGCTGACCGCCGGCCCCTCGGCAGGAGGTCGGCGACCTCCACATCCAGCGCCGCCGCTATCCGCTGCATCCATTCTATGGTGAGCCGCCGCTGGCCGCTTTCAAGCTTGTGGATCTGGGACCGGCTTGTCCCGACTGCGGCTGCGACGTCCGCGAGCGATAGTTTTTTCTGCGCCCGCAGGCGCCGAATTCGATTCTTCATACCAAAGCATCTAATTTATACCCGAAGGTATAGATAGAGGCGTCGGTAAGGGCCGTCTAGCCGAACGGGCCTGGCGATGGCAGGCCGAGGCGGTCGCCCATCCGAACGAGGTCGGCAAGGTTACACGCGTTCATTTTTCGCATCATATGCGCGCGGTGGACTTTGACCGTGACCTCGCTAATCCCGATAGATGCGCCGATCTGCTTGTTGATCTTTCCCTGGATGACGAGTCCCATGATCTGGCGCTCGCGCTGGCTCAGGGACTCGTACGCGCCCTGGACCTGGGCCAATCCTCGCATTT
>CAIRYQ010000084.1 GCA_903882875.1 uncultured Spartobacteria bacterium | reverse complement strand
TCATGGATGGCCTTGCCGCCATCGGATTCCCGCAGAATGCGGATCTTGTCTTCGGCTGTATATCGTTTGCCTTTCATCGTCTGGGTCTCTTTCGGTTCCCCAGACTAACCCTCCTCACTGCTCAAAAAAACGAAGTCACGTCACCTCCTTCCGCAGTCCTGCATGAAAACCGCAATAGAGGATGAACTTCAAATCCGGGCGCGGGCAGTTTTCCAGGAGGCGGTCGCCGGTTTCACGGTCGCAGAAGGGGAGCCGGGCGCACTGCCGCACCCGGGCGAACTTGACCCCTTTGGCTGCATTCTCACGCAGCTTCTTCTGCTCGACAAGGTGGCGAAGAAAGCCCCGGAGCATCATCACGTAGCTCTGCGCGGTCGATTCGCTCAGGCCGGAACCGGAGGCGCCCTTGAGCCACGCATACCAGCGCTGCACATCGGCAGTAGTGAGCCGCCCCGGTTCGCAGACCTCAAAATAGTCTGCGGCCCGCAGCAGCACCGCGAGACGGTTTTCAGCGGAATTGTGCGTGAAACCCCGGTTCGTAAGCTGGTGTCCGACGTAGGCCTTGATTTCGTGCTTGAAGGGGTCCGCGCCGGCGAACACCGGGTCGGCACGGATGGCCATGGCCCTCGTGACAGCCTCGGCCAGATCCGAGGCAGGGGGACACGGTACTGATGGCCGCGGTACCGATATCGCAGCCAAAATTGCTTGCCACGCAAACAAAGGCCGCTAAGATTCAGCGCTTGTGATCGGGATTTCATATTTGAAAAATGACGGCTCAAAACTGGGCTCAGATGGGGATCCATGCGGGCACATGCGGGTCTATTTTGTCGAGCACATCCATTTTGTAAAATTCACGCAATGTGCTGTTTTTCAGTTAGTAAGCGCGGTTAGCTCAGTGGTAGAGCACTACCTTGACACGGTTTTGCGATTCAAACGCAAGCGGCTTGAAATCAGCGGATTGAGAAAGTGTGTAGCATGGCGAATGTAGCAAGCGCCCTGTTTGCGATGCTCTTTTCCCCGGTCTGCAATCCAACTGCTACCGCAAGCCGCCGCCGCACGCATCGCGCCCGCGCAGCGTGCCGCCCATGAATCCACCGGCACCCTGCGCCGTCACGTTGCCTGCTCACAAACCGCACGCCGCACACCACCGCCCGCGCCGTGAAATGTGCGGGCGTCCCGCCGTGTGTTTCTCGAATCCCACCGCGCAGCGTGCGCCACAAACCGCCTTTCCGCGCACCCTGCCCCAATGTCAGGCGCGTTGCGCGAAGCGTTACGAACCACGCTCATCCTTCGCTTGCCCGCGCCCTGCCACGTCGCCGCTCAGGGCTTGCCCGCCTCCGCTCGCCTACGTGGCTCCGCGCCAGCCTCGAACGGGGACTCCGTCCGGCGTCTGCCGCAGGCGCAACACAGCCGCCGCGCTGCGCGCCCGTCGTGCCCGTGGGGTCGCCGCGCACCGCGCTAACGCGCTCCCACGGCGAGCGGCGCGCGTGGCTGCCCTTCGGGCCAGCGCGGGCTTTTCGTCCGCCATCCCGCCGCGTGCGTGTTCTCCGTGCGGCGCGTGTTTGCGCTCGCCCGCTCGCGAGTTAGGCGCTCCGCGCGCAGTCGCCGCGTCCCCGCCTCGCTACGCTCGCCCGCGCCGCGTCCGGCTACGGCTACGCCTTCGCCTCGCTCTCGCCGCCGCGCGAAGCCCTCCCGCTCCATTTTGCCCACCCTTCGCGCGCGGCGGCGTCGCGAGTCTGCCGCCATCGTGCCACTCCTACCGTATCGCCAGCCGCGCGCCTCCGGCGTGGAAAGGCTCGCGTTGCTCGCAAAGCGTATCGTGCAAGGGCGCTCTCCGGCGCGCCCTCGCGCTCCCCAGCCTCGGGAGGGAACATGCTGCGCGCTTCGCTTGCCCGCTGGCGCGATTTTCGCGCGCTTTCCTCATCGCAGGCTTGCAGCCCGCGCAAGCGGATGATATGAAGGTCACACTATGCGAGAGAGCCACGCCCAAGTGAAGAAGACCACGATTTCCTACTTCCCCGCCGATGATGCCGTGATTCGTGCCATTCGCGGAGCGATGATTCAGCGCGGGCATGACGTGAACATTTCCGGCGCGATCCGGCTGGCGTTGCGCTCTGTGCCTCTCACGAAAGACGGGCTTTCCGATGCGACTGCAAAGCGATTTGCAACGCTGTTGGCGGAAATGGAGAGCGAGGACGGGCGCAAGTTGCGTCACGAGTAGGGCTTGCGCAGGAAAACACCCATTTGATATGACGTGTTTTGTAAGATGTTATGGTATGAAGGTATGACCGTATGGAAGGAATCTTTTGATGGGGGCGAAAACAGGCACGTCCCGAAGGCTTGGGCTGTCTCGCTACTCGAATAATTTTTGCGATCCGGCACGGTGCGGTTTGTCTCTCGCGCCTCCCGCGATGAAATCGCGGGCGCGGCCATTTTTTCCGTGTGGACTCCTTTCTTCGCGCAGCTCAGACCCTTCGGGCGGAGTCCACACGGAAAAAATGGCCGCGCCCGTTCGCACTCCGCTTACGCCGCCCGGTGCATCTCGCTTGTGTTTGATTTCCCCGCCGTCGCACACTGCGCGCCATGCCCCTTTCGTGGAATGAAATCAAACACCGCGCCATTGCCTTCTCGAAAGAATGGAAGGGCGAGACTCGCGAAGACGCCGAAGCCAAATCTTTTTGGGATGCGTTTTTCAACGTGTTCGGCATCCAACGCCGCACCGTCGCCTGTTTTGAGGAGCCGGTAAAAAAACTGTCGGGCGATTGGGGCTACATTGATCTTTTCTGGCCTGGCACATTGCTCGCCGAGCACAAGAGCGCGGGCAAAGACCTCGGCAAAGCGCACGCGCAGGGAATGGAATACATCCGCGCCCTCGCCAGTAGCGGACGGGTGAAAGAATCCCCGCGCTATCTCATCGTTTCCGATTTCCAGCGCATCGCCATTCACGACCTTGAGCCAGAGCAAGACCCCGACCTTCCCCTGCTCCAACGCCTCCCGCCGTCTTTCGAGTTTCCCCTCGCGGATTTCCACAAACACATCCGACATTTCTTTTTCGTCGCGGGATACAAGCAGCACAAACTCAATCCCGAAGACCCCGCGAACGAGGAAGCAACGCAACTCATGTGCGAGTTGCACGACGCCTTGGAGGAAGGCGAATACGGCACCGATGCCACGGGCCGCGCCGGTCACGAGCTGAAACAGTTTCTCGTGCGCCTGCTGTTCTGTCTTTTCGGCGAAGACAACGGCATTTTCCCCACGCACGCCTTCCAACTCTACATCGAGGATCACACCGCCGCCGATGGCTCCGACCTCGGCCCGAAGCTCGGCCAACTTTTCGACGTGCTGAACACGCCCGAAGACCGCCGCCAGAAAAATCTCGACCCCGACCTTCTGCAATTCGCCTACATCAACGGCGACCTTTTCGCCGAGCGCCTTGCCCTTCCCGCATTCACGAGCGCCATGCGCGGAAAGGTGCTTGCGTGCGCCGCATTCGATTGGTCGCGCATTTCTCCCGCCGTCTTCGGCTCGCTTTTTCAAGCGGTCATGGATGCAAAGGAGCGCCGGCAAATCGGCGCCCACTACACCGCCGAGCGCAACATCCTCAAAGTTGTCCGCTCTCTTTTTCTCGACGAATTCCGCGCCGAGTTTGAAGCGGCCAAACGCGACAAATCCGGGCGCGGCAAAAGCCGGTTGCTCGCCCTGCAAAAGAAACTCGCAGCCCTGCGCTTTCTCGACCCCGCTTGCGGTTGCGGAAATTTCCTCGTCATCACCTATCGCGAGTTGCGTGCGCTGGAATTGGAAATCCTCTTGGAACTCCACACGGGCCAACAGCAAATGGGCGAGGCGGACGTTTTCAATCTCTCGCTGATAGACGTAGATCAAATGTTCGGCATCGAGATTGAGGAATTCCCCGCGCGCATTGCCGAAGTCGCGCTATGGCTCACAGACCACCAAGCCAACGTGCGTTTGTCCGAAGCCTTCGGCCAATTCTACAAACGCATCCCGCTCCGCAAAAGCCCGCACATCCACGTTGCCAACGCGCTCCGTCTCGACTGGCGCACCGTGCTCCCGCCCGCGCAATGCAGCTACATCCTCGGCAATCCGCCTTTCATCGGCCACCAGTGGCGCACATTGGAGCAACAGGCGGACATGGCGGGCGTGTGGGGTGAAAGCGGACGCTCCGGGCGCTTGGATTACGTCACTTGCTGGTATCGCAAAGCCGCTGACTACATCCAAGGCACCGACACCCATTGCGCGCTCGTTTCCACGAATTCAATCACGCAAGGCGAGCAAGTCGGCATCCTCTGGGCACCGCTCTTTGAACGTGGTGTAAAAATTGACTTTGGGCACCGCACGTTTCCTTGGGAAAGCGAAGCGCGCGGAAAAGCTCACGTCCATTGCGTCATCATCGGCTTCTCAGTCGTCGGGAAGTCCCCGCGCCGCATCTACGATTACGACGCAGACCCGCGCGGCAACAACGCAACTATCAGCGAACCGAGCAACATCAGCCCCTATCTCATCGCCGGGCCGAATCTCACACTCCCATCGCGCACCGCTCCGCGCGACGGCTTTCCGCAGATGATGAAAGGGAGTCAGCCGACAGACGGCGGAAACCTGCTTCTCATTGGAAGCGAGAAAGCCGCATTCCTTGCGGAAGAACCCGAAGCCGCAAAATGGTTGCGCCCGTTCGTCGGCGGTGAAGAACTCATCAACGGCGGCGACCGTTGGTGCCTATGGTTGAAAGATGCGTCGCCGACTGAAATCCGCCGCCATCCGCGAATCATGGAACGCCTCGCCAAAGTGCGCGAAGCCCGATTGCAAAGCCCGACGCCCAGCGTGCGCGACTACGCAGAACGTCCAACCCTTTTCACGCAAGACCGACAACCGACAGACCCCTATCTCGCGGTTCCCGAAGTTTCATCGCAACATCGCCGCTACATCCCGATTGCGTTTCTTACCCCCACCGTTGTCGCAAGCAACAAGCTCCAGATTATCGTAGGAGGCACGGTTTACCACCTCGGCATCCTCAGTTCGGAAATGCACATGGCATGGGTTCGCGCATTTGGCGGACGATTGAAGTCCGATTACAGCTACTCGCCTTCCGTCTATAACAATTTCCCGTGGCCCGAAGCTCCCACGCCCGCGCAACGCAGCGCCGTGGAGAAAGCCGCGCAAGCGGTTCTCGACGCCCGCGCCAAATTCCCCGCCTCGACGCTGGCAGACCTTTACGACCCGCTGGCGATGCCGCCCGCACTCGCCAGCGCGCACGCCGCACTGGATCGCGCCGTGGACAAATGCTATCGCAGCGACCCGTTCCCCAGCGACCGCGCCCGCGTTGAACACCTTTTTGCCCTTTACGAAAAAATCACCGCTCCTCTCGCCCCGACTGCCACGAAACGGCCCAAGCGCGTCAAGGGGTGATTAACTGAGTTGCAAACCGTTCGCAGGCTTTTTTTTCAAAGCCCAGTGCAAGACACACAAACAGGGAAAGCAACGGAGCAACACAGGGATACCTCGAAAGCTGTCCCCGATAAACCTTGTAAGTATCTGCCAATCAATTATCTAGGAAAACTGTGTGAACCCGCTCACATTTGACCGGAAAATGACTGCCAGTGATCCGCTCGGCGACGTGTTGAAATACCCTTTGAACGCCCTTCGCTTGGGCTTCCGTTGCGCCGATTATCCATCCGTCATGTTTGGGCAAGCCTGCCGACGCAATACTGCATGTGTCCATTGCCTCACTCATGCAGGTAAAAAAAATCTCCGCCCCTCTCCGCTGCAACCGTGAAGGGTCTTTCCGCAGATTGTCAACGCCAGCAAAAAAATCGGGTAGAGCGCGGGCCAACTCGCGCTCTACCAAAGGCCGGTCATTTTTAAGTGAGGGGCTTCCATCTTTGGCATACCAGATTTGCTCCATCGTTTGACCGTGGAGCAGGGGATTGATTACGTCTTTGGTTCGCTTGCGAGAAATGCCCGCGCCTTCCCCAATTATTTCATAGGTGTCGCCTTCGGGAAGTTTCTGGCCGGTGATGTTTGCGGCGATTCGCAATTCAAAGCTGGAAAAATCAATCTCATAAAGCTCCGATCCATTCACATCACGGAGGGCAGGAGTGAGCGGCTTTGGCATATTCACTAGCGCAGGTTTGCTAGCATACATCCGCGCCCATTCGACCTGTTCCCAAATCGGCATTAGTTCGGCGCATTCGATACGGCCAACGGCAGCAAATGCCGCACAGAGTTTTCGGCTTTGAATTTCTTCCGGCAATTCCATTACGCGCGTTCGCAGTTCATCAAAGTCGCATCTCAGACCTGTTCCCTTTCGCAACGCAGCCGCGACGTTTGCGGGGATGGTCACGCCAGAGCTAGCGCACAAGATTAGAGGGTCGTTAAGTTCGTGAAGGGGATCACGCAGCTCAACCCTGCCTGAAATGTAATCCGCGAATGATGATACGACTTTCGGGCCAGTCTCCAGCCACAGAAATTCAGTGCATGGAACAAAAGCGCGAGGTTTTGCATTTCTGAAATCGAAATGTGTCGGCTTCCAAGAGTTCCAGTCTATGCAATAGGCCAATCCCGATTCCCAAAGGGCCTCTTGAATCCACCTGCCTGTCTCACCCGAAGAAAAGTCCTCCTGTCGAAGCCGCGCCCCGTTTTTATGGTGGTATCGGGAAAGCTTTTGCGCGGCGAAAAAAACTGCGCGCCTTTTAGTGATGTTCAGCTTGTGGTATCCGGCGAGCCGGTCTTCGAGAAACTTGACCGCTTGCGGTGCAATTTGTCTTTTGTCCGCCCCATACTGTCCTGAGTATCCACTGCCGCGCCGTTGCTGCGCATAAACGCTTCCACGTCGAGCAGGCGAGCCACGCAGACTTCCGTGGGCAACCCTACTTGCTTTGGCACCCCGAGGGCTTCCAGTAGGGCCGCCGTGACTCTCAGGGCTTGTTGTTGGCATAGCGTCATTACTGTTTCTACTTTGGAGCTACGTCAGCGGGCCGGTTGTTCGCCAGCGCAAATGCGAGTCCAGCAACGCTCAATGTCCGCGCCGTCGTATAGTGTCAGCTTGTGCCGTTGCATCACTGGTTTAAGCCAGCCCGCTTGCACAATCTCCACGAGCAACTGCGGCGATCCAATCAGCGCAGCAGCTTCATCGGGGCGATACCCAAACTTAGAGGCAAGCGGCACACGCCCCGCTGGGATTTTAAGCTTTGCTGACTTTGCTTGAGAACGCATGGGCGCATAGTCCGACACCCTAATGAATTCGTCAATGAGTTAGTCGAGATTTTGACCCCACCGATAGCGTTTTTTCTAGGTCATGCGTTCTATGTCGCCATCCTGCGGAAGCAGTTTTGCATAGTGCTGTTGGACAACGCGCACGTCGTCACCCAGCCAGACGGCAATCTTGTAAATGGACACGCCCGCACTCGCCAACAGGCTCGCGAAGGTGTGGCGCATGATATGCGGTGTGATCCGTTCGCACCCTTGGGCTTTCAAATAATTATCCCACGGCTTGCGGAAATCGTAACGATAACGCCAAGCCGCGTGCGTCACTTCGGGTTTGAGCATGAAGGGCGCGGGCAAGCCGTAGCTGGCAAGAAATGATTTGAAGGCAGCGGTCAACGGCACCGTGCGTTCCTCGCGGTCCTTGGGGCGGAAGGTTTCCGTTCTCGCGATTTTGACGGTGCCAACTTCCAAGTTGAACCATTCCGGGCGCGCTTCGATAATCTCCGCTTTCCGCATTCCCGCATGAAATCCGCAAAAGAGAATGAAGCGCATTGAATCATCTGGCGCGTTCTCAATCAGCCTGTCCCGCTCCTCACGGGTGGCAAACTCCGCGCGTCCCTTGCGGTCAACGCGAACCATTTTCACGCCGTCAACCGGGTTCTGGCGTGTCTTGTTTTGATCGCGCAGGAAATTGAAAAAGCTGCGCAGGGTCATCATGTAGCCCTCGCGGGTGGAGTCTGCCACCTTGCCCGCGTAGGACTCGTAAAACCGTTGCACGTCGGCAGGCCCAATGTCGTCGGGATTGTTTTTGTTCGTGAAATCCGCGAATTTCAAAAGGCAGTGCCGTTTCGACTCCGCGCTGTTCCGGCTGTATTCGTTCGCGCGGAGCTTGTGAGCGATGAATGCTTCCACTTCACCCCGTAGCGGCTCGCAGACGGCCAACAGCGGGTTTCCGCGAATCTCCCGCGCCTTGCGCACCGCTTCGGACTCGTCATCCGTTTGCAGGCTGGTTTGGATGCGATGCCCGTTTTCGACACACGAAAGCCAAAAAGTCTTGCCTCGCAGAAAAATCCCCTTAACCTTTCGCGCTCCCGATGCCCGTCCTGATTTCAGTTTTGACCCGCTCGTTTTCCGGTGTGTTTGAATCATGCCCGGAATGTAGCAGAAAAATTGTAGCAGGAAAGGCAAAATACGGGACTTTGGAAGCCCATGCGGGCACAGCCAACAGAGACGCGCGGTTAGCTCAGTGGTAGAGCACTACCTTGACACGGTAGGGGTCGCAGGTTCGAAACCTGCACCGCGCACCATTCTGTAAATGATTGTTCTTCCCCCGTGAGCGATGCGCGAGCATCGCTCATCGCGAAACGCGCGCGGAAGCAAGCAATGACGGGATGGAGACGTATGGTTCGGCCAGCGAAAACGTCACTGTTTTGCCCGAGATGAACGGGTTCGTCCCGATTTTTCGCACCTGTTCGGCAATGGCCGCAAACGTTTTTGGAAATGTCTCATTTCCCATTGTTTCTAGCCGATTTATGACTTCCAACGCGGGTTCGATCCACGCGCCTGAGCGCGTGCGACGAAGCCGCTCCTTTTCGGACTTGAGC
Source organism: uncultured Spartobacteria bacterium (assembly GCA_903882875.1). Taxonomy (GTDB): domain Bacteria; phylum Verrucomicrobiota; class Verrucomicrobiia; order Chthoniobacterales; family Chthoniobacteraceae; genus SXWH01. Next base: position 61,705 of record CAIRYQ010000084.1, on the reverse strand, counting down.
GCGGTCTTTTCGAGAAGCAACGCCTCCTTCGCGCTCTTGTAATCGTCCTCGTCTATGATTTCGTCGAGGTAGCCTTGCGTCAGTCGGCGGAGCTTCGATTGCACCGGCTCAAGGCGATTTTCGACTTCTTTTATTCTGCGTTCGCACAGCCCCGCTTCCTCGACTTCTTTTTGTGCAATCGCCGCACGGATGGCGCTCGCTTCCTCACGCGAAATCGCGAGGGGAGAAAGAATTTTCACGCTCTGCTGCGCAACACTATCCTCTAGCACATACGGTTCGCGGCACGGGCTGGCTCCTTTGCGAGTGCAACGGCTGTATCGGTAAAGCCCGCCGTGGCCTTTGGCCCATTGAGCGGACATCATCGCTCCGCACGAGCACCGGAACGTGCCGCAAAACGGGAACTGGTGTCCGTCGCGGTGTTTCCTCGGCCTCTCCCGCCTTTTGAGAGCCGCCTGAACCTTTCGGAAAAGTTCAGGAGAGACGAGCGGTTTGTATTTTCCTTCAAACACTTCGCCGTTCCACGACATGATGCCGATGTAGATTCGATTGGTGAGAAAATGATAAACCGCGTATGGGGCTGACGAATGTGCATTGTCGCCTGACCCCTATTTCTCCCATGTGGAATTTTTCAGCTCAATCTTGGGTCTATGCTCCTCAGACGATCTCCTTGACGATCCCGTCCGACTCGCCGCCCTGGAAATTTGCAGGCATCGGCACGCCCATCGGCTCGAACATCGTGCGCCAGAGATTCCCGAGACGCATGTCTTCCTTGATGATGTGGCCCTGATGTTTCACGCCGAGGCGCGAGCCACCGGCGATCATCGTGGGCAGATGGTGATTGTGGTGGGCGTTGATGGATCCGCCGCTGCTGCCGTAGGCGACAAGGGTGTGGTCGAGCAGCGTGCCGTCGCCCTCTTTGACGGCTTTCAGCTTGTTGAGAAAGTAGGCCCATTCTTCCATGAAATAGGTGTCGGCTTTGGTGAACCACCTGAGCTTGTCGGGATCTTCGCCGTGGTGGGTCATTTCGTGGTAGTTGTAGGGGTTGCCCATTTCTTTCCAGGTGCCGGTGCGCGTCCACGCCGTCCATGCGGGCCATGTAGGCGATGACGCGCGTGCTGTCGGTTTGCAGGGCAAGGGTGATGGTGTCAAACATGAGCCGGCTTTCTCCGGGTCGAGGCCTTCTAATTTCCCGAACTGGAGCGCCTCGACTTGGGGCTTCGGCTGGCGCAGCCACTCCTTTTCATTCTGCATCCGGCGTTCGAGATCGCGGATGCTGGTGAGATATTCGTCGAGCTTGTGCCGGTCCTCCACGCCGAGCGAGCCGCTGAGTTTTTTTGCCTGCTGCCGAAGCGAGTCGAGCACGCTGGCGCGGCGGAGGAATTCCGCTTCGCGCGGGTTCAGCGTCTCCGCGGTGTCGGGGCGAAAAAGCTGATCGAACAGCACGTGCGGACGGTTTTCCGAGGGGATCGGAATCCCATTGGCACTCCAGGAAAGCGTGTGGTCCCGCCGATCGCAGCGGCCAGCTCCTGATCGCAGGAGATGCGGAATTTGCACCCAGCCGAGCGGACGTTGGTGCCGGTCAGGAAGGTGCGGTCGGAGGCGTGCCCACCGCCGTAGGTGAGCTTCATTCCGGAGATGACGGTGAAGTCTTTCTTCAACTTTTCCAGCGGCTTGAGGATGGGCGTGACGGTGTAATCCGGCCCGGTGTTGGCGGGCGTGAAGTCGCGCCCATTGATGCCCAGCCCGTAGAACGCGAAAACGGATCGCCGCGCCGTTTCGCCCGCGCCGATCGAGCCGGCCTTGGTGAGCGAATCGGCATGCACGCTCATGGCATCGAGCCACGGAAGGGCCAGCGAAATGCCGGCGCCTTTCAAAAAGGTGCGGCGGGGCATGGGCTTGGGATGATGGATGATGTTCATGGGAGATGGTTCCTCGGTCTTAGTTCTTGGTTCTTCGTTGGGCGGGGAGGACGAACTGCTGCGGACGAACTTATTTCGCTGCTTTGTCCTCGATGGGGTCAGCTTGGACGAAACGGAAGCCGAGATTAAAGATTTTCATCCTTTCCTCCATGACTTCCCGGAACGCGACCCGGCAGAAAACACCGCCGAAGGGGAAGCCCTCGTTGCGGCAGATGCGATATTTTTTCTCGTCACCGACGCTGCAAAACGGATCGACGATGCCGTCAACATAGGTATCGGTCACGACCATGGTCACAGGTTTTCCGTCGGGACCAAACTCCCGCTTGCAGTGGTCAAGGCACCATTCATGAAGCTGGCCAGGGATGTCATAGACGCCCCATTTATTTGGTTTGAATGACTTCCCATCAATGATCTTATTGCGCCCGGGCACTCTCACAGAGGTGCCGTATGGCTGGGAGCCATTGATATTGCCCTGGTTACCATCCAGCGCATCGCCATTCGGGAAGATGGTCTGTGTGCCGGCACGGGCAGCGTATTCCCATTCCGCTTCGGTGGGGAGGCGGAAGTTTACATTGAGTTCCTTTGATAAGAGGGTGCAAAAATTAGTCACGTCGGAAAAATTGACGTAATGCACCGGCACCTTGTCGCCCGAGAAGACAGATTTGGCGTTGGGGTCAGTGAACTGCTTGGGGAGTTCCCCTGTCACCGCCTTGTAAAGTTCCTGACTTACCTGGGTATCGAGCATCCAAAAGCCCTTGGTGAGGGTGACCTTGTGCAGTGTCTCGCACTTGACGGCCCACGGCCACGCCCCTTTTTTCAATGCTTCAGCCTGCTGCTCCGGCGTGCTGCCCATCATGAAGGTGCCGGGCGGGCACCAGACCATGTTGAAGCTGACACCTTTGACGGTGAAGGCCTTGATTTTCCCTGCGGTTTCGCCGCCGTCAGCGGCTATTCCCGACGGGGATGGAAGGGCAAACCATGTGAGGGCAATGCCGATGAATCCAGTAATGAGTGATTTCTTCATGGTGTTGTTTTGTGCTGGCTGTCTAGATTTACTTATTTGTGAGCGGTGGGTTAGTTTGGCTTCCCCTGATAGAATCCACTGAGCGGATGCTCGGTGACGGCTTTCCAAGCCACCTCCTCCAAGATTAAATTGCAATCCTGCTTGAACGGATTGTCCCGCTTGGTGAAAGGGAACAAGGGCAACGTGAGCCCGCGCGGGTCCTTTTGATGGAGCACGATGAAATGGCAATAGCCCGCGAGCGCGCGAATCGCATCGCTTGGATGGCCGAGGTTGTCCTGAAACAGTTCCGATTGTTTTGAAACCCCTGGAACCTCGCCCGCGACGACTTTCCGGCGGAGCGCAAGCACCGCCTGGCCGACGGGCACGACGCGGATGACGTTTCTGCCGAGTTTCCTGTTCAGGTCACCAATGTAGGTGTTGATTCCTTGGAAGTAAGGCTCGTGCAGCTTCTCCAACTGGTCTGCCGTGGGGATGTCAAAGTTGGACGTGTCCTTGGGTGTCTTGGTCGTGTCTGTCGCGTCCTTCCAAGTCCGCAGTGAGATTGCCAAGTCGCCAAAAAAGTTTTTCCTCGTCAGCGGATAATCCAGCCGGTCGTACGGCAGCCAGAACTCCTGATAAGTGACGATGAGCTTCGGGTTATGCTCGATGCCGGTGGTGGCGAAGGTATCAATGCCGTCGTCAGGCGTGTGCATGCCGCCCAGGGTCAACACATCGAGATTGCCCGACTCGATCACCGGCCTCGCCTGGTGAGTGGCGTCAATCTTACCCAAGTGCTCCTTCACCCAGGCAGAAGCCATGTAAGACACGCCGATTTGCTCATGCAGGGCGACATTGGCTGCCTTTTCGATGGCCGTGAGCCAAGTCGGCAGCCACATGTGAAAGCTGTTCCCGGCAGTGTAAATGCGGAGTTTGTTTGGTGCTCGCTTATTTTCCTCAGCCTGCACACTCAGGGCGCTGAGAACCGTGAGCACCATGGCTAGGATTAGTTTTTGCATGGTGTTTTGTTTCATGTTGGCGTGCTTTATTTGGGAGATTTGCATCGAATAATTAGTTGGCGAGCAGGGCTGCATGGTGCGGCAATCGCATCAAGCCGGGCCAGCTTGCGTCACCGGGGACTTGGAGGACTTAGCGGATGCGCATATTTTTTCCTCCTACTTGGTCTCAAACGGTTCGCTGGTGACGATCGCCTGGATGAGCGGTTGGATGCGGTAGTCGTTTTTCTTCAGGGCCGCGACGAGCGAGTCCACGACCTCATGGTCAGTGTAGCCGACGGGGCGGCCGAGCGCATACGTGAGCAGCTTCGTGCTGAAGGCGCGCGCGAACTTATCCTTCTGCGCCATCAGCCCGGCTTTGTATTCCTCCAGCGAGGAAAATTTCTTCCCGTCGGGAAACTGCCCGCTCACGTCGAGCACGGGCGCATTCGGGCCGCGGAACCCTTCGCCGTTGAACCGCTCGCGCCACTGGCCGATGGCGTCATAGTTCTCCAGCGCGAGGCCGAAGGGATCGAGCTTGGCGTGGCACGATGCGCAGATGTCGTCGCGGCGGTGCAGGACGAGCCGTTCGCGCACGGTGAGACTTTTTCCGCCGGTGTTCGGCTGGATTTCGCCGGCGTTCGGCGGCGGAGTGTTCGGCGGGTCGTTCAGCAGTTCGCGCAACACCCAAGTGCCGCGGCGCATCGGCAGCGTGCGCGTGCCGTCGGCGAGGAAGGTCATCAGCCCCGCCATGCCGAGGACGCCGCCGCGATGATGCTCGGGCTTGATGGACACCCGGCGAAACTCCGGCCCGCTCACACCTTCGACGCCGTAGTGCTTCGCCAGCCGGTCGTTGATCACCAGGAAATCGCTGTCGAGGAAACTGGTGATCGGCAGGTGGCTCGACAGCACTTCCTTGAAAAAGGCGTAAGGCTCCTCGCTTCCCGCCGCCTGAAGCAACTTGTCGTAGTTCCTATACTCCGCGGCGGGTTGCACGGTCGCGAAGCTCCGAACCGACAGCCATTGCCCGGCAAAATTGCGCACGAGGTGTTCCGACTTGGGATCCGCCAGCATGCGCCGGACTTGGGACGACAGCACCGCCGGTTCATGCAATTTTCCCGCGGCTGCGAAGTTGAACAGCGTATCGTCGGGCATCGAACTCCAGAGGAAGTAGGACAGGCGTGATGCCAGTTCATAATCGTTCAACTTGCGGGGCTGCGACTGCGGCGCGGGCTCCTGGAGGTAAAGGAAACCCGGCGCGCAAAGCACGCACTGCAAGCCCTGGCGCATCGCGTCAGTGAACGACAGCTTGCCCGCCGTCATGGCATTTTCCACGACCGCGACGATGGCCTCGATTTCATCCTTCGTCACCGGCCGCCGGAACGCACGCGGCAGAAACCGCGCGAAAATCTCGCGGGCGTAGCCGATGTCTTGGCGATCATTTCCGGCAAAGAAGAGGGCCTTGTGACTCGCGGGCGGCCATTCCTTTTCGATCGGGCCTTCGACTTCGATTGATTCGACGAAAATGCGAGGCAGCTTCTCGATGTCCAAGGCCGGGTTGTAGATTTCCATCGGCCCGGTCCAGGCATCGAGAACCTTCATCGCTTCCTCCCGTTTATTACGCAGGGCCTCCATCTCCGCCTCCGGGGCGAAACGGGTCGCGGCATTTTGCAAGGCATTCCTCGCAAAGTTTAAGGCATCGTAGGCCTTCTTGTAGTTCGGCTCCTTGATGATGACGTCCATGGTGTGGTTCCAGCGGAGGTGGAACATCTGGGGCCCCTTCACCTCGCCGCTCGCATCCGGACCGCGCAGGAAGACCGTCGCCTCGGTCGTGCCCGATGGATCGACCAGCACGTCCTTCTCAAGGCGGATCGGTGAATTCTCCCCGTAATTGAGGCGGAACTGGTTGGGAATCGTCCGGCTCCGGTTGTCCACTTTCGCCTTGATGCGAAAGCGGTAATACCCGTCGCGCGTCACCACCTTCCCAAGGTGGAAGCCATCAATCTGGCCCCAGCCTTGTTTGTAATAGTCACCATACGCCTGGAGAAACTCGACGCCATCGGGCCTGACGAAAACTTCGCGAGCCCCGCTCGGAATCAGATTTTTGGAAGATTCGTAGGCCGGCACCTTCTCCGGCGGTGGCCTCATCTTTCGCGACTCGAAATGGGTGATGAATTTATTCGTCTTGGGCGGCTCGGTCACGATCGCCAGCGGCGCGATTTTTTCCGCCGCCGCCATGCACTGCTCCATCTGAGTCTGGTCGAAAAAGAGCGCGACGCCCAGCCGGTCAAACCCCTCGGCTTTGCCGTCGCCCGGCAGTTCTTCGGCGATCGGTCTGATGCTGTTCTCGTCAATGAACAGCAAATCGCTGACGGTGTTCGCGTATTCGTCCCGGTTGAGCCGGCGCATCAGGATCCGCCCGCCGGCCTTCTTCGCCGCCAGCTCAACTTCATGCAGTTGCCCGTTCACCCAGCCGACAAACGCCGCCGCCTGCTTCACATCCGGCCGCGCTTTTCCCTCCGGCGGCATCTCGCCCGCGTTGATGCGGTCAATGACCTCCTTCCACTGCTCCGCGACTTTCGGCGCGGAAAAATCCGTGCCGAGCAAATCAATCCGAAACCCGGCCTTCGCCTTCTTCTCACCGTGGCAATCAAGACAGCCCTTCTCGATGAACGGCTGCGCGATCTCGCGGAAGCCGGGCGGCATCTTCCCATCCTCCGTCACGCTGACAGCCAGTGCCGCCGCCGATATGACTCCGAGAAACATGACCGACGAAAGCCGCCGAATGAACCGTGCCGAAAAAATCTTGGGTGCGTTCATCGGGGGTGAACGGGTTTGTGGAGAATTGCCATTTTAACAACATGATAATCCACCCCCTCCGCGCCTATTAGAATTCCGGATTCTTCTTCGGCTCCGGTTGCGGTGCGATGAGATTGTTCGGCTCCGGTTTCGACACGGCATCCTTTGCGAGCCAAGCGCCGCCATCATGCACCGCCGGATCATTCGACCGCTCCGTCAGCGAGCGCCTTATCAGCGAGTCGAAGCGGTCGTCGAAATCCAGCTTCACGGACACTAGGTCGGGCTGCACGGCGGGCTCATTGTCTTCGGTCATGGCACTGCCCAGTCCGCTTGATTGAGCGCCAACATGCCCGCGCCCGCCACCGCAAGGACTTCGCCCTTTTCCGTGCCGCTACAACAAACCCAAAACCACAACCAACCCATCCCAGCCCCAATCCTCTAGTTCTCAAATGTCTCATTGACTGGGAAGCCTACATGTCGAAGTGACAAACCGCTCCGGCGTGCCGTTCCCATTCGAGGAGGCGCTGCACACCTACTTCACGATCTCGGACATCAACGGTGTGACCGCGACCGGCTTTGAAGACGCGGAACTCCTTGACAAGACCGACGGCTCACAGCGGAAAACGCAGGATCGCGCATCCGCAAGCAATGCTCCGCTCTTCCGTTCACATGCTCCGCCTGCGCTCCGCCGGTTCTTGAAAAAATGGCGTCAGATCATTCTCCCGCAGGACGCACGAGCCAGAGCCTCGCCACCGCACCCGGCTGAAATCCGGCGGGCTGCGCATTGAGCGTGACGGTGACCTTTCCGAGATTGCCCGCCATTTTCGCAGTGGCGACAACTCCATCTAGCGGCCTGCCGATTGCCTTGCGATCCACACCGGCGGGCGCGATCCGGATTTTCTGCCCGGCCTTCAGCGCGCGCGAAATCTCGCCGCTCTCCTGGAAAAGCGTGAGGTCCAGCGAGCCGCCCTCGATCTTGTCCACATAGCCCGGCGCGCCTTCCTCGGCGATGCGTTTGGATTGCAATGCCTTCTGCGCGTCCTGGAATTTCACGAGGCTCGCGTCGTCGAGAAAAACGTTCCAGCACATCTGCACCTTGCCCTTGCCGACGCCGTGCGTCTCGGTGCGCAGCTTGTCGCCGACCTTGATGTCCGCAAATTTCGCCGGCTGTCCGTCCTTCCAATACTTCGTCTCCGCATCAGTCGAAATCACGATGCCCTTTTCGCGCACGAAGCTCTTGTCGAAGTTCGCCTGAGTGCAGTTGAGCGTGCCTGCCGCAGCGTCAATCGCGTCCACGTAGAAATACTCCTTGTGGCCGTTCATCATGTTCATCTGATCCTGGATGTAGGTCAGCCACGTCCACTCACCATTCGCCGCCTCGTGCATGCGGAAAATCGCGCGCACGCCGATGCGGAAATCCTGCAGGTCGCCGAACGACGCGTGATGCAGCAGCTCCGCGTAAGGCAGCACCGTGAAGCTCATCACCTCGTCCGTCCCCTCCTTGCGGAACTTCCCGGTGCGCGTCGCAAAATCAATGCTGATCAGCTCGCCCCAGATCCGCCGCATCGCATCCGTTGGCACGATGACCTGGCCCGGATTGATCTTCAGCACGGGCTTCGCCGGAGCCGCAGGCGCGGGATCGGCTGCGGTGAGTAGTGTTGGAAAAAATGCGAATGCGACGAGGAGTGAGGTGATTTTTTTCATAGGAAAATGTGCAGGGTTATTTTGCAGGCTTCGCGACGACGGTGATCTGGAGCGGGTTGCTCGGGTAGATGACGCGCGTTTTTTTGTCGGTGCCGTTCGGCACCTGCGTTTCGGAATTGATGATGAAGCTGTACGTGCCCGGCTTGATTTTGTCCGTCGTGGTCACGAGCAGTTTCGCCTCGGTCTGGCCGGGGTTGATCGTGGTCGTCGGAATGGTGAGGCCGGGAGGGAGTTCGATGCCGGTGCCGTTCAGCAGGATCGCGCTCGGCATGTCGGCGCGGCGGGCGGCGGTGACGGTCACGTTGAGCGATTCGCCAGCTTTGATCGTGCGATCCTTGCACGACGCGGTGACGGCGTAGGGCGCGGTCTCGCGCACGGCGAGCATGATGCTGCGGGTGAGGCGGCAGATGGCGGGCGTGTTCACGGTGTCCCACACGATGACGCCGCCGCGGGCCTTGCGGGTGAGCTTCTCCGCGCCGCGTTCGCTGGTGCCGATGATTTCAAATTCGCCCTCGCCGATTGGTGCATCGGGCGCGGCGGTGACGACGAGCGTTCCCCATTTCACGCCGGGACCGATGATGATCGGTTCGGCGGTGACGCCGGGCGGAAGGTTGCGCGCCTCGACGATGATCGGTTCGTCGTGTCCATTCATGCGCCAGACGAGGATGTCGAGCCGCTGGCGTCCGCCCTGATAGACGGCGTGCGTGTCAATGTGGATGTCGTGCGTGGGCGTGCAGACGAGGCGGAAATCGGGTGCCGGCTCACGCTGGATTTCCAGACGATACTGGTACTGCGCGCCGCCCTGCACCTGGGTGTAAACGTGTTCGAGCCGCAGCGTGAAATCGGCGTCCTTCGGCGTGGTGAACGGATACACGATGTCGCGTGTGCTCGTGGGAAAACGGAGCTGGCCGATGTTTTCGCCGGTGTCCTGCACGCTGTTGATGATCTTGCCGTCGGCCTCGGAAATTTCCATGTCGGGATCGGCGGGTGAGCCGATGCGCTCGGACGAAACATCAATGAGGAATTTTTCGCCCTTCTTCGCGGTGAAGGTGTAGTGGTCCGCGTCCTTCGCCGCCGAAAACTGCCCGGTGACGGCGCATGGCACGGTGAGGCGCTGCGCTTCGGCGATGGTATTGTTCGGCTCCTTTTCCAGCAACTCCGGGCCGTCGCTGAAGACGAGCAGCCGTGCGTTCGACGTTCCCGTGTCGCCGGTGATTCGCACTTCCATGCCGTCGAGCCGCGAGGAGGACGGGCGCAGCAGTTCGCTGAAATGCAAACTGGTCGCCGTCTCCGCGTCGCCGGGCACCGCGATTTTGCGCACGACTTTTTCCAGCGGGCGTCCGTTCACTTTCACGTCCGTCTTTTCGCCGCCGGGCAGGTTGCGTCCGTAGAAAGTGATCTCCGCGGTCGTGCCGGGCTTCGCTCCGGTGGGCGTGATGAAATCCACATACGGCCGCGTGCCGATGCTGAGGCGGTAGAAGTTGTCCGCGCCGCCGTTGTACATGAAGTCGGTGAACTTCACGAAGTAGTCGCCGTCGGCGGGCACGTCGAAATCAATGAACGGGTCGCGCTTCTGGTCGCGGATGTTTTCGTCCTGGCTCGTGACGAGTTCCTTGCCGTCGGAGTTGAAGAGCGTGAGCATTCCGTCGAGCCGCGAATCAATCCGCCACGCGCGGCATTCGATGAGCACGCGCTGGCCCTTCTTTGCGGGGAATACGAACCAGTCAATGTCCTCGCTCGGATTGATGCGTCCGTTGATGACGCAGTTGAGCGGGACGCGGTTGGCTTTTTCACGCGTGTCGTTCGGCTCGGTTTCGTTGACTTCCTCACAATCGCCGACGCTGAACGCGCGCGGGTTGCTGATGCCGAGCTTGCCGATGGATCGCACGTCGTAATCGCCGACCGGCACATTCGCGGCGACGCTGACTTTGAAACGTGCGGGCGGCTTCGCGGGATCGGAGATCAGTTCCGCGGTGATGCCGGGATTGCTGAAGTAGAGCTTCTTCGTCTCGTCGAGATTCGCGCCGCCGACTTCGACTTCAACCGTCTTTCCCTGCTGCGCGCCGCACGGGAAGACGTTCTTGAGCTGCGGAATCGGGAGCTGCTGCGCGTGCGTGTCGCCCGGTGCGAGGACAATAAGCGACGCAAAAAAGGCGAACTGGAGGGTGACAATAAACCCGGCGAATGCGGGCGAGAAAATAGGGTGTCTTCTCATGTTCGGGCGTTTCAGGGTGCAGGTACGTTGACCGTGGTTGAAGGCGAAATGCCGCCCGCGTTCACTGCGGTTACTTGATAGTCGTAGTCCGTGCTGGCGTTGAGGCCCTTAACTTTTGCGCCTTTGTCAGTGTTGCCCTGGTCGGTGTAAGTGGTCTCGACGAGCGCGGTGAGAAAATTGGCGGGCCACTGGAATGTCGGATTGGCTCCCGCCGAGCGGTAGATGACGTAACCCGTCGCACCGGGAACCGCCGGCCAACTCAACGTGATCGCCGAGCCGTTGCGCGTTTTTTTCCACTCGCCGGTGAACGAAGCGGGCGCGGACGCGGGTGCTGCGGGCAGCGGGGTGGCGGTCACGGTGTTCGACGCTTCGCCCGTGCCGGCGGCGTTCGCGGCGATGATGTGATAGCTGTAAATCCGCCCGTCGGTCGGAGAATGATCCGTGAATTTTATGGCCGTCGCCTCTTCGAGCAAAATAGTGCCGAGCGGATAGGTGCCGCCCACGCCATCCGTGTGGAGCGTCGTGCGCCAGACGCTGTAGGAGTGCGCACCCGGCGCGGATTTCCAAGTCAGCGCGACCTCGTGATGCCCGGAGTGCGCGATGGACAATTCCGCCGGCGCAGCCGGTGCGTGCGCGGGAAGTTGAGTTGTCGGTGCAGCGCCCGCGCCGGGCGAAGATTCAACGCTGTGCCCGCCGGGATTCACGGCCTGCACTGCGTAGAAATACTGCGTTCCATTCACGGCGGTTGTGTCGGTGAAAGTCGCCGCGCCTTTTCCGCTGCCACACACCGGGCCGGTGACGCCGGTCGCAATCGGCGCGTAGCCTGAGTCGCGTTTCGTCGATCGCAGAATGTTGTAGCCCGTGGCTCCGGGCACCGCCGGCCAGCGGAGCAGCACGCGATGGTTGCCAGCATAGGCCGTCACCTCCGCAGGCGCGGGCGGGACGTAACCGGGCAACTCCAGCCGCAGATAATCCACCATTAGATAGGACACCATCTTCCGCGAATCCATCGTGATGCCGAGCGTGTTCCTGCCCGCGCGCAGCAGTGATGCGGGAAAGGTGATGCGCTGATCGCAGAATGGCCCGTGGTCACTGAAGTGGATGCTACTGGTGTCCGAATACGCGGGCGCAAAACCCGCAGGCAACATGGTGTGCGGCGTGGCGGTAACTCCAGCGGTGTCGCCGAGGTTGGTACCGTTGACGCTGACGATCACGTTGTCGCCATCGTTGCCTGCAAGCGCGATATAAAGCGATGCCATTGCTCCGTTCGCGGGCAGTTTCGCGAGGTCAAAAGTGATCGTGCCCGTGCATGGCTGATAGTTTCCTGCGGCATCAGCGGCGGCGGGCAGGACGTAATTCCAGTCCCTGTTCCACTGGCTCTTGCCGACGACGTAGTTCATTCCGTTTGGAAAGTCCAAGGGGAACTCCATCTGACCGCCCCACACCGGCGTGGGAAAGCCGAGCTTCGGCGGCGTGCCCGGCACCCAGTAGTCCTCACCGTGGCGGAACTCGTCGGACTTTCGGTTCGGCGTGCCCAATTCAAATACGGTCGCTCCCACGCGGACTGGCTTCCATTCGATGGTTCCGAGTTGATCCGTCTCGCCCGCCTTCACCTCGACGGTAAATTCCTTCGCCGGCAAATCGCATTCAAACGGCGGCTGTCCGCCGTCGAGTTTTTGCGAGAGAAAAGTTCCCGACGTGCCGCCTCCGAACGCCCACAGCAAATACTTCCCGCCCGCGATGACATGCGGGATGGTGAAGCTCCCGTCGGCATCCGTCTTCACCCACCATTGATACGTCTTGCTCCACTTTTGAAAGTCATAAAACCCTTTGTAAGTCTGCGACTGCCTTTGCAGTCCCACCCACGCGCCTGCGGCGGACGCGTTCGGATTGCCGCTGTCATTGATGACGAGCTTCCCCTTCACCACGCCCCGACCGGATGCCGGAACTAAGTGACCGTCGTTGAACCACGCATACGGCCACGCTTTCGCCTCGGCTGCGGCCTGTTCCTGCGCGTCTTTGAAAAGCTGATGCGCCGCAGTCTTCGCATCCTTCACGGACGCAGGCACGCTGTTCAAATAAGTGAACCACGGCCCGCAGGTCTTCGTCCACTCCTCGCCGTTGTCCATGTAACCATCGGAGCCCATGCCGACTTCGCCCGTGAGAATCGAGTTGTTCAATTCGCTGTACGGATACGCCGACACGTCGCGCTTCAACGGTCCGCCGTTGCTAAACTCCATCGTCGTCATCATCCATCGCCCGACATTTTCGCCGCCCTCGCCGACACTGCTCCAGCCCCACGCGCGCAAGTCCGAGTGATCCTGCCCGTAAATGAACTTGTCCTCGTAATTTCCTGCCCGCGTCCCATCAAGACAGACAGTGATTTCATGCGGCGAATCCGGCACCTTCGCGCCTTTCTTTGTCGGCACGCCGATGAACCAGTTCCGTTTCTCGTCCGCGCTCAACCAATTGAACGTAGGCGGCACGCGAGTCACCACGCCCCACGCGCCGACCTCGAACCGCTCGTCCTGTTTTCGGTGAGTCATCGCTGCCGTGGAATAAAACCCCGGCGACCCGCGCAGCATGGAAAAATGCACTTCCATGATGCCGTTCTTTTCCGTGCTGCTAAGCAGCTTCACGTCAGCAAGACCGCCGCCGTTTTTTGCCGGGTCGGTGGCGAGCGAGTATTCGAAGACGCCGTTGCCCAGGCTAAAGCCGCCGTAGTAATATTGCCCCTTGCCGCTGAGCGTCTCGGTGGTCTTCGTCACGCCGCCCTCGGTGCTCGTCAGGGTGACCGAGTTTAGCCGCGCGGTCTTCGTCACGATGACGATCGCCGCGATGCCATTGCTCATCGTCACGCTGCCGTCGCCATTGTCCATCAGCGTCACATCCGGCCCTTTTCCCGTGCCGCCGCCAGCCATGTTGGCGAAGGCAGAGCAGAGAAAGCCTGCGAGCGAAAGGAGGAAGCTCAGGCCAGCCTTGCGGCCGGAGATCCACGTCACGCGATGATTTCCTTGATCGGTTCGCCGTAGTTGAGAATCGGCGACGGGCGCTGGGCTTCGTTCATGTATTCCTTGGCCTGGTTGATGCCGAGCAGGTGATACATCGTCGAGAGCACGTCCTGCGGCGACACGGGGCGCTCCTTGGGGAACTCCGCGCGCGCGTCGCTCTCGCCGAGCACGAAGCCCTTCTTCAGGCCGCCGCCGGCCATCGCGACGGAGAAAACATTCGACCAGTGATCGCGGCCCGCGTCCTTGTTGATGCGCGGCGTGCGGCCGAATTCGCCCCAGCTCAGGACGAGTGTGCTGTCGAGCTGACCGCGCTGCGCGAGATCCTCGATGAGCGCGGCGAATGCCTGATCGTATTGCGGGAGCTTCTTGTTTTTCAGCTCCTCAAAGTTGTTCGCGTGCGTGTCCCAGCCGCCGACATTCACGGTCACAAAGCGCACGCCGGATTCAATCAGGCGGCGCGCGAGCAACGTGTTCTGGCCCCACGTCGTGCGGCCATACATGTCGCGTGTCTTCGCGTCCTCTTTGCTGATGTCGAAGGCGGTCTGCACTTTCGGCGACGTGACGATTTCATACGCCTGCTGCGCGAAAGTATCCATGCCGCTGATAAGCCCGGAGCCGTCAATGTCGCGGCGCAGCGTGTCGAAGTGCTTCAGCACCGCGCGGCGGTTTTCGAGGCGGTCAAGCGTGAGGCCGCCGGGGATTTTCAGATTTTGCACGCTGAAGTTTTCGGCGTTCGGATCGCCCTGCGTCTCGAACGGATTGTAGGCGACGCCGAGATACGCGGCGGCGGAACTTTTCGGCGCGGTCGGCACGGTCACGTAGGCCGGGAAGCCGTCCACGCGCGGTCCCATTTCCTTCGCGACGACGCTGCCGTAGGATGGAGCCTCGTTTGCGGGAATGTCGTTCGTCGGCTTGTAGCCGGTGAGCAGCGTGTGCGTCGCGGATTCGTGACCGGCGTCGCCGTGCGTGACGGAGCGGAGCAGCGTGAGCTTGTCGCAGACCTTCGCGATGCGCGGCATGTGCTCGCAGACTTGCAGGCCGTCGAGGTTCGTGTTGATCGGATTGAACGAGCCGCGGAATTCCGACGGCGCGTCGGGTTTCAGGTCCCACATGTCGAGCTGGCTCGGCCCGCCACCCTGCCAGAAAAGAATCACGCTGATGTCCTTCTTCGCCTGGCCCGCCGCTGCGGCCATCGCCTGACGGCGCAACAATCCTGCGAGCGAAAGTCCGCCGAGCATGAGTGCGCCGGTGCGGAGGAAACTGCGGCGCTTGATGCCGTCGCAGCAACGATAGGCTCCGCTGTGGATGTCGATTTTCATAAGGTGTGCGTGCTGTGGTTAGTGGTTAAAAAGAAATTCCTTCGAGTTCAGAAACATCCACTCGAAGTCCTCAAGTGCGCTCTTGCGATCCTTCGCGGACGCGAGCATCGCCGTGGCGTCCTTGAGTTCGTCGGGCTTCGGGGTGCGGCCAAATGCGCGCAGGTAAAACTCGGTGAGAATCTGATCGTCCGGTTTCTTGTCCTTGAGCATCGCGGCGAGCCGGCCCTTGTCGCTGGCGATTTTGTCCTGCACCTCGGGTGAATTCATCAGGTGCAAAATCTGCGAGAGGTTCGGCGCGTAGCTGCGTTCACATTCGCACGCACTCTCGCGCATCGAGCGGCCGAAGACTTTCAGGAAATAGCTCGGGACGGATTCGTCGGGCAGATCGATCGCGCGCGTGCCGAGCGGCAGGCCGGCGAATTTTTCCTGCGTGCCGGTGACATTGCCGATCGCGTCCAGCAGTGTCTCGGCGGAGAGGCGCTTCGGCGTGTAGCGCGCGTAGTTCTGCCGGTCGGTCTTGTTGAATTCCGTCGGCTCGGAGCTGAGGCTATATGCGCGCGACTTCATGATCGTAGCGACGAGGTGCTTCAGGTCGTAGCGGTAGTCGGTGAAATCTTTCGCGAGCGCATCGAGGAGCTGCGGGTTGCTCGGCGGATTCGTCACGCGCATGTCGTCCACGGCCTCGACGAGACCGACGCCCATGAAGTGCGCCCATGTGCGATTGACGATCGCCTTTGCAAAATACGGATTGCCCGGCTCGGTCAGCCAGTCGGCGAGTTTCTGCCGCGGGTCTTCGCCGCGGACGTATTCGTATTCCGGCCCGCCGAGGCCCTTCGGCTTCATGCTCTGGCCGGTGCGCGGCTGGTTCACGCCGCCGTCCTTTTTCACGATGACCGCCTGTTCGTTGCCAAGCCCGCGCTTGAACGAAAGCCGCCCGAAGAACGCGCCGAAGCCCCAGTAGTCGTCCTGCGTGATGCGCTCGTAGGGATGGTTGTGGCAGTTCGCGCACGAGATGCGCGTGCCCATGAAAAGCTGACTCGTGTCGTTCACCATCGCGACCGTGTTGCGCACGTGGCGATACCAGTTGATCGGCGGATTTTCCGCGGACTCGCCCTGCGCGGTGAGGATGGCGCGCACGAACTGATCGTAGGGCATGTTTTGCGCGAAGGCATTCCGCAGCCAGCCCGAGAAGGCGAAAGTGCCGGCCTTTAGCTCGTTGTTGCCGCCGCGTTTCACGCGCAGAAGGTCACCCCACTGGTTCGCCCAATAGCTCGCGTATTCGTTGCGTTCGAGAAGGCTGTCGATCAGCCGGTCGCGTTTGTCCGGCGCGGTGTCGGCGAGAAATTTCTGCGTCTCCTCGGGCGTCGGCAAAGTGCCGATCGCATCGAGGCTCGCGCGGCGCAGGAACTCCGCATCCGAGCACACCGCGCTCGGCGCGATGCCGAGCTTGCGCCATTTTTCGGCGACCAGATTGTCCACGAAATTCTTCGGCTCAAACTGCGCGTAGGCCGACTCCGGCAGCCCGCGGCTAAACGGCACCGCGACGCGCGCGACATCCACCTGGCCCATGTAGCGCACCATCACCGCGCCTTCGCCGGTGTGGCCGAGCGTGGTCACGAGGCCGGTGGGCTCGACTTTCAAAATGTCCGGCTGCTGCGCCTTGTATTCCGCCTGCCGCGTCACGTCGTGCGCCGCGCCGTCGGTGAAATGCGCGATCACGCGGAGTTGCTGTTCGCCGACTCCGGCGAGCAGGCGTTCGCGCGGCAGCACCTCGATGCGCGCAACCGTCGGCGCCTTCTCGTCGCCGTAAGGCACGCCCTGCGCGATCCAGCGCGCAAGTAATTTGTAGGACTCCGACTTTTCATCGAAGCGTGAACCGCCGCCATGCACCGTCGCGCCGGTGGATTTTTTCAGCAGCAGCGACTCCTCGGGCGAGGCGGGAAAAACGCGGCGTCCGTGCGCTTCGTTCACCAGCGCGTCGTAGTCGAACTTCGGCTCGAATGCGAAGAGCGAGAGCTTGAATCCGTTTTGCCCGGACTGCTTGCCGTGGCAGCCGCCCGCATTGCATCCGGTCTTCGTGAGGATGGGCTCGATGTCGTTCACGAAATGCAGCTCACGCTCGACGGCGAAATTCTGCACCGTCGCCTTCGCCGAAGCGCCCGCTTTTTTGCCCGAAACCGGATCCGTCACCGTCGTCACGACCATCACCGCGCCGTCGCCCTTCGGCACGAGCCGCCCGTGCTCAACCGCCGCGACGCTCTCCGGCGCGCCGCTGCCTTCCGCGAGCTGAATCGCATACTCCGCCTGCCGCGTGCCGTCGCGCAGGGTGCCGTCGCTCATCTTGAGCGTGACGAGAAATTGCACCGACTGGTCGGCGTCCGTGAGCACGATCTCCGCAGGCTCGACGATCACTTCCGAAATGCGCGGCGCATCCACCGCAAAACCGACCGACGCGGCCGAGGCCAGCATCGCAAAATAAATCGAACGTCTAAGCATGAAACAAAAGGCGGCTCTTATCGTGGCGCATCGCTCGCGCAAAAGTTCTCCCGCACGAAAGGCGGAGGGTTGGTGAGCGGTTGGCAAAACATGTCCCTTCAACGAGTGAATCCCGCCCCTTTCCTTAGACGACAGATTTTTCAGATGACCCGCTTTTTGGAAACGCGATTGCCGGGGATTTTTCGGATGCTTTCTGCAGTCTTGTTCTCGATGGCACTGCCGCATTTGTCCGCCGCGGAAACGCCGGCTCCCAAAAGCGCCGCTCCCGCCGCGATCCCGGCGCAGCAGAAGAAGGTGGATTTCGAGACGCAGATCCTGCCGATTTTCAAACGAAACTGCCTCGCGTGCCACAACGCGACCGATGCGAAGGGCGACCTCGTGATGGAGACGCCCGCGACGATTTTGAAGGGCGGCGAAAGCGGCGCGGTGGTCGTGCCGCGAAAATCGCAGGAGAGCTCGCTGCTCAAATCCAGCGCGAAGGAAGCCAAGCCCTTCATGCCGCCGAAGGACAACAAAGTCGGCGCGGAGGCGCTGAAGCCGGACGAACTCGCGCTGCTCAAGGCGTGGATCGATCAGGGCGCGACGGGCACCGTCACCGCGAAGGCAAAGCCCGTCGTATGGAAGCCGCTGCCGCCGGGGCTCCATCCGATCCTCGCGGTCGCAGTCACGGGCGACGGGCAGTTTGCCGCCTGCGGACGTGCCAATCAGATTTTCATCTACCACATCCCGACCGGCCAAATCGTCGCGCGCCTCACCGATCCGAAGCTCGCGGAAAAAACGGGCCGCAGCGGCTACCGCAGTTCGGCGCAGCGCGACTTCGTGCAGTCGCTCGCGTTCAGTCCCGACGGCCTCGTCCTCGCGTCCGGCGAGTATCGCATGGTGAAGCTCTGGCAGCGGGAGCCGTATCTCCCGCAATTCACGCTCGGTGCCGACCCCGTTTCCGCGATGGCCACGAGCGCCGATGGAAAATGGATCGCGACTGCCGCGAAGGACAACGTGATCCGAATCTGGGACGCCGCGACCGGAAAGCAGGCGAAGGAACTCCCCGGCCACACCGCCGCCGTGAGCTGCCTCAAGTTTTCACCCGACAGCGCGAAGCTCGCATCCGGCTCCGCGGACAAAACGATCCGCGTGTGGGACATCGCTGCGGGGGAAAATTTCGCGCAAACGGAAACCGCAGATGAAGTCAGCGCACTCGCATGGACGCTCGGCGGGAAGCAACTCGCGACGGCGGGCGGCGACAACGTGATCCGCCAGTGGCAACTGCCCGCGCAGGCCGACGGCGCGCTGAAGCCGGGCAAGGACATCGCCGGCCACACGCAGCCGGTCACGAGCCTCGAAGCATTTCCCGCGGACGGAAAACAACTGCTCTCCGGCAGCCGCGACGGCTCATTGCGGCATTGGTCCGTCGAGTCGGCGAAGCAGGTGCGCCAGATGGATCACGGCGCGCCCGTGCTCTCAGTCGCAGTCTCGGCGAACGGAAAAATCTTCGCCTCCGCCGGAGGGAATTCCGCGCGGCTTTGGAGCGCCGACAAGGGTGCGCCGCTCGGCGAAATGAAAGGCGATCACCGCGCACGCGCACGCATCGCACAGAGCGAGCCGGCGCTCGCGTTTGCGAAGAGTGAAGTCGCGTATTGGAAGACGACTTCGGACGCAGCGATGAAAGCGCAGACGGAAAAAGCGAACGCTGTGAAGAAAGCCGCGGACGCGATCCCGGCTGCGGAGAAAACCATCGCGGAGAAGAGAGCCGCGCGCGAAAAAGTCACGGACGACAAACTCAAGCCCGCAGCCGACGACGCCGTGAAATTCGCGGAGTCCGCAAAGAAGAAAGCGGAAACCGCACTCGAAGCCGCGAAGCTTGCTGCGAAACAAGCCGAGCAATCCGTCGCCGATGCGAAGGCCGCCTCTGAAAAAGCCGAGGCACTTTTGCAAAAAGCCGAGGCTGAAATCGCGCCGGCGAAAAAGGCGCTGACCGACAGCGAGAAGCCCGTGCGCGCCGTGGCATTCGCGCCGGGAAATCTCACCGTCGCGACCGCAGGCGACGACCAGATCGTCCACACCTGGAGCGCGCAGGACGGTGCGGGCTTCGACACTTTCTCCAGCCAGCTCGGCCCCGTGCAGGCACTCGCCTACACCGCCGACGGACGCCTCATTTCCGGCTCCGCAAAAAACGGCGCAGTCGTCTGGCGCAGCGGGCCGAACTGGACGCTCGCCCGCGCCATCGGCACCGGCGACGAAAAATCTCCGCTCGCAGGCCGCGTCCTCGCGCTCGACTTCAGCGCCGACGGAAAACTACTCGCCACCGGTGGCGGCGTTCCCTCGCGCAGCGGCGAACTGAAGATTTGGCGCACCGCCGACAGCGCACTCGTCCGCGAAATCCTCCCCTCGCACAGCGACACCGTCTTCGGCCTCGCCTTTTCGCCCGACGGCAAATTTCTCGCCACGGCCAGCTCGGACAAATTCGTGAAGATTTTCGACAGCGCCACCGGCAAGCTCGTGAAACAGCTCGCCGGCCACACGCACTACGTCTTCGGCGTAAGCTGGCGCGCGGACGGCCGCACGCTCGCAAGCTGCGGCGCGGACAAGGTCGTGAAGCTCTGGAGTTTTCCCTCCGGTGAGCAATTCAAGACCATCGAGGGCTTCGGCAAGGAGGTCACGTCCGTCCGCTTCGTCGGCCTCGGCGGCGAGATGCTCGCCACGTCCGGCGACACCAAAGTGCGGACGCTCAAGGAGGACGGCAGCGCCCAGCGCGATTACGCCGGCGGCAAGGGCTTCATCTTCTCCGCCGTCATCACGCCCGACGGCCAGACGATCCTCGGCGGCGGGCAGGACAGCGTGCTGCGCGCATGGAATGCCGCGAGCGGAAAAAATCTCTTCAGCCTCGATCCGCCGCAAAAAGAATTTGCCGCAAAGTAGCGCACACGCCGCGCTTTCACCCCGGCCGCAACCGCCGAGCGAAGTCCCTTGTGTTTCAAAATAGCGGGGCTATGAATGCCCGCGTCAATCGGGGCGTAGCTTAGCTTGGTAGAGCGCTTGGTTTGGGACCAAGAGGTCGCAGGTTCAAATCCTGTCGCCCCGACCATTTCCCATTTGGGACATGGCTGGACATTCTGTGCCATATCGTGCCGGACCCCTCTGTTTATCAGCATTCCAGGGCGATCATCATTTTTGGGCGCTGTGCCATGCGGAGACACCGGATGCCCCTCCGGGCCTAAAACGGGTGTGTCCAGCGGTGTGTATTCGGCCTTTTGGGCGGGTGTGTTTGCATCCGGCCCATTCACGAGGGACGGCAGGTTTTGAATCGCAGCCGCCGTCGGGAGCAGCCCCGAGTCCGTGCAAGTTTTCATCGTCAGCTTCATGTCGCTGTGTCGCATCAGCTCCATCGCCACGCGCGGCGTGGTGCCGCTCAGGGTCAGATTCATTTGGAACGACATCCGCAACGCGTGAAAATCCACACGCCCGCCCGCGGGATCGACGGCTTCGATTTTTGCGGCCTTGAGATCGAGGCGGAACCGTTTCATCCGCGGAATACGCCCTGCAAATACGCGTTATTTTGGGTCCACGTTCTCCGGGCGGATGCTTCGCAATTCAGCAGCGAGTTCGGCGTCAATCGGTGTCGGCGCAGACTTGTGATTCTTCGTCGTCGAACGACGGACGTTGAGGAATGGATTCGGGCCGTCGAGCTGAACATCCCGCCATTCGAGTTTTCCGAGTTCCCCACGGCGCAGCCCGGTTTCGAGCGCCGTCAGATAGGTCGGCCTTCGCGGCCCGGCCACCGCGATCAATCTGCGCGCCTCCTCGATCGTGAGGGCACGGCGCTGAAAAGTCGGCTCGCCGTGGTTCTCGATCTTATCGACGCAATGCAGCGGATTTTTCAGAATGCGTTCCGCACGCTCCATCCAGTTGAGCAACGATGAAATCGCCGCGAAGTATTCGTTCAGCGTCTTGACCGATTTCGTCTGCCGCTGCCGCCATGCACGGAAGCTCTCCGGGGTGACATCCTTTGCAACGTGCCAGCCGCAGTCCTTCAGGAGCGTGAGAATGTGTGCCCTCAAGCCGTTCACGTATTGCTCCCTCCGTCCGAGTCGGAGCCGCTCTGCGAGATGTTCCTTCATTTGATCCACCAGCGGCACTTGCGCACCGACGCGGATTGATTTCGGAGCGACCATGCCCTCGCGTTCCCGTTCCAATTCTTGAACGATCCGATCCAAGCGGGCCTTTGCGACCTGCTTGTCAGTCGTCCGCAAAGGCACATCCGTCGGCTTGCCGTCCCGCCTCCCCGTGCCGCTCCACCGACGCGCGTAGAAAATCGCCAACTGCACCCACCTAAAGTGGTTTCCGATAATCTTCCACTTTACTTCGCAGTGTTGCCTTACCACGCTCCGTTTCACTCCCACCGCATTTGCCAATTATGACGTTTTTTGAAATCTTCGCTGGCATCATTTTCGGCTACATCACCAATAGGGTCTCGGAAACCGACCAAGCGGAGCGTGAAAAAACTGCGCGGGCTGCGTTGGAAAAGAAAGAAAGTTTGGAAGGTGCGCTAACATCGCTTCGAAGTCTGCCCGAAGAAGTCGGTCGCGCATGTATTTCCGTTGCAAGGGCAATGGGGCATTTTCCTGCTTTGCAAAATGACAAACCGCTCCGCGACCTTCTGAGCGATCCACTGTTTCAAGCCGATTTCACTCATTGGCTCATGATTGGCGATATCGAGGAGGCTGCCGAACTCCGCAATAAACTCGTTACCGAAATGACGCACGCTCTTGCCGAGGGAGGCGCCGAAACAGAGCATGTCGCGTTTGTGCGGGAGCACTATTTTGACGCTGTGGAACGCGCCATCTTCGCTCATCCGGTCCTCGCAGCCTGGCGGCATCAGCGATCTCTCGACTACCTACGCCAACAAGTCGCGACCATTCGCAGTTTGGCCGAACAGGCAGCCGGAAAATATACGGAGGAGAAGCAACAATCTGCTTTAGAACACTACAGTGAGACGGCGCTAAAAGCCTGGGACATTATCGATCTCAGCAACTTGCCGGAGGGTGACGTAGCAATTACCACGCAGGCACCTCTGCTCCGCCAGCTTTACGTACCCATCCGTGTCAATGTTGAGTCCAGCCGCGGTGAGGACGGTGAAATTGTGAAACTAGACGCCTTGGAATCTCGGCGTGAAAAATCCCGGCGACGCGATGCTGGCCGCCTTTCAAATGACGAGGCAAAAAGTACTACTGCGATCGATAAAAATCGCCATCCAGTCGGTGCAAGATTGGGCGAAGCGCTCAGGCTTGTCGTCCTCGGCGATCCAGGTGGCGGCAAGACAACTCTCCTTCGATGGATGGCCACGGCATATCTACTGCGACGCAAAAATGATCCAGCATATCCACACCTTCCCGACACTGCCACCCTTCCGAACCGTGAATGGCTGCCAATTCTCATTCGATGCCGCGATCTCGGCGAACAGGATCTTTGTCGTAGTTTTCGGGATTTTTTGAGCCAACATTTCCGGAAAAGTATTCTTGCGGATGACAAAGCTGACGTGATGTATGCAGTCGTTCTCGACGCAATCGCTCGTGGGAAGGCTTTACTTCTCGTGGATGGGTTGGATGAGATTACTAGCCCACGCACGCGCGCCCTGTTTTGCCAAGAGCTTGAACGGGTAAGCGTCCGATACCCCGACCTTCCGATTCTTGTTACCTCTCGCATCGTCGGGTATCGTGACATGCCCTTCCGTATGGGTGCCGGATTTGAACATACCGTCATCTCTCCGCTTGTGCCGGAGGAAAAGAACCACTTTGCTGAGAGATGGATCACTGTCACAGAGGCTCACAAACCTGAGGACGAGCGAACCCGTCGCATCAAACAACTTACGGACGCCATCCACAGCAGCGACCGAATCGAAAGACTCACCGGTAACCCTCTTCTACTGACAACCATGGCGCTCGTTGAGCGAAAGGTCGGGCGCCTGCCGAATAGACGGATCGATCTCTACCGGGAAGCGGTGCCCGTTCTTTTGAACTGGAATCCATTAATCTACGCGCAAATCGACGAACGGGAAGCGGTGCCACAACTCGAATACCTTGCTTATGCGATGTGTTCCCGTGGGGTCCAGCGCCTGCCTAAGAGTGAAGTTCTTGATTTGCTGGAGCGTGTGCGAGTGGACTATCCGAACATCCGCGATATCAAACGTCGAACTGCTGAACAGTTTCTCACTGATCTTGAAGCCCGTTCTAGTATTCTAATTCAGGCAGGGGGCATTTGGAATAAAGGTGAAGCTGAGGCAGTTTATGAATTCCGCCATCTCACCATTCAGGAATATCTTGCCGCACGCGCACTGGTAGATGGTCGCTACCCCGATAGGCAAAAGGGGCGCTCACTTGCTGAACAGATCGCCCCCTTAGCGGGACAACTGGACCACAACCAATTCCACAGAGAAAGTGAGGTGACTGAAGCTTGGCGCGAAACCATTCGTCTGTGCATTGCAGCGGCCGGCGACGATGATGTAGATGATGCAATTCTGGCTGTGCTAGAGCCTCTGCCGTCTGAAAAGGCCGAAGAAATCGCTCGCCCTCGATCTGTGCTTGCCACTCTTTGCCTGGCGGATGAACCAAACGTAAGTGAGGCGGCGGCAGATGCCGTTTTTGCTGCCTTGATGAAGCAGTTGAGGGATGTTGATAGCCTGGGCGAGGGTCGGTCGACACTGGCAGTCGCAGTGATGGCACATGTTCTTGGCCCATGGGCCGAACGCCTCACCAAGCACTTTCTTAACGAGTTTCTCCTTGGAGTGACCTCAAGACAGGAATCAGCTGGTTCTTTGCTAGGCACGTTTGAATACGCCCGATTGCTCAAGACTCCTGAGATACGTGCGCAATGGCTACAGCAAGCGGAAAATCGACTTCCATCTTCCGACCAAAGAGATGCTGTGTGTATTG
The DNA here is from genome assembly GCA_903882875.1 of uncultured Spartobacteria bacterium. Lineage (GTDB taxonomy): Bacteria > Verrucomicrobiota > Verrucomicrobiia > Chthoniobacterales > Chthoniobacteraceae > SXWH01. Next base: position 37,321 of record CAIRYQ010000084.1, on the reverse strand, counting down.
CGCTGACCGTTATGCAGGCAAGCTTTGTTCAGCCTCATTCCGCAACCCCTAAGCTCGTTAATGCATTGTGTGCGTTTTTGAATCAGACTAGCGCCGTCGCTTTCGCAGGCGTATGGGCGCTCGGCTGGCTGGCTGGCGGACACTTGAATATGAATCGCCCGAGTCCGGATTGGGTCAATTCACCGGCTATTGCATCACGATGCGCTGATCTCCACAGGCGGAGCGATCCTAACGACATGCCAACTCGTTACTGGTGCGCCTTATTATTAGGGCGGGCATTGGATTCACGGGCGATTTCCCTCACTGAAGAATTGATTGCGCAACGGTCACAGGCTGGAAACTCCCAGGAATTTCGCATTCTCGGTCATCTCCAAAAGCACGGTCTGACTTTAAATTGGCAGAAATATCTCAAGGATGAAGACGCTGATCACCGCATCAACGCCATGTTGAATCTTGCTATTTTGCGCGATAATGTCGAACGGGTGCTTCTTTCAGAGAATTTCGACCCTGATCAGAACTGGATCGATCCAGCTGCAATAATAACTGAAGCCCGGATACAAGAAGCGGCTAAACACCTAAACCTTACTGCCGAAGAAGTCCGCTCCAAATACGAAGCGCTTGAAGACCATTTCTGTCTTACGCTCGAATGGAAATCACCTCAGCTATCATTTTCTCTGGCAACCGAGTCGGTGAAAACTGAATCGATAATATAGTCGAAAAGCTAGCTCTTTCCGCTTCTCAGAGCGGCGCGATTTGCATGTTCCGGTATTCCCCGCTTAACCACGGCTAAGACTTCGGCCTTTCCTCTCCGCTTCGTCCCGTAGGCCCGCGACTCCGCTGCGCTCCAAAGGCCGAAGACTTTGCCCCGCATACCGAAGACCCGCCACGAAGATTGAATCGCTCCGCGAAGCTCCGACGATTCAAACTTCCCGAAAAGCCCTGTCGACCCACCGGGCACAAACCACGCCCGTCGCAGCGCCGGTCATGATTTCTGCGGCACGCCACCCGCCGGACAAAGTGCTTCACTGTTCGGCGGCCTCAGAGGCAAGGAGAGGCCACCGAACAGCGAAGGGAGCGTTTTCGGCGCGCTCATTGCCGCGCAGGCTAGAGAGCGAGTGAGATTTCGAGAGAAAAGAGTGACCTTTCACGAAGATTCTGCCCCGCGTGGAAATCCACTCGCCTGGCTATACGCCTTGACGCTGGAGAAAATGAAATCCATGCAAGACGCACACGCATGAGCATCCGCGCGCAAAACGAGGCGAAATTCGGCGCATGGGACGACATGCCCGGCGGTGGACGCCGCTACCGGCTGGATGTCGTGGGCCGACAGGGTTGGAGCGCTCGGTACCTCAAGGAGGTGGACACGAGCGAGACGACGCTTCGCTTTTGGCAGGAGATTTACGACGAGCAAAACCGCCTCATGGAAATCCACGAAAAATACCCGGTGGATAAAGGCCACCATAAAGTGTAGGATTCCGCCATGACGATCACGAAACAAACCGTCGCCGACAAAATCGCCGCGTATCTTCATCACGAGCTGACGCTCGCCCAATTGGTGGACTGGGCGGAGACCGCGCTCATGGACGGCGAGCTTGCCGAGAGTGATTCCAAGACGCTTTCGCAAGTCATCGCCCGCCTTGGTGTGGCAGATGTGCGTGCATTCGGTTTGGCGTGGGAAGACTGCGAGGATCTTCTCCACCAACTCGGTTTTTCTCCGCGCGTGGAAGTGGTTGCGGCTTGAACGAACGCGATTCTCAGAAGGGGACGTTGCAGGCTGGAACGCGATATTTTTCGGCCAGCCACGCAAATCCGAACCGGTACCAGTCGTGAAAATCGGCATCGGTCAGCGACCAATGGCGAAGCGTGCCATCCGGCGAGAGGAAAAAGCCGGGCTCGCAATCATAGGCGATGCAGAGCTTGGTGAGGGTCAGCACCATTGACTTGCGCATCGCGAATTTGGAATTGCCCTTCCAGCAGAATCGCTCCGTCGCCGCCCTCCACACGGAGGCAAAGAGAGAATCCATAATCACACCGGCGACTCGGGTAACCGCGGATTCGTCGCGCTGAACGGCGTGCCTACGCTACAATGCCGAACACCGCCGCAAGTTTGCTGATGAACGCCCGCTGGACGGACGGTGCGACTTCGCGCCAGTCGGCGAAATGCGCTGCGAGCGTCTTTTCCGGATCGCGTTTCGCGAGGTTCACGGAGGTGATCGCCTCCCAGCCGGACGGCTGCGCCTCGAAGATCGGCAGGAGTTGGATCGCCACGATGTTGTTCTTCTCACGCACAGTGGCCTTCTCGCGCATCGCGGCCTCGTTCGCGCGGAACCAGTCCCTGAACGCCGTGTCCGCAGTCAAATCCGCCGCGGCCTTCTCGATCCGATCCGTTGCGTACTTCGTGAGCGAACCGGCGTAGAATTTCCAGTTTTGAAATGGCGGCGCAGTCTTCCACGTCTCGCCCATTGCGCGCATCGCAAAGAGCGACGCCGTTTCGCACAGCGACTCCTCGAGCCAGTGGTTCGCCTTGCGTCCCTTGATCCACAGTTTTTTCCAGTCGTTCGAGTGCCCGGCCAGCGCGTGGCAGAACTCGTGCGCGAACTGAAATGCAAACTGCGACCAGAAGTTCCCCTTCGTCGTCACGCCGATGGCGACGCGTCCGTCGGCACGGTGATCGTACACGGTGATCGGGCTTTCCTGGCTGTGGAAAATGAAAAAGCCCGGCACCTCCCAGCGCGTGTTCGGGCAGTGTTTCCAGAGCGCATCGCCCGCCGAGAGGAGCACCGCGCGGATGTCGGCCTCGCGGGCCTCGAACCCCTCGCCGATTTGGATGTCGAGCTTCCTTCCCGCAGCGGGTGGCGGTGCGGCTCCGGCGAGCAGCGTCGCGGGAGCGGCGGAAAGAAGCAGCGCGGTGAAATGACGGCGAGTCCGGGAGGGCGGCATGGCGTATTTCCTCGCAGCAGCCCCGCCGTCCGGCAATGCCTTTTGTCACATGCAGTGCGGCGAGTTTTCCCAGCGGATTTTCACACGAAAAATTGCCGCGGCAAAGCGGCGGTCTTGACGAACGCACACGCACCGCGCACCGTCGCGAGCGTCATCGCGAATGACGCGATTGCAGGGAATTTTCAGGGACACTTTCATGCGCAAAACAAAAATCATCGCCACACTCGGACCGGCCACGGAATCACCCGAGATGCTCCGCATCCTCATCGAGACGGGAGTGAACTGCTTCCGGCTGAATATGAGCCACGCACCGCACGATTGGGTCCGCGCCATCGTGCCGCGCATCCGCAACGCCGCGCGCGAGACGGGAAAAATCGTCGGCATTCTCATGGACACGCAGGGGCCGGCCATCCGCACGGGCGACCTGCCGACCAAGCTGAATCTCAAGCCGGGCGACATCTTCGAGTTCACCGTGCGCGGCGAGAAGAGCGAGGAGCATTACAGCGTGGACGTGAACTACGACGGGCTGATCGAGGACGTCGGCGTCGGCGACACGGTGCTCGTGGACAACGGCGTCATCCACATGAAGGTGCTCGAAAAACTCGGACACCGGCTGCGCTGCGAGGTGCTCACCGAAGGCGTCATGGGTTCGCGTCGGCACATCAATCTTCCTGGCGTGAAAGTGAACCTCCCGCCGCTCACGGAAAAGGATCTCGCGGACGTGGATCTCGGTGCGCAGCTCGGCGTGGACTTTGTCGCGCTGAGCTTTTGCCGCGAGGCGAACGACGTGGCGGTGCTGCGCAAGGTGCTCAACGAGCACGGCAGCGACGCGCGCATCGTTGCAAAAATCGAGGATCAGCTCGCGGTGAAAAACATCGCATCCATCATTGATGCCACCGATGTGATCATGGTCGCACGCGGAGACCTCGGCATCGAATGCCCGATGGAGGAACTGCCCATCATCCAGCGCCGGATCGTGAAGCGCTGCCTCGAACTCGGAAAGCCCGTCATCGTCGCCACGCACATGCTCGAAAGCATGATCACGAATCCCGTGCCGACGCGCGCCGAGGTCACGGATGTCGCGAACGCATGCTTCGAGCAGGCCGATGCGATCATGCTCAGCGGCGAGACAACCACGGGCAAATATCCGATCCATTGCGTGAAGGTGCTCGACAAAGTAGCCGCGCGCATCGAGCACGCGGGCGGCCTCGGCTATGCGGAAAACGCGGTTCTGGAAACGGACCGCGAGAAGACCGTGCACAGCGCCGTCGTCCTCGCGAACAGCATTCCCGACTCGAAGATCGTCATCTTCACGCGCCGCGGGACGATGGCCGCATTCGTCGCCGGGCAGCGCCCGCTCTACGCGCCGATCTTTGCGTTCACGCCGACGTGGGAGCTGTGCCGCAAGCTCAGCCTGCACCGCGCCGTCGAGCCGATCTACATGCCGTTCGAAATCACGCCGGAAAAAACGATCGCATCCGCGGAGCGCTATCTTTTGGCGAAGGGCATCGTGAAGAGCGGCGACCATCTCGTGATCGTGAGCGACATTTTCGCCGGGCAGGATCGTTTCGACAGCATCCAGCTCCGCAGGATGCCGTGAGCGGCGCGTGGCATCCCCGCTCCTGAAACGCGGCTGGCCATCAGACGTTTTTAGTAATCGCGCAGCCTTCTTGGCAGGGATGGACGATTGCGGGGAATGAGGACGATATCCTTGGATATTCGCACATCACTACCGCACATCACTTCACCAGCGTCACGAAGATCAGCCGCACATCCATGACCGACTTTCCGGGCACATTCAGCGCCTTGAGCGTGAGCTGGCCGCGACCGGGCTTGAGTTCGAGCGTGCCGAATTTGAGCGGCTTGAACTCCTTCACAAAGGACTCCGCCTCGCGCGGCGAACGGTCGTGCTCCATGCCGTGCAGCGGCGGGTCCCATGCCTCGCTCACCGTCGCCTCGGAGAGCGCGCCGTTGAAGCTCAGCTCCACTTTCGATCCCACATCCGCGGCGGGGCAGGTGTAATAGACGACCGCCTCGTATTTCCCCGCGGTCGCTACCTCGATGTCCCATGTGATGCTGTCCTCCGCCTTCGTCCAGTGCGTGAAGAACGAGCAATTTGGCGCCTTCGAGCTGCGCTGGATGCCGCCATGCGGGAGGCCGTCGCGCGCGGGGAGCTGCGTGATGGGGAACTCGGGATACCCGACGGTGAACGGCTTCAGTTCCTTGTCCGCGATGCCGGGCAGCACTTCCGCGCGGTAATCGGCGACGGCCTTCGCGAGTCGTTTGGTGACTTCCGGCTGATCCTTGGAAATGTCGTGATCCTGTCCGGGGTCGGCGAGCATGTCGAAAAAGTGTCCCATGTTATCGAGGCGATAGTTCTGCGTGCGGACGCTGACGTTGCCGCCCCAGTGCGAGAAAATCATCCGGTCTGTCCATTCCACTTTCGGCAATCCTGTGAGCAACGGCTTGAGCGAGACACCATCAAGCGGCTTTGTCGAAACGATCGGCACGCCGCAGAGGTCCGCGAGCGTCGGCAGCAAGTCCACGGCTCCCGCGATGGGCGTCATGCGTTTGCCCTCGGCGATTTTGCCCGGCCAGCGGATGAAAAAGGACGCGCGCACGCCGCCCTCGTCGGTGCTCGCCTTCTTTCCTTTCATTCCGCCATTCCAGCGCCAGGTGTTCGGGCCGTTGTCGCTGAAGTAAATCACGATGGTGTCCTCCGCGAGCTTCAGCTCGTCGAGCTGCCTGAGGATGCGGCCCACGTTCCAGTCGAGATTCGCCGTCATCGCGAGCGACGCGCGCGTGTCGGCGATGTTCTCCTGCTTCGGGTTGCGCGCGCGCATCCGGATATCCGCATTCGCGAATGGCGCGTAGAACTCGTCCGGCGCCTGCGGCGGCCAGTGCGGCGTGTTGTAGGGCACGTAGCAGAAAAACGGACGCTCCTTGTTTTCCTCGATGAACTTCAGCGCGTGGTTCGTGAAGTCGTCCGCGATGTAGCCGTCGCCCTTCACCAGCACGCCGTTGTGCTCCAGCGGCGCGTCGAAGTAATCGCCCCAGTGCCCCGAGCAGAAGCCGTAGTATTCGCCGAAGCCGCGCCCGCGCGGGTGATACGGATACTGCATCCCGTTGTGCCATTTCCCGAACGCCGCCGTCCGGTAGCCCGCCGCCGTGAAAGTATCCGCGATCGTCTTCTCATCGAGATTCAGCCGCTCGCCGCCCTGCGAGACATTCCACACGCCGCCGCGCGGATGCCAGCGCCCGGTGAGGAATTCCGCGCGCGTCGGCGAGCACACCGGGCACACATAGAAATGCTCCAGCACCGCGCCGTTCTTCCCGAGCGAATCAATGTTCGGCGTCGAGATGTTCGTGTTGCCGTTGAAGCTCAGATCGCCCCAGCCCTGATCGTCCGCGAGCAGCACGACGACATTCGGGCGCTTCGCATCCGCGGCGGCTGGCGCGGAAATCCTGGAGGCGAGCAGCGCGAGGAGGATCGCGACGAATCGCGCGCTCACGGCACGCGCACGGTCGCGGGGTCGGACCACGGGCTCTTGCCGTGGGAATTGCAGGCGCGCATTTCCGCCCAGATGATCTGGCCGCTGGGCAGGCCGTCCATCTCGAAGCTGCTCTTCTTGCTCGTCTCGGTGAAGGGCCACGTGGTCGCGGGGAGGGTCGGGTCGCCGGTGGTGATTCGGATTTCGTAATAATCCACCCTGCCGGGCTGGCCGTGGCAGTGGCCGGAGATCGCGCCGGGATGGTCGCCGATGGTGATGGCGAGGCTGTCTGGCTTGGCGGCAGCGGCCTGGGGCTTTGGCGGTACGGCGCCGGCGACGTGCATGGTCGTGGCGGTCACGTCCTCCTCGCTCGTGGCGAGCTGGCCGACATCGATGCCGAGCCCGTTGAGCGCGGCGATCACGTCGGTCTCGGCGGAGTCGCGCTCGGTCACGGCGTTTTTCGCGGCGGCGGCGGTGGTGGCGATGGCACCCTGCTTTGTGGTGAGCGTGCCGATGAGCGTGTTGAGCGCGGTGAGCTTCGGCGCGAGGCTGGCGAAGACGGGCCGCCCGGCGATGCCCGCGCTGATGGCGGTGGCGCGATCGAGGAGCTTCGTGGGGGTGAGGGTGGAGATACCTACGGCGACGGTGAACATGGGTGGTTGGATTTGTTGTTGGAGGATTTGCTGATAGGTGCGGGGATCATCGAAACGGATCAAAGGATCATCGAAACGGACGCCGGGCTCATCGAAATACGGCATGGGGAGAAAGGGGAAGTCCGCGCATTCCACCGGATGCCGGAGGAGGTGTGCAAGTCTTGTTTCTGGATTATTTCAGGGTCTGCAGCGGATAGGCGACGTTGGCTTCATTGAGGGAAAATCGCGTTATGCTTCCCAGTCAACCTTGCCACACTCCGGACACTTGTATCCACGGTTCACGATAAATTGGACAATCTTGTCCTTGAGTACAAGAATCCCAACTCCGCCTCCGATCATGGCAATAACAATAGGCAGCGCCAGGCCCGTGCCCGCCAGTAAGTATGCAACCCAAGCCCAAAACCCTCCGACGGGCATTGCGCCTCCAACTATCTTCCACCAAAAGTCCTTATTTGTCGTTTCAGAATGGCCGCAGGTTCGACACTTGATAATCATAACTGGTGTTTCGTGGTTCTGGTTTTTGGTGTTGGCTACTCGGGGCGTGCGCAGTCGCCGACCTCAAGCTCAGCGACCGTGGAGCACGGCGCGGCACCTGCATGGTGTGTGGCAAGGCGGCGGCGGAAGCAGGTGCCGTGACGCACGGAGCGGTTCGCTGCAGCGCATTAGGCCACTTTGAGTTCACGAAATCCGTCCTCCTCGAACGTGTAAAAGTGCCAGTAGGCGTTGCAGTCGTCGCGGCTGCCGAAGATGACGAGTTGCCGCCGAAGCGTAGTGAAGTCGCCGAAGATGTCCGCCTCCCGAACAATCCTTGCATAGCACTCAAGGTAATAGGCGCGCTGCGCTTCGGTATCGGCATACGTGATAAGAACCTTCAGAGGCGCGTTGAACAATTGGAGCTTGTTCATCTCGACGGCTGTGCCGCTGATGTCGTTCTCGTGCTCGAGCGCGACGCTAAAGCACTTGGCATAGTTGGACTGCGGGCCGAACGACTCGGTGTCTCGCTCGGCGAAATAGACGCAGTCGAGCGTGTAATAATCCCACGGGCAAACCTGCACGCCGAGCACTGGTGCGATGCCCGGAAGAATGGTCTCACGCATGTGAGCTGTATAGGGGCGCCGGGTATCCCACCGCGCCAAGCACTCGGCCTGAGTAGCGGAGACAACCTGAAGAAAGGCGTTTCTAAATTGCTCTGGGCTGATTCGTGTCATGGGTTCTTGTTCGTGAGAGCGTCTGAGTGGCCTAACGCGAAATAGACGCAAGTGCGTTTCGTTTTGCAAAACGAAAGGAGCTGCCGTGGGTTCGTATAAAACCGTCCCGGACAGGGACGGATGGGGTGGAAAGGGAAGCCATGGGCGAAAGTCTTTCAGGAAAAGGCGAAATCGGCAAAGGCAAATTGCTGCTGCGCTGCGGCGCTGGCTCCCACTGGAGGAAGACTCCGAAAGGTTTCCGACAATAGCCCAGCACTTCAGTGCTGGGACGAATGCCTCGAGACGGCCAAAGTCCCGCAAGGGACGGAAGAGCCTTTCTGCCGTCCCTTGCGGGACTTTGCCCAAGAGGGCGCCCGGTTCCCAGCGCTGAAGCGCTGGGCTATTTTCAAAAACCGCGAATCCTTACTGCCTGCGTTGTCAACAACCCGGAAAAGAAGGGAAAGCCCCTGTTTTCGGCCTTTTTGGCAAAAAAGAGGCTTTAATCCGCGTCGCGGATTGCCTCGTTCACGTCGTGGATTGTCTCGTTTGCGTCGCGGATTGCCTCGTCCGCGCCTCGGATTGCCTCGTCCGCGATGCGGATTGCCTCGTTCACGTCGCCGACGGTCTCGTTCACGACGCGGATTGCCTCGTTCACGACGCGGATTGCCTCGTTCACGACGCGGATTGCCTCGTTCGCGTCGCGGATTGCCTCGTTCGCGACGTGAGGGAGCGGAGTCCGGTCAGTGCCGGGTGATGGGAAATTGCTTCCTGAGCAGCGCGGCGGCTTCGGCTTGCGCGGCGGCGAGCGCGGGGGAGTCCACGGCATCCACGACATTGCGCATTTCGTTCGGGTCGCCGATGCCGTCGTAGAGTTCGCGGGCGACGGGCTCGCCGGTCTTCCAATCGCGCCATTCCGTGTAGCGCACGCGGGCGGTGCGGATGCTCACGCCCATGACGGACGGCTGGCCACCCGGCTCACGGTCGTAGTAGGCGGGGCGCGGGTGCTGGGTGAATGAGGCGGGCTTCAGCCGCAGCGAAGGATCGGCGAGCAGCGGCGCGAGGCTCGTGCCTTCGAGTCCGTCGGGACGCGGGAGGCCGCACAGCTCGGTGAACGTGGGGAAAAGATCGAGCAGCTCGGTGGGCGAGGCGGTGCGTTTGCCTGCGGCCTTCATGCCGGGCGCGGCGAGGAAGAACGGCACGCGCGCATCCAGCTCGAAGTTCGAAGTCTTGCCCCACAGCGTGTGCTCGCCGATGTGGTAGCCGTGGTCGGCGGTGAAGACGACGACGGTGCGGTCCGCGATGCCGCTGGCATCGAGCGCGTCGAGCACCTTGCCGAGCTGCGCATCCATATAGCTGATGTTTGCAAAGTAGCCGTGGCGCATTTCCGCGGCGGCGGCGGGCGTGAGCGGCGCGCGCTTGTCGGGCGGGCCGAGGACTTCGCTGCTGTTGTGAAAGGCGATGTCCGGCGCGCCGACGGGGCGGGGCGCATTGTGTTCGTCGAGCGGCGGGAGCTTTGCGCGGTCGTACAAATCCCAGTATTTTTTCGGCGCGTTGAACGGCGCGTGCGGCTTCCAGAATCCGACGGCGAGGAAGAACGGCTCGACCTTGGACTTCAGTTCGCCAAGCACGCGCACAGCCTCGGCGGCGACGCGCCCGTCGTAATACGCCTCGTCCGGCACGTCGCGGCACTCGCAGATGCCGTTCTTCGCGTAGCCAAATCCCGTCGTCGTCTTCGCGAGATTCGGCGGCAACTCGCCTTTCACCTGCGCGTCGTCGTCGCCGTGATTGGCGTAGTAAAGAAACTCCGGCGCGCTCCACGAGCGCGGGTCACCGTGGACCTTCGTGTGCCAGTTGTGGAAGATTTTCCCGACGCAGCGCGTGTCGTAACCGTGCTCCTTAAACCACAGCGGCAGCGTCATCACGTCCGGCCCGGCGGCGCCGTCGCGGAAGTGCGTGCTGTTGTTCCAGCACCTTCAGCGTGTCCGGCCGCCGCCCGGTGAGGAACGATGAGCGAGACGGATTGCAGACGGCCTGCTGCGCGTAGGCGGAGTCGAATTGCAGCGAGCGTTTCGCGAGGCGGTCCAAGTTCGGCGTGTGTGCGGGCGAGCCGTAGCTTGCGAGTTCCGCGCGGAAGTCGTCGGCGACGATGAAGAGGACATTCGGCTGCTGTGCGGCGGATGCGGACATCTCGCAGGCTGCGAGTGAGAGGAGAATCGCGAGGAGTGCGAGAAAAATGTGGCGCATGTTGGGATGGGTTCAGTGTTTGGTGATTGGGAACTGCTTTCGCAACAGCGCAGCCGCCTCGTTTTGCGCCTTGGCGAGCGCAGTTCGCGGTCCTGCGTGTCGCTGTCCTTGCTGGGGAGCGGGAAGTCCTTTCGCAGCGGATGGAACGGGTAGCCTTCCCACATGAGGATGCGGCGCAGGTCGGGATGGCCGGTGAACCGGATGTCCATCATGTCGAAGACTTCGCGCTCGTGCCAGTCGGCGGTGGCCCACAGGTCGGTGACGGTCGGCGCGGTGGCGTCGTCCTCGGTCACGGCTGCAAGGAATTCGCATTCGCACCCGCCGCACCGTGGCCGGCCTGAAACGCGAACCGGCGTCGGCGAGTGAAGACATACCGCAGGAGCGAAGGGTTGGGGAACGATGAAGCTGGTTTCCGGTGCTGCTCCGCGAGCCGGATTTCCAAGTGTGAAGCTTAGTTGCGGGGAGATTCATGCGCTCAAGCGTTGAGCTTAGAGCATTGGCATCCGCTCCGCTTTGGCAGGCATGGCTCGGCGGCTACACTTCGCTGATGATCCCCGTGCTCGCGCCGAAGGACTTCGCCTCGATGCCCATGTGGTGCATCATGCGGACGAAGAGATTCGAGAGCAGCGTGTTGTTCTTGCGGTCGAAGGCGACGTGGCCCAGGTGCTTGAACGTGCCGCCTGCGAGGAGAATCGGCAGGTTGTGATTGTCGTGCGAGGAGGAGTTGCCGAGGTTGCTCGTGTAGAATACGGCGGTGTGGTCGAGCAGCGTGCCGTCGCCCTCGGTGCTGGCCTTGAGCTTTTCAAGAAATTCGCCGAAGACCTTGATCTCCGCCTCCTCGATGAGCGCGAGCTGTTCGAGCTTCGCGGGATCCTGGCCGTGGTGCGAGGCGTCGTGATGCCCGAGCTTCACGCCCTCGATCTCGGGCCTCTCCTGCGTGCCGAGGAAAAGCGAGACGACGCGCGTGGAATCCGTCTGCAAGGCGAGATGCACGATGTCGTACCACTGCCGGCTGCGCTCGATGAGGGCCGCGCCGCCGAAGTCGCTCGTGGGCGTCTTCATTTCCACCTTGGGCTTTGGGGTGAGGCCCCAGTGCTCGTCCTGCTGGAGGTGCTGCTCGGCCTCGCGCACGGAGGTGAGGAAAAGGTCGAGCCGGTTGCGGTCGTCGGTGCTCACCTTGTTGCTGATGGTTTTGATCTGGCCGCGCACATCGTCGAGGATGCTCTGGCCGTCGCGGACGCGCTGGAGTTCGCGCGTCTCCTCCTCGGGCGTGCCAGCGATGAAGAGCTTCCGGAAGACCTGCGTGGCGCGCTGCTCGGAGGGAATGCGGACGCCGCGGCGGTTCCACGCGATGGTGCCGCCGCCGAGGACGAGCGAGGAATAGCGCGTCTGGTTCCCGATGTGCGAGGCGACTTCCTGGTCGAGCGAGATGCCGTTCTTGATGTCCTTGTCGCGGATGAATTCCGGCGCGACGCCGGTCATGAGCCCGACCTCGGCGAAGTGCCCCGCCGCGTAGCGATGCGACATGCCCGAGAAGGCGGTGAACTTGTCGCGCAGCGGCTGGAGGAGTTTCAGGTAACGGCTCGGCTCGTAATCGCGCCCACCTTTCTCCGGGAAAAAATTCTCCGCGTACATCCCGAGCGGCTGCCCGATGAGGACCATCCGCGGCGGGCGGCCTGCGGCCTTTTTGGATTCGGCAGCCGTCAGCAGTGAGTCCAGGAATGGGAGCGCGATGGCGACGCCCGAGGCGCGCAGGAAAGTTCGGCGGTCAATGCGTTGCGGGATCATGGGAGCAGTTTGGCGGTGAGGGTAGCTGTTGGAATTGTGTCTGTCTCGGTCGAATCCTTAGGGCGCATCACGGCATCACGCCTTCGCGTCGAGCCCGGTGAGCATGCCGGTGCTGGTGCCGAATCTTGCGGTCTCGATGCCCATGCGCTGCAACATGCTCACGAAAAGATTGCACAGCGGCGGCGGATTCTGCGGATCGAATGGCAGGTGCTGCCCGTGCCGGAAGCCGCCGCCCGCGAGGAGGACGGGGAGATTTTTCGTGGAGTGGCTGCTGCTTTCGCCGAGATTGCTGCCGAGGAAAACAGTGGTGCGGTCGAGCAGCGTGGAACTGTCCTCCTTCGACTGCCGGAGCTTTGCGAGCAAATCGCGGACGGTCTTCATCGTTTCGATTTCGACTATCTTGAGCTGCTCGAGCTTGCGCGGATCTTTGCCGTGATGCGAGAGGTCGTGGTGCCCGAGCGTGACGCCGGGGATCGGCGGCGCAAACGAGGAACCCGCGAGCATGATCGTGATGAGCCGCGTGGAATCCGTCTGAAGCGCGAGGTGCGTGAGGTCGAAGAGCAGGCGCGTGCGGCCGATGAGGTCGGCGGCGTTCGTAATGTCGGTGGGCGGCTTCACGCTGACTTTCGGCTTCGGCTTCTTCGCCCAGCTTTCGTCGGTGACCATGCGCTGTTCGAGTTCGCGGACGCTGGTGAGGTATTCGTCGAGCTTGTCGCGGTCTTCGCTGCCGAGGGTGGAGCGCATGGATTTCGCCTGCACGCTGACATCATCAAGAATGCTCCGGCCATCATCGAGGCGTCGCATCTGCTCCTGCACTTCGTCGGCGCGGCCTTCGAGGAAGAGGCGCGCGAAGACTTTCGACGGCGCATTGTCCGCGGGGATGAGCGCGCCCGTGCGCGTCCACGAGAGACCACCTGCGCCCTCGCCGGAAAGCGCGAGGCTGGGAAACCGCGTCTTCGTGCCGATCTGTTCGGCGGCAAACTGATCGAGCGAAATCGCGTTGCGAAATCCCGGCCTGCCCGCGCCGGGGACGCCGGTGAGAAAACTCGCGGACGCCTGGTGCGCGAAGCTGGATCCCATGCCGGCGTGCTGGAGTCCCGAGATCACCGTCATGTCATCGCGGAACTCGCCGAGGATTTCGAGGTAGGGCGACAGATCGTAGTCTCTGCCGGTTTTCTGCGGGAAAAAATTGTCGGGATGCAATCCGAGCGGCGCGCAGATGCAGATCATGCGGCGCGGCACCGCATCAGCCGAGGGGCGCTTCGGGTCGGCGGCAAAAGCGTCGAGCCACGGCAGGGCGAGCGAGATGCCTGCGGTGCGGAGAAAGGTGCGGCGTGGGATTTTCATCGGAGTTTATTTGCTTTGGAAAACGGGGCTGCACACGACCTCGTGGATCAGCGAGCGGAAGCCGTAGTTCTTGTCGTGGAGGTTGCGGACGATCGTTTCGATGTGAGGCTTGTCCGATTTCGTCGGCGACGCGCCGGTCGAGTAGGCGAGCAATTTTTCCGCGAGGCAGCGGGCAAGCTGATCTTTGTCTTCGAGGATCAGTTTTTTGTATTCGTCCACGTCGTGGAAGTGCCGTCCGTCCGGCAGTGCATCGCCGGGATCCACGGCCGGGCCTTGACGCACGCGGCGACCCTTGGCGTCCTTCTCACCGTTGTTGCTGAGGGCCCGGTAATTTTCGCGCCATCCGCCGATCACATCGAAGCTCTCCAGCGCGAATCCCGGCGGATCAATCTTCGTGTGGCACTTCGCACAGCTCGCGACCTTGCGATGCTTCGCGAGTTGCTCTCGGATCGTCGTCGCGCCGCGGATGTCCGGCTCGATGGCCTCGACATCCGCCGGGGGTTTCGGCGGCGGCGTCCCCAGGATGCGCTCCAGCACCCACGCGCCGCGAATGACGGGCGATGTCGTAGTGCCGTTTGCCGTCACCTTCAGCACGCTGCCCATCGTGAGCACGCCGCCGCGGTGAGTGCCGGGCGGCAGCGTCACCTTGCGCATCTCCGTGCCCTCGATGCCGGGGATGCCGTAGTGCTTCGCGAGGCGCGCATTCAGGAATGTGAAATCCGACGAGACGAAATTCGTGAGCGGCAGATCGCGCGCGAGGACTTCGTCGAAGAACAGCGAGGTCTCCTTGAGCATCGCGGTCTTCAGCATGTCGTCGTATTCGGGATAGAGCGTGCGGTCCGGCAACGTCGCATCAATCGCGCGGAGGCTCAGCCACTGGCCGGTGAAATTCGCGGTGAACGCCTTCGCCTTCGCATCGCCCAACATGCGCTCGACCTGTGCGTGCAGCACGGACGGCTCGTGCAGCCTTTTCTCCGCGGCCAATTTCAAGAGCGGCTCGTCGGGCATCGAACTCCACAGAAAATACGAGAGCCGGCTCGCGAGGGCAAAATCATCGAGCGCATTCGCCTGTTCCCGCAGGAAAAGAAAATCCGGCGAGACGAGGATCGCGCGCAGTCCGACGCGCACCGCTTGCTCGAACGAATACTTCTGATCGAGCCGCGCCTTCACTCGTGCGAGGAAGGGCCGGATGTCCTCGTCCGTCACGGGACGTCGAAATGCGCGGCGAGCAAAATCACGCAGAATGCGCTCCGCGTCCGCGACCGGTTGCGGCGATACCACCTCGAACCGCGCACTGTCGCCGGTGCCCGGCACGCGCTCCTGCTTCAGGTCGCCGAAGATCGCCTTGTGGCTCGGCGGCGGCCACGACTCCAGCAGCGGGCCTTCGACATCCATCCACTGAATCACAAGGCCCGGACCGGTGTATTTGTCCGCGCCGATCTTCTCCACAGTGGGCGGCAGTGCGGGCAGGCCGTCGGCGATGATGCGGACGCGGTTCTCGGGCTCGAGTTGCTCGGTGAATTCGATGACCTTCGCCGTGTTCGCGGGCACTGCGAAATAATCAATCAACCTCTCTTCCGTCACCTCCTTGAACGTGCCGGCGTTGACGTGAAAATTGACGGGCTTTCCCTCGCTCTGAAAGCCGTAACCCGAAATGCGGAAGCGGTATTTCCCGCGCACATGGCTGCGAAAATTCCACATCGTCACGCGGATGTTCGCCGACTCCCACACGGCGAAAATCGCCACGCCGTCGTCCACATGGCGATACACGCTGCCCTTCGCTTTCACGGAGCGTTCTTCGCGGACGTCGAATCGCTTCTTGAGCAGCCACGGCTTCTGCGTGTTCACGATCGCCTCATCGAGCATGCGGCTCGCGGCATCGAGGTAGCTGCGCATGAGATACGAGGACGTGTGCAGCAGTTCGGCGCTGTTGTCGAAACCGCTCGTCGAGGTGTCCGGCGGCAGCAGGTCGGACAAATCCACCTCGACACCGAGAAGATCGCGCACCGTGTTTGCATACTCCGCGCGGTTCAGCCGACGCATCACCACGCGTCCTTCAGCGCTTCTCCGCGCGGTCTCAGCCGAAGCCACGCGCCCGCCAATCCAGTCGGCCAGCGCCTTCACCTCCTCCGCAGGCGGACGCGGCTTGTCTTTTGGCGGCATATCGCCCGATGTGAGCTGTTCCAAGACGCGATCCCAGCGTTCACGGCTCGCCTTTCCCGCGAAATCCGCCGTGAGATTGTCGAGCACAAGATCGCCCTTCGGCTTCTCGCCGCTGTGACATTTCACGCAGTGCCGCTCGAAGAAGCCGTGGAAATTCGCATCCGCCGCGTGCGCGCGGAGCAGCATTCCCGCGAACATGCCGATCAGATAGATGATGCGGCGTGCGTGGTTCATGGGGCGATTTCTGCGGAGCTACTTGTTCAGGAAAACCCGGCTCGCGACGACTTCGTGGATCAAAGATCGGAAGCCGTAGTTCTTCGCACGGATCTTCGCGATGATCTGCTCGACGACTTCACGGTCGGCAAACTGGATGTCCGCGCCGGTCGCATAGACGATCAGCTTTTGCGTGAGATTACGTGCGAGCTGGTCTTTGTCTTCGAGCAGGATTTTTTTGTAGTCGTCAATGTCGGCGAATGCGCGGCCCTCCGGCGTCTTGTCGCCCTTCTCGACATCCAGCCCGCGATACACCGGGCGCTGGTTGAAGGCGTGGATGTCAATCGGCATCGCGCGGCCGCCGGGCCGCACGGAGACGCGGTAAAAGTCGCGCCAGTTGCCGATGGGATCGAAGGTCTCCAGCGCGAAGCCCGGCGGGTCTATGTGAATGTGACACGTCGCGCACGCGGGCGTGTTGCGGTGCTTGTCGAGCTGCTGGCGGATCGTCGTCGCGCCGCGGATGTCGGGATCGATCGCCGGCGCATCGGGCGGCGGCGGCTGCGGCGGCTTGCCGATGATGCGCTCAAGGATCCATTTTCCGCGCAGCACCGGCGAGGTGCGCGTGCCGTCGGCGGTGACTTTGCAGATGCTCGCCTGCGTCATCACGCCGCCGCGATGCGAGCCGGGCGGCAGCTTGACCTTGCGGAAGCCGTTGCCCTCGACGCCGGGGATTCCGTAAAGCGTGGCGAGGCGCTCGTTGAGAATCGTCCAGTCCGAGTGTACGAAGCTGAGCAAGCTCAGATCGTTTTTCAGCACCTCGTCGAAGAACAGCTCCGTCTCGCGCGGCATCGCCCAGAGCAGCAGGTAGTCGAAATCGCCGTAGAGCTGCGGGTCGGGAATGGTCGCGTCAATCTTCCGCAAATCGAGCCACTGGCCCTCGAAATTTTCCGTGAAACGCTGCGCCTTGGGCGACTTCAGCATCCGCTCGACCTGCGCGTGCAGCGTCGCGGGTTTGCTCAGTTCGCCTTTGCGCGCGACGGCGAGCAGTTCGTCGTCGGGCATCGTGGACCACAGAAAATAAGAGAGCCGTTCGGCCAGCGAATACTCGTCGAGCTTCGGCGAGGGCAGGTCACCGCCAGCATTCGCCGCGGACGCGGGCGAATCCATGAGGAACAGGAAATCCGGCGACGACAGGATGAGTTTGTAGCCGAACATCATCGCGTCGAAGAACGTGTAGTTCTCATCGAGCTTCGCGAGCACCTTGCCGACGAAATGCTTCTGCGTCGCCTCGCTCACGGGCCTGCGGAAGGCGCGCGGTAGAAAATCGCGGATCAGTCGCTCGGCATCCTGCTTCGGATTTTCCGAAACCGGCACGAGCGGATCGGAATGCCACACCGTCGCGGAACGGTTGTCCGGGTGCGAGGGTGCGCGCGTTTTTGCAGCGAGAGCTTTCGCGATGGATCGCGCTTTCAACGGCACGCCAGAAAAAATTTTCGCGTAGCTTGGCGGCGGAAACGCCTCGATCGGCCCTTCGAGTTTCAGGTATTCGACTTTCACACCGAGGCCCGTGTATTCCTCGATCGGTTTCTTGAACGTCCGAATGTCCCAAAGTGTGAGCAGATTCAGGACGAACGCCTGTCCGCGCGCGAGGTCGAACTCAAACTCGATGACCTTCGGTTCGCCCGGCGGAATCTCATGCACCTCGCGCAGCACCGGCGGCTCCGGGCCGCTCTGCTCGACGGTGAAATAGCCGACCGGGATCGGCTTGCCGCCGCCGCCGACGGCGCACGCCTTCATCTGCACTCGGTAGCGCCCCGCCGACGGCGCCGAGGTGGTCGAGCACAGTCCGTAGCGCGGGAGCTTGCTGTAGAAGACCAGGGCGTCGCCATCAATCTTGCAACTGCGGGTGAGTGCCTGCTGGAAGTTCGGCCCCTTCTTCGTCATCTCCAGCCCGGTGCGCGTGTCGCTGAAGGGAATCGGCGGATGCACCGGAATCGCCGACAGGATCGCCTTCTCCGCCGCCTCCTGGTAAAGCAGCATGTGCGTGGCCGAGAGATCGAGCGCGGTGCTCACATTGTCAAAGCCCGCCGCCGAACTGTCTCCGGGCAGCATGTCCTTCAGCGCGACGCGCGTGCCGAGCAGATCGCGGATCGTGTTCTCATACTCGGTGCCGTTCAGCCGCCGCACGATCACGCGCCCCTTTTTCTGCTGATGCTCCAGCGACGCCGCGTAGAGCTGCGTGCCCACGAGCCGCAGCGTGGCATTGAGATCGGCCTGCGGCGGACGCTCGCGCTTCTTCGGCGGCATCTCGCCGGCGACGAGTTTGTCGAATACACGCGTCCACGCCTCCGCAGCCTTTTCATTGCGAAAATCAGCGGCCAGGTTGTCGAGCCGCAGTCCCGCCTTCTGCGTGTCCGCGCCGTGGCAATCCGTGCAATGCGTCTCCATGAACGGCTTGAGAATGTCCTGCGATGGACGCACCGCAGCGGCGGCGGTCTTCGCCTTCTGCGCATGGAGCATGTCGGTCGAGCAGAGCAGCAGGGCGGCAAAAAGTGGGAGAGCAAGTTTCACAGGGCGCGTTTCGGATTTTGGGGAATGCGGAGGTCAACCTGCCGCACGGGGCGCTGCTTAGACAGTCCGAAACCAATGCGGAAACTTGGGTGCCGAGGAGGAAGAAGCTCGCACGGATGGCCCAGATTATTTTTCAGACGGTTGACTGGATCCTCATTGGGACGAGGGCGCAGAGTTTGGAAAGAGAAGCACGCAGAACGGGAGAAGGGCTTCCCTCCGCATTCAAATTGATGTTCCCGATCACGCTGCCGCGGAAGAACAATTTCCGCCGTGGCCTCTCGTCCGTGCAGTCCGTAGAAAACCGCGTCGGAGAACTCAGCTCCAGCCGTGCGCGGCGCGGACTTTGATCATCACGTCGAGGATCGCGTTCCACGTCTGCGCCTGCTCGAGCTTTGCATTTGGGAACATGCAGCCGTCCCAGCAGATGTGCTTGATGCCACGCGCGGCGGCGTCCTTCAGCCAGTAGCCGGCGCATTTCACGATATCGAGCTTCCCGTTCGGATCGTCGGCGGGGCAGTGCTTGCCGGTCTTGTCGTGCGCGCCTGCGCCATGCACCTGGCCGTCGTTTTGCGCGACGTGGAAATCAATCGTCCACGGGCGCAGCTTGTCGGTCATCTTTTCGTAGGCGGTGTAAAACTCGGCCGCGCTGTAGCCTTCCTTCACGAGCGCGTGCTCAGGCGCGTTGTAGCCGAGGAGGTAGAGGTAAGTGTGCGCGAGGTCGGCCTGGAAGCCGACGGTCTTCGGCATGCCGACGGCTTCGAGCAGGTCGAGCATGTCCTTCCATGAATGCATTCCCGCCCAGCAAATCTCGCCTTCGGCGGCGAGGCGCTCGCCGTGCTGCTCCGCGATCTTTCCCGCTTCGCGGAAAGTCTCCGCAATCTTCGCGGTGTTCGCCGTGGGATTTTCCCGCCACTTGTTCACGCCGAACTCCGCAGAATCAATGCGGATGACGCCATACTTGCGCACGCCATGCTTGTTGAAGATGCTCGCGATGCGGCAGGCCATCTTCACCGCACTGAGAAATTTCGCGCGCTGCGCCGCGTCGCCCATCGCGCTGTCGCCGATGGTGCCCCCCCACACGGGCGCCACGAGCGAGCCGACGTTGAATCCTTTCCCCGCGATGAGGTCGGCGATCTTCTTCAGTTCGTCGTCGCTCGCCTCGGGATTCGTATGTGGGAGGAAAAGGAAATAATCGATCCCTTCAAACTTCTGGCCGTTCACGTTTGCGGCCGCAGTGAGGTCGAGCATGTGCTCAAGACTGATCGGCGGTTCCTGGCCTTCGCCGGTGCCTTTGCCGACGAGTCCGGGCCACATTGCGTTGTGAAGTTTGGGAAGGGAATGAGTGCTCACGAGTCGAGGAAGTTTGAGAGGGCGCGGAGGCTACCCATGCGCCCTTGCGAGGCAAGGGCGAAAGTCGCCTCGTCCACACGCCTGCGGGGGCCGAGGACTTTCTCCCCGATCCCGTCGAAGCATCAGAATCCAATTGCACCCCGGCGAGCGCCGCTACCTGTCTTTCTGTGCGCGCGCGGCTTCCTCGGCTGCGTGCGCAGCCTGTCGTTTGAATGTGAAAAATCCCCCCAGAAACGCCGCGCCGCCCACTCCCGAGAGGTAGGTGACCGGTCCGGTGCTCTCGATGACATAACCGTGCTCGCCAGCTTGGAAGCCTGCGAGAAACGACGGCATGTTTCGCTTCAAGGTCTCAATCTTCGGCAGCAGCGACACATCGAAATGCTTCGCCAGCTCCGGGCTGTGGGCAATGGCATCCGTGATGAACGGGCGGGCGCGTTCGTAAAGCCGTTCGACGAGCCGCCCGCAATCCACGTACGCGAGTCCGTCATTGGAATCGGCCACGGTTTTCATCGCAGCGACGAAGGGTGCGGATCCGGCGATGGACTTGCCATCCTTCGCGTGATCGAGGGCCGCTGTGACCGATCCCTGATTGATGCCGAACATCAGATGCGTGTCGGTCACCGCGAGGGTCGGTTGAAAAAGCGGGATCGGGCCCTTCAGGCTCCAGAGCATCGTCCCGTGATAATCCTTCTGGATCACTTCGCCACCGGAGCCCATCGCGCTGGTGATCAGCCCGCCAAACTTGCGTCCCTTCTCCGCGTCCTTCAGTTCGACGGACGCGAACAGCGTCGGGAACGCCAGCGCACCGGACTCCCAGTCCGAGACGATCGCGATTTCCGAACCGAACGTTTTCGGAATGTCGTCGAAGCTGAGTCCGAATTGCCCCAGCTCGCTGCTGTCCTTGATGGACGGTTCGAACTCGGCGATTTTTTCCACAGCCGCCACGGCACCCGCGACGTTGGTTTCCACGTAGGCAAAAGTGTCCTCACCGGTGAATGCCAGCGAGCGATGCTTGGACTCGGAACGGGGCAGCACCATTTTGAATTGCGCGTAGGCCCGCTCGCGCATGAGGCGTCCGTCAAATTTCGTCGAGACGGACACAAATTCCGGCAGGAAAGACTGGAACGCCGTCAGTACCGCGGTGTCCCTGCCACCGGCCTCCATGAGCTTCTTCATCATGCTCTGGCAATCAAGAAAGGCCGTCATGTCCGGCTCGGCGACAGCCTCCTTCGCCGCGGCTTTCCATGCGTCGGTCTGCGCGAGGGAAGCTGGTCCGTGCCCAGCCTTGCGCGCGAGCGCATCGAGCATGAGCTGCCTGTCCGTCGCCACGAGGATTTACTTGTCTGCGTGGACGACTGAGAGCGAGGACTTGCTGTTGGCAAAAGTTTCGACCTCGGTGCCTTCGATCGTTTCCTTCGAGGACTTCACCTTCGCATGGGAGCCGGCGAGGATTGCGTCGCGGAATTTTTCAAGCAGGGCCTGCGCGTGCAGCGCCTCGCCTCGATAGGAAATTCCGAGGATCATTTTTGGCACCCGCGTCACTTTGGGTGTCGGCATTTCGGTCAGGGCGAAAAAACCGGCGGCCGGCCCCGCCTTGGCGATTGCATCCAGGATGCCGCGCGTTATCTCGGGCGTCTGCTTTTCAAGCATTGGGCCCAGGTTCTTGAAAAAATCCCGCATCTCCGGTTCGCGGGCGATCTCGGCCCAGCACGTATTCCTGAACCGCTCGACCGTGCGCGGCAGGTCGTGCAACTCCGCGAACATCACCGTCTCCGGAGGCAGGAGCCGTGCGGCGCTCGCGGTTCCCTCCTCCGCACTCGCGACGAAAGACAACACCAATGACAGGACGAGCCCTAATGGGGGTTTCATAGGGTGTCTGTTTCAGCATTCCTTCGACGGCAGGCCAAGCAGAATGAAACTGCGGGATTCCGCGCGAAGCTACGCGTCGAGCCGGTAGCCGAGGCCGTGGACGGTGAGCAGATGCACAGGCTCGCCGGGCTCGTCCTCGATTTTCTGGCGCAGCTTCACGATGAGCTGATCGAGCGTGCGCGTCGTGCCGTAGTATTCGATGCCCCAGATTTCGTTCAGGATCTTGTCGCGCGAGACGGCGTTGCCGCGTTCGCGGAAAAGCAGCGCGAGCACGTTCAGTTCGCGCGGCGTCAGCTCGAATTTTTCCTTCCCGCGCACGCCGCGCAGCGCCTTCGTCTCGATGCGTACTTTTCCGAATTTGATCTCCTCCGGCAGATCGCCCGCGGGCTCGGCGGTGAAGTCCGAACGCCGCAGCAGCGCCTGTACGCGCGCGAGGAATTCGCGGAGCGAAAAGGGCTTCGTCACGTAGTCGTCCGCACCGAGTTCGAGGCCGACGACCTTGTCCACCTCCTGCCCTTTCGCGCTGAGCATGAGGATGGGCACGCGACTCTTCGTCGCGCGGATCTCGCGGCAAATGTCGTAACCGCTCTTGCCGGGCAGCATGATGTCGAGCACGACGAGATCGGGCTTGCGTTGCTTGAAAAGCGGGAGTGCCTCGGTGCCCGAGCTGGAGTCGGTGACCTCGTAGCCCTCCGCGCGCAATGCCTCGCACAGCCCGAGCCGGATGTGGGCGTCGTCCTCGACGATCAGGATGTGTTTTTTCATTTTGAAAATTTTGCTCGCTGCGTTGCGAGGAGTCAGAGCAGGAATCAGGAGTCAGGCGACCAGCTTTTTTCTGCCCCCGGATCTTTGATTCCTGACTCCTGCGCGTTTGCCAGCGGCACGCGCAATGTGAACCTGCACCCGCCGCCCTCGCGACGCTCAAACCGAATCTCCCCGCCGTGCTCGTGCGCGATGCGCTGCGCGAGCGTGAGGCCGAGGCCGCTGCCCTGGATGCCGCTCGCGAGCGAATCGTGCGCGCGGTAAAATGCCTCGAAGATTTTTTTGTCATCGCCATTCGGCACGCCCATGCCGCGGTCCAGCACGGAGACGTTCACATGGCCGTCGTCGAGCCAGGTGTGAAGCTCCACATCCTTGTTTCCGTTCGAATATTTTTCCGCATTCGAGAGCAGGTTCACGAGCACCTGGGCGAGCGCGTCGTCGTCGCCGAGCACGGGATACGGTCCCGGTGCGGCCTCCCAGCGCGTGGTGAATCCTGCGTCTCGCAGGTGCATCTCCTGTCCTTCCCACACGCGGGCGGTGAGTGCATGAAGATCGAGCGGCTTCTTTTCGATCCGCTTCTGCTTGCGGCCGATTTTTGCAAAATCGAGCACGTTGTTGATCAGTCGCGTGAGCCGCTCGGCCTCGACGGTGATAATGCGCAAATACTGATTCTGTTTTTCCGCGGGCTGCGGTCGGTCGTGCATCAGCTCCGCGAACATGCGAATGCTCGTGAGCGGCGTCTTGAGTTCGTGTGAGACGTTCGAGACGAAGTCCGTCTTCTGCTGCGCGAGTGCGAGCTGCCTGCGCGCATCCGCGACGACGAGCCATCCGCCAAATGCGATGAGCGCCACCGCGCCCGCGATGGTGAATGCGAGCGTGCGCCACAGTCCGCGCGCACTTTCCGCGAGCGCCGTCGGGCTTGCGAGATAGAGCGCCGCCTCCCAGTGCGGCAGCGCCTCGCCGATTTCGCTCGCGACGAAGGGCCGCTTCCAGTCGCGCGCGTCCGCGTCCGCGGGCTGGGTCGCGACGGGCTTGCCGCGATCATCGAGCAGCGCGAGGACAAACTCCGGCTTCGGTTCCAGCGACGCCCGCGAACCGCGCGATGATGCGGCGTGCCGATCGAGCACGTCCTTCCACAGGTCGGGAAAATGCGCGGCCTCGACGAGGCATCCGAAGATCATCTCCGGCGCCTCGGGCGGGCGCACCCAGAAGATGAGGTTCAGTTTGTCCTGCACGAAGCGCGCGACGAGCCCTTCGTCGCCCTCCTCGGTGAGGCTGCGAAATTCCGCCGTCTCCGGGATGATCGAGGACACCGCGGCGCTCTGCTGCCCGAGCATCTGCTGCGGCTCGACCTGCCTCGTGACGTTGTTTGCGAGGTTCAGCGCGAGCGCGTTTTTTGCGAGCGGTGGCGATTCCGCAGGCGCCTCGTCCGCAGGCCGCGCGCCCGCCGGCGCGTCGGCTTTGCGGAAAATCCGTGATGCGCCCTGCGGCGCCGCCTGCGCTTTTGCCACCGGAAAATTCCGCGCCTGATCTTCTGCGACACGTGATGCGGGGGACGACGGGCCCATCGGGAGCGGCGCCTGCGCCGGTGCTGCGGCACCCGGAGGCATGGGAGCAGGCACGTCGCGCTTCTTGTCCGCACCCGCGGGATCAGGTTGTGCGCGCAGCATTTCGGCTTTTGGCAAAGTCGGGCGGTCCTCGGTTTCTTGCGGGACGGGTGCCGCGGAAGGCATCGCTTTCGACGCCTGCGCGTCTCGCAGCAGATGATCTCCTTTTTCGGCGTCAGCGGCTTTTTGGAGCGCATCGCTCGCGGTCGGTTGTGCAGATTTCATTTTCATCGTCGCAACCTCCAGCGGGAGTCCACCCGGCTTTCCTGCCGGAGCGATGCCTGATTTTGCGGACTCCTTCTCCGCGAGCTTCAATTCACGAGCCCTCCGCTGAACCGGATCGTCGGCGATCCCTCCTCCGGCTGCGAGTGTGGGCGAAGGCGCAGCCGACGAAGGAGTTTCCTTTTTGCCAGTATCCATCGGCGCAGCGGACAAACCCGGCTGGACGACCGGCGCGGGTGCAGAACCGGCTGCTTCCTTCCGCTGCACGCTGCCAAATCCTTGTGACGAAAAATTGAGCGTCGTCGTGCTCCCCGGCATGATGTTTGGCGGGGGCATTCCGTTCAGCGGCGCCGCGAGCGTCTGTGCAGGCTGCGCGGACACGAGGCCGGTGAAGTCAAATGCGCCGGCGTTTGGGATGATCTGGCAGACACTTTGCGCGATGTTGTTGAGCATGAGCGTCTGCGTTTCCGTCGGCCCGATCGTCGTGCCGAGATTCATCGGAGCCTGCGGCTGGATTTGTTTCAGCCCTGGGAGTCCGGCGGGATCGTTCGGTTGGTTCCCAAGATTCATCATGCTGTTTCCGGATCCGATGCCCCGATCGTTGAGGAGCACGACCTCATTTCCAGCGGTCTTTCCATCGGCAGCTTGCGCGGCATCCTTCGTCCCATTTCCGGACGCGGGCGCGGCGTTCGCCGTGTTCGCATACGCATTGCCCGCGGCCTGCCCCGCGAATGCGCGGCCTTTTCCATATTCATTCTTCGGGTTCCGCAGTGCGTTATTGTCGCCGGCCGAGTTGTAGACGATCGCCGGCTCGGTGCTCGTGAGGAAGCTGCCGTTCCCGATGAGAAACCGCTGAAGCTCCGGCTGCTTCGACGCGGACGCGACGGACGGCGACGCGAGTTTCCCGTCGCGGTTGATCGCGAAACCCACGGCCTTCACCTCCCACGCATCCGCGAGCGTATTTGTAAAATCCCGCGCGAGCGCCTCCGCGTCGCCGCGTGCGAGCAGCCGGTGGACCGTCTCGCCGAATGCGCGCCGCTCCGCATCCACCGTGTCGCGCACGGTTACCGCGAGCGAATCCGTCTCCTTCTGGTAAAGTTCCGCCGTCCTGCGCTCGAAGACGATCTGCTGTTCCTCCGCGCTGCGCAAAGCCAGCCAGCCGAGCACCACGCTCGGCAGCAGCACCGCAAACAGGAAAATCCAGACGTTCTTCTTCATCGTTGCGCCTCACACTATGTGCGCCGGAGCGCGCCGTGTCAGGCCGCAGTGCGGAGTTTGTAAAAGAATTGTCGCACGCGCCGTGGACAGCCGGCACCGGGTTCTGCACCTCGTCCCGCTACGCTTTCGCCGTCGCCGTGACCTTCGGCGACTTCCTGCGCAGTGAGTGCTTCACGAGCTGCGAGCCGAAATCCCAGATCGGACCGGGGAACTTCCGGCATTCCGCGAGCACCGAGTCGAGCGCGCCCACGAACCGCTCGATTTCCTTTTCGCCCGTGACAAGCGGCGGGAGGATTTTCACCACGTCCATGCCGTGCCCGGCGATTTGCGTGAGGATGCGGTGCTTGCGGAAAAGCGTCGTCACGATCATCTGCGCGAACAGCTCGGACTCGACCATGTGCAGGAGCTTCCAACCCATCTTCGCGGCGAACTCCTTCGGCTTCTGGAACTCGATCGCGATCATCATGCCGAGGCCGCGCACTTCCTTGATCAGCGAATGCTTTTCCTTCAGCGCCTCGATGCGGCGGCGCAGTTCCTCGCCGTTCGCACGCGACTGCTCGACGAGATTCTCGTCGTCCATCACCTGCAGCGTCGCGAGGCCGCACGCCATCGCGAGGTTGTTGCGGCCAAACGTGGACGAATGCACCACGCAGCGGTCCAGCCGACTGAAAGTCTTCTGATACACTTCGCGTCGCGCAACGATGGCCGCGCACGGCACGTAGCCGCCGCTCAGCGATTTTGCGACGGTGATGATGTCAGGCTCCAAATTCCAATGCTCGAAGCCCCACCAGCGCCCCGTGCGGCCAAGACCGGTCTGCACTTCGTCGCAGATGAACAGCGTCCCCGTCTCGCGGCAGAGCTGCTGCGCCTTCGCGTAGAAGTCATCGCCCGGAAACTGCACGCCCTTGCCTTGCACGGGCTCGATGATGAACGCGGCGATGTCGCGTTTTTCGAGCTTCGCCTTCAGCGCCGTGATGTCGCCCAGCGCGACGCGCGAGCAGTTGTCGAGCAGCGGGCCGAAGCCTTCCTGGAAATGCACGTCGCCCATCACGGACAGCGAGCCGTTCGAGAGGCCGTGAAATGCCTTGTCCATCGAGACGAGGCCCGTGCGTCCCGTCGCTGCGCGCGCAAATTTGATCGCGCCCTCCATCGCCTCGGTGCCCGAGTTGCAAAAGAACACTGCGTTCAAATGCGATGGCAATTTTTTCAGCAGCGCCTCGGCGAGCAGGCCGCTGAGCAGCGAGCAATCCATCTGCACCATGTTCGGCAAATCCATTTCCAGCACATCGCGGATGGCCTGCTGCACGGCGGGGTGGTTGCGCCCGATGTTGAAGACGCTGTAGCCGCTGAGGAAGTCGAGGTAGTCGTGCCCGTCGAGGTCGTAAAGATAGCAGCCGCGCGCCTGCGCATAGACGTGATCAAAGCCGATGATCCGCTGCACGGAGACGAGCGTGGAATTCAGGTGCTGCTCGTGGAGCTGGTAGTTTTCGCCGAGGCGGGTGGTGATGAGGTTCTTGAGATCGAGCGGCATCGGGCGCGGACACTACGCAGAAAGGGCCACAATGCGAGCGGGTTTTCCGCGCGTCGCTCCATGCGGATTTTGAAGCCCGGCCCGCATCCGCCGGGGAAACCCTAATTTTTCTTCGGCGATTTTTTCGAAGGCTTCTTTTCGTCGGGCTGCTGCATCAGGCTCGGGCTGCTTTCAGCGACGATCTGCTTGTAGTCCGGCGCGGTGTATTTCTCCTCCTCCAGCTTTGTGCCGCTGAAGACCTGCACCGCGTAGCCGACCACTTTCTGTCCGGATGCCGCGACTTTGGTCGTCCTGGGTCTGCCTTTCGATTTGCCCTTCGGTTTTGCGATCTCCGTGTGCGCTTCGGTGTAAGTATTCACGGCGCCCTCGCTCTCGACGGTCGCCGTCCTCTGCGGCGGGAGGGAAGCTTTCCGTTCGCCGTGCTGGAGCACCTTCAGTTTGTGATCCTTCATGTCGTGGCCGATGAAGAAATATTTCACCACGATGTCGCCGAGCGCCTCCGACGAGTTGTTCGTGAGTTTGATCGTCAGCGAGCGGTGCTGTGCAATGTTGCTCAGCGCAGGATGCCCCGGAGTCGCTTTGGGCGGCTTCGACGATGCGTGCTCCTCGATGTCAACGTGGATGGGGCTGATTGCGGCTCCCGCGTGCAGAGCGAGGCCGCCGAGAAAAACGAGCGCAAGTGCGGAGAGTTTCATGGCCGATTCATTACGGGATACTTGGGTTGAGGTCAAACTCCGCGGGTCGCTTGCTACTTCGCCGGGATTTCGTTCAGCGTGTAGTAGCCGATCGGGTGCAGCACGGGGCGGCCGTCGGCGGAGCGCACGCCGTCGAAGTGCAGCTCGTGGATGTCGCCCTGCGTAAGTTTTTCCAGCGTGAGGCGCACGGATTTTTTGTCGGCGCTCACGACGGCCTTCGTCACTTTCGGGAACTTGTCGTCCACTTCGCCGCCGCCGTATTCCTCGCGGTAGGCATAGATGAATTCGCGCGCGGAGTAGCTCGCGGGATCGCCGGCGGTCTTTTCGTCCACGGGCTCGGTGAAGGTCAGCTCGAAGCCGTCGGGCTTCGCGTGCATCTCGTGGACTTCGAAGGGCACCTTGCCCGTCCAGTCGAGGCGCTCGAATGAAAATGGCTGGCCGCCTTTCGCGCCCCAGCCGCGGTCGCTGCCGCCGGCGAAGAGCTGGCCCTTTTCATTCATGCGCCCGCCGATGAGGCCGGACTTGAAGCCCTTGCGGAACGGGAAGACGACGCCCTGCTTGATGCCGTTCACTTCCTCGATGAAGACGCGGGAGATGTTCGAGTGGCTCTGGTCGGCGATGAACATCTGCTTTGAAAACGGGCCGAACTTTCCGTCGCTGAGATCGGGCACGATGAAGGAAGACGAATTGCCGATTTTCCCATGCACCATGTACACGACGGGCGGCACGAGTTCCTTGATGCGCTTGCGCTCGGCGTCCATGCGATCGGGATCGGGGGTTCCTTTTTTGTGTCCCTGTTGAAATGCCTCGGGGATCGGATCGACCGGACGTGGGCCCATGTTCGGCGCGAGGTCATACCACTTGTTGCCGCCGGGATGGCCCTGGAATGTGCCGGGGATGAGGTGTTGCAGCGTACACGCGCCGTGCCACGGACCCTGGTTGTCGGTGTAATAGACTTCGTTGTCGTAGTTCACGACGATGCCTCCGGGCGAGCGGATGCCGCTGCATGTCGGCACCATCGTACCGTCGGGCTTCACGCGCACGCACCAGCCGCGGAAGGGCACCTGGCTCGTGAACGATCCCGTGAGGCACAGCACCACCCAAAGGTCGCCATCCTTGTCGAAGCGCGAGCCGAACGAATACTCGTGATAGTCGCCGCTCACGCCCCACTGGTCGCACACGGTCTCGAATTTGTCCGCGCGCCCGTCGCCGTCCGTGTCGGTGAGCCGCGCGACCTCGTAGCGGTTCGTGATGGTGAGCGACTTGTCCTTGTAGGCGAGGCCGAGGATCTCGTGCTGGCCTGAGGCGAAGATCTGGTATTTCACGTTCGCGGGATCGCTGTCCGCGTTGCTCACGGTCCAGACTTCGCCGCGGCGTGTGCCGAGCGCGAGCTTGCCGTCGGGCAGCAGCTCGATCGATCCGACTTCGAGCGCGGTGCCGGGCGGCGTGTCGAATGTGGTGATCTTGTAGTAGTCGGATTCCTGCGGATCGGCGGCGCGCAGGACTGCGGTCGCGAGGATGAGGCCGATGAGGATGCGGAGAGTTTTCATGTGTGGAAAAAATAAAGTGCTCAGTGGGTGCCGAGCAGACTCGGCCACGAATAGGTTACCTTGATTTCAACGCGCGCGGGCAGCGTGAGATCCTTGCCTGTGAGCTTCGCGCCCTCGGCGGTGACGAGGAATTTCGACTCGGTGGCGATCTCCGGGACGACGCGGCCGTCTTCCACGAGGAAGACCGCACCTTGCGGTGTGATCTTCGGCGCGCTCGCGACGCGGAAGAGCGCGCCGGCGGGGATCTTTCCATCGAGCTTCAGCGTCCGCACGAGTTTGCCGTCGCCCGTGAGCGCGTCGCCCGCGACCTCGTATCGCTCGCTCACTTTCACGCCTTCCCACTCGTAGCGGAAGGTCGGGATGCGCTTCGCATCGAGTTCGTAGCCGCGCCAAGTGTAGCCTGCGGGGCGCGCACCTTTTTCAAGCGCGGGCCACGTCGCGCCCTCGGCGAGGACTGCGAAGGGCTGTGAGAGTTCTGTTGCGCGGAAGACATCGAAGCCGAGCGGCGGCTGCTGTCCGCCGCCGCGTCCGTTCCAGTGGCGCGCGGCGTCAATGAACGCGCCGCGCCATGCGATCGCGAGGTTCATCGCCTCTGCGCTCCATGCGATGCTCGCGTTGCCGGGATAGCCGACGCCGATGGCGCGGTTGCCCGCGCCGGTGATGAAATTGCGGTAGATGATCGGCTCCTGCGCGACGACGAGCGGCATGCCCGTGTTCTCGTTCTTGTTCTTCTTCGGCTTGCCTGCCGACTTCATGTCCGGGTGCTCCAGCTTCGAGAGATGAGTGGTTACAAAACCCTGCCCGCCCCACGCGGTGTAAAGCTCCGCGCCACCGGCCGCCTGAAAATATTCGAGGCGGAACACATGCGCGCCCTTCTTCAGCTTTGCCTTGCCTTCGCGAACTTTGTCCGCGGGATGGATGCCGTCATTTTCCACGACGCGCCTTCCGTCCACATAGATTCGTCCGCCGCCGTCCGATGCGATGAAAAATGAATACTCGCCGTCCTTCGGCACATCGAGTTTGCCGGTGAAGACGAGGCCGAACTCATTCTTGTAGTCGTCCACGTTGATCTGCACAAGATTGTCCTTCACGTCGCCCTCACGGTGCGCCTTCAGTTTGGCAAAGTCCGGCAGGCTCTTCCAGTTGCCGAGGAAGAGTTCAAATTTCAGCTCCGTCAGTCCTGGCAACCGCTGCCCTGTCTCGCCGACCGTCATTTTTCCCTGCATGATCGCCGCGTGTCCGGGGAATGTGCAGACGAACGGATACACGCCCGGCTTCTCCGGCGCGGTGAAATTTACCTCGTCGCTTTCCTTCGGGTTCAGCGGCTTCGAGTGCGCCCACATGCGCGGGTCATCGGGGATCCAGTTGCGCTTGAGCGCCTCCTCGGGCTTTTCCATTTGCTTGTTCGCCGCGGCGATCACGTCCGTGCCCGGCTGGAAAAAGCAGAGATTGTGTGGCATGTCGTCGTCGTTCTGGAAGACGAGCTTCACCTTCTGCCCCGGCTTCACGTCGAACTCCGTCACGTCGTAGCGCATCTGCGCGCGGAGCGTCTTGATGGTGATGGTCTCGACCTCCGCGCCGAATGAGGCGGAGGCGAACAGCGCCGTGGCGAGCGCAGGGAGCGAGCGGTGGATCATTTTCATGTTTGGAAAAATCGGGGTCTGCGGAAAAAGGCGCGGAGTCTTGGGGCGGCTGCGGTTTGTCGGTGAGCGGGGATTCTTTGAGGATGAGCGTTCAGCGTTCAGCGTTTGTCTCCATCAAGGAGACGGACTGCTGCGCACTGAACGCTGACTATTTTTTCTCCGCAGCCGGCGGCGGCGTGCCCTCGCTGTCCGGGTCGGTGAGGTTGATCGGGCGCACCCAGATGTTCCGGTAGCGCACGGGATTTCCGTGATCCTGTAGCGCGAGATCGCCGCTCTGATCGGCGGAATCAAACTCGCGGCCCCACTGCACGACGATGCCGTTGTGAATCACCGAGATGCGCGCCTTTTTGATCACCTTGCCCGCGTCGTCCTTCTGCTGGCGCTCAATGGTGATGTCGTAAGTCTGCCACTCGCCCGGCTTGCGCGAGGCGTTCACTAGCGGCGGATAGTTGTGGTAAAGCCCCGCGGCCTGCCCGTCGGGATACGTGTCATTTTCATACGAATCGAGCACCTGCACCTCGGGGAATCCGCCGATGAATACGCCGCTGTTGCCGCGGCCCTGGCTGTTGCCTTTCACTTCGCTCGGCGTGGCCCACTCGATGTGCCACTGCGAGTCGCCTTTGATTTTCTCACGAGTGCGCAGGTAGCCGGTCTTCGGCACGACTTCAAAATAGCCGTCCTCGACTTTCCACGGAGCTTTGTCGTCGCCGTCGGCAGTGGGCTTGTCGCGTTTCCACTTCGAGAGATCTGTGCCGTCGAAAAGCACGATCGCATCCGAGGGCGCGCTTCCCGGCGCAGCCTGCGAACCCCAGCCCGGCGGCGTGAGCACGCGCGGGCGCGGGCGGCTCATGTCACCGTGCTTCCACTTCCCGCCCGGCGCGAGATTTTCCTTTTTCGGCTCGGGCGCTTTTTTTTCCGGCGCATCGGCGGCGTGGATGCAGGCGGAAGCGGCGATGAGCGACGCGGTGACAAGGGCGAGGGAATGGGGACGCATCATGGCTTATTGAAAGGTGCGCGCTGACTACTGCCGCGCGCCCGTGGCATTAGGATTTTTTCCCGTCATCTGCCGAGCATCACGCGCCGGTCGTGGATTCCGGCGCGGACGGAGCAGGGTGAAAGTGCCCGAGCGGTTCGACGAGATTGCCCGGCAGCGGCCACACTTTTTCCTGAATGCGCGCGGCGAGATGCTTCGAGCCCGCGTAGCCAGCCGACATCATCTCCATTTTTGCATCGAGATTGTCCACGTAATGCAGCGCCCACGCCTCGGGTGTCTTCGGCACGACGGGGCTGCCGAATTGCAGCTCCCCGTGATGGCTCGCGAGCAGGTGCAGCAGGTGCAGCCGCACGTCCTCGCACGCCGGATCGAGCGGCAGCCATCCGGCCCATTCGGGCTTTTGCTGAAGCCGTCGCCAGAGCGTGTTCACGACTTCGATGCCGATGGTGATGTGCCCGAGCAGTTCGCCGCGCTCGTCGAACGGCATCATGAAACCGTCCACGGGCATCTGGTTTTCCCACAGCTTCCCGCAGTCGTGAAAAAGCACGCCCGCGGCGAGCAGGTCGCGGTTCAGCGCCGGGTACGCGGAAGCAATCGCCAACGCAGAGCGCATCATCTGCGCGACATGCTCGACGAGCCCGCCGCGTCGTGCGTGGTGATTGTTCCGCGCGGCGGCGGCGCGACGGAAGCGGTCGCCGAAATCGTCGAGAAAAAGTCCGCACAGCGCCACAAGCCGCGGGTCTGCGAGGCCACGCACTGTCTGATCCAGAAACGCATAATCCGCAGCCTGCTTGCCGCGGATGTCCGGCGGGCCGTCGAGCAGCTCGGCGAGTTCGTCGGGGTTCAGTTCGCGGATCGTCCAGCGTTTTGAATCCAAACCGAAGCCGGGGCTCATCGTGAATTCGCCAGCGACCTCCACGAATGCGCCCGCCTTTGCTTGCTCGCAAAATTCAAACGCCGGACCGTCGCTCCACGCGCGCAGCGTGAGCTTTGCCCCCGCGTCGGCGAGCACCGCGGCGTAGAACGGCTTGCCCTCGCGCGTGTCCTTGCGCGTGAGCGATTCGATTTGTGCATGGATGCGCGCCTCGATCCGGCCGTCGGCCGCGGCACGCTTGAGATGCAGGATGGGCAGGAGATCCATGCGCGTGTGATCGAGTCCGCAAGCGGGCGCTGTCGAGCAGGAAAACTGCGGGCAGGCGCGTCAGTCCGAGGGCCGTGGCGCGCGCACGAGCGCCGCGAGATCCTTCGGCAGCGGCGACTCGAAACGCATCGCCTCGCGCGTGACGGGGTGCGAAAATTTTAACATGCACGAGTGCAGCCCGAGCCGGCCCGCGGGATCGCTCTTCGCGCCGTATTTCTCGTCGCCTACGATCGGGCATCCTGCGTCCGCGAGCTGCACGCGGATTTGGTGACGCCGCCCCGTTTCGAGCGTCAGTTCCACGAGCGATCGCCAGGTGCTCCTCGCAATCACGCGCCAGTGCGTCACCGCGTGCCGCGTCAGGTCGCTGCGCGTCGCGCTGTGAACGCGGTAGGGATTCGACTCATCGAGGTCCGACTCAAATGTGCCATTCTCCCCTGGCAGTCTGCCCTCCACGACGGCCTCGTAGCGCTTCTCGAAAGTGTCCCACGATTTTTGCAGCGTCTCCTTCACCAGCGGCGTCTTCGCAAAGACCATCAGCCCCGAAGTCTCGCGGTCGAGCCGGTGGACGATCCACACGCGTTCCTTCGCGCGCGGGTTGCCGTGGCGCAGATATTCCGTGAGCTGGTAGTAGGCCGTCTTCTCCGGCTCCGCCTCGCTCGCGATGCTCAGCAGGCCCGACGGCTTATCAATCACGATGAGGTGAGCGTCCTCGAAAAAAATCTTCATCCCGCCGCCGAGCTTCGTCTTCGGCACCGCGAAACGATCCGTGCGAACCGTCACCACGTCGCCGCGCTTCAGCGGATGATCGAATTGCGATTCGGGCCGCCCGTTCACCGTCACCGCCTGGAATTTCAGCCAGGTGCGGATCTGCTTTTTCTTCTCCTGCGGCCATTCGGCAAAAAGCGTGGCGAGCAGCGGCGCAGGCTCGCGCACGGTGATGGGTTTCGGCATGGCGCAATGTCGCCGCTGGCTTCGCCGATGTCGATCTTCGCGACACGCCGTTCTGGCGAAGCCGGACACGGATTTCAGCGAGCAGGGATTGCGGGGAACGAAGGCTTGGGGGAGGGGGAGCGTTTTCCGCCGCTGGTGAGCCCCGGCCCGGCGTTGGCAAATCACGGGCATG
Source organism: uncultured Spartobacteria bacterium (assembly GCA_903882875.1). Lineage (GTDB taxonomy): Bacteria > Verrucomicrobiota > Verrucomicrobiia > Chthoniobacterales > Chthoniobacteraceae > SXWH01. The sequence continues at coordinate 3,019 of CAIRYQ010000084.1, read as the reverse complement.
GGGAATGCTAAATATCCCGGACTTATGCAGTCGCCAGCGAACAAAACGGAGTGTCCTCTGCGCCCGCAAGGGAGACGCGGAGGATTCAGCCTTGTCGAGCTGATGGTGGCGGCGGCGATCCTCGCGATTCTGAGCGCCACGATTTTCACGTCGCTGGCGCGGCTGAACCGCAATGCGGTGGACAACCGGAATTACACAAACGGGCTCATCATTCTGCGCAATGCCATTGATCAGGCGCTCACGCGCGGCTGGAACGATTCGACGCCGCCCAGCGGCATCCTCATGCCGACGATCACGACCGGGGACGGTTCGTTTGATGCGACGGCGGCCGGCTGGAACCAATGGAATCCTTACAGTGAGGCGGATGACACGAGCACGATGGCGGCGGTGCCGGTTTACAGCGACCAGATGGATCCCACGAAGAACGTCAACGGCGCGCTTTATCGCAAAGTGCAATTCGTGACTGGAAGCACGAGCGTGCTGTGGGTGGCGATGCGGCTGGATTATACCTATGACGGGAAGGCTTACTCGCAGATGCTCTCGACGGTCCGTGCGATGGACTGATGCCGAGATGAATGCCACCCGTCATTTTCCGCGCGACCGCGCCGCCACTCTCGTCGAGGTGATGGTGTCTGTGGGCATCGTCGCACTGCTCGGGGGTGTCATCTACATCATGCTCACTGGCGGGACCGTGCTGTATGCGAAAATTTTCCAGGTGTCCGGCGCTCAGCAGGCGGCGCGCATGGCGATGCAAACCATCAGCACAAACGTCTATCAGGCGGTGCAGCAGCCGACTCTCACCGATGTGAATGGCAATGATCTTCCGGCGGTTGATGCAAATGGAGACGGAGTTGCAACAGTCGCGGAAAACTGGATGCCGGCCGCGGGCGTGAAATTCTGCATCGGCCTGGGGCCTGCGCAGCCGGTCGTGCAGGACGGCCAATGGACGGACACGGCACTGCTCGTCGGCGGCAACAATACGGCTTTGATGCCGGGGGATAACGTGACGATTCCTTACCCGACCATCTCAACGTCCGTGGTGGGTGCAGTGGCGTCGGGTGCTAACTGGCAACTCCAGTTTTCCGACACGCTGGGCAATCTGGCAGTCCCAAAACAGACCAAGGCGCCGGCGACCGCCTTTGTGCCGATGAACACGCCGGTGTCGGTGACGCGGACTTCGATGTTCGTCGCGGTGCCGATTGCCGGGACGACTGCCGCGGAATTGCGCTATTACCCGGTGGCCATGAGCGTGGGAACGAATGGGGCGGCGGCGTTCAACAACCCGGCGAACTATGTGAGTGTCTCGACCCGCCTGCGTGCTGACAACGGCGGGAACCTTCCGTTTTCCTTCGCGGGCGACCCCACCGCGTCCGTGCTCGTGCGCGACCCGGATTACCGCGCGGTGCGCGTGAACCTGCAAATCAAGATGAGGGACTATGACAAGCGCAACATGGCATCCTTCGTCTCGACGTTTTCCGTGAATTCGGCCGTCTCATGGAAGAGCGCGCCGCATCTGAATTTCGCGAGCACGGACACCATCCCGATTGCCACACCGACGCCCGCGCCGACGCCGACGCCAGCCCCCACGCCGACGCCGACGCCGACACCTCCTCCCACACCCACACCCCCTCCCACGCCGACGCCAGTGCCGACACCGACCCCGTTCCCGACCCCGACCCAGTTCCCGACCCCGACCCCGGTGCCCACGCCGACGCCCGCAGCAACGCCGACGCCTCCTCCCACGCCCACGCCCGTGCCGACGCCGACGCCCACACCAACACCGGTACCCACCCCGACCCCGACCCCTGCTCCGACGCCGACGCCAACACCCGCTCCCGTCATTGACTGACCGACCCATGCGCAACCGTTCCGCCAATTCAGGCCACATGATCGTGCCGACGATGATTCTCGTGCTGGTGCTCTCGACGTTCATCTGCGCGGCGGTCCTGTTCACCCAGCATGGCGGGCGGCAGGCGCGGGACACGCGGGCATTGACCAGCGCGATCGCCGTCGCGGACGGCGAACTGGACCGGCTTTACGGCGCATGGAAGACGCTCGTGAAAACGCTCCCGCTGGGTGCCAAGGCGCAGCAGTCCGATCTCGACGCGATCGTGCAGCCGATTCCTCTGCCCACCAGCGTGAACCCCAACTTTGCGGGCGCGACCTTTCTTTCCACGTATCAGGGCCAATCGGCGCATTACATGACCGAGGTGGATTGCTTCGGCAATTCCGTCCCCGCAAATCAGAACATCACCAGCCTCGGCGTGCTGCCGGGGTTCAAGGGGCTGTATTCAGTCAACACGATGTACGACGTGCGCGTCGCAGTCGCGATGCCCACCATCTCGCGCAGTGTGGTGGTGGAAATAGGGCGCACTTTCACAAAGGCGGACGCGCCGATTTTTCAGGCGGCGATTTACTACGAGGGAAATCTTGAACTGCATCCCGGCGAGGCGATGACGATCAACGGTCCGGTGATCACCAACCAAAACCTTTATGCGGCGGGTCTCGTGGGGCAGGGACTTACCTTTAACAGTTATGTCTCCTATAATCAGAACTTCAACTATTACCCGCAGCCTCCCTCGGCGACCGGTTATAACATGGCTAACTGGCAGCCGCCAACGTATGGAGTGTCGCAGGCGACGCAGCTCAGCCAGACGGGCCGGCTCGAGCCCGCGGGGGAGGACATGCGCAACGCCTTTACCACCAACAGCGGCAATCCGAACACGGACGACGGCTATCGCGAACTAATCAAGAAGCCAGTGAACGGCTTCAGCGACCCAGCGGCCATCGCGAAATTTCGCTTTTACAACCAGGCATCTCTCAAAGTCTCCGTGAATCAGGTGACCGTCAGCGGCACAAAAACTCAGACTGTGACGGTCCTAGTGCAGTGTAACGTTGAGATGTGACGGTATTGGTGTATGATTGGATTCATGCCAGCACCCTTTCGTTTGAGTCCGCCGGAACGACGTGAACTCACCAGGATCAGCCGGAGCCAAAGCCGCCGTGCGGATGATGTCCG
>CAIRYQ010000083.1 GCA_903882875.1 uncultured Spartobacteria bacterium | reverse complement strand
CGCCGTACTTGTCGCAGATGAGATTGGAAGAGATGCGCGCTGATTCGAAGATGGTCGGAAGCCCACTGCCGGGATGCGTTCCTCCGCCGACCAGATAAACATTGTCGAATAACTCAAACTTGTTATGCGGCCGAAAGTAGAGCATCTGGTCCCAGCTATGGCCCATGTTGAACGTCGCCCCAAGGAAGACTGAGGTCTTCTTCTCCCAATCAGCCGGCGTCAGAATCAGTTCCTCCTGAATGTGCTCGCGGATATCTGTGTAGGGAGTTCGTGTCTCCAGCAACTGCAGGATGTTCTCGCGGTAGGCGGCCTTGTGCTCGTCCCAATTAATTCCGCTGGTGTTGTTTGGAACGGGCGCCAGGATGTACAGCGCGGAGTGGCCTGCGGGAGCGCACGAAGGATCCAGCGTGACGGCATTGCGGACGTACACGGAGAGATCTTCCGACACAATCTTGGCTTTCGTAATGTCTTCCAGGCATCGCTTGTAGTCTTGCGCGAACACAATCATGTGATGCTCTGCGTCGGGATAGATACGGTCCAGTCCGAGATACATCATGAAGGTCGAGCAGGAGAATTTCTTGCCGGCGATTTTGCGGTCGCTCCAGCGACGGCGCAAACGATCGGGCACGAGGCGCTTCATCGCGCGCGCAAAGTCGGCGTTCATCACGATGGCGCTCGCCATTTCCACTCCGTAAGCGGTGCGGATGCCGACGGCGCGGCTGCCCTCGAAGAGCACTTCCTCGACGGGCGAGTCGGTGCGGATTTCCACGCCGAGGCGCTCGGCCACGCGGGCCATCGCGACGGTCACCGCGGCGCATCCGCCGATGGGATGGAAGACGCCGTATTCGTATTCGAGGAACGAGAGAATCGAGAACAGGCTCGGGCAGCGGAACGGCGACATGCCGAGGTATTTTGATTGGAAGGAGAACGCGAGTCTGATGCGCGGGTCGCGGAAGAATCGGCCGAGATACGTGTCGAGCGACTGATGCGGACGGAGCATCGGGAGCATCTTCAGCAGGCGGATATTCACGAGGTCCTGCCAGCCGTCGAAGGGCGTCTCCAGACACGGCTCCATGCGCGCCAGCTTCGTGCGATTTTCATCGAGGAAACGGCGGAAGCCGGGGGCGTCGCCGGGCGCGATCGCGGCGATCTGCTGCTCCATGCGGGCGATGTCGGGCGTGGCATCAATCTGCCCGCCGCCGCCGAAGATGATGCGGTATTGCGGATCGAGCCGCACCATTTCCACCTCCGCGCGGAGCGAGGTGCCGGCGGCGGCGAAGATTTCCTCCAGCACGCGCGGGTAGAGGAAAAACGTCGGGCCGAGGTCGAACTTGAAACCATCCGACTCGATGGACGACGTGCGTCCGCCGACGGTCGGCAGACGCTCGATGACTTTCACTTTCACCCCACTGGCGGCGAGCAGGATGGCGGAAGCGAGGCCGCCGGGGCCTGCGCCGATGATGATGACTTCTTTCTTCATGGTGTGCGGTGGCGGGTGAAAGTGCGGGTCAGAATTTCGTCTTCACGCCGCAGGCGCGGAGGGCGCACCAGCCGCGCGCGGCTTCGAATGCGACGAACAGTGCGGACACCGCGAGGGCGATGCCGGCGGCGCGCGAATGCGGCCAGGTGAGGACTGCGGCCACGCCGAGGGCGAGGGCGCTGATTCCGCGGATGATGCGGCCTTTGGTGTCGAGGTTTGGGCGGAGGAAGGACATGGGATTTGTGGGTGAATGTGAACTCGCTCTGCGGCAGATGTCTAATTTGTGTCTTATTAATGTCAACTCAAAGTTCGACAAATTCATTGATTGTCTAGCGTTTTTCTTGCGTTTGTTCAACTGCTGTCTATGTATCCAGCATTCAATGGCTGCCTCCTTTCCCATTCAAACAGTCGCCGAACGCACTGGTCTGACTCCGCACGTCATCCGCGCGTGGGAGCGGCGGTATCGGGCGATCGAGCCGGAACGTTCGGCGGGAAAACACCGGCTCTATTCCGAGGCCGAAATCGAGCGGATCGGGATGCTGCAACGGGCTGTGCGCAGCGGGCACAGCATCGGGAAAATCGCGAAGCTGCCGACCGAGGAACTGCGCGCACTGATCGTGCAACAGTCGGCCGTCTCGCGCAGCACCGCGGTTCATGGTGCCGACGATCTCGTCGCGACATTCCGCGACCAATCGCTGGCCGCGATTGGCCGCTTCGATGGCCCGGCATTGCAGGAAGTGTTGAGCCGCTCGTTGTTAAAATTTGGACACATGGGCCTGCTGAGGCTCGTCATCGCACCGCTGGCCGAGGAGATCGGCGAGCGTTGGCGCTCCGGTGCGCTCACCGCGGCGCACGAACATTTTTTCACCGCCTCGGTGAAGGTCTTCCTCGGCGACCTGACGCGCCAGTTTGTCATCCCGGTGAGCGCGCCGTGCATCATCGTCACCACGCCCGCCGGGCAGCTCCATGAACTCGGCGCGATCATGGCCGCCGCGACCGCTGCGAATCTCGGCTGGCGTCCCATTTACCTCGGCCCGAATCTGCCTGCGCACGAGATCGCCGGCGCCGCATTGCGCAATGAAGCCGTCGCCGTCGCACTCAGCATCGTATATCCCGCGGACGATCCGAACCTTCCCCGCGAACTGGCAGAACTCGCGCGGTTGATCCCGGCCAGCACGCGCGTCCTCGCCGGAGGGCGTGCCGCGCGCGGATATTTCGAGGCGCTCATCCGCATCGGCGCGCTGTGCGCGGACAGCATCGAGGAATTCGGCAGCCAGCTCGATTCGCTGCGCCGCGCACCCGTGCGAAAAGCTCACGACTGATGCTCATTCGCGAATTCCACGCCGATCAATGGCTCCCGCGCCCGATGGACGAAGTCTTCCCGTTCTTCGGCGATGCGGGAAACCTTCAGCAGCTCACGCCGTCGTGGCTCCGTTTCAAAATCCTCACGCCGCGTCCCATCGAGATGCGACCTGGGGCTTTGATTGACTACCGGCTCCGCGTTCACGGCTTTCCTCTCCGCTGGCAAAGTGAAATCACCGCATGGGAGCCGCCGTTCCGTTTCGTGGACGAGCAGCGCCGCGGCCCCTACAGGCTGTGGGTTCACGAACACTCCTTCCAGTCAATCGGCGGCGGCAGTCTCTGCCGGGACGCAGAGAGCTATGCCGTGCCTTTCGACATCCTCATGCACCGGCTGTTCGTCCGACCGGATATCGAGCGCATCTTTGCGTTCCGGCGTTGCGTGCTGGCGGCGCGATTCGGCCCGGCACCAATCGCGAATCCATCGCATGAGGCAGCGAAGACTGCTGGCTTTTTCCCACGCCTTGATTCGTGATCCTGCGCCATGCATAGCCTGCTCATCGCCACGAAGAACGCCCACAAGACTGCGGAGATCCGCGCCATTCTCAGTGAAGCGTGGGAAGTGAGCGATCTCACAGTGCATCCCGAGGTGCCCGCGCCGGAGGAGACGGGCGCGACTTTCGAGGAAAATGCGCGCATCAAGGCCGAGGCGGCGTCGCAGATTTTTTCCGGGATCGTTTTGAGTGATGATTCGGGCCTCGAAGTGGACGCGCTTGGCGGGGAGCCAGGAGTGCAGAGCGCGCTCTACGCAGGGACACACGGCGACGACGCGGCGAACCGGGCACGGCTGAAGCGCGAACTGCTCGCGTGTGGCGTGCCTCAACCGTGGCGCGCTCGTTTCCGCTGCACGATGGCGATCGCGCAGTCGGGGCGCACGATTGCGGTGTGCGACGGCCGCGTGGAGGGCCGCGTGATTTCCGAGGAACGCGGCGGCGGAGGTTTCGGGTACGATTCGATGTTCATCCCGGACGGGCACGAGGGGACCTTTGGCGTGTTGCCGTCCGAGGTGAAAAATGGCCTGAGCCACCGTGCGCGTGCGCTGGCTAAGGCGGCGGTGATCCTCGCGGGCATTCGGGCATGATGTGATTTTCATGCGGCACCATCGCCGCGATTGCTCGCGCGTCGAAAGTCAAGCGCATGTGAGAAGCGCCGTCCTCCGTGCAATCAGCGCCCAGGTTTGCATCCGCGTGGCCCTTCGGATGAGCCGTGCCGGCAGATTGCCGGGACCACATTTGCAAAAAGCAAAACGCGCGAGGGCTTTCGCACCTCGCGCGTTTGTGAAAGGAATCGTTCCGGCTCGAAAACCGGGTTGTTCCGCATGTCGGCGGATTGCCGACACTTTGGGTGAGACTACTTGATCTCGACCTTGGCGCCTGCGGCCTCGAGCTTCTTCTTGATCTCTTCGGCTTCGGCCTTGGTCGCGCCTTCCTTGACGGTTTTCGGAGCGCCCTCGACGAGAGCCTTGGCTTCGGCGAGGCCGAGGCCGGGGACCGCTGCGCGGACTTCCTTGATGACGTTGATCTTGTTCGGGCCGGCTTCCTTGAGGACGACGTCGAACGCGGTCTTCTCTTCTGCCGCTGCTGCGGGAGCTCCGCCACCGGCGGCTGCTGCGCCACCGGCTGCGGCGACGGCCACGGGTGCCGCGGCGCTCACGCCCCACTTGGTTTCGAGCTGCTTCACGAGGTCAGCGACTTCCAGGACGGTGAGTCCGCTGAGTTGCTCAACGATGGTGTTGATGTCTGCCATGATGTGTCTGTTTTTCTTGCGGTGTCGTCGCCACCCGAGGCTTCGGATGAATTAAGGCCGGCTGCCACCGACCCGACGAGGAACCATGTTTGGTGTTTGTTTTCCCTCGTGGGCGGACGCCTCGCGGCAGCTCGCCCGTCTCCCGCCGGATATGGCAGCGGCAGGAAAAAGGGCGCGCAATCTGGCGGGCGTTTCCGCTCTTGGCAAGCGGGAGTTTTCGGAAAAAGCAGGAGCTTTCGCAAGTCACGTCGGATGTTCGCGTGCTCGTCTGTTCCGCGCTTGCAGGCGGGGGCATGTTGTTTTCCAATGCCGCAGACTTTCACACACAACCTCCATGAAAACCTCCAGCCTCCTCGCTATCGGAACCGCCTCCCTCATTTTCACCGTCGGTGCGGGCGCGCAGAATGCGCCGACGACCAAGCCGGCCGCTAGCAGCGCCACCGCCGCGCCGACGAAGCCGAAGCCGTTCGCTCCGGCGGACACGCGCATCTACATCACCATTGCCGAGGCCATGCAGTTCCAGTTGAAAGCCTCGGAGAAGTTGCGCGGGAAAATGAATGATGGCGATCCTGAACTCGTTGTCTTCGCGGCGAAGATCGGCAGGGACGTGACCGAACTCTACACGCCCGGCGTGACTCTGGCTCAGGAGCGCGGCGTTCCCGGCGCCGTGGACAAAAAGACGAAGACCGGAACCATCCCGACCGACATCACCGCGGCTGACAAAGCCGCGCTCGCGAGGGTGGACTCCATGAACAAGGACGACAAAAAATGGCTCGTGGCGTACTTTGATCTGTTCGCGAAGGAATCGAAGAAAGGCGCAGCCGAGGCGGACAAAGGAGCGAAGGCGGCGCAGGATGCGGATTTGAAGGCGTGGGCCGAAAAAGTCGCCGCGCTGCTGAAGACGCAGACCGAGGAAATCGAGGCGAAGCACAAGGCGCTGAAATCGAAGAAATGATCCGCCCGGCGCGCTTCGGCGGTGGAACGCTGATGCCTTTTTCCGGAGCAAGATCCGCGGCGCACTTGGTGAAGCGAAATTCGGGACTTAGGTGCGCGGCCGCACACCACCTGCCGCCCCCTTTCGCATGAAAGCCCACACCGCATCATTCACCGTCCGCACCCGGGGCAAGGGCACGAGCGAGATCACGGATGAGGTCGCGCGCATCGTCCGCGACAGCGATGTGAAGACCGGCATGGTGACGGTGTTCATCCGTCACACGAGCGCCTCGCTTATCATCTACGAAAATGCCGATCCGTCCGCGCGCACGGATCTGCACGAGTTCTTCGAGCGCCTCGTGCCCGAGGACAGCGACTATTTTGTCCACACCGCCGAAGGCCCGGACGACATGCCCTCACACCTCCGCATGGTGCTCACCCGCACCAGCGAGACGATCCCGATAGCCGCGGGCCGCATGACGCTCGGGACATGGCAGGGCATCTTCCTTTTCGAGCACCGCGCGGCCCCGCATCAGCGGGGGATCAGCGTCTCCGTGATCGGGGAATGAAGCTGTCCGACATCTCCGAATCCAAAGACCTCACAGGCGAAAAGCCCGGCCTCGTCGAACAACTCCGCATGGGCCACGACGCGTGGAGGGTGAGCAGCGCGTCGGCGCACGCGAGCGCGGTGCAGAGTGCGGAATTGTCCTTCATCCGCACCGCTTTCCAGTCATCTCCTCCCGGTAAATCGCCACTCCTTCGCGCGCGATCTTTTCCCTCAGCCGCGCGTTGGTGGTCAGTTCCGGGCGCACGAGATCCAGTTCGTAGATGAGCGGCGCGGCGTCGAGGGCTTCGGCAAGTTCGTGCCATTCGCGGGCCGTGGCGTCCGGCGCCGAGATGGCGAGATCGAGGTCGGATGCGCGGCGGGCGTGGCCGGTCGCGCGGGAGCCGAAGACGCGGACTTCGCGCACGCACGGGAAGCGGCGGAATGTGGCGCGCAGTGCGGCGAGATCCTTTTCGCGGAGGTCGGGCGCATTCATGCGAATCAATCCCACGATGAGTATCCGGAAGGCAGTCTCATGTTCAAGAGCCGAAGCTCCATGCCATCTGCCGGAGGTGGTTGAAGTTGATCACATCCTGCTTCTGGCTTTGCAGATAGTTCGCCAGCGGGAAGTCATCTGTGAGGACGAGATACTTGTTCCGCGTGATGTGCGTGATCGCCGAATCGGTGAGACCGAACTTCACGAAAATGCCCATCCCGCTGGCTGTGCTGAACGGCACCGACTCCTCAAAGTATGCGCTGAAGTGCGAAACGAGCGACGTAAAGTAACCGGGCCGGATATGATCAGGGAGGCGGGTTGTGAGATTCGAGATTTCCGTCAACACATGCGGGGTCGTGACATGTTTCCGAAACGAGGCGACGAAGCGGGACAGGAGACCGAAATCCTCGACGTTGTATTTCTGCGTTCGGACGAAGTTCTGGATCAGGTTCGGGTCGCAGCGCCCTATCGTGAGCAGCAGAAGGAGGTTCGTGTCCACGAGCAGCCCCTTGCTGCGATACCGCTTCATCAGTCGCTCGAGCCACTGCACAGCCAGCTAGGGCTTGCGAATGCGCATGAACACGACTTCGCCTGTGGTTTTGTTGATGCCGAATTTTTTGTACACGCGCCCTCCACCAGTAAGCATGCTACTCAAGCTTTTGCTGCGACGTTCCGTAAAACTCAGTGTGATTTCCCAATTCTCTCCGCAAAGTTCCACTTCCTCCAAACCGATATCCCTAGGTCGAACCAGATGAATGAGCCTGCGCAGATACTGAGAGGCAATCTGAACTGCCTCTTTCACATCAATCGTCTTCTGGCTGGCTGTCGCTGGCATGGTGGACGATTACGCGAAAGGAACGCCCAAGACAAGGCTCCGGCATCTACACTTTTTCCGGCACGCCGAGGGCTTTCAGTTCGGCGAGGAAGCGCCGGTTTTGATCCATCGTGCCGATGCTCACGCGGATCCATTCGGGCAGGCCGTAGGCGGTCATGTCGCGGATGATGACGCCCTTTTTCATGAGCGCCTGGAAGACCGCCTTGCCGCTGCCGACGCGGAGGAGGACGAAATTCGCGTGGCTCGGCACGAACTCTAGGCCGAGCGCGGCGAACTCCTTTTGCATCCACTCGCGGCCCTCGATGGTGAGTTCGCGGGTCTTGCGCTGGTGCTCGTCGTCGAGGATGCCCGCGAGCGCGCCGGCCTGGGCGATGCCGTTTGCGTTGAAGGGCTGGCGGGTCTTTTGCAGCACATCAATCAGTTCGGCGCGCGCGAGGCCGTAGCCGATGCGGAGATTTGCGAGGCCCTGGATTTTTGAAAAGGTGCGGAGGACGACGACGTTGCGGCCCTCGCGGACGTAGCGGAGCACGTCGGGCGGGTTCGGCAGGAATTCGTAGTAGGCCTCGTCGAAGACGGTGACGACGCTGTCGGGCACGCGCGCCATGAAGCGGTCAATCTCCGCCTGCGAGCAGAGGGTGCCGGTGGGGTTGTTGGGATTCGCGATGAAGATTTCCTTCGTGCGCGGAGTGATGGCGGCGAGCATCGCGTCGAGGTCGTGCGCGTAGTTCGGATCGGGCACCTCGATGGTGTTCGCACCGAAGAGCGTGGCCATGAGCTTGTACACGACGAAGGCGTGGCGCGCGGCGATGATGTCGTCGCCTGGGCTGAGGAATGCCTTGCCGATGAATTCGATGATTTCGTTCGACCCGCAGCCGAGGATCACATTTTCACGCGCGAGTCCCACTTTCTGCGCGATGGCCTCGCGAAGATAGTAGCCGCCGCCATCGGGGTAAAAGTGCGAGCGGAGCAGCATCTCCTGCATCGCCGCGAGCGCCTTCGGCGAAGGGCCGAGCGGGTTTTCGTTCGAGGCGAGCTTGATGATGTCGGAGGGCGCAAGGCCGAGTTCGCGCGCGACGTCCTCGATGGGCTTGCCGGGTTCATACGAGACGAGTTCGCGGAGCCAGGGATGTGCGGAATTCCAGACGCTGGTCATAGGGCGCGCACGCTAACGGCGCTCGTGCGAAAGGCGAGTGCTCAGTGTGTGCTCTGCGGCTGTGATTGGTGATTTGTGAATGGTGACTGGTGGCGCGCTCCCGAGGTGATTTGCGGCTTGTGCGCTGAAATTCACGACGACGATCAAATCTCGGTACCAGTCACTTTTCACCAGTCACTAGTCACCTCGCCCGTAGCACGCACGATCCGCATTTTCCGCATCGCTATTCGATCTCCGTCACCAGCACCTCAACGTCCATCCTCCGATCCGTCGTGCCCTTGTAATGGCCGCGTACGGGCGGCACGTCGGCGTAGTCGCGGCCGACGGCGAGCTTGATGTAGCGCTCGTCGGTGGGCTGGTTGTTCGTGGGATCGAGGCCGCACCAGCCGAGGCCGGGGATGAAGACTTCGCACCACGCGTGGCTGGCCTGTGAGCCGAGGAGATGATCGCGCGGGCCGTTGTAGAGATAGCCGCTGACGTAGAGCGCGGGGATGTGCAGCGCGCGGCACATGCCGAGCATGACGTGCGCGAAATCCTGGCAGACGCCGCGCCGGTCCGCGAGCACGTCGCGCATGTGCGTGTGAACGGAGGTGACGTTCGGCGTGTAGGTGAACTGCGAGTGGATGTGCGCCATGATCGCGCGCGATGCGCCCCAAACATCGTCGTACCCGGCGGTGACATCGAGCGCGAGCCTCCACGCCTCGGGACCTTTTTCCACATGCGTGCTCTCCTGCAGAAAATCGAAGCAACGTTCGCCACGAACGGCCTGTGCAATTCCCGCGAGCGGTACGGGTGCGGAGGCGGGTTTGTTCGTCACGGGCTTTGTCGTCACTTTTGCGAGGCTCTCGACGAGCAGCGTGGCGTGAGGCGAGGGGAGCTCGAAGAAGTGGATGATGTTCGCGTGGAAGTCCGAGTAGTGCGCCAGACGCGCGGCGGGCAGCACTTTCAGCAGGAAGGAATCACATCGCTGGTGCTCGTTTGAGACAGGCTGGAGACGGACTTCATTGAAGCTCTCGCGGACTGGCGAGGCGTAGGTGTAGCGCGTGCGATGTGTGACCTGGAGTTTCATCCCTTGGCCTCTCACGCTGGAGGCATGGCGGAAAATTGGCAAGTGCGCGCGCAAATGGAAGCATGGAACTGAGCCGCACTGCCGATGATCGGGCTGCAAATTGGCTGCGATACCTCGGCGCGAGAATCCAGCAGCACACCGTCCGGTGTGTGGAGGTTGATTCGCACCCGTTCTGGCGCGCTAAGCCAGCGCGAGGAGCGCGAGCATGCGGCCGGTTTGTCCTTTTTCGCGGCGGTAGCTGTAATAGCGGCCGGTCTCGGCTGCGGTGCAGCGGGCGCAGTCGTGGACGGAGACGAGTCCGGCCTCGTGGCATTGGCGGAGGATGTCGGCGGCAAAATCCACCTCGTAGTTCGGCGGGCGGATGCAGGGGCCGAGCTGTGCGGTGATGTCCGCTCGCGCGCTGCCGAAACTTTTCACCATCGCCTCGATCGCTGCGGTGACGATGCCGAGTTGCGTGCCTTTCCGTCCGCTGTGGATGCAGCCGATTGCGCGGCGGACGGGATCCACGAGCCACACGGGGCCGCAGTCGGCGACGTAGATGCCGAGGCACACGGCGGGATCGTCGGTGATGAGCGCATCCGTGCCCGCGAGGGGTGCAGAATCCGAGCCGTTCACAGTGCGGACTTCGGCACCGTGAACCTGCTCGGCTGTGATGAATTTGCGCGAACCCGCGCCGACGTACGCGCGGATTTCGCCGTGATGATCCGCGAGACGATCGAGGGCGGCGGCGCGGTCAATTTTCACATCGAGCCCCGGCACGCGGCCCGTGAAGGCGTGCAGGACGGGGAGGGACGAGAGCGCCGGAAATGTCTCGAAGGGACACGCGGGCATGGCTGCTGGCATGTGCCTTATTCGGACTGGATGAGTGCGGGGCGTGGCTTGCCGAAGAGGCCGGTGGGCGTTGCGACTTCGTATCTCGCGATCGTCGGATCGCTGATCGTCTCCGCGCCGGTGGCGCGATCGTATTCGGCGAGGGCGATGTTGTAGTCGGAGAGCGATTGCTTCTGCGTGGTGCGCGCTTTCGTGAGCGCGACGCGGGCGTTCAGCACATCGAGCTGCGTGCCGGCGCCGGCATTCAGACGCTCTCTGGAAAGACGCAATGCCTCCTCGGCTTGCTCGACGACTTTCGTCTGGCTGGCGATGACCTCGCGGGCGACCTTTGCCTGAGCGTAGGCTTTCTGGACTTCGAGTTCCACCTGCAACACGGAGTCTGCCATGCTCACTTTTGCAGAGGCGAGACTGGCCCTGGCCTGCTCCACCTGGCCCTTGGTCTGGAAGCCGTCGAAGATGGCCCATGTGCCGTTGACGCCGAGATACCATCCGTTCTGCACTTTCGAGAGGTCTGTGCTGAAGCGTGAGTTTTCCAGCTCATATCCGGCGCTGGCGGTGAGGCTCGGCTTCCAGCCGGCCTTGGCGACGGTGATTTGCTGTTCGCCGCTGGCGACGGTGTTTTGCTGGGCCTTGAGAATGGGGCGGTTTTTGCGGGCGGCGATGAGTGCGCGGGAGAGGTTCACCTCGCGGGGCGCCATGCGCAGCGAGCCGATCACGTCGGGCTCGTCGTCCGTGTCGAGGCCGAGTGTTTTGGCGAGTTGGAGGCGGCTGATGTGGAAGTTATTTTTCGCACGAATAAGATCCGGCTGCGCATTCGCGAGTTCGACTTCGGCCTGGAGGACGTTGAAGCGGGGGACGGTGCCGGCGTCGAAACGGTTCTGCTGATCCTTGAGCTGGTCGGTGAGCAGCACGATGCTTTCCTCGGCGACGGTGATGAGTTCGCGGTTCAGCATCGCAGTGTAAAATTGCGTGCGCACATTCGCGATAACAGTCGCCACGGTTTCACGAAGCATCTGGTGGCTGCTGTCCTGGGTGAGCTCCGCGATTTTCATCGCAGCCAGGACTTTTCCCCCCGAGTAAATCGTCTGCTGCACTTGCAGCGTGATCTGCCAGGATTTTTCCAGCGCGGAAGTGGTGACGCTTCCACCGGTCGCGGGTGTGGGGACGCTGCCGGTTTGAACGAGTTCCGGGGCGTACTGGGCGTAGTTGCCGTTTGCCTTCAGCGTGGGGAGTGCCTGTGCGCGCACCTCGATGACCTGCCCGCGGGTGCGCTCGATCTCGTGGATGGCCTTGAGTACGTCCGGATTTTGCTTCAGCGCGAGATTGATTGCGGCTTCGAGAGTGAGGCTGTGGTGTTTTTGAACGACCGGCCTTTGTTCTTTTTCCCTGCCCGAGGAATCGGCGATGGTCAGGCCCAGCAGGGTCGTGGCGAAGATAATCGCCGGTCGCATTCCCATCACTGGTTGCAGTGCGGAAAGATTTTTTCGTAGATGCGCAGCCATGTGGCGCGCTCGGTGTCGTCGAGATGCTCCATCAAACGCAAGAGATTTTGAATCATGTCCTGCCGGATCTCCTGCACCATCGCGTGGCCTTTCTCGGAGATCACAACCATGACTTTGCGGCGATCCTTCGGTCCCTGCTTGCGGAAAATGAGCGATAGCTTTTCAAGCCGGTCCACGAGACCGGTGGCCGCGGCTGTCGTGTGCTTCATCCTGCGTGCGACTTCCGACATCGTGAGCGGTTCGGGCTCCTGTGCGAGAAAGCTCAGGAGCAAAAATTGCGGAAACGAGAGCCTCCCGCGCACGAGTTCTTTCGAGAGGTTCAGGACGAACGAGCGTTGCAATACGATAAAAATATCGGCGAGGCGTTCTGCGGAGGATTTCAGGTCTTGGCGATGGTCGTGCATGTTAAGGCGAAGGTTAAGGACATAAAACTCACGGCATCTTGCCATTTCGTCAAATGACATTTCTCACCCCACCTCGGGCATGGCGGGTGCTGATAATCGCCATAATTCCCGAGCCACATGCAACGCTACACCGACCAACCCGCCACTCTGGATGTCTCCGACATTCTTCCCGAATCCTCAATGTCCACGGAAAAAAGGACCGTCCTTCTCCTTGAGGATGATCAGGAATTCCAAGGCATCATGAACGAATTCCTCAGCTCCCACGGTTTCAAGGTCGTGAGCGTTCAGAACGGCATGGACGGCGTCCACGAAGTTCTCGCAGGCGACTTCGAAGTCATCCTCTGCGACATGATGATGCCCACGCTGCCGGGCGACATGTTCTTCCGCGCCGTCGAGCGCATGCGCCCGCACCTCTGCAACCGCTTCATTTTCATGACCGGCCACCGCGGCAATCCCAAGGTGAATAATTTTATTCGCAACGTGAACGGCACCATCCTCTCGAAGCCGTTCCATGTGGATGACCTGCTGGAGATGATCGCCTTCGTGCAGGTGCGCACCGCGGTGAACTGAGACGCGCCGTGCTGCGGATCGGATCGGGAAGGAACCACCCGGCACGCGCGTCGCACGTTGTGGTTTTGAATGGGAATGGCGTGACATTCCTGAAATTTCAGCGACTCATGGCGTGCCGGTGACGCTGCCGGAAATCACCCGTGTTCCGCCGCTTTCTCAAGAAACTGTTTGTCCCGCCGATGGTCGTCATCGCGGCGCTCATCATGTTTTTCGAGGAATGGCTGTGGGATCGGCTCACGAAATTCATGGCGTGGGTGGCGCGCGCGCCCGTCTTCCGCTGGCTCGAGAAAAGGCTCGCCGTGCTGCCCCCGTACGGTGCGATGGCCGTCTTCCTCGTGCCCGGCGCGATGTTGCTCCCGGTGAAAATCGCCGCGCTTTATTTCATGACGCACGGGCATCCCGGCGGAGGGCTCGCGATCATCATCGCTGCAAAAGTCATCGGCACCGCCATCGTCGCGCGCATCTTCACCGTCTGCCGCCCCGCGCTGCTCACCGTCCGCTGGTTTCGCCGCTTCTACGAATGGATTGTCCGCGTGAAAAACCGGCTCTACGGCACCATAAAGTCCATGCCCGCGTGGGCCGTGGCCGTGCGGTGGAAAAACAAAATCAAAGCCCTGCTTCCGAAGAAGGGACTGCTCACGCGACAGTGGAAGGCGATCGGCCAGGTGCTGCGCAGGAAATTTTTGAGGAAGACGTAGCGGCCAGATAACGGCGCGCGCCATGCTTTGATCGTCGTGGCAATGAAGCTCTGCATCTTTACCGGCATCAATCTCGGCGGCTGTGTCGGATGGGAATTGGGCGAGCGCTTTGGGACATTGACGGCCTTTTTCCTCGGCGGCATCGGCAGCGTACTCGGAGTCTGGGCCGGCTGGTGGGCCGCACGCAGGTACCTTGCGTAATGGAGTCTGGCAATCCGCCGGAGGAGACTCCCCCGGCTTCCGCCCAGAGTAGGCGGGACATGAATGGCACCCTTAACCGACCGCGTGCTGCACGGCGCGCAGTTTGGTGTCGCCGACTTGCAGGCCGAGGGCTTGCTCGGCGACTCGGAGGAAGGCGCTGCTTTGATCGGTGAGGGCGACCTGGAGCTTGCCGACGCTGGCGCGCGGGGCGGCGAGCTTTTGCTGACGGAGGAGTTTTTGCACGGCGAGGGCGGTGTTTTGCGCGGAGTCCACGAGGGTGACATCGGGGCCTGCGTGGCGCTGGATGGCGGCGCGGAGGAGCGGGTAGTGCGTGCAGCCGAGGACGAGGGTGTCCACGCCGGAGCGCAGCAATTTTTCGAGATAGCGGGCGATGATGGAGTCGGTGACGGGGTCTTCGAGCCAGCCTTCCTCGATGAGCGGGACGAGGAGCGGGCAGGGCTCGGTGAAGACTTTCACTTTCGCGTCGAGGGCTTCGATGGCACGTTCGTAGGCGCGGCTGGCGATGGTGGCGCGGGTGCCGATGACGCCGACTTTTCCCGAACGCGTGGCCTTCACCGCGGCCTGCGCGCCGGGCTCGATGACGCCGGTGACGGGGATGCGCAGCGTCTCGCGGAGGCGCGGGACGCCGAGGGCGCTGGCGGTGTTGCAGGCGACGACGATGAGCTTCGCGCGCTCGGCGAGGAGGAGGCCGGAGAGTTCCTGGCTGTAGCGCTCGATGGTGGCCTGACTCTTGCCGCCGTAGGGCACGCGCGCGGTGTCGCCGATGTAGAAGATGCTCTCGGCGGGGAGCAATTTGCGGAGCGCGGCGACGACGGTGAGGCCGCCGATGCCGGAGTCGAAGACGCCGATGGGCTGCGGGGCGGCGGGTGTGGGTTTGCGGGCGGAAGTTTGCTTCACGGAAAAAATGGGGCGCGATGAAAGTCGCGCTCGCGGTGCGTGGCAAGCACCGTCAATTCTCCACCGACGGCGAAATCGGTGACGGCTTCACGGGCGCGGGCGTCTCGCGCTTTGCGGTCTTCTCCGGTTCCGGTTTTCCGCTGTCGTCAGTGTGGACGACCGTGGGGAGCTGCTGTTCGTTGCCGACGGCGCGGCGGTAGTTTTGCACGGCCTGCAAAATCGCCTGCGCGAGGAGCTGCCGGTAGCCGGCGGTGGCGATCATTTTAGCGTCGTAGGGATTTGTCTGGAAGCCGCCCTCGATCAGTACGCCGGGGATTGTGATGTCACGGATGACGACGAAACGCGCGCGTTTCAGCCCACGGTCGAACATGCGCGTCTTCACGACGAGCGCGGCGTGCGTGGCGGTGGCGAGCGCGATGTTTTCCGCGTCGCGCGCATTGCCGCGGCAGTCGTTGAAATCCGAGACGGCCGGGCCGTCGGCCATCATCGAGGGGACGCCGCGCGGCGCGAGCGTGTAGGCCTCGACGCCGGTGCCGTAGCCGCCGGCATTGAAATGCACGGCGATGAAAATGGCGCGCTTGTACTGGTTGGCGATGCGGCAGCGGTCTTCGAGAGGGATGAATGTGTCGTCGCTACGCGTGAGCACGACTTTTAAGCCCGTGGCCTGAAGCAGCGCCTTTGCCCGCAGCGAGACGTCGAGCGCAAACGCCTTTTCCGGGCCGTAGATGCTCATCGCGCCGGAATCGTGCCCGCCGTGGCCGGCATCGAGGACGACGGTGTCAATCGGCTCCGCATTCTTGATCCGGCTCGGGCGCATGACGGGCTCGATGAGCTTCACGAGATCGAGACGCGAGACACACACTTTCCCGTCGTGCTCGATCGCAGGGTAGCTGAGGATGAACTTGAGATTGTTGATGAAAAAATCCGGCGATCCCGCCGTCGCGCGGATGCTGCGCACGCCGGAGGTCGCGCTCGCCTCGCGTTCCTTCCGCTTCACCGCGCTGAGGCCGTAGAATTCCGCGATGTTGTCCATCGTGAGGTAGTCTCGCCCGTCCGCCTTGACCACCGCCCAGTCCTGCGCGCCCTGCGCGCCGAAGCCCAAGCCCGAGCCCAGCAGGACTGCGAGCAGGATCAGGCGGCGGCGGTGCATCGGCTTCGGAAAATGTGGCGTGTGATTTTTTCTGCCGCGTCGGAGGAGCAGGCACGGTGCCCGCCGTTTCCGCCGTGGAGCCAGCAGCGGGATTCGAACCCGCGACCTTTCGATTACAAATCGAGCGCTCTACCAACTGAGCTATACTGGCATTTCTGCACGGCTGACGTGGCGGCGGAAACTAGCCGGGCATTCGTGCCAATCAAGCACGACATCTGCTTTTCAGGAATGAGAATCATGCCCAATCCTCACGTCATCCCACTGCCCGGCGCTGCGCAGGAGCGCACGGTGCGCTTCCCTTCGCAACGCGGTGCCCCCGCCGCATCTCCGCTGCGGGGCGACGAACGCACCCAGAATCTCGAAATCACAAACATCCTGCTGCTCGACGACGACGTGGATCTCGCCGACACGCTGAAGTTGCTGCTCGAGTCGCGCAATTTTGTCGTGACCACCGCGCACAACGGCGTCGAGGGGCTGCGCGAGGTGATGACGATGGATTTCGACGTGATCATCTGCGACATGGCCATGCCGACGATGCCCGGCGACATGTTCTATCTCGCGGTGCAAAAGGTGAAGTCGCACCTGTGCCCGCGGTTCCTCTTCGTCACGGGCAACGGCGACGATCCGCGCACCAATGACTTTCTCCAGCGATCCGACGGCCTCGTGCTGTTCAAGCCCGTGCCGAGCGATGAGCTGCTGCAGATGATCTCGCTGGTGATTCAGCGGAACCGCTGAACGCACACGCGCGGCGGCACCGTTCAAGCGCACTATTCCGCGCCGTGTTCGGCGAGGAACCGCTCCGCATCGAGCGCAGCGGCGCAGCCCTGGCCGCTCGCGGTGATCGCCTGGCGGTAGCGGTGGTCGGCCACGTCGCCCGCGGCGAAAATGCCCGGCACATTCGTCGCCGTCGTGCCGCCATGCTGGAGCAGGTAGCCATTTTCATCCATTGAGAGTACGCCCTTGAACGATGCCGTGTTTGGCGTGTGGCCGATGGCGACGAAGACGCACTTCACGTCGAGTTCGCGTTCCGCATTCGTGTTCAGGTCGCGCAGCTTCACCGCGCGCATCTCGCCCTCGGCATCGGTGAGATATTCCGCGACGGCGCTGTTCCAGACCGGCTCGACCTTCGGGTTCGCGAGCGTGCGGTCGGCCATGATCTTCGAGGCGCGCAGCGAATCGCGCCGGTGGATGAGATACACTTTCGATGCGAAGCGCGTGAGGAAGGTTGCCTCCTCGCACGCGCTGTCGCCGCCGCCGATCACGCATACGGGCACGTTGCGGTAAAATGCGCCGTCGCACGTCGCGCACGAGGTGAGCCCGTGGCCGGTGAGTTCGCGTTCGCGCTCGATGCCGAGCCACTTCGCGCTCGCGCCGCTGGCGATGATGAGCGTGCGCGTGTCAATCCACTTGCCCTCGACCTGGATGCTCACGTGATGGCCGGCGTTCTTCAGCGCGGTGCAGTCTGCGTATTGAAAACGCGCGCCGAAACGCTCGGCCTGCGCCTTCATGTTCATGATCAGTTCGGGCCCCATGATGCCTTCCTTGAAGCCGGGAAAATTTTCCACGAGCGTCGTGGTGGAGAGCTGCCCGCCGGGCTCGTGGCCCTCGAGGACGAGCGGGGAAAGATTGGCGCGCGCCGAGTAAATTGCCGCCGTGAGTCCGGCGCAGCCGGTGCCGAGGATGATGACTTTTTCCATGATGGAGCGCAGAGCAAACAGCGCCGCGCGATTGCGTGCAAGCGCGCACGGCAGCCCGTTACGGCCCGTCTGCTCCGTTGCCGCGGCGTGGGTGGCTTTCGAGCAGACGGCGGGCGCTGGAATCCTCGCTCATGCCGAGCGCGGACCAGTCACGCGCGTGCTCGCCGTACTTCGCCCAGAAGGCGCGCAGGTTTTGGTTGGAGACAAATTCCGGATGCTCCACGAGCACGTCGTACGGACCGGGACGGCTGAAGATTTTTGCCATGATCGGGACGAGATCGAGGACGAAGAGCGTGCCGAAAATCACGAGGAACTGGAAGATTCCGGCGACCCATTTTTTGCCCTGCTCGCTGCGCTCCCGGTCGTCGGCGTCGGGCGAGGGGAGGAAGATGACGTTGTAGAGGCCGATGGTCTCCTCCATCGGATCGAGCACGCCGTTCATCTTGCGCCCGAGGCGCGCGATGGGCGGGCCGAATTCCTCGTCGGCGCGCTTCATCCCGCTCTTGTTTTCCTCCTCGAGCGCGGCGGTCTTTTCCGTGATGCGTGCGAGCCGGAGCGGGTGGTCGGTTTCCATCTCCGCGATCTCCGCGGTGACTTTTTCGAGGCGCTGTTTGCGGATGCCTTCCTTTTCCTTTGCCTCGTCCACGAATGCCGCGCGCTTGCTGCCGAGCGCGTCGAGGTACGCGTTTTTGTCCGTGAGCCGGGCTGTGGCGAGCTGCTTGTCGCTTGCGAGCAGCGCCGCGGTCTGTGCGGCCTCGGAGCTTTCGAGCCGGCGGATTTCGGTGACGACGTTTTTGTCGCGCATCTGCATGTCCTTCACGCGCGGGCCCTGGCCGGCCTTCTTTACTTCGGGGTAGAATTCATTCGGCTGCCCGAGTTCCTCGCGTGCGATGGCCTCGACGAGCCGCCGATGGAGATCCTGCCGTTCATCGAGTTCGGTCTTGGTCTTCGCGAGCGTTTCCTTTTGCGCCTCGATCTGCGCGATCACGGTGCGCGTGGCTCCGCTCGCGGGTGCGACAAAGTCCGGCTCGCCCGCCTTCTTGCGCTCCTCCTCCATCCGCTCGTCGGCGTAGGCCTCGACGTTGATGATCGTCTTCTGCAAATCCGGGAGCTGTGCGATCAGTGCGTCGCGCTTCGTCGTGTAATCCGCGATCACCTGTTTGCGTTCCGCGGCCTCGTCGTCGTGGATTTTCTGGAGTTCGAGCGCGAGTTCCTTGCGCTTCGCGGCCTCCTTTTCACGGAGGATGTTCAGCCTGCCCTGGATTTCCGTCTGGATGCGGTGCGTGATCGCGGGGCGGTATTGATCGAGGCAGAAGGGGAACGCGATGGCGACGCTCACGACACCGGCGAGCGCGAAGCGGAAGGCGACCTGCATGAGCTTGCGATACCACGGCTGGAAGGGCCGATAGGTCGCGAGCAGGATGCGGTCAGTGTTCATGATCACAAACGCCCACGCGAGCGCGATGCCGAGGACGGCGAGCCACGGCGGATCGGCGAAGCGGCTCTTTGCGTAAAAAATCATGCCGAGGAAGGACATGATCGTCGGGATGAGTACCGTGCTGCCGAGCACGGCGACGCGCTCGCGTTCCGTCGCGGGACAATGCTGGAGCGTCTCCCACCGCGCGCCTGCAAGCCAGTAGAGCGGGCGCATCCAGCGATCCCATTTCGACGGCGCGTCGGCTTCGGGCGGGAGCGGGTTTTCAGGTGGCTGCCAGTGCATCGTGTTTGGGAGCCTATCGGTGGAAGTTGCGTGCGCCAGCCTCGAAAACGGTGCCCGCAGATTTCGCCGGAGCCGCGATTTTCAGTCGCCGTTCTGCACCTGCGAGCAGAGCTTTTCGCGTCCCAGTTCGAGCACCTTGCGTTCGGCGCGGCTGAGGCATGCGATGCCGTCACGGGAGATTTTTTCGAGGATCGGATCGATTTCCATCCGCATGAAGTCGTCCGCATTCATCCGCTGGATGCGCAGTTCGCGCTGCGTGCGCTCGAATTTCCTGCGCTGGAACCAGAACGGATTCCCAAAGCCCAGCCTCCGCGCCCAGACCCAGCCGAGCAGGCTGCCGGTGAGGATTCCCGCCGGGCCGATTTCGGCGAGCGTCCGCGTCACCATGCACGCGGCCGCGAATACGATCATCGTTGCGGCGAGATATTTTGCGCGGCAGCGCAGCGGGAAAATGTGGAGGAAGGAAAAGCCGGTCTCGAGTTCCGGCATGATCGTCGCGTATGCCGCGAGCACGGCGGCGACCGCCGCGGAGAAGCCGACCACGGCGGCGCCAGAGCCGGCAAACATGCTCACCGCACCGCCGCACGCATTCGCGAGGAGGCAGAGCCAGAGGAAATTCACCCGCCCGACGATCGGTTCGATCTCGCGCCCGGCGTACCAGAGCACGAGGAGGTTCGCAAAAAAATGCACCGGCCCCGCGTGAAGGAACTGGTAGCTGAGGAGCCGCCAGTATTCGCCCTCGGAAAAATGGCGCTGATCGAGCTTCAGCAATTCGAGCGGCTGCCCCGCGCCGCTCCACGAGAGCACCGCCTGCGTGGTGCCCCAGAAAATCATCGTCCAGAAAAACACCAGCACCCCCGATGCACGCCCCGGCGACCATACGCGCTGGTAGGCCGATGTCTGGCGTCGCGGTGAACTCATGGGGTTGAAGGCTGGACTATGGCCGTTTCCTCGGATTGTAAAATGGGAAATGCACGGAAGATCCGGCGGTGGCGAAACTGCGCGCGTCCCGCTACGGCACGCAGACCCGCATTTTTCCCGCGACGCGGAAAGTCACCGGCAGCGCGCCGGAAAGTTCGCCGTCCACTTCCACTGGCACCTCCTGTTCGGAGCGCACGGTCGCCTCGGCTACTTGGAAATACTCCACGCCGCCCATTCCCGTGTGCCGCCCGAGGAGCACGCCGGTGAGATATTTGGCGAGATCGAGGTAGCCGGTATTTTTGAAAATCAGCACGTCGAGCATCCCGTCATCCACGCGCGCCTTTGGAAACAGCACGAGCTTCGCGCCATAGTACCGGCCGTTGCCGATCAGCACGAACGATCCTTCGCTGTTCCGCCCGCCCGCCTCGACGATCAGCCTCGGCGGCTTGCGTGCGGCGATCTGCGCGGCGCTGATCAGGTAGCTCAGCGGGCCGAGGTTTTTTTTCGATTGCCACGTCGTCTCCTTCACCACCTGCGCATCGAATCCCACTCCCGCGAGCTGGATGAAATGCGTTCCGTTCGCAGCGAGCAGATCGATTTCGCGCACGTTTCCCGAGCGGATGACGGACCACGCCGCGTCGAGTTTTTCCGGCAGCCCGTGTTCCTTCGCGAAGACATTCATCGTTCCCACGGGCAGCACGCCGAGCGCCGCCTGCGTGCCTGCGAGTCCGTTCACCACCTCGTTCACCGTCCCGTCGCCGCCCGCCGCCGCGACGACGCGGAAACCCTCGCGTGCGGCCTCCGCTGCGAGCCGGGTCGCTTCGCCGGGGCCGGTCGTCATCCTTAGCTCCGCGTCGGGCGCGATTTCGCGCAGCGTGTCGGCGAGGTCGCGGGATTTTTCACTGCGGGCGTTCGGATTGAAAATGATGGCGTGGTCCGGCATGTCGGGCGCTGCTTCTACGGTGTGCGCGCCTCCGCTTGCGAGACACTTTCCGCCCTTTCCTTTGCACATCGCGCGGCTACTTTTCGCGCGTTGTGAAACGACGCATCGCAAAATATCTGACCATCGCCGCCCTCGTGGTGGCGCTCCTCCTCACGGTGGCCGGATGGTTCGTGAACCGCTGGCTCCAGTCCCCGGAAGGCCATGCGACCGTGGAGAAAAAACTCTCCGATGCGCTGAAGATGCCCGTGAAAATCGAATCGCCCGGCTTCTCTGTGTGGAGCGGACTCACGACGAAAAAGATCACCGTCTCCAGGCCCGAAGGCGTCATCTTCGAGGCCGCCGGGATCTCCGCGAGCCACAGTTTTCTTTCGCTGCTCCGCGGAAAAATCGGCCTCAGCGAAGTGCACATCCGCGAGCCGCACGTCCGCCTGTTTCAGGACGTGTCGGGCAAGTGGGGCATCCAGCGCAATGCCGTCGCAACGCTTCCGACTGCCGCACTGCCGCCGATCGCCGAAGCGCCGCCGGAGGCAGCCGTGCAGCCGATGGTCGGCGTGCCGCCGGTCCGCCTTCCTGCGAATGCACTGCCGCCCGCCGCCTCATCCGCACCGCCGGAGGCGCCCGCCTTTTCCGTCGCGAAAGTGTTCCTCGAAAACGGCACGTTTGAAATGTTCGACAAGACGAACGCGCCCTTCGCGACCGTGACCGGACTGAACGTGGCGATGCGCGACGTGACCGAGACTGCGTTCAACGGCAACATGATCATCGCCCGCGCAGTGCTCCACGGAAAGGTCGCCATCGAGCACCTGAGCGGCAGCACCACGCGCGACGGCCAGGCCTTCGTGCTCCGCAATCTCACCGCAGAAACCGGCGGCGGCACCATCACCGGCGAGGCGACCTACACGCTCGGCTTGACCGCCGCCGCGACGCTGAAGCTCGCGGGCGTGAACCTCGACCGTGCCACACAGGACGGCGGCATGAAGGGTCAGAAAATCTCCGGCATCGTGAGCGGCGACGCACAGTTTGCCGGGATCGGCGCGGACAAAAAAGCGATCACCGGCAAAGGCACGCTCTCGCTCAAGGGCGGCGACTGCTCGCAGTTCGATCTGCTCCGGCAGATTGGCGAAGTCCTCCGCATCACGATGCTCGCGAAATTCCAAGTCGCCGATGCCACCGCAACTTTCCAGATCGCGAACGAGCAGGTCACGCTCGCGCCGGTGGAAGTCGTCACGCCGCCGATCGGCCTCATGTTCACCGGCCCCGTCGCATTCGACGGCACGCTGAACCTCGCCGCATTCCTCAGCGCGCCCGCGGAGCTCGTCGCGGCGCAGCCGCTGCTCGCGGGAAATTTTTCTCCGCCTGATGCGAACAACCGCCGGAGCGTTCCATTCCATGTGACCGGCGTGATCGGGAAACCGCGACAGGATCTCGCCGACGCGCTCACCGGGACGAAGAATCACCGCGAGCAGAACATCATCGCGGGAGCCTCCGCCCTCGGCGCGATCCTCGGCAGAAAAAGCCCGAAGCTCATGCAGAAGCTCGCGCCCGCGCTCGACCTCGTGAAACCCACCCTTGAGCGCGCGCTCCCCGGCAACGAACCCGCGCCGGAACAGCGATGAGGGTCGTCGGCGGCATCGCGGGCGGCATCCCGCTCCACGTCCCGAAGACGGATCTGCGTCCGACGATGGACATGGTGAAAAATGCGATCTTCAACAGCCTAGTCGAGTGCATCCCCGGCGCGCGCACCCTCGATCTTTTCGCCGGCACCGGCGGGCTCGGCATCGAGGCCCTCAGCCGCGGCGCGGCATCCTGCGTGTTCGTGGAAAGTGACCGCCGTGCATGCGAGAGCATCCGGCGCAATCTCGACAAGACGAAACTCACCGGCGGCGGGATCGTGGACGCCGACGTGCTCGGCTGGATCGAGCGTTCCGCACCGGCCGCCTCGTTCGATCTGATTCTCATTGATCCGCCTTACTCGAAAAAGGAGGGCGACCGCGATTTCGGCGTCGAACTCCTCGCCGCGCCCGGTCTGCATCGCGCGCTCGCACCCGGCGGGATCGTCGTCCTCGAGCACATGCCCGGGCGACCGATGACGGTCGGCTCCGAATGGGAGTGCATCCGTGATCGCCGTTACGGCACGACCTCCGTGGCATTCCTCCGCGCAGCGCGCAACCTTTCATCCACACCGTGAGCAACGCCACCCAAGATCCGCATTCCGCATTCCTCGCCGCCGCAGGGCACGCGCTCTGGCAGCCCGCTGATCACGTCCGCCGCGCGCAGATGTCCGACATTTTTTCGCGCCCCGTGCCGCTGGAAATTGACTTCGGCTGCGGCGACGGATCCTTCATTCTCGCGATGGCCGAGCGTTTTCCCGATCGGAATTTTCTCGGCACGGAGCGGATGCTCGGACGCGTGGAAAAGGTCAGCCGCGCCATCGCGCGCCGTGGTCTCACGAACTGCCGCGTCATCCGGCTCGAAAGCAATTACGTCGCAAAATGGCTGCTGCCCGTCGCGTGCGCCGCGACGGTCCACGTCGGCTTCCCCGATCCGTGGCCGAAGCGGCACCACCACGCGCGGCGGCTTTTTCAGGACGACTTCATGGTGTCGCTGCACCAGGTGCTCGCGCCCGGCGCGGAGGTGCGGATCAAGACCGACGACCAGCCCTATTTCCTGTGGATCGAAAAAGTGATCGCCCGCGCGAAAGGCTTCGAGCGCATCGAATGGCCCGAGGAGCCCGACTATCCGAAGACCGACTTCGAGCAGCATTTCGTCGCGCAGGGCCTGCCGATCTACCGCGCACGGCTGCGCAAGATCTGATCTCCGAGGAACGGCGTGATCGTCGCACCGTCCCCGCGCAATTCGATTCGTACCGCGCCGCAGCGTTCCTGCCGGAATGCCTCAGCCCCAATCGCGCGCACGCCGCTTTCCCATTCGGCGAGGCGCTCTTCGGAAATTCCAAGCGGCGGACGTGAGCACACGACGGCAAGCGGCGCGACACGCGCGAAAAAATCCGCCGTGCCCGAGAGGTCGCGCGAGTGCCAGCCCACGATGATCACGTCCGCGCGCAAGTCAGTTTCATTTTCCATGAGCCAGTGCTCGGTGGAAAATCCGGCATCCGACATCAGCAGCACGCGCAGCCCCGCCGCCTCGACGCGGCACACGAGTGCCTTGTCGTCCGCCTGCGTGCGCGTGATGTCCGGTGGTGGAAAAAGGACCTTCAGCGTCGCATGTTCACTGAGTGAAATTTCGTCGCCTCGTTGAAAATAGCGGCGGCCGATTTTCGCCGCGGCGAGCCGTGCGTGGATGTCGCGTCGCGACGGTGAACGGTCGCTGTAAATCGTGTCCGCGATCCAGCGCGGGCGAAAATCTTCGAGCGTCGGGACGGTGCCGCCGACGTGCGCCGTGTCGCCGTGTGTGAGGATGATTCCATCGAGGCGGTTCACGCCGCGCGAACGGAGGTAGGGCAGCAGCGTGTTGTCATAATCACGCGCGCCGCCGCAGTCCACGAGCCAGTCACCGCCGCTCGAGCGCACATGGATTGCCGCGCCGTCACCGACTTCGAGCGAGGTGATCTCGCAGGCCGGCGCGGGTTTGAAACTTGGGATCTCAGAGTACACGTAGCCGCCGGGCGCCTTTGAAAAAAGGGCGAGGCTCGCGAGCAGCGCCTTCGCGGAAATCCAGTTCGCCTGGTTCACGATCATCGCGAGCTTCGCAGAGACGATGCCGCACAGCAGGCTCATCAGCCCGAGCGCGAGCACGACGAACGCGAGCGGCACGGCGACCGCATTTGCAAAAATCGCGACGGGCGAGATGAGATGAAAATAGCCCGCCATGAAAACGAACGAGCCGATCCATGCCGAGAGCGTGACGCCCGTCGCCCCCGCGAGCTGTTTCCAAAGCCACGCGCGCCACCGCTCGCCGCGCGTCCAGATTTCATGCGGGATCAAATTGTCCGGCTCGCCAAACGGCTCCATCCAGCGCGCGATCGGCCCTGAGAGTCCCATGATGAAAATCACGAGCGCGAACGAAAGCTGGAATCCCGGCGTAAAGAACTCCTCCGTGTCCCACGCGAGGATCGCGACGGCGGATGCGGCGAGACTGTTCATCGCGACGGCCGGGCGTTCGATGAACTGACCGAGGAGGACGAACGACGCCATGACTGTCGCGCGCACGCAGCTCGAACTCAGCCCCGTGACGAGCGCGTAGGCGCAGAGCAGAGGAATGATGATCACGACCGAGGCACGGCGCGGGACGCGCAGCGGCTTCAGCAAATACCACGCGATGCCGGCAAGCATGGCGACATTCAGCCCGCTCACGGCGAAAAGATGCAGCGTGCCGGTTTTTTGAAAAAGCCCCTTCATCTCCGGCGGCGTCTCGCCGCGCAGGCCGAGCACCATGCTCTCGATGAGCAACGTGAGATCCGGCTCGCCTTCGAGACCGATCTCCAGCTTTTTGCGAATCCACTCGCGGGCGGAGATCGCGAAGCTCATCGCGTGCGAACCCTGGCCGTGCGTTGTCACTGTGCAGTCGCGTTCGGAACGCGCGGAGATTTCAAAGTGGACGCCGTGCCGCCGCTGCCATTCCGAAATGTCGAACTGCCCCGGATTCATCATCTGCTGCAGCGGACGCGCCGAGCCCTCGATGGCGATCACGTCGCCGTATTCCGGCGCGGCGCCGGTCCATCTCACGAGGCACATGCCGTCGAACGGAACAGGATCGCCGTTGAGCCGGAGCGACGTGAACTTCAGCCAGAAGGCCGCGCGCTTTTCGCCCCGCGAACCGGTGTGACTCGTCGGCTCGGACCAGACGAGCCCTGTCGCGGAAGCGGTGCGCGGCGCGGCCCGCAGCACGGCTTCCAGCGCGCCGCCCGCGGAATGGTGATGCCGCACTTCGTGCAGCGCAAAAAACGCCGCCGCGGAAAATGCGCAGCACATCCACCATCTCGGAAAAATCACCGTTGCGAGCATGAGCAGCGCCACCGTGCCGACGGCCCATACGAGTGGGACGGGCCAACATTCCGCGATCAGGATTCCGATGATCGCGGCGATGCCGATGCCGAGAAATGGCTTCCGTGGGCGGAGGGGAGACATCTGCGTGAGGCCGTGCGACGATGCGAGCACCACATGCGGCGCACGGCAAGAAAGTTCGGCGTCCGGAGGAGGGCACCGTACGGAATTTTTGAAGGCGGTGCGGAGACAAGGATTGCTCGAAACGGCGGACGTGATTCAGCGGACTGTGCGGTGCATGGATCATCCTCCTTGTGTTTCGCGTTCCACGTCGTTAAATCGTCTTCACACACAGCGCACTGTCCGCACGCCGCACCGCAAACAACACCGACCCCATGCACACCCTCCCAAGTTTTTCCCGGACGAAAATCCGCGCACGGATCGCGGTGATGCTCATCGCCCCGATGATTTCGCTGACCGCTTTGGTGCCGATGGCGTCCGCCGATCCGCTGACCAGCGCAGCCGCACAGACGGTCGGCAAGGGCGTTCTGGGTTCGATTTTCAAAAAGCGGACGACGGTGATAGATGGCACGACGACTGCCGGAGCATCCGGGATGGATCGCGTGAACCGGAGCATCCTCGCTCTTCCATTGGGCATCCTGAGTGGGCTCGGCAGGGGAGCTTCCAAGATTGCGGGCAAGACACTGACGGATCACATCACGCATTACTAAGCGAGCGGCGCGGGCGGGGGCTGCGGATGAAATTTCAACGCAGGGACGCAGGAGGAAACTGAGCCTGCGCTGATTCCGCCTTGGCAAACGGGAAGCGCCCCGTAGTTTCGCCCGCCCTATGCCGAACTACAAAATCGCCGTCCTCTCCGGGGACGGAATTGGTCCCGAAGTGATGATCGAAGCGCGCCGCGTGATGGCCGTCATCGAGAAAAAATTTGCACTCACCTTTTCCTGCACCGACGCGAACGTCGGCGGCATCGCGATTGATGTGGACGGCAAGGCGCTGCCCGAGGCGACCATCCAGATCTGCCGCGACAGCGATGCGATCCTCTTCGGCAGCGTCGGCGGCCCGAAGTGGGAGACGCTCCCGCCGAACGAACAGCCCGAGCGCGGCGCGCTGCTCCCGCTGCGCAAGCACTTCGGCCTCTTCGCAAACCTCCGCCCCGGCATCTGCTACCCGCAGCTCACGCACGCATCGCCCGTGCGGCCCGACCTCGTCGTGGGCGGCTTCAACATGCTCTGCATCCGCGAACTCACCGGCGGCCTCTACTTCGGCCAGCCGAAGTACACGCGCGAGGAAAACGGCGAGCCCGTCGCCGTGGACACGATGGTCTACAAGCGCAGCGAGATCGAGCGCATCGCGCACGTCGCATTCCGAGCCGCGCAGGGGCGGCGGAAAAAGGTGACCTCGATTGACAAGGCGAACGTCCTCGAAAACTCCGTGCTCTGGCGCAAGACCGTCATCGAAATCGCGAAGCAATATCCCGATGTCGCGCTGAACCATCTCTACGTGGACAACGCCGCGATGCAGCTCATCAAGGCGCCGAAGGACTTCGACGTGATGCTCGCGGAAAATCTCTTCGGCGACATCCTCAGCGACGAGATGGGCGCCATCGCCGGCAGCATCGGCATGTTGCCCAGCGCGAGCCTCGGCAACGCGAAACCCGGCGGCCTCTACTTCGGCCTATTCGAGCCCGGCGGCGGCTCCGCGCCCGACATCGCGGGCAAGGGAATCGCCAACCCGCTCGCGCAAATCCTCAGCGTCGCGATGATGCTCCGCTACGCCCTCGGCGAGACCGCCGCCGCTGACGTCATCGAGGCCGCGGTGCAAAAGGTCATCCAAGCCGGCCTGCGCACCGGCGACATCTGGAGCGAAGGCACGAAGAAACTGAGCACCGCCGAGATGGGCGCCGCTGTCGCGGAAGCGATTTGATCTGCACAAGAATATGTCCTTTCCCATCCGCTCCCCGCGCGATCCTGTCGGCGGCATCTTCGTCTTCGGTCGCATCCTCGACAAGATCCGGCTGCACGCGCAGGGTAAGTTGCCTGCGGGCTACAATGTCGGCGTGATCGCGGGCAAGCGCACCTTCGACGATCGCGTGTGCAGGCTGCTCGGAGTCGAATACGACGCGCTCGCCACGCGCACGCTGCAGGGCGGCTCGGATGAGGAGGTGCTCGAATGGTGTTTCCAAAACGGACGCCGTCCGGACGCGGAGCAGATCGAGCTTTTCAACGGCTTCATGTCCAAGCGCGGCTGGCGAGACGCGGTCACGCCGGGCCTCATCCAGCAGCGCGCCGACGCGGGCCTCGAGCACCGCGAGGACTTGGTGACTTTCTTCGATGTGATGGATGTCGAGGAAGGCCGCCTGCCGTAGCGGCCCGCACGATTACACGTCGCAAATCTTCACGCCCTGCGCGAGCGATGCGATCCGATCGCGAACCGGGATGAATTCCTGGCCGACGAAACCGCCGTAGCCCGCCTCGATGAGCGCCTTCATAATCGGCGGGTAGTTGATCTCCTGAGTGTCATCAATCTCGTTGCGCCCCGGATTGCCGGCGGTGTGGACGTGCGCGATAAATTCCTTGTGCTGGCGGATGCGCGCGATCACGTCGCCGTGCATGATTTGCACATGGTAGATGTCGAAAAGCAGCTTCACGCGCGGCGAGCCAATTTGCTTGATGATCTCGATGGTGCGCTCGATCGAGTCGCAGAAATAATCCGGGTGGCCTTTCATGTTCACGTCCACGCGCGAGTTCAGCATCTCGATGCAGAGCGTCACTTTTTTCTCCTCGGCGAGAGGCGCGATTTCCTTGAGCCCCGCGACCATGTTTTTGATTCCCTCCTCATCGCTCAACCCGCGGCGGAAACCGCTGAACGTGATCAGGCGTCCGACGCCGAAGTCCGCGCATTGCGCGATGCGCTCGCGCAGTTTCGCGTGGCACTCATCCCATTCCTCGCGGTGTGCGAAGCCCTTTGCGAATCCGTGGCTGCCCGCGATGGCGCACGTCATGCCGAGTTCCTTCAGCAGCGGCCAGTGCTTCGGATCGCAGAGTTCGACGGACTTCAGGCCCATCGCGGCGGCGTGCCGCGCGAGTTCCTCGACGGGCATCGGGTTGAAGCACCACGGGACGACGGACTGATTGATGCGGCCATTCGTGATGCGATACGGCGCATCGGCTGCGAGCGTCGAGGAAAGTCCGGCGGTGGCTGCGGTGGCGAGAGTGACGAGGGCGGAACGGCGGTTCATGCGGAGAAAAGTGGCGTATCGTGAACGCTGACGGAAGCGCGGAGTTTGCGGACGCAAAATCAGACGCGCATCGTCCACTCGCGCGTCGCGTATTTGTCGGCGGCCAAAGTTTCCGCGGCGGCGAGTTGCTGTGATGTGAAGTTCTCGGCGAATACCTTCGCGCCGAATGTGGAAGCGAGCCGCGTGCGGAGCGCCTCGACATCGGGAATCTCCTGGATGCTGCCCTGGAGCAGCAGTCCGCATTTTGTCCTGCGCAGCGCGGCACCGGCAATCTTTCTGCCGTGGGCGACGAGATCGAATTCCGCAGGGCTCTCGAAACACACGCCCGAGCCCGCAAGTTCCGGCGGCGAGGCGAGCACCGCGGCCTTGCCATCGCGGGCGAGCAATGAGCCGAGCGTCTCATGCACTGCGCGATACACGTCACGCGGACTCCGGGCGGCGAATGCGTGCCCCGCCGGGACGATGAGCGAATACGTGAGGTCGCGACCGTGCGGGACGACTCCGCCGCCGGTCATGCGACGGACGATTTCACGCCCCGGCCACGCTGCGGCGAGCGGTGCGCATTTTCCAAAATACCCGAAAGAAACCGCCTCGCGCGCCCAGCGGTATGTCCGCAGCAGCGGTGCGTGTGCGTGCGCGAGGATCACTTCGTCCAGCGCCATGTTGAGCGGGGCGGAGTGCGGAGTCTCATCGCGGATTTCGGAGATTTCTCCAAACAGCATCACGTCAGGGTATCCGATCCGATCGCTCCCGTCATCGGTGTTCCACGCCGGGACGGGATAATTGTAACAATTTCAGGGTCGCGCGTGACAGTGGCGAGTCACAGTGCTAGGGAAATGAGATGTTCACCCAGCCGAGGATGATTCGTTGCCGGAAGTGCAAGCGGATCTTCTCAGATTACGCGGATCACTGTCCGGAGTGCCACACCAAGTCGCCACGCGGTTGGGTGGGATTCGTCCTCCCGATCCTGTGCGTGATCATCGCGTTAGTCGCAATCGTGTGGACGCTCTACGCACTGTGGAACCGGCCCGACCAGTAGTGAGCGCAGCGGATTGCGGTGGGCGGCCTACTTCTTTCCGAAGAATGCCTTCAGATTTTTGAGCCCCTTTACGGCGATGTCGTTGCGGTTCGGCTCGATCTTGCGCCAGATGGCGGCGGCGCGCGCGATCACCTTCACGTCCGTCGTGAAGCTCTCGATGACCACGTCGCCCTTGTAGCCGATCTTTTTCAGCGCCGCGACGATTGGCTTCCAGTCAATGTGATCGCCGCCGGGCGTGCCGCGGTCGCTGCCGCATGCGTGGAAATGCGCGAGGTTCTTGCCGGCCTTGATGATGGCGGCGGCCTGGTTCTTTTCCTCGATGTTCATATGAAACGTGTCGAGGTGCAGCTTCACCGCCTTGCTGCCGACGGCCTTGATGAGCTTGAGCCCCTTGTCGGTCGTATTCAGGAAATCGGTCTCGAAACGGTTCAGCGGCTCGATGCAAAGCGTGACGCCCTTCTTTTCCGCATATTTTGCGAGCGGCTTGAGGTTCTTCACCACGAGCGCGAATTCGCGCTTCTGCTCCTTTTCCTCGACGGCGTCGGCCTTGCCCACGACGGAATAAATCGGCCCGATGACGCTCGGGCAGCCGAGGATCACGGCCTGATCGATCAGCGCGCGCACGTAATCCGTCGCCGTCTTTTGCTCCTCCGCCGTCCCGCGAAAATCGCGGCCCGGTCCCATGCACGCGCAGATGCTGCCGATGGCGAGCCCCGCCTTGTCCGCCGCCTTTTTCACCGCGACGGGATCGATGTGCTCCGGCGCCTCGACGGGAATCTCGACGGTGTCGAAGCCCCACTTTTTGAACTGCGGAAAGAGCTTCACGCTCGCGGTGGTGAAGGGGCTGACGTAGAGGAAGGAATTGATGCCGAAGCGCATGGTGGGTGTGGGGTTGGTTGGTTTTCGAGTTGTGAAAAGGGGCGGGCATTTGCGCCTTCGGAAGCAAGCGAGTCAAGCAGGAGACGCCCCGGAGCACCAACGATGCTGCTGCAAATCACCGGGCTATTTTCACACCATTCGGCTATTCCCCATCGCCATGAAGAAATCTTCTCTCGCATTTCTCGCGTTCGTATATGTCGCGTTTTGTACGGCGTTCGC
The DNA here is from genome assembly GCA_903882875.1 of uncultured Spartobacteria bacterium. Classification (GTDB taxonomy): domain Bacteria; phylum Verrucomicrobiota; class Verrucomicrobiia; order Chthoniobacterales; family Chthoniobacteraceae; genus SXWH01. Next base: position 17,888 of record CAIRYQ010000083.1, on the reverse strand, counting down.
CGATGAAAAACCCGCGCGGCCCAACATCCTCTTCATCATCTTCGACGACTGGAATGGCTACACGCACGCGGGCGTGAACGGTTGCACCTGGATCAAGACGCCGAACTTCGACCGCGTCGCGCGCGAGGGTGTGAACTTCACGCACGCGTTCACATCGAACCCGAAGTGCAGCCCTTGCCGCGCGAGCATCCTCACGGGGCGCAACACATGGCAACTCCACGAGGCGGTGTCGCACGGCGGCTATTTCCCGCCGAACTTCGAGACGTATCCTGACCTGCTCGAAAAAAGCGGCTACGTCGTCGGACTCACGGGCAAGGGCTGGGGGCCGGGCGACTTCAAGACACTAGCCAAGCGCACGCGCAATCCCGCAGGGCCGTCATTCGACAAGCTCACGCTGGAGCCCATCGCATCGGGCATCGCGAAGAATGATTACCCCGGCAACTTCGGTGAATTTCTGACACTGCGCGACAAGGCGAAGCCGTTCTGTTTCTGGATGGGCTTTCACGAGCCGCACCGGCCTTACGAGTGGAATTCCGGCGTGCGTCTCGGGAAGAAACTTGAAGATGTCGTCGTGCCGAAATTTTTGCCCGACACGGAAATCGTGCGGCGCGATCTGCTCGACTACTCTGTCGAGGTCGAGTGGGGCGACGCGCAGATCGGCCGCGCGCTAAAGCTGCTCGAAGACGCGGGCGTGCTCGACAACACGCTCGTCGTCGTCACGTCCGATCACGGGATGCCGTTCCCGTACGTGAAGGGACAGATTCACGAGGACGCATTCCATCTCCCGCTCGCGATGCGCTGGCCGCATGTGATTAAGCCCGGCCGCGTCGTCGAGGACTTCGTGAACGTGCGCGACCTCGCGCCGACCTACATGGAACTTGCCGGCCTGAAGCCGCACGAGCAGATGACCGGGAAAAGTCTCGCGAACATTTTGCGCTCGGAAAAATCCGGCTGGATCGAAAACCGCGACACCATGCTTGCCGGCAAGGAGCGCCACGACATCGGCCGCCCGAACGACATGGGCTATCCCGTGCGCTGCCTGCGCACGCGCGATTTTCTCTACGTCCACAATTTCCACCCCGAGCGATGGCCCGTCGGAAATCCCGAGACGGACTTCGGCAACTGCGACCCTGGCCCATCGAAGGAAGTTGTGAAAATGCTTGGCGGACATTTTTTCGAACTCTGCTTCGGCAAGCGTCCCGCGGACGAACTGTACGATCTCAAGCGCGATCCCGAGTGTGTGAACAATCTCGCCGCCGACCTCGTATTCGCGCCGACGCTCGACGAGATGCGCTACACGATGATGCGCCTGCTCAAGGAAGACGGCGACCCGCGCGCGCTCGGAAAGGGTGACGACTTCGAGTCGCTGAAATACGTCGGCGGTCGCGCGAAGGGCTACGAGAGTTGGCTGAAGGAGCAGGAATCCGGCGCGCTCGCTGAACTAAAAAGGAAACTCGACGAAGCCGCATCAGGAAAGGCGGGCAAGAAGAAGCAGGCGGGTGCAGACTAGCGGGGTGAATGACGGAGGGTGAAAGTTGCGATCTGGCGCGGGTGCCACGCCATTCGTCAATTCGAGCCCGGCTCGCGCAACGTCGCACCCTGCGTTGCACCGTGTCCCGTCCGCTTGTCGTATTCGATGTCCTCGGCGTTGGCGTCGGCGACGCTCTTGTCCCCCTGCGTTTTTATGAATGTCTCCAGCTCCTGCACGCCCGCAAACGGCCCATGCCCGTGCAACACCGCATAGAGATCCCTCCCGTGGCGCTCCGGATTTTCCGCGTGGCCCCGCTCGTGGACTGTGAGCGCCGCGCAGAACCGCGCCCATTCCGCCGCCATGCGATCGACGCCGTCCGTCGGCGGCTGCCTCCGGGGCATGATGGTCGTGGCATCCACGGTGACCGACACGCGCGTGAGGATCACAGCGCCGTCTCTCGTCTCGTAGTGGTAGCGCCAGTGGATGAGCCAGTCCGTCTTGCCGAAGTACCGCTTGCCGTCCTTCCCCAGCGGCCCCGTCTCCTTCATTTGCGCGATGAGCTGTTGCACGGACTGTCCGGTGAGGTCGTAGGGCTTTGCCTGCTCCGCCACGCGGAAGCCCTCCTGCGGCAGCGGCTCGCACGGCGACGGCACGCAGGCGAGACACAGGAAAATGACGGCGAGCACGGGAATCCTCATGGGCGCGGAGGCTAGCGCGCACGATCGTGCGATGCAAATCCGGCGCGGATTTGTCCGCCCGTTTATTCGCGTGCCATTCCTGCGTGTGCGACTATCTCTCCCGCGCACTTCATCCGCCGCACACCATTGAAACCTTTCCGCACCCTCGCCGAGATCCGCACGCCAGACGGATCGCGGCTCACACTGCACGAGCATGACGGCGAACATTTCCTGAAGCTCGACGGTCGCCAGCTCATGAGCACGACGGCGACGATTTCCGAGCTGATGCTCGCCGAGCTGCCGTGTCGCAGACTGCGCGGACGCGCAAACGCAAGCGTGCTCATCGGCGGCCTCGGCCTCGGCTACAGCCTCCAGCGCGTGCTCGAAATCGTCGGCGCCGACGCGACCGTCCACGTCGCGGAACTGATCCCCGAAGTCGAAAAGTGGAACCGCGAATTTCTCGGCAATGTGAACGGCGCGCTGCTCGATGATCCGCGTGTGAAAGTCATCACGCGCGATGTCTTCGATGTGCTGCTCCAGGCGCCAAAGCCGAGCTACGACGCGATCCTCCTCGACGTGGACAACGGCCCGACGTCGTTCGTGCAGAAAAAAAACTCGCGCATCTACGGCAGCCGCGGCTTCGGCCTCATCGCTCGCTCGCTGAGGCCGGAGGGCGAGGTCGCATTCTGGTCCGCCTGCCCGGAGCCCGGTTTCGTGCAGAGCCTCCAGCGGAATGGCTTCAAGGCATCGTCGTATCCCGCGAAGGCACACGAACACGCGAAGCGCGCCGCGCACATGATCTACGTCGCGGAAGTCGCGCCGATCGTGCCTGCAGAAGACAGGGTGATCGTGCCGAAGGTGCATGTGAAGCCGTGGCGCAATCTTCCTCGCCGACGGTGAAGTTTGTTTGACTGGAATGCCGCCGCCGCCGTCATCCTCCGTACGAATCCCCGAATTCCGAATCATGAAAACATTCCTCCCAAAACTTGCCGTCCTCTTCGCGCTGCTCGCGTTTTTCTCACCCGTCCGTGCTGCTGAAAAAGCTAGCGGCACTCTCGACATTTACTGGATTGATTCCGAGGGCGGCGGCTCGACGCTCATCGTCACGCCGGAGGGCGAATCCGTGCTCGTGGACACTGGCAATCCGGGAGAGCGCGACTCCGCGCGCATCCACAAGATCGCCACCCAGGTCGCCGGGCTGAAGCGCATCGATCACGTCATCATCACGCACTTCCATGTGGATCACTTCGGCGGGCTTGCGGATCTCGCGGCGCTGATGCCGATCGGCACGCTGCACGACAAGGGCATCACTGAGAACAATCCCGACGCGGGCGGCACGGACAAGCTGTGGGCCGTCCTCAGCCAGCCGTATCGGGATGCAAAAGTGGAGAAGCGCGTGAGCATCGCCGCCGGTGATTCGATTTTGCTGAAGCAGCCTGCGAATGGCGGCACGAAAATCTCGCTCCGCTGCCTCGGCGCGAATCAGAAATTCATCGCGCCCGTCGCGGCGCAGCCGTCCGCGAATCCGCTCTGCGGCACCGTTGAGCAGAAGCCGAAGGACACTTCCGACAACGCAAACAGCGTCGTGCTGCTGCTCGAATTCGGCTCGTTCCGGTTTTTCGACGGCGGCGATCTTACCTGGAACATGGAGGAACAGCTCGTCTGCCCGAACAATCTCGTCGGCACCGTTGACATCTACCAGGTGAACCACCACGGCCTCGACGTGAGCAACAACCCGATCCTCATTCGCAGCATCGCTCCGACGGTCGCGGTGATGAACAACGGCCCGCGCAAAGGCACGAGCAGGACCGCATTCGATTCGCTCAAGGCCACGCCGAGCGTCAGCGCCGTGTACCAGCTCCACGAAAATGTCCGCGCCGACAGTGAGAACAACACCGTGAAGGAACTCATCGCAAACCACGGCGACCTCGCGGAAAAATGCGAGGCGCACTACATCAAGTGCAGCGTCAGTGCGGTGGGCGATTCCTACACGATGAGCGTGCCGTCGCGCAGCCACACACAAGTTTTCGAGACGCGAAAAAAGTAGGCGGCTTCAAAGGAGTCCGACTGGCCGCGTCATTTTAGAAGCCTTCGCAACGTCGCAGCGAGGGTGCGTGTTGCGAATGGCTTCTCGACCACGGCGTCGGCAAGCAGTTGCAATTCTCCACCGTCCGCATCGGACAGGCTGTCGGAGTGAATGACGATGTTGCCCTTGAAACCTGACTGACGCGCCTTCACGAGCAGGACGGTTCCGGACATGTACGGCATGTCGAGATCCGACACGATCGCGGCGAAGGCATCCGGCCTTTCCGTCAGCCACGCGAGCGCCTCGGTGGCCTTCGTGGTGGACTCGACAGTGAAGCCATCGCTCACGAGGAATTCGCAGACAACCTCGACGATCGCCTGGACATCATCCACCACGAGGATGTGCGGCTGTTTCGCTGGCTTCGCCTTCGGATCGCTGGCTTCGGCTGGCGTCGTTCGTGTGGGCTGGCGAAAATGGCCGCGAATTGGCATTGGCCCGAACAGACGGAAACTGCCCGAATTTTATCCGGGAAATTTTCCGGCGCACGATCCTCCGCCCCGCATTGGCTCATGCGGAGGCTGTGTGCTGGCGAATTGGAAACCGCCGCTCCCGGCTTACGCGATGATCGGCTTCGCGACTTTCCCGTACACGTCCGTGAGGCGGAAATTGCGGCCGGCGTAGTGATACGTGAGCTTCTCGTGTTCGAGGCCGAGGAGCGCGAGCACGGTGGCGTGGAGGTCGTGGACGTGCGTTACGTCTTGCACGGCTCTTCCGCCGTGATCGTCCGTCGCGCCGAAGCTGAAGCCTCCGCGCACGCCGCCGCCGGCCATCCACATCGTGTAGCCTTTTGCGTTGTGACCGCGGCCGTCGGGCTTGCCATTGCCGGGCGTGCGTCCGAATTCGCCGCCCCAGATCACGAGCGTGTCCTTCAGCAGTCCGCGCTGTTTGAGATCGGCGAGCAGTCCGGCGATCGGCTTATCCGTCTGTGCGGCACCGGCGCTGAGGCGCGACTTGAGGTTGTTGTGATGATCCCATCCGCCGTGGCCGACTTCCACAAATCGCACACCTGCTTCGGAGAGCCGACGCGCCATGAGGCACTGCTTGCCGAAGGAATCGGTCGTGCCACCGCCGATGCCGTACATGTCGAGCGTGGCCTTGCTCTCGCCTTTCGTGTCGAGCACGCGTGGGAGCTCGCTCTGCATTTTGAACGCGAGTTCGTAGCTCTGAATCACGCCCTCGATTTCCGCGTTCGCACCCCGCGTGAGCATGTCGCGATTCATCGCCTGCACGAGATCGATCTGCTTGCGCTGGAGGTCGACGGGCAGGTCGGGGTTGTGGATGTCGGTCACCGCCGCGGTGCTGCCTTCCTCACGCTGCGCGCCGATGCGCGTGCCCTGATAGACCGCTGGGAGAAATGCGCTGCCATAATTTTGCGAGCCGAACTGGATTGGCGGGCTGATCGTCACGAAGCCGGGCAGGTTTTCATTCTGCGAACCAAGGCCGTAGAGCGTCCACGCGCCGAGCGAGGGACGCACGAACTGCGTGCTGCCGGTGTGCAGTTGCACGAAGGCCTGCGGGTGGTTCGGGATGTCGGTAGTCATGCCGCGGAGGAGGCAGAGGTCGTCCGCGTGCTGCGCGATGTTTGGAAATGCGGACGAAATCCACAGCCCGCTCTGGCCGTGCTGCGACCAGTCGAACGGCGATGCAAACAGGCGGCCTTTTTCACCGGACTTGCCATCGTCGGTCTTGAGCGCGGGCTTGTAGTCGAACGTGTCCAGATGTGACGGCCCGCCCTGCATGCAGAGGAAAATCACGCGCTTCGCCTTGGCCGGGAAATGCGGCGCGCGCACGGCGAGCGTGGCGGCGGATGCGGCGGCGTTCGAGTGGCCCGCGAGTCCCTGGAAGGCGAGCCAGCCGAAGCCGGCGGAGACGGTCTTGAGGAGATCACGGCGCGTGAGCGGCATGGGCATCACGGCGTTGCATTGGTGTGGGGCGTTGTTCATGACGAGTGGCGGGTTGGTGGTGAATGACGGATGACGAAGGGGCTTTTTCACAGCAGTCGCTGACGGAAGGTGGCGGGCTGATCTTTTTGCGAGCCGTATGTTAAAAATTTAACATTAATGCTTTTCAGGAGCTTCATTGCGGGTCAGTTCACGTAGCGGAACTCCGCCGAGGCGAAGAGCGCCTGGCAGAAGGTCGCCCACGCGAGCTGCGCGGCGGCATTCTGGTCACCTTTTTTTAGCGGGATGAGCGCCTTTGCCTCGTTGATGAGATATTGATCCGCGCGCTTGCGCTCCTCGGCGGTCGAAGGGCGGCCGAGCGCGAGGTGGTAGGCGTAGTTCAGCCGTGTGGGATAATCGGCGTTCGTCGCGAGGATACGTTTCGCCATCGCGTTCGCCTGCTCGCGGACGAATTCGTTGTTCATCATGAAGAGCGCCTGCGAGGGCACGTTCGTGGTGTCGCGCGAGGCGACGACGAGGCTCGGCTCGGCGAAGTCGAACACCTCCAGCACGCCCGGCACGAAGTCGCGCACGACGGGAAGATACACGCTGCGGCGCCTGCCTTCGAAGTTGGAAAAAATCTCCGGACTGATGCCCTTGCCGATGTAGCCGTCGCCGACGGAGGCGACGACGGAGCCGTTCGGTGGCGTGGTGTCGAGCTGGCCGCTGGCGGTAAGCATCGCGTCGCGGATGGCCTCTGCGTCGAGGCGCCGCTGCGAGGCGTGCCAGAGCAGGCGGTTGTCCGGGTCGGTCTCGTTCGCGAACGAATCGTGCGCGCTGGAGAGCTGGTAGGTGTGGATTAGCACGAGCGAGCGGATCATTTTCTTTACGCTCCAGCCGTCTTTTTCAAACTGCACGGCGAGCGTGTCGAGCAGCTCGGGATGGCTCGGCTTCTCGCCGGTCGCGCCGAAATTGTCCGCGCTGCGCACGAGGCCCGCGCCGAAGAGGTGCAGCCAGATGCGGTTCACGGCGACGCGGGCGGTGAGGGGATTCGTCGGCGCGGTGAGCCAGCCCGCGAGCTGGAGGCGTCCGCTCTCGCTGTCGGAAATTTTCGGCGCGTCGCCATTCGTGAGCACCTGCACAAAGCCGCGCGGCACCATATCGGTCGGCTGATCGATTTCACCGCGGATGAGGATGCGCGTGTCGGTGCGTTTGCCTTCCATCACGCCCATGCAGAGTTCGCCTTCCTGCTTGATCGCGGGCGCGTAACCCTTGCCTTTTTTCTTTTTGTCCGCCTTTGCGTCAATGGCGGCGACCTTTTTTGAGTCCGGTGCTGGCGCGGCGGCTGACGTTCCTGTCGTTGCTCCGCCGATGCGTTGTTCGAGCCGCGCGAGCGCCTGTTCCCTTTTCGCGGGAGTCATCTTCGCGAGGCGCGCTGCGATCGCAGGTTTGTTTGCCGTGAGTTGCTGGAGGCGTGCGTCTGTGGCGGCCGCGTTTGGTGTGGCCACCGTCGGAGCGGGCGACGCGGCCTCTGCCTGCGCGGCTGCCTTCACGCTCGCACCGGCGAGCGTGAGCAGCGGCGTGCCGTTGCGGTTCTTTCCACCTGCGGCGGCGGTGCCGAAGTAGGTCTCGGTGCTCTTGAAAATCCCCGCCATCGCGTAGTAGTCGCGCTGTGCGATGGGATCGAACTTGTGATCGTGGCAGCGTGCGCACGCGACGGTCACGCCGGTCACTGCGCGCGTGGTCACGTCAATTTGCTCGTCCACCACGTCCATGCGGAACTGCTCCTTGTTTTTTTCGTTCAGCCCCTTCGGTCCGAGCGCGAGGAAGCCCGTCGCGATGAGGTGGCGGTTGCGCTCCTCGTCGTTCGCACGTGGCAGCAGGTCGCCGGCGATCTGTTCGCGGATGAATTGGTCGTAGGGCTTGTCCTCGTTAAAGGACGCGATCACGTAGTCGCGGTATTTCCACGCGGAGGGGAAGGTGAAGTTGCGCTCCTTGCCGGAGCTTTCGGCGTAGCGCGCGACATCGAGCCAGTGGCGGCCCCAGCGTTCGCCGAACTGCGGCGACGCGAGCAGGCAGTCCACGATTTTTTCAAATGCCTTCGGTGACTTGTCCTTTACGAATGCCTCCACTTCGTCAGGCCGCGGTGGCAGGCCGATCAGATCGAAATACACGCGCCGGATCAGCGTCGTGCGGTCGGCATCCGCGACGGGCTTGATTTTTGCCGCATCGAGTGCGGCGAGGATGAAACGATCCACGTCCGTGCGCGCCCACGACTTGTCCTGCACCTTGGGCGCGGCCTGCGCCTTCGGGAGCTGGAACGCCCAGAATTCCTTTGCCTTCACGGGATCCCATTCGCGCTTCGCGACGGGCTTCATCGCGAGCGATTCGCCCTCGCGCGGATCGGGCGCGCCCATTTTGATCCACTGCTCGAATTTCGCAATCACGTCGTCCGGCAGTTTGCCGCCCTCCTTTTTCGGCGGCATCTGCATGTCGGAATCCTCGTAGCGGATTGCTTTCATCAGCAGGCTCTCCGCCGGTTCGCCGGGGACGACGGCGTGGCCCGATTCGCCGCCCATCCGCGCGGCCTCGCGCGTGTCGAGCGAGAGCCCGCCCTTTTGCTTGCCGGCCTGCTTTGAGTGGCAGTCGTAGCACTTCTGCGCGAGCACAGGGCGGATGAACTTCTCAAAAAACTCCACGCCCGCCGCGTCCTGTTTCTCGCTGGTGAGCGGCGCATCCGGCGTGATGGCTGCGCTGGCGAGCGATGCGGTCGCGAAGAAAAGTGAGGAGGCTGCGAATTTCATGGAGCGGGTGCGGCGGGTTGCAGATTAACAGCGGGTGCGGCGTGTCTTTGGACACGGGAAATTCACGTGGTCGTCGCGCGTGGATCCTCAGGCTTCCGCACAACGGTCGTGCGTTCGTGTTTGACTGGCTCGCGTCACGGGAAACACTGCGCGCGATGAAACCCCGACTCCTCGCCGTCTCCCTCGCAACATGTGCATTCGCAGCGGTCTCTTTCGCCGCAGAAAAAGAAAACGTCTTCACCGATCCTGCCGCCGCTGGTGCGGACTTTCTGCTGCAAGGTGAATACAGCGGGGAAAATTGCGGCGCGCAGGTGATCGCGCTGGGCGGCGGAAAATTCCGGCTCGTGGGCTGGGACAGCGGGCTGCCGGGCGACACGCCCGACGCGAAGAAGAACCAGGAAATCGAAGGTGCTCTCGAAGACGGTGCGGTGCATTTCAAAAACGCGGTGTGGGAGGCGACGGTTGCGAACGGAGAACTGAAGGGCACGGGCACTGACGGCCAGAAGCGCACGCTGAAACGCGTCGAGCGCAAGTCGCCGACGCTCGGTGCGAAGCCGCCGACCGGTGCGACCGTGCTTTTCGACGGCACGAGCGCCGACGCGTGGAAGAACGGCAAGCTCGACAAGGACGGCAATCTCCAGTGCGGCGTACTGAGCAAGCAGGAGTTCGGCGACTTCACGCTGCACGTCGAATTTCGCCTGCCCTTCATGCCGAATGCGCGCGGGCAGGGGCGCGGGAACAGCGGCGTCTATTTGCAGGATCGCTACGAGGTGCAGGTGCTGGATTCCTTCGGGCTCAAGGGCGAGAACAACGAGTGCGGCGGCATCTACACAAAGCACAAGCCGCTCGTGAACATGTGCTATCCGCCGTTGAGCTGGCAGACGTACGATGTTGATTTCGTGGCCGCGAGATGGGACGCCGACGGCAAGAAGCTCAAGAACGCGAACGTCACGGTGAAACACAATGGCGTGCTCGTTCACGACCACGCGGAGGTGGACAGTTCCACGACCGCCTCCGGTCGCAAGGACGGCCCCGGCCCCGGCCCGATCCAACTCCAGAATCACGGCAACCCGGTCGTATTCCGGAATATCTGGATCGTGGAAAAGAAGTAGGCCGAAGAGGACGCGTGGCGGCGGGTCGCTTTGCGAAAGGCGATCGGCCTTAATCTCCGCACCATCCCGCCGCGTGAGCTTGCAAATCCCGCCCTACTTTGCGGCGAGATCCTCCACGCTCGGGCAGGTGCAGACGAGGTGGCGGTCGCCGAAGACGCTGTCCACGCGGCCGACGCGCGGCCAGAACTTGAACTCCCGCAGCCACGGTGCGGGCCATGCGGCCTGCTCGCGCGTGTAGGCGTGCGTCCACTCGTCCGCAGTCACGGCGTGCGCGGTGTGCGGCGCGTTTTTCAGCGGGTTGTCGGTCGCGCTTATTGCGCCGGATTCGACGGCGGTCATCTCCGCGTGGATGGCGAGCATCGCGTCGCAGAAGCGATCCAGCTCGGCCTTCGGCTCGCTCTCGGTCGGCTCGATCATGAGTGTCCCGGCGACGGGCCAGCTCAGCGTCGGCGCGTGGAATCCGAAATCCATGAGCCGCTTTGCCACGTCCTCGGCGGTCGTGAGCTTGAAGCCGCGCAGATCCACGATGCACTCGTGCGCGACCGTGCCGTGCGTGCCGCGGTAGAGGACGGGGAAATGTTTTTCCAAGCGGTGCGCGATGTAGTTTGCGTTCAGGATCGCGAGCTTCGTCGCGTCGGTGAGGCCCTGCGCGCCCATCATGCGGATGTACATCCACGGGATTGGCAGGATGCTCGCGCTGCTGAATGCCGCGGCGGAAATCGCGCCGGTGTTTTTTCCAGGCCCGACGCGCTCGGCGAGCGGGAGAAATGGCGCGAGCTTTTCCGAGACGCAGATCGGGCCCATGCCGGGGCCGCCTCCGCCGTGCGGGATGCAAAATGTTTTGTGCAGATTCAAATGGCACACGTCCGCGCCGATGCGGCCGGGGCTCGTGAGTCCGACCTGTGCGTTCATGTTCGCGCCATCCATGTAAACCAGCCCGCCGCGGCTGTGGATGACGTGGCAGATTTCAGTCACCGTCTCCTCGAAGACCCCGTGCGTGCTCGGATACGTGATCATGCACGCTGCGAGATTTTCCGCGTGGAGCAGCGCCTTGTCGCGCAGGTCGGTGATGTCCACATTGCCGAGCGTGTCGCATTTCACCGGGACGACTTTCATTCCGGCCATGACTGCGCTCGCGGGGTTCGTGCCATGCGCGCTCGTGGGGATGAGGCAGATGTCGCGGTGCGGCTGGCGGCGCGACTCGTGGTATTTGCGGATGCAAAGGAGGCCCGCGTATTCGCCTTGCGAGCCGGCGTTCGGTTCGAGCGAGACGCCCGGCAGCCCGGTGATTTCCGCGAGCCACGCGGAGAGCTGCGCGCACATCTCGCGGTAGCCCGCGGTCTGCTCGGCGGGCGCGTACGGGTGCAGTGCGCCGAACTCCGGCCACGTCACGGGGAACATCTCGCTCGTCGCATTCAGCTTCATCGTGCAGGAGCCGAGCGAAATCATCGAGTGCGTGAGCGAAAGGTCGCGGGACTCTAGTCGGCGCACGTAGCGCAGCATCTCGTGCTCGGTGTGGTGTGAATTGAAGACGGGATGCGCGAGAAGCGCGCCGGTGCGTCGGTGTGCGCCGGGGATGTTTTCAGTGGCCTCAAGCGCGAGCAGATCCACCTCCAGCGCATGCGCGCGGGCGAGATTGAAGACAGTCACGAGGTTCTCGATGTCTTCGGCGGTGGTCGTCTCGTCGAGCGTGATGCAAAATGCAGTCGTGCCGATCGCGCGGAGGTTGATCTTCATCACGCGCGCCGTCGCGAGGATCGCCGCGTGATCCGACTCGGGGACGGTGACGTGGACGGTGTCGAAAAACGGATCGCCCCCGATCGTGAACTTGCGTCCGAGCGCCGCGATCCCCGCGGCGAGCGTGCGTGCGGCGAGATGCACGCGGCCCGCGATTTTCCTCAGCCCGTCCGGGCCGTGATAGACCGCGTACATCGAGGCCATCACTGCAAGGAGCACCTGCGCGGTGCAGATGTTTGACGTGGCCTTGTCCCGGCGGATGTGCTGCTCACGCGTCTGGAGCGAGAGGCGAAACGCGGGGTTGCCGTGCGAGTCTTTCGACACTCCGACGAGACGGCCCGGCATCACGCGCTTGAATTCATCCTTCGTCGCGAGGTAGCCCGCATGAGGCCCGCCGAAACCCATCGGCACGCCGAACCGCTGCGTACTGCCGACGACAATGTCCGCGCCAAACTCGGCGGGCGGGCGCAGTAGCACGAGCGCGAGCGGATCCGCGGCGCAGATGCACAGCGCCTGCGCCGCGTGCGCCTTTTCAAAAAGTGCGGAGTAGTCGTGGATGCCGCCGAGCGTGTCGGGATACTGTACGATCACCGCGGCGTAGTGCTCGTTCGGGATGAACGTGCGCTCGTCGCCGACATTCACCTTCACGCCGAGCGGCTCGGCACGCGTCTGCACCACGGCGATCGTCTGCGGATGGCAGCGATGCGAGATGAAGACGGATTTTCCGAGGCCGTCCTTTTTCAAGGCGAGCGCCATGTGCATCGCCTCGGCGGCGGCGGTTGCCTCATCGAGCAGCGAGCCGTTTGAGACGGGCAGGCCAGTGAGGTCGGCGATCATCGTCTGGAAATTCAGCAGCGCCTCGAGCCGACCCTGCGAAATCTCCGCCTGGTACGGCGTGTAGGCTGTGTACCAGCCGGGATTTTCGAGGATGTTCCGCTGGATCACGGGCGGCACGATGCAGCCGTGGTAGCCCTGGCCGATGTGGCTTTTGAAGACCTGGTTCTTCGACGCGATGGCGCGCAGTTCCTCGATCGCCGCACTCTCGCCGAGCGGCTCGGGAAGATTCAGCGGTGAGGAGTTGCGGATCGTCGCGGGGACGGTGAGCGCGATCAGTTCGTCAATATTCTGCAGGCCGAGGGCCGCGAGCATTTCCGCGATCGCATCGTCGCCTGAGCCGAGGTGGCGTGGCGGAAAGGAGTCACAACGGGTGAGCGGGGACGATGATTGTGCGGCCTTTTGGCTCGCGGACTGGTGCATGGCGCGCGGAGGCTAGTCGCCCGGTCTGCGTGTGCAAAAGGAATTTGCGGGGCAGCCTCCGGGCCTGTCCGATCGGTTGACAGCCGGCAATCCTCTTCGGCGAATGATTCACGAGCGGCAGCACCCGATGGGGAAGCACACTCACTTCGCGTCGAGATCTGCGTTCGAGAGGTGGCCTGTCTTGTTCAGGTATGCCTGGCCGGCCGGCCCGAGCATGAAATCCACAAAACGCCGCACTTTTCCCGCCGGCTTGCGCGCCGTGGCGATGATGAGATCGCGCGAAAGTTCGTAGCGGCCTGTGGCGACGTCTTTCGCGATCGGCTCGGCGATTCCGTCTTGCAGCCGGATGCCGAGCGCGTGGAGGGCGGCGGGTTTTGGCGCAGCGTATTCGAGTACGCTGATCGAGCCACCGTTAAACTCCACGGCAGTCGTCACGTCGCTCGGCTCGACGAGCACCTCGGCCTGGCTCGGCGGAGCCTTGCGGATGTCCTCGTAGAGAAAAAACATCAGCATCTCCCACGCGCTGGTCCGCACGTCGCGGTTGTAAAAAACGATCTTCCGATCGGGGCCGCCGAGCGTCTTCCAATTTGTCAGCCGGCCTTCGTAGATGGCGCGGAGCTGATCCTTTGTGATCGTGTGGACGCCGCCGTCCCACACTTGCGAGGGGACGACGATGAGGAGCGCCTGCTTCCCAAACTGCACCTCGTGAAACGCCTTGTCCGGCCAGGCGGCCTGTTCCTGCGGCGTCATTTTTCTGCTGAGCAGCGCGACATCCGCGACATCCTCCGCGATCCCGAAGACGGCAGCCGCGCTCCCACCCTCTGTGACGATTTGGAATTCCAGCCCGGTTTCCTTTTTGATCTCCGCCGCGGCGGCGGTCACGGGCTCCGCGGCGACCTGCGCGCCGCGGATCGCAATCAGCTCTTCGGCGCGCAGCGGGAATGCGGCGGCGAGCGTGGCACACAGGGCGGCGATGGCGGGTCTGGAAAAAATCACGGCGGTAAAGAGCGACGCATCCTCGGATCACCGCGCGCAATTTGCAAACCGCGCGGGCATCACTTCAGCCCCGTGCGCTCGCGGATGATCGCGATTCGCTCTTCGGCGAACTTCCGCTGCTCGGCGGACAGCATCGGATCGGAGATCGCGAGACGCAGGTGATCGAGTGCCAGGCGCGCGTGCTCGGCGTTGTTGATCGCCTCGAATGCATGCGCTTCGCCGAGGCGGAACTCGTATTCCGCCGAAGGCCGGCCGTCCTCACGTGCGAGGGCGACGAGCCGCGTGAGCGCCGCGATCTCGGCGGCATTTTCGCGCGCCTCGTGGGCGAGCTGCGCGTGCTGCCAGAGCCGCACCGGCTCCTCGGGCAGCAGCTCGTTCAGGCGTTTGGAAAAGAGGTACGCGTCCTTGTGGTGTTTTGTCGCGCGCATCGCCGTGATCTTTGCCGCGAGCGCGGGGATGGACTCTGGATTTTTTCCCAGCGCCTTGTCCGCCAGCGCCTCCGCCTCGATCCACCTGCCGATGGAAATCTTGTACCCCGCGAGTCCGCCGAGCACGTCGGGCGAACGGCCGTCGAGCGACTGCGCCTCGTCGAGCCATCGCTTCGCCGCGTCCGGCAGCCGGATGGCGAGCATTTTCCCTGCGGCCATTGCGAGAAACGCGGCCTGATCGCGCGCGCGGACTTTTCCGAGGCGCCGGCGCACCGCTTCCGAGTCGGCGGGCTGCCACACGCGAGTCGCGTCACGTTTGAAAACATAAGCCCAGTGATCGAGATACACGAGGCGGAAGTCGCGCTTGTCCTGCTCCGGTTCGAGCAGATGATCGAGCAGCCGCTGATAGTTGCTCGGGTCGCCCACGAGCACCAGCGTGTCGAAGCGGAACTGCCTATCGAGCTGCCGGAAGAGCTTCGGATTCTGCGGAGCCTGCACGAATGCGCGCCGTCGCGAACTCGCAGGATCGTGATCCTCCGGCGTCAGCAGATCGGGCCGGAATTTTTCCAGCCACGGCAGCGCGATGCCGTTGAAATAAAGTGAGCGGCCCTGCACTTCCGCACACGCGAGCTGCGGAGTGGTGATCACCGGCGGCGGCGGAAAAAGCCACATCTCGATCTCCGGCCATTTCCACATGACGCCGGAGACGATCGCTGCAAGCAGCGCGATGATCGTGATTTTCCAGCGCGCAGATTTTGAAAGTTTCGGGAATGCCATCGGGAGCGCGCAAGCTAGAGGCTTTTCGCGCTTGCGTCACGCGGCAGCGTGCCTTAGTTGCACGCCTCCTTTCGGCGACCGGGTCGGTAGCTCAATGGTAGAGCAGCGCCCTTTTAAGGCGTTGGTTGCGAGTTCGAGTCTCGCCCGACCCACCTTCTGAAAACAGAGGGAAACCCGGCGCGAATGTCACACGGAGACTGTCACACTTCGATGGGAGGAATCGGGCGTGTTTGGCTGTGAGCGGGAGTCCCACAGTCACGCCTGCCGCGGAAAAACTCCGTGCGTTTGGATCGCGAGGTGCAAGGGGCCGCTTCTCGTGGAAGGCGACCGAATTGCCGTGGAGCTGCCGCGCCGGGCTTGTCAAAGAGTCGTATTTCCGCGCAATCCCCCTTCGTCGAGATCCACAAGAACGACGGTCTCGCCCTCGTCTGCGTGCCTCGGCCTTTTGGTGCTCCGAAATCTCGCGAGGTCGCTCCGCCGCGCCGTGGGCGGGTTTCGGAATTCAGAGCCGCGTCCCGGAGGCGGCTCCGCAGGACGATTGCAGCAACCGATTGCACGCAATTGCCGCTGTTCATCCACCTGACTTACCTGAAGAAATCCGATCCCGATTCCACGGTTTACAAGGCGGATCTGGACGATTTCTCACTGCGCATGGAGCGTCGCTTCCCCGATGCGGGCTTCATTTGGAAGCTAGAATTTCAGAAGCGGGGGGCACCGCACTTTCATCTTTTTTTCTTTGGGGGCTTCCCGAATTCAACTCTACGAAACAAAACCTTCTTCGAGCCAGGCCCTCATTTTTGCTCAAGCATCCAAAATCATGCTCCGCACGCTCGCCCGTTGGCTTTTTTCACAGTCTCTGAGCTCGGCCAGACGGGCTTTGGTGGCCTCCAGAATGGCGGTGCGGAGGCTCTGACGAATTAACTTGCCGCCGATGCGCCCCCTTGCGAAACAAACGCCTGATGGCTGATAACGCACGACATTCGCGACTGAAGATTTTTTCCACTGGCTTGACAGGCTCATGGGAGGAGATTATGGGTCGTTCTGTGCAAGCAGTATCAGATCGCAGTATCAGATTGTCAAATGCGACAGTCCGGGATCCTCTCAAGATCCTGATTGCAAGCGAGATGGCTGGGTAGCTCAGTTGGTAGAGCAGAGGACTGAAAATCCTCGTGTCCCCGGTTCGATTCCGGGCCCAGCCACTTCTCTGCTCATGTGGGTTTCGGGGTGAACGGAACAAAAATACGCAACCAAGTTCCACTGAGGTTTGGCTTCCGAAGGGCAATGGGCCGTTTCTCGCAGAATAGATTCTATTGTCATCGAGCCGAACGACCCGTTCTCGCGGGGTGGGGCTGACTCTCGGCTTGGCCTTCGTCTCGGGCACGCCCTATTTGCCCACGGTGATGGGCGCGGCGTCCGGCTTTGCCGAGGATGCGGCCTTTGATCCGTAGGCCGCCGTCGCCGCCACCTGGAACTGGTGCAGGATGTCCTTGCCGTTGCCGATCCAGCCTGCGTGCTGCACGAGGTAGATGGTGACGAGCTTCTGCTCCATGTCGTAGCGGGAGTTTGTCCCGTAGGCGCCACCATGCGTGAAGGATTTCCCGTCCGTGCCGAAGCCGAAGCCGTAGTGCGAATTCGCCTCGCCGGACTGGTCGCTCGTCATGGTCTTCACCGACTTCTCGGACAGGATGCGTTTGCCGTTGAAGATGCCGCCATTCGCCATCATGCGGTAGAAGATGGAGAGATCCTTCGCGGTGGAAAAGAGGCCGCCCGCGGGCATCGGGCGGCGCTCGGGATCGTCGAGCGGATACTTGAGCTGGCCGATCTCCGTTTCCTCCAGCCCGTCCTTGGCGGCGTTCGGCCTGTAGGATTTGGCGAGGCGCTCGATCTGCGCCTTGCCGGGGTAGAACGTCGTGTCCGTCATGCCGAGGGGCTTGAAGATTCGCTCGTCGAGAAAGGTCTCGAACTTCATCCCGCTCACGACCTCCACGATGCGCCCGGCGGTGTTGATGCCTGCGTTTGCATACTTCGACTTTGTGCCCGGCTCGAACAGCAGCGGTTCCTTGGCGTAGCTCTTCACGCGCGTTTCGAGGGACAGGATGTCAAGCGTCGGCTCCTCGATCGCGCTCTTAAAAGGCAACCCGCTCGTGTGGCTGAGCACCTCGCGCACGAGGATGGGATGGCGCGGTTTGCCCGTGAAGCCCGGCTTCGCGCCTTCCGCGGCGGCGTTCACCTGCTGGCCCTTGAATTCCGGGAGATACTTTTCCACCGGGTCGTCCACATTCACCTTGCCCTCGTCCACGAGGATCATGAGCGCCGTCGCCGTGATGGGCTTGGACTGCGAGGCGATCCAGAACATGGAGTCCGTCTTCATGGGCTTCTTCGCCGCGATGTCCGCCCAGCCGACTGCTTCCACGTCGAGCACCTTGTCCTTGTCCGCTACGAGCACCACCGAGCCCGCGAGAATGTGCTGGTCCACAAAAGGCTGAAGCACCGGCGCGAGCTTCGCAGGCTGAATGTTCTCGGCGAAAAGATTCGGGCCGAGCAGCGCCGAAGCGGACAGCGCGGCGAAAGTGATGAAGAGGCGGCGGCGGAGGGTGGTTTTCATGGGAATGCGGAGGTGTGTGGAGTCGCGGATGCAGGAAAAATTAGCGGTGAACGGCTTG
>CAIRYQ010000082.1 GCA_903882875.1 uncultured Spartobacteria bacterium | reverse complement strand
CGCGATGTCATACACCCACGCGTCCTTCGGAAAACGGAAGAGCAACTGGCGCGGCGCATACAGTCCGCCCGGCGCAGGCTCATACACAAACAGCGCCTCGCGGCAGCCCGCAAAGAGCCGCCCGGCGCTGTCGAGTTGCAGCCCGAGGAAGGACTCGCGCTCGTCGCTGTCGATGACCACGGCTTTCAAGCCCGGCACGTCGAGATGGAACTCGGGAGTCTGCGCAGCATCGGGGGACGACGGGGGTGAAGCGCTCGCCGATTTCGCCACCGGATGATGGATGAACTCGATGCACTGCTTTACATCCGGCACGCTGTTCAGCCAGTTCGTCTCGTATTCCACGAAGATGGAGCCTGCGAACTTCTGCCGCCGCAGTTCCGCGACGATCCCGGCGATGTCTGTCACGCCTGTGCCGAGGATGAGATCGGTGGACGCCTGACCGACGACGGCGCGGTCCTTGAGATGCAGATTGATGATGCGTCCCTCGACCAGCTTGATCGCATCCAGCGCATTCAGCCCCGAGGTCGCCCAGTGCCCCGTGTCGGCACACAAACCGAGACGCGCATCGCGATTCTTCACCACGTCGAGGACGAAAGCCGGGTCCCAAGTGCGATTCAGCGGCGTCTTTCCGTGATTGTGGAAGCCCACACGGATGTCGAACTCCTTCACCATCTTCTCCAGCAGGTCGAGCTGATCGGGAACGAGCCCCATGCTGAACGACTTCACCCCGAGCCGCTTGCCAAACTCGAAAACCTTCCTCGCGCCCGCCTCATCATTCGGGATGCCGATGAAGAGGCTCGCCGGTGCGACGCCGTGCTTTTTCAAATGCGCATGCAACGCCGCGAGTTGCTCATCGCTCATGTCGGGACTGAGCTTCCCCGGCTCTGCTTTGATGAGTCTCTGGCCGGAGATGAACTCGATCACCGTCCCGCCCGCCTCCGCCGTCTTCTCGATGGCCTCATAGACCGTGAAGCGATTGAAGGTGAACGCTTGGCACCCGACGGACAATGGCGCGGGGCTTTCGGCTGGCTGTGCAGTTGGAGCCGCGAGGTTCTTGATGCGGATGTTTCGGTAGCGCACAAAGCGTCCGACCTCGTTGCCACCGCCATGCACTTGGAGGCCTATGTGTCCTGCGATGGGCAGGCGTGCCTCCGTCTCCGTCCACGTCATGATCTGCATGCCGTTGATCCAGGTGGTGATGGTGGGCTTGTCGCCGCCAGTGATGCGCATCTTGAACTCGTTCCAGCCATCCGCTTCCCAGAAGGTCTTCCATTGCTCAGGCGTCATCGCCACCGGCTGTGGCGTGCGGTCGGGAGTGAGGATGATATCGCTCTCGGTCTTTCCGAAGTTGAAGAAGCGGAAGTGAGGCTTGCCGCCGAGACCCTCGCCGTAAAGGCCCATGAGGCTGCCGCCGGGATGGAAATCGATGAGTCCCTGGTAACACTTGCCGTCCTCGGTGCAGCGAAGGAAGAGCCCGCTATCCGGGCCGAAGTCGTTGTTCATCTCCAGCGTGATCTCAAACTCGGAATACTTCGCATCTGTCAGGATGATGCCGCCATTGCCGGGGATGTCCTGCGTGCCAGTGAGCGCGCCGTCCACCACCTTCCAGTCGCCACCGGTTTTATTGTTGCTGGCGCGGCTATGGCCGGACTTGGCACTGACATGCCAGCCTTTCAGGGTTTGGCCATCGAAGATCGATTCGAACCCGTCATCGGCAGCGTGAGTGAGTGTAGCGATAGCGACGGTGAAGGCGGTGAGGAATGTGAGTATGCGTTTCATGATTGGTGTGGTCTTACTTCGTGAGGAACAGCTCGCTCTGCACGATGGCGTCGATGAGGGAGCGGAGGCCGTAGTTACTCGGCTTTGTCTGCGCGAGGATGCGGGTGATTTCGCGGCGGTCGGAGTAGTGGGGCTCGGAGCCGGTGGCATACATCAGGAGCTGACGCGTCATGTTGGCGGCGAGGGCTTCGGGGTGGCGCAGGACGAGGGATTGGAAGTCGGCGAGGTTTTGGAAGGGCTCGCCGCTGGGGAGCTGGCCGGAGGGATCGACGGGTTGGTTCAGACGGACTCTGGGGTTGAAGCCAGAGTCGAAGTGGAAATCGACCAACGTGTTGCCCGCGCTCAGCGAGCGGTAGCGGTCGCGGAAACCACCGATGACATCGAAGCTCTCCAGCGCGAAACCTGGCGGGTCGATCTTCGCGTGGCAACCGGCACAGCGTGCGTCGGAGCGATGCTTCTCCAGCTTCTCGCGGATCGTGGTGGCACCGCGCGTGTCTGGATCGAGGGCGGGCACGCCGGCGGGTGGCGGCGGGATGACGTTGCCGAGGATGCGCTCATTGATCCATGCGCCGCGTGTGACCGGTGAGGTGGTGGTGCCGTTGGCAGTGACTTTCAACACGGCAGCCTGCGTGAGAAAGGGGCCGCGCGGACTGTCTTGCGGCAGGGGAACGCGGCGGATGTCGCAACCCGTGACGCCGGGAACGCCGTAGTGAATCGCGAGGCTTTGATTGAGCATCGCGAAGTCCGATTTCACGAGGTGCGTGACGCTGAGGTTCTTCGTGATCAGCTCGCGCAGGTAGGCGCGGGTTTCGGCGATCATGCTTTGCTTCAGAGGCGAACGAGCCTCGGGGTAAATCTTCTGGTCCGGCTGGGTGGCGTCGATTTTCCGCAGGTCGAGCCATTGGTCGGTGAAGTCGGCGATGAAGCGGTCTGAGCGCGCGTCTGCGAGCAGGCGGTCGCTTTGCTTTTTGAGGTTCTCGGGAAGATGCAGGCGGCCTTCGCTGGCGAGCGCGAGGAGTTCCTCGTCGGGCACGCTGTTCCAGAGCCAAAGCGCAAGGCGCTCGGCGAGGGCACGGTCGGTGAGTCGAGGGCGTGAGGCCTTCGCATCGGCGATGGTGTCGCCGCCGACGAAGAGGAAATCCGTGGAGCACAGCGCGGCCTTGCACGCTTCCTTCATCGCATCCTCGAAGCACGCGTGACCTTCCAGTTCGCGCGCGACGATTTGCACATAGCCCTGCACTTCCTCTGCCGTGACGGGACGACGGAACGCGCGCGGAAGGAACTGCGCGAGCAGGCGCGTGGCGTCCTCGTGCGGATGCGCGGTGATGACACTCTCCAGCGGCGGCTCCTGCTCTTCCCTTGGGATCGAAGCGTTGGTCGGACGGGCCATGCCCGAACGCGAACGCTGCCGCACCGGCGTGCGTTTTGGAGGGATGAGGTCGCTGTCTTTTGCGAGCGGGCGAATCGGCAAATCGCCGAAGATCGCGGTGTGGCTGCGCGGCGGCCATTGCTCGAAGATCGGGCCTTCCACTTCAAACCAATCAAGGGCGATGCCGGGGCCGCTATAGACAGTGCAGGAGCCCTTCGCGTCGCCGGGGAAGCGCCCGGTGGTTTTCTCGTGGCCGTTCAAGGTGCCGATGTCAAAGACCAGTTCCTCGTTCACATCGAACCAGCCCTGGTATTCGTGGATGCGGCTTTCGAGTGACGGCGCGTCAAAGAGGCCGAGCCAGCGCGACGGCGTGTGAACAAAACGCGGACCTTCCATGGGCATCCATGCGGTGAGCGCGAAGGACTCATTGCGGTGCGGCGGCTCCACTTTGCCACGGTCCCACCAGAAGCCCCACGCGGAGGTGCGGATGCGATACTGGCCCGCGTAGATGGGCGAGAATTGCAGCGAAAAAATCATCGGACGATGGATCGCGCCGGTGAAGAAGCCAGCGGCGTGCGGGTAGTCGCGGAGGACTTTGCCGAACGCGGCGTAGCGGGATCTTTTGAGGTTGCCGTTGGCGTTGAGATCGTCCTCCGGGTCGGGCAGTGGCACGACAGGATCGTATTGCTTGTCCTTCAGTAGCACGGCACTGCCATGCGCCATCCAGTTCCAAGTCTCCGAACCGGTGGCCCCGCCGTAGCGCTGGCGCAACACCGGCGGCGGCGTGCTGCGCGTGGCGATGGCGGCGGTGAGCGCGAGGTCCGTCGCGTCCATGAACTGGCTGAGATGCACGTTCGAGAGATCGAGCGCCTGGCCGATCTTGTTGAAGCCATGGCGGCGCTCGTCTTCGGGCAGCAGTTGCTTGATCCGCAGGCCGGGCAGATG
Organism: uncultured Spartobacteria bacterium; assembly: GCA_903882875.1. Lineage (GTDB taxonomy): Bacteria > Verrucomicrobiota > Verrucomicrobiia > Chthoniobacterales > Chthoniobacteraceae > SXWH01. Next base: position 43,847 of record CAIRYQ010000082.1, on the reverse strand, counting down.
GAGCAGATCGCGCAGCGCATTCTCGAACTCTTGCGCAGAGAGGCGGCGGAACAGTGCACGCCCTGTCTTCGCGATGACCGCAGCATCGGCGTCGTGCAGGCGGTCATCAAGCCGCTTCAGCGCATCGGCGTTTTCCTTTTCGGAAGGACGCGCTTTGCGCGATTTCGGCGGCATTTCACCGGCGGCGATGCGGTCATGGACGAGCGCCCAATTGTCGAATCGCTCGCGTGCGTCGAGCTGCATCGGCAGCGACTCCAGATCGAGCCCGCCTTTCTTCGTCGTCGAGTCGTGGCAGTCGAAACAATGCGTCTCCAGATAGCCACGTAGCTCCGCATCAGCTGCGATGAGTGTGGCCGGCAGGAATTGAAAAAGCGATGCGAGGAGGAGGGGAAATGCACCGCGTCTCATGCCATTTCCAGTCCGCTGAGAGTTCCCGTGCTTGTGGAGAAGACATCGCGCTCCACGCCCATGTGCTGAAGCATGGAGACGAAGAGATTGCAAAGCGGTGTGTTGTTCTTCAGATCAAACTGCAGGTGCTGCCCATGCTTGAAGCGACCGCCTGCGAGGAGGACCGGCAGGTTCACGTTCGAGTGATTGCTGCCGTTCGACATGTTCGAGCCAAAGAGCACCGCTGTGTCGTCAAGCAGGCTGCTGCCGCCTTCATTCACCGCAGCGAGCCCCGCGAGGAAGCGGCCGAGATTCTTCAGCCCCGCTTCCTCGACTTTGGCGAGTTGTTCTAGCTTCTCCGGCTCATTGCCGTGATGCGTGAGCGTGTGCGTGCGGTCGCTCATGCCTGGCAACTTCACGAGGACCTCCAGCGGATTCAGATACAGCGTGACGATGCGTGTGCTGTCGCTCTGGAGGGCGAGCAAAGTCATGTCATACATCAGCCGGGCGCGATCCACGTCCTGCGTGTTATCCAGGATGTCCTGCGGCTGAGGCACGGCGACGCGCGGCTTTTCCCGCTGCTGCCACACCCGCGCCTGCTCCAGCCGCTGCTCCAGCTCGCGCACCGAGGTGAGATACTGGTCGAGCCGCGCACGATCCTCCGCACCAAGGCTGCGCGAGAGCCGCTTCGCCTTCTCATTCACGAAGTCGAGCGTGCTCACCCGCTGGCCGATTTCGCGCATCCGTTGCTCGCTCTCTGCTGCCGTGTCCGGGGTGAAGAGCCGCTGATACACCTTGGCCGGGCTCAGCTCTGGCGGGATGAATACGCCATCACGCGAGACGGAGAGCAACCCGTCGTGCTGGCCATTTACGCCAAGCGCGAGAAAGGGGAACCGAGTGTGATGACCGAGCGACTCCGCCGCGAGCTGATCGACAGAGATGCTGTTCTTGAAAACGGCGGACGACGGAAACCGCGCACCGGTGAGGAAGCTCTTCTCCACCACATGCCCGCCAGAGTTGTCCGGGTGCGAGAGCCCGTTCATCACCGAGTAGCGCCCGCGCACCGGCTCCAGATGCGCGAGATAACGCGATGGCTCGAACGCCTTGCCTGTCTGCTTCGGCCAGAAGTTATCCGGCAGCAGACCGGTGTTCGTCATGATGCACACCATGCGTTTTGGCGGCGGCGCGGCGGCTCCGCGAGCCAGTCGCGGCGCGAGGGCTTCGAGAAACGGCAGCGCCAGCACCGCCGAGCCCGCGCGTAGAAACTGGCGGCGATTCAGAGCGTGCTGTTTGGAGGAGGGGCCGTGGGATGGATGAGGGTGGGACATGAGGTGTTGTGGAAAGAAGTTGGATCGTGAAGTGATGCGTCCTTGGATTCGGGAGAGCAGAATGAGCGATGAGGCCGATCAAGGCCGCGTGATCAGCTCCACCTTCACGTCGTCCATGAAGTGACCGCTAAACTGCACGACTCCGGAATTGAGTGTGGGCTGCTCTTGAACCACCGCGAGATGCAGGACCACAAAGCGCGTCTCACGCGTGATCGGCAGCTCGACGGAAACTTCCTGCCACCGGCCAGTGCCCGTGAGCACCGCTCTGCGTGAACCCGTCGCGCTGTTGTTTTGCTGCAACCACGTGTGGTTCAGCGACGATGGCAGCGTGCTCAAATCCTGATCCAACGCATAAGCTCCAACCCTGCACGCGAACCTTTCCTCCCCCGTCACCACTCCCTGCGCAAAACTTGCCGACACCCGCGCCACCGTGCTCCCCGCACCGGCCAGCCCGCGCACATCCACGATGCGATACACATCCCCCCACTGACTGCGTGGCGAGTTCTCACCCGGATAGGTCGCACTGAGAAAGCGCAGCATCTTCGCACCGCCATGCGCCTTCACCTCCGGGGTCGAGGTGACCACCTCCGCCTCATCGCCGCTCCACTGTCCAGCAACACGCGGCACTCCGGGTGCGGTCTTCGTCATGCCTGATTCAAAGCCCTCACTGAACACCGCCTTCACCTTCTCCACCACACGCGGCCCCACATAACCAAACACCACCGACGTGCAGAACATCCCCAAAACAATCCCCGCCGCCGCAGCCATGAGCGGACGCCATTGAAACAAGCGATTCTGTTTCGTTGGAAGCTGCGCAGCGGCCGCCTCGATAAAGAAGTGACTCTTGGCAACGCTTTGCAGCACCCCCGCTTCGACGAGGCGTTCGCGTGCCGCAGGAGATGAACGAAGGAGATGCTTGAACTCAGTCAGTTCATCAGAGCGGAGCGTATTGTCCTCGTAGGCAAGGAGCAGTTCTTCCAGGCGAGTTTCGTTCATGAGCATGCGGGATTTGATGCGAGACGTTTGCGGACGCACTCTGCCAGCGCGAGTCGCAGGCGGCACATCGCCGTCTTCACACTGCCGAGGCTTTGGCTAAGTTGGTCGGCGATTTCAGCGAGCGGCTGGCCATCGCGATAGCGGCGGGTGACTAGATCGCGTGAACGGTCGGGCAGCAGATCAAGGCAATGCTTTAGCGCCGCACTGCGCGCCCCCCAAATTTCGGCCTGCACATCCTGGTCCTCGTAAGCCTGCTCGACGAGCGCAGCCAGTTCCTCATCCTCCGTGGCCTGCTCCCGGCCTTGCCGCCGCCAGCTTTCCAACGCTACCAACCTCGCGGCTGCCCGGCACCAGGCTGGCACATTCGCAACGATCTCGCCTCGTCGCGTGACGCGTTCAAACCGAATCCACACCTCCTGAAACACATCCTCCGCCAACGCCGCATCACGCACGAGCGAACCGATGTGTGCCTGAATCAACGGGCGTGCGGCCAGAAACGTCCGCACCTGCTGGTCGAGTGCGTCGTCATCCATCGCGCCGTTATTTGGATTTGGATCAGGCGTCATTTCAATGTGCTCCTACTAGTGATGCGAGAGGCATAAAGGTTACACATTTTCTCTCCCCCATTCGCCGCCCCGGCATGAGTCCTATTTGCTCATAAACAATGGACTCTCCGCCATCGCGTGAATGAGCGAACGCACGCCAAACTTCCCCGCCATCGTCTCCGCGAGGATGCGGGAGATTTCGCGGCGGTCGGCGTAGCTCGGTTCGGCGCCGGTGGCGTAGGTGAACATTTGCGTGACGAAGGCGCGGGCGATGATGTCGGGGTGGGCGAGTGCGAGTTTTTGGAATGCGGCGAGGTCGGTGAAGGGCTCGCCTTGCGCGGTCTCGCCGCTGGCATCCACGACGGGGCCGGCCTTGTAGCGGACGCCGGTGCCGTCGGGGAAATTCAGCGCGACGGGCGTTCCCTTTTCCAACGACCGATACTGCGCTCGCCAGCCGCCGATGACGTCGTAGCTCTCCAGGGCGAGGCCGGGCGGGTCCATCTTGCGATGGCACGCGGCGCAACTGGCATCGGCGCGATGCTTGGCAAGTTGCTCGCGGATGGTGGTCGCGCCGCGCGTGTCGGGATCGATCGCGGGCACGCCGGGCGGCGGCGGTGGCACGGGCTGGCCGAGGATGCGTTCGGTGACGAAGACGCCGCGCACGACGGGCGATGACACGGTGCCGTTGGCGGTCACTTTCAAAACCGCGCCCTGCGTGAGGAAGCCACCGCGATGACTGCCGGGCGGGAGCGTGACTCGGCGAATGTCCGGGCCGGTGAGACGGACGATGTCGGCGATGCCGTAGTGCTCGGCGAGGCGTTGATTGAGCATCGCAAAATCCGACGCGACGATGTTCGACGCGGGCAGGTCCTTGGCGATGAGTTCGCGGAAGAAGGCGCGCGACTCGGCGAGCATGGACTCCTTCAAATAGAGCTGGAACTCGGGGTAGAGCGCGCGGTCGGGATCGGTGGCGTCGATGTCGCGGAGCTTGAGCCACTGGTCGAGGAAGTCGGTGATGAAGCGCCCGCCGCGCGTGTCGGCGAGCAGGCGCTCGACTTGTGTGTGGAGCGTTGAGGGCTCGTGGAGTTTGTCTTGTTTCGCGAGCGCGAGGAGGGCGTCATCGGGCGGTGAATTCCAGAGCCAGAAAGCGAGTCGTGTGGCGAGTGCGAGGTCGTCGAGTTTGCCCGGAGTTTCTTTGCGGAAGAGGAACTGCGTGGAAGTCAGCGCGGCCTTGTATGCGTGGCGCATCGCCAGCTCGAAGCAGTCCTTCTTGTCCAAGCGCTGCTGCACGAGGCCGACATACTTCATCACCTCGGCATCGCTCACATCACGACGAAATGCACGCGGGAGAAAACTCGCGAGCAGGCGCTTCGCATCATCGAGTGGCACGTCGCTCGCGACCGTGACGAGCGGCTGCGGCTTCGAATCACCGGGCGGAATCTCCCACGGCTTCGGCCAGCCGTAGCCGACCTTTTGCACAGGTTGCGGGTGCGTTGGCGGCGTGAGTCCGCTCGCGGCATCGAAGGGCTTCAGCGGCAAATCACCGAACACGCGGCGATGACTCTCCGGCGGCCATTGGTCGTTGAGCGGGCCTTCCACTTCGAGCCAGTCGCACACGACCGCCGGCCCGACGTGCAGCCCGCCGCCGCCCTGGTGCTGATGAATCTGCAAGCCCGTCCAGAAAAACGACGCGGGATCAAAGATGACCTCATCGCCCATCTCCAGCCACGGCGTCAGTTCGTGGACCTTCGGCGTGAGCGACGGCGCCTCGAAGTAGCCGAGTGTGCGCGGATGCACATACAGCCGCACCGTCTGCGGCACGGGCGCGGGCTCCAGCTTGCCCGCGTTCCAATGCGCGCTCCACGTCGAGAGCCGCAGCCGATACTTGCCCGCAAACATCGGCGCGAAGGTCATGCTCTTGAGCCAGCCTTCGAGATTCGGCGTGAGCAGCGCGACGGATTGCTTCAGTTTGAAAAAGTCCGGCGTCTTGATGTCATCACCCGCATCGTGCTTCACCGTCGCCACCGGCCAGAGCGGATCGGGCTGACCGTCCTTCAGCAGCACCGCGCTGCCGAGCTTGAGGTTCGCGTGCCACTTGAACGAATCCGTCGGATACAGCCGCCGCTTCACCACCGGCGGCGGCGTGGCCCGCGTGGCAATCGCCGCATCGAGAGCGCGATCCGCAGCCTCCAGATACTTCGCAAGCTGCACATGCGAGAGGTCGAGCGCATCGCCGACCTTGTCGAAGCCATGCCGCGAACCATCCGCGGGCAGCAGCTCTTTGATTTCCAAATGCGGCAGCGCCAACAAATCGCGCACCGCATTCTCATACTCCGAACGCGTCAGCCGCCGAAACACCGCGCGCCCGCCGTCCTTCGCGATCCGTGCCTCATCCGCCGCGATCAGCTTCCCATCAAGATCCGCCAGCAACGCCTTCGTCTCCGCTTGCGGCGGCCGCGCCTTCTTCTTCGGCGGCATCTCGCCATTCGCGATCGCGTCGTGAAGCTTCACCCACGTCTCGAAGTTCGCGCGGTCGTCGAGCTTCAGCGCGAGCGAAGCCAGATCGATCCCGCCCTTTTTTTCATCCGCATCGTGGCAGTCGTAGCAGTGCTGCTCGAAGAAAGCAGTGCGGTCTGCGGCAGGCAGCGCTGCGCACGGCGCGAGCAGCAGTGCCGTAAAAAGAATCAGCGTGCGTTTCATTTGGTCTCATGCTTTTCCAGAAACCGCATGGAGAACAAATCCGCATCGCTCATTTCAAAACGCAACCGCACGGGCTTTCCAATGTGAGCGCTCACATCATCGCCAGCCTTCCATTTCACGATGCGTGAGACGTGATCGCCCCAGATCGGCTCACAGTCTTCGAGAGCGAAGCCGGGGATCGGTTTGCCATCGGCGTCTTGCAACTCCACTCGCACCTGCCCGGCGGCGCTGGTGGCGTAGTTGATCTCCAGTTGCGTGCCGGTGAACGTGAATGACTTGGTGATGAACTCGCCGCCTGCGAGCGGCGCATTCACCGAGACGAAACCATCGAGCCGCAACGTGTAGCGCCGTCCGCCCGTGAGGAACATGGACATCTCGGTGTCGCTGGTCTGATGGATGCCGATGGCGGCGTAGTTCGCGCGGTTCAACCAGCCGTCTCTGCTCAGGCCGGGGCGGATGAAGCTCTGCGTGAACTCGCGGTCGTAATGGTCACCGCCGCGCGTGGTCATGAAGAGGATGTCCGTGGCCGCGCCGCGCTTGTCCATGAAGCGCGTGGGCATCGCGACATAGATGTGCGGTGCGCGGAAGTAAGGCTGCGTGCAGCTCGTGTAGAGATGCTCGCCGGGCAGGTTCGCCTGCATTTCGACGAGCGGCGTCCAGGTGATGAAATCCTGCGACGTCGTGCGGGCGATGCCGCGGTAGCCTTTGATGAAACGGCGGAAGTAACACACGTAGCACTGCTCGCTCTCGCTCCAGAAAGCGTAGTTCTGCGAATCGAAATACTTGCCCCAGTCCTCGGGGATGACGGGTTCCTCGCGCAGCTTTTTCCAATGAATGCCATCGGGTGAAACGAACGCCTTCAGCCCGCCCGGGCCGCGCTTCTCGCGCACCGCGGACTGATGCAGCTGAAACGCAATGCCGCCCAGCGCCTTGTATTTCTGATCTGCCGGCACACCTGGCTTGGTGTCGATGACGGGTGTGAAATTGTGGTTCACGAAAATCTCGTTCATCAAGACGATGTTGCCATCCAGGAACGATGGATGCTCGAACAAGCCGAGCTTCGGCTTCGTCCACGAGATGCCATCCTTGCTCTCCGCATAGAGCGTCACCTCGCCCTCGTGGTAGGCTTCGATGCCGTGCGTCTTCCACGTCACCTTCGGGTCCTTGTCGCCCCGGTAGTAAAACTGAAACTTGTCCCCCGCTTTCAAGACCGTCGCGTAATGGCCATTCGGACGAGGTTCCTTCAGTGGCTCGGCGAGGATGGGTTCGTGCAATTTCAGCGCGGTGTTCTTGAGTTTACCGACGAGCAGACGATCCACAAACAACTCACGGCGAGAACCGATGGCGATGGGTTCTTCGGCAGCATTCAGCGCGGCCAGCGGTGCGAGCAGTATGGCGGTGAAAACGAGCAGGTGCTTCATTTCGCTTTGCTTTCTTTCGCGGATTCAACGCCGGTTTCATTCCGCTCCAGCGTGACGTGCTCCTTGCACTCGGCGGCGATAGTGAATGGCTCGCCCTTCGACTCGATGCGGTTCTCGATGAGGCGCACGTCTTTGATCACGCCCTTCACATTCACGGCAGTGTGGCAGTTCTTCATGGTGACTTGCCGGATGCGCACGCCATCCACGAGGGCGACGCGTTTGTCATCGCTCGTGCGGGCGATGGTCATGGCGACTTTCAAAGGCGCTTCGTCGCTGCCGCTGATGATGCCGCCGGTGTAGCTGAGGTCGGTGGCGGAAATATCCACGCCGCAGAGTGCGATGAGTCCATTGACCTGATTGCCGCGCCCGTGGATGACCACGTCGCCGGTGCCGGAACAAAAGTCGCCGGTGGACGAGCAGTAGTCGCCGCGCAGCATGAGGTTCGCTCCATTGTCCTTGCAGATGTTGCCGGAGAGCAGGATGCCGGTCTGGAAGGCGTTGACGCCGATGCCGACACGGGCGTTGCGGGCGCAGATGTTACCCTGCACGATGCAATGGTTGTTGTTCGCGTAAATGATGATGCCGTCCTCGAACACGGAGTCGAGGCACTGATTGCCGATGAGCTGGCAATACTCGCTGCGTCGCAGGACGATGTTTTTGTCGTGCGCGCGGATGCAGGTGATGTGGCTGATGAGCGTGTGCTGCGTGTTGTAGAGGCTGAGATTATGCAGAATGCAGTCGCGGATGGTGATGCCCTCGATGCGCACGTGCGCGACGGGTTCAACCTGCGAATCAATGCTGATGCCGCAACCCGCTCGCGTGTCTTCGCCGCGTCCCTGCTTTGGCGACATGTCACCGGGCGCGAAGTCGAATTGCTTCGCGCGATTGCCATCAATGACGCCCGTGCCGTGGATGCGCACGCCGGGTTGCGTGATGAGAAAAGCGCTGGGCTGCGTGCCGAGTCGCGGGTTCGCCGCGAGCTTATAGGCACGGCGTAGCGGCAGCTCGAAGGTGATCGTATTCCCCGCGATGCTGGCGATGCGTCCGCTATCGCCACCCTCGCGTCGGTCCTTATGCACGCCACCGCCACCGCCTTGCATGGGCAAATCGTCCGCGCCCATCGTGACCCACTGCCCTGCGTAGTAACCCGAGGCATCGGCGACCGTCACATTCGGCTGTCCCGCAGCGGCGTCAGCCGTCACGCGCTGGATGATCGAGTCCGCGATGCGAACGGTGCCGATGAGTTCGATGACCTGATTGGCTTTCGGCGACAGCGCGTTGTTGATGCGGAAGGTGCCTTCGGGAATGACGACGTTCTTCCCGGTGTCGAGCGCGGCTTGGATGGCGCGAGTGTCATCGGCAATGCCGTCACCTTTTGCGCCAAACTCGGTGACGGATACGGCAGCGAAGGCATGACTGACAAAGGCCAGCAGCACGGCGGTGAGTAGAGTGAGTGTGTGTTTCATTAAGTTGTTCCTGACGATGATTCCCATACGCCGATTCACGTTAGCGTTTGCAGTCTCACTTCTTCATCAGCGCCTCCACCACCGGCTTCAGCTTGCTCGCGTAAAGCTCGTATCCGTCGGGGCCGAGATGCAGGTGGCCGTCGGAGTAGAGGGTGGTCATCATCGTGCCGTCGGCGTTGGTGAAGTCGCTCCATAGGTCGAGCACATGCACATTTGCGTCCGCGTCGAGCTTCAAGGCATCGAGTGTGGCGTTCACGTTCTTCGCGGCCTCGTAGATGGGATTGCCGAGTTTGCCGGCCGGCAGGATTTTCACGACGATGATGTGCGTCTTCGGGCAGCGCGCGCGGATGTTTTGCACGCAGAGCTGGATGCCCTGCGCGACGGCGGCGACGGGCACGCCGTTCGCGCTGATGAGCGGCGTGTTGTTCGTGCCGAGGAGCAGCACGGCCACCTTTGGCGATGTGCCGTCGAGCGCGCCGTGGTCGAGACGCCAGAGCACACTTTCCACGCGGTCACCGCCGATGCCGAGATTCACGGTCTTCATCGCGCCGAAATGTTTTTGCCACGCGGCATTGAACGGCTCGCCATCCCAGCCGCCGCCCCAGTGCTGCGTGATGCTGTCGCCGATGAGCGCGATGTGGATGCCATCCTTCATCGCCTGCACCCGCTCGATGCTCGTCGCGTGATGATCGAGCCACGCATTACCTGCGCTGCCATCCTTCATTTTCCAATGCGACGCGGTCGGCGTCACGGCCCACATCTCGGGCAGATGTTTCTGCGCCTCGTGGCCGGGCTTGCGCGTGTATTCCTCCTTCGTCGCCCACGCGCGCTCGGCGTCGTTGAGCGGCCAGCCGGTGAGTTGCGGGTCCACTTTGCCTTCGTTGTAAGGCGCGTAGGGATACGTGAGCACGGGCTTCGAGTTCAAAATGATGCCTGCTGTTGCTTTGGGCGCGCTTGCGGTCGGTGCAGCTTTTGCCGTCGGCGATGAAGGCGCGGACGCGGCGCTTGCTTCCTTTTTCACCGGCTGCGCGGGCAGCGGCTTTCCGGCGAACATCGCTTCGAGCAGCGGCTTCAATTTTGCCGCATACACCGCGTAGCCCGAGGGCGAGAGATGGATGTTGTCGCTCGTGAAAAGCTCCTTCTTCTGCGTGCCATCCGCGTTGGTAAAGTCGCTCCATAGATCGATCACGCGCACCTTCGCGTCGCTCTCCAGCTTCAGTGCATCGAGCGCGGCATTGGTCAGATTGATGTCTTCGTAGAAACGAACGCCCGGTGCGTGCGCGGGCAGGATCTTCGCAAGCACGAGCGGTGCGTTCGGAAATTTCTCCCGCAAATTCTTCACGCACATCCCGATGCCTTTGGCTGCGGCCTCCACGCCGGTTTCGGGCGTGAAGAACATGTTGTTGTTGCCGATCATGAGCACGATGGCGCGCGGCTCCAGTCCCTCGACGCCGCCGTGGTCCAGCCGCCAGAGCACGTTCTGCGTCTTGTCGCCGCCGATGCCGATGTTCACGGCCTTGTAGTTTGGAAAAAGTTTCCTCCACGAGTCGCCCCACTGGATCGTGATGCTGTCGCCGACGAGCAGCACATCAATCGGCCCCTTGTTTTCCTTCACGGTCTTCACATGCGCCTCGTGCAGCTTCAGCCACGAATCGCCGCCGAAGAATCCCGCGCTCGGAACCTGCGGCCAGAGCTGCGGCAGATGCTTCTGCGCCTCGCTGCCGGGACGCCGTTCATACTCTGCTTTCAAAACATACGCGCGCTCCTCATCCGTGAGCGGCCAGCCGGTCTTCTGCGGCTCATTCGTTTGATGCGGATAGTCGAGAGCGTGCGCGGAATGAAACGCCGCCGCGAGAGCGGCGATGGCATTGAGAATGTGTCTGTGTGGGGGGCGCATTGGGTTGGTTGTCGTTGAGGATTTGCTCGTTGTTCGTCGGAGCGGCTCGGAGTCGCGTGAAACACTTCACACCTCCACGCCCGTCATCGTCCCCGTGCTGCTCGCGAACTTGTCCGACTCGATGCCCATGCGTTGCAGCATGGTGACGAAGAGATTTGCCAGCGGCTTGTTGTTCTTCTTGTCGAAGGCAAGGTGCTGGCCGTGCTTGAAGCCGCCGCCGGCGAAGATGAGTGGAAGATTCGTCGTGTCGTGGGAGTTCGCGTTCGAGAGGTTCGAGCCGTAGAGCAGCATCGTGTGATCGAGCAGCGTGTCGTTGCCCTCCTTCACGCCCGTGAGTCCATCGAGCAGCCGCGCGAGGCTCCGGAACTGCGCTTCCTCGATCTTCTTCAACTCCGCGATCTTCGCTTCATCATTGCCGTGGTGCGTGAGCGCGTGCGTCTGGTTTTTCACGCCGGGGATGTTTGGCGTGATGAGCAGCGGGCCGAGGTAAATGGTGATGATGCGCGTGCTGTCGGTCTCCAGCGCGAGGCGCATGGTGTCATACATGAGGTTCGTCTGCGCCTCGACTTCGGTGTCGCTCGGGATGTCCTTCGGCATCGGCGCAGCGACCACAGGCTTCGGTTTGCGTTCCCACGATTCCGCGTGTTGCAGACGCTGCTCCAACTCGCGCACCGAAGTGAAATACTGGTCCAGCCGCTCCCTGTCGCGCGCGGTCAGGTCTCGGTTCATGTCCCGCGCCTCATCGCGCACGAAGTCGAGGATGCTCCCGCCCTTGCGCAGGTCATCGATGCTGCGCTCAATCTCCTGCGGCGTGCCCTGCACGAAAAGCCGGCGATACAGCGCCGACGGATTGCGCTCCGCCGGAAGCTGCACGCCATCGCGCGTGGTGGACGGCGTGCCCATGTGATCCTTGCCCACGCTGAGCACGAGCAAGCCGAAGCGCGTCTGCGCGCCGATCTGCTCGGCGGCGAACTGATCCAGCGAGATGCTATTCTTGAAATTGCTCGCGCCCGGATGCGGCGCACAGCTCAGGAAACTACGCTCCGACGAATGGTTCCCGTCCACGCCCGGATGCGACACGCCACTGAACACCGTGAAGCGTTCGCGATGTGCTTTGATCAAATCGAGATACGGCGTGCTCTCATACTCGCGCCCCGCCTTCTCGGGGAAAAAGTAGCGCGGCATCACGCCCATGTTCGTCATGATGGCGAGCATGCGCCTCGTCGGCACCGGCGTGGCGGCCCGCGCGAGCGATTCGAGAAAAGGCAGCGCCAGCGTGGCTCCGGTAGCGCGGAGGAAATGGCGGCGGGTAACGGTCATTTGCTTCATCAGGTCAGCGTTGAACGATGCGCACTGGCAGGCTCGGCTGCATCTTCACGGTGAGCTTCACGTCGTCCACGAAGAGTGATTCCAGTTTCGTGGGGCGAATGTTCGGACGCGCGGCAATCTGCACGACGGCGTAATCCGCCTGCGCGGGCAAAAGGCAGCGCGCGGTGAGTTTCTTCCACGAGGTCGGAGTGCCGCCGAGCGAGTCGAGGTGCGCTGCGCCGCTGCCGATGGCGTCGCCGTTGCTCAGCGGCCACGTCTCGTGCGCCTTTGCGGGGTCGCCGTTGAAAAGGAACATCTGACAGGTAAACGTGACGGACACGCGTGGCTGGATGCGGGCATCGAGAAACTCCGCTGACAGCTCCAGCACCGAGTCGCTCTGGGTGCTGCCGTGATCGCGCAGGGCGCGCAAATCCACGAGCTGAAACACATCGCACGAAATCGCGCGGCCATTTGGATCATTCGCATCCGCGCCGGGGCTCACGAAGCGCAACATGTGCGCACCGTCTTTCGCTTTCACGGCACCGTTGCTCACGACTTCCGATTCATCGCCACTCCACACACCGGCCTGCTTGGGAAAACCCGCAGGCACTGGCCCCATTGTTTTTTCAAAGCTCCCGTCCTCCAATGCGAACACGCGAGCCATCGTCGCCACCGCGCGCGGTGAAGCCATCGCCCACGCGACCGTCGCGCAGAAAAGGCCGAGCACCACGCCAGCCGCCGCTGCGGTGAGCGGACGCCATTGGAACCAGCCGGAGCGCCGCTTTGCTTCCGCAAACGGCTGCGTCGCGCCGAGCATGCCGCCGGAGTCCGCACTGAGGAGCGATTCCATCTGTGCTGCGCGCAATTCTTCCGCGAGCGCCGCATCGTCCATGAGCATTTGCGCGGCGTGGGAACGTGCATCTTCGTGGGTTCGCAGCATGGCGTTGAGTTCCTCACGCTCGGCGGTGGAAAGCGTGCGCGTCCTGCTTTCCAGGAGCAGTTCATCGAGACGCTCGCGCCAGGGAAGTTCAGGATTCGTTTTCATGATGCGGACTGCTGGTTGAGCTGGCGTTCGATGCACTCGGCGAGACTGCGGCGGAGCCGGAGGAGCAGCACCTTCACCGCGCCCAGACTCATGCCGTGCGCCGAGGCAATATCCGCCTGCGTGTGGCCGAAGACGTAATGCGCGGTGAGCGTCTCGCGGTGCCGTGGCTGGAGCTTCTCCGTGCAGCGCGCCAGCGCCTCGCTGCGCAGGTCGTGCGACTCCGCGGGTTGCAGCGAGGCATCCGCCATCATCCGCACCACGTCGTCGTCGAACATCAGCCGCTCGCGCTGCCGGTCGCGGACGATGCCGAGCACCTCATAGCGCGCCACCGCCAGCGCCCACGGGAGAAATCGTGTCTGCGGATCCCATTCGCCCGCCTTTTGCCATAGGACGATGTTCGCCTTCTGCCACGCATCCTTTGCCTCCTCGCAATGCCCCAGCGCCGCCTCGCAATACGCGCGCAGCGTCGTCTGCGACTCGGTCAATGCCCGCACAAAGGCGGCATCGGGACCTGGGTGTGTGGTTTCGGCGGATTCGGGCATGTAACATCTACACTCCGAGGGACCGCGCAAAGGTTACAAAAATCTCCGATCCGAGGCGATTGCTCAAGAGGCAGGAAGCACACCGTCCTTGCCGATCCGGTTGCAGGGTGCGAGGCCGCGGCCCGCGTTAATTTCGCTGACGAGGATGACAGCGGCGAATGAAACCGGTGACAGCGCTGCGTTCAGCAAGCAGGCGAAAGCGGTCGTAGTCGTGGGCGTCGTGTTTGTCCGGCACGGTGGGCAGGGTGGTTCATCCCCAGAGTTCGTTGAAGATGATTTCTCTCTCGGAGGCGTTCAACGGAGAGCGGGAACCGGTGTTCCAAGCGTTGTCACTTGATGGCCCAAGGATCACTTTTCCAATCGTTGCGCTTCGTTGAGCATTTGGACGGTCACGGGTGACAGGGTGCCGTCTTGGTAGATTTCAAGATTGAGCATCAAGACGTTTCCGAGGGCGGAGTAACGCTTGAGCAAGTCGGCAGTCTGTTCGGCCGTGTAGCGCGGTTTGCTGATTTCGGTGTCGCGTTTCGTGTGCAGCCAATCGCCTTCCATCACCAGCGCGGCGCTGGCTTGCAAGCCCGCATAGGCACCGCCGGAGATGCGCCCGTGGTCGTCGGCTTTCAGCCAGCCTTGCACGGTGGGATCGGTGCTGCCCTCTCCTGCGAGGTAATCCTGAAACTCGGTGGCGGGTGGCAGAATCCACGGGTTGAAACAGATAAGCCGCTTCGCGTTGCCGGCCTTGGCAGCGGTGGCGAGGCGTTCCCACGGGGCGCTGCGGTAGTAGTAGTTCGCGGTGCCGTCATCGAACCACCAGCCTGCGAGCTGGTCGCCGTAGCGTTCACCCACTTCGCTGATGACGGCGGTCCAGTTATTCCAAAACTCGGTGGTATCCGTATTCCCAAAGCCGCTGGCATGCTGCCATTCTGTGTCGTCATTGGATCCGAGGTGATAGTAGAGCATGAGCCGGATGTCGTGTTTTCCAAGAGCGACGACCAAATCTCCGATGAGGTCGCGCTGGCTAGTGCGCCCTGGAAGGATGCGGTCGAGCGACTTGAGCGGCGCTGGGAAATACATCTGCGCGTGCGATGTGGTGATGGTGACGAAATGAGCGCCGGCCTTGGCAACTTGTTCCGCAAACGTCTTCACGTCGAAGTCGCGAACCGCGTCGGCATATGATTTCGGCGGGCCGTTGCGTGGGACGGTGCGTGAAGTCCAATGGCACATGAGTCCGTAGCGGGCACTGCGGAACCACGGTGTGTCTGCTTCTTCGCGTTTGGCCATTGCAGCGCGGTGCAGGCGTTCTTTGACCTCGGGGCGCACGAGTTCGATGGAGAGCAGTTCGATCTTGTCGGCTGGTGGGCCGCTGGTGGGTGCCACTGTCAATGCGAGCTGCTGCCTGCCTTTTGCCAGATGCAGGGTGCTTGAAAGAGGCAAGCGCCGCCAATCGTGATGCGCGATGTATTCGGAGGTTTCTTCGCAATGAGCAGCATTCGCCTTCACGGTGACCTTTAACGGCATCTTGAAGCTGTGGTTGAACAAGACATTGACGGCGTAATCGCCCTCCTCGACGACTTCGACTTCCCAGGTGGTTTGTCCGCCCAGCGGCCAGTCTTTTACTTGCAGTCGGCGATGGTCGTTGATCCAGGCGCGGAGGCCATTTGGGTTCGTTCCGTCGGCGGCCATGAGCACGCTGTAGTCGTCTGGCTTGATCCTGAAGTCGGGAATGAAACGCGTGTTGCGAGCAACACCAGCTCCCGCATGGCGCTGGATGAAGTCCACCACGGGTGATGGATCGCTCAAGCCGTGTGGATGATGTCCCTCGCCCTTGTGGAGAATCAATTGAAAGATGCCACCGGCTTTGTGATAGGCCTGCTCCATGCGTGCCCCATTTTCGGTATAGGGCACTGCATCATCGGTCTCTCCTGCGAGGTAAATGATGGCAACTTTGTCGGCAGCGAGCTTGGGCGCGAGATCGACTGGGTTCTCGTGATAAGCGAGCGCCTCGGCTTCCGACTTGAAGTGATACAGTGGGATGAGGCTTTCCCAATCTCGCGGGCTGCCTTTGCCAAATCCCAGCTTGCCGCCAGGCCAGCTTTTGAAATCACACACCGCTTTGTCCATGTAGAGGCACGAGACTCGACCCGGATGCGCCGCCGCCCAGCGAGTGATGGGCAGCCCTTCCCGGCTCACTCCCAGGAGAGCGACGTGCTGGGAGAGTCCATACTTGTTCGTTATCTCATCATACACGGGGTCCCATTTTGCGATGGCATCTGGTGCTCCGAAGGTGTTTCCCAAGCCGAACGCGACGACATGAAATCCGCGCTTCACCAGTTCCAGCTCCGTCCGGGTCATGTTCGCCACGGGGGGGCTGTCCAAGTTGTAGAGCGAACCCGCTAGCACCCATGGTTTGCCTGCGGCGGGCTGTTCGGGACACAGGACTAATGCCTTGGTGCCTCCAATCATCACTGTGCGCAGTGCTGCGCCGTGGAAATCTGCTTTGTCACCTGTGAACGCTTCGATGGCACGGGCGGTGAGTGGTGCGAGAAGGATTGGGATAAGGATGAGGAGGTTTCTCATGGTGTGATACTGTGGCGGGCGGTGCCTGGCTCTCGGTAGTGGCGATACGGGTGCGCTCAGGCGAGCAGCTCCTTCAGGAGCGCAGCCGTTGTGGCGAGCACCAGCGCGGCAATAGCGGTGAGGGTCGGTTTCATGGTTGTGAGACTTTCTCGGCTTGAATTGTTTTCGTTTCGCCATTGACGCGGACTTTGACTTCGCGCGGTTCGGGTGAGGCGATGCGATAGGCGGTGACCTTGCCGTCTTGCCAGGCACAATCGACGCTGTAACCGCCTCTGGCGCGGAGGCCGGAGAATGAGCCTTGCTTGGCCCATGCTTTAGGCAGAGCGGGCAGGAGGACGATTTCCCCTTGATGGCTTTGCAGGAGTATCTCGCAGATGCCGGCGACGATGCCTGCATGACCATCAAACTGAAACGGCGAGTGGAAGGTGAGCAGGCTGGGATAGGTGTTGAACGTCAGCAGACCACGCAGCTTGCGGTGTGCGTTTTCCGCTTCGCCCAGCCGAGCCCACAAGGCGCAGCGATACGCCCAGACCCATTCGCGCCGGGAATCGCCGATCTCTCCGCGTGCGGTCAGCGATACAGCGGCGGCTTTGGCCAGTTCAGGTGTTTTTTCCACGCTGATCTGCCGCCCCGGATAGACCGCGATGAGGTGCGCGGTTGCTCGGTTATGATCGTTGGGGTCGTCGATATCAGATTTCCATTCCTGTAGTTGGCCCCATCTGCCGATGAGCGGGCGCATCAGTTGGTCGCGCTTGGCGGCAAGCGTGTCGCGGAACTCCGCATCCACACCGAGCACATCAGCGGCTTGGGCGGTATTATTGAACAAGTCCCAGACCAACTGCATGTCATGAGCCACGGCCACTTCCATCTTCCTGCTGCCGTCGGGCCGCGCACTTTCGGGTGAACCGTTCGGAGGGGTCACCAGAGTTCCGTCCGGCAGGGTTTGCAAACGTTCGAGACAGTATTCGCTGACTTCCTTCATCATTGGATAAGCCACCGCGCGGAGGTAAGTCTGGTCGCCGGTGAACGCGTAGTGTTCCCAGATGTTTTGCATCATCCACGGAGCGCCGCCGAAGTAGATGGAGCCATAATTCGATCCTCCGAAAATCCCATTCAAGTAAGTGACGCCCCAGCCCCGTGTCTCTTTCTTGAGCATCTTCCGGGTCTGTTCGCGTCGCACTTCCACGATGGAATGGAGCCAATCCGAATACGGCAGGAAACATTCAGACAAATTGGCGACGTCTGCCGACCAGTAGTTCATCTCGATGTTGATGTCGGCATGGTAGTCACAGCGCCAGATAGGGTTGTTGTCCTCGTTCCACAGGCCCTGCAGGTTCGCGGGCAATCCACCGGCGCGGGACGCGGCGATCAAGAGATAGCGGCCATATTGAAATAACAGCGATTCCAAACCTGTGTCCGGTGCAATATTCGCGGGTGAGATGTTCGTGTTGCGAATCATGTCGGTTGAGGGTGTCGTTTTCGGATCCGCCACCGCCCGCTTGTAGTTCAAGATTCTCTGGTCTGTGGGCAAAGCCTCCGCAGCGGCATCCCCAGTGCCAAGGTTTAGCTCCACGCGTCCGAAGAGTGCCGCGTAGTCTTTGACATGCTCAGCGAGAAGCTTCTCGTAAGGTGTCGAGATCGCCACATCGAGCGAGGCCGCAACGGCGGTATGAGGATGTTCGCCACGCCAGCCTTTGGTCCGGTCCTGAACAAAGTCGGTGCCCGCACTTAGGATCAGCGTCACGCTGTCGGCCTGCTCGAAAGCAATCTTCTCACCGATTACTTTTTGCGTCCCTCCTACACTCAGCGCTGCCACTTGCGCTTCATACTTCAATGCGATGGCGTAGGGCGGTTCCGGTTGGCCTTTGTGCGAAAGGTAAGTGTAGCCATCGAGCGAACCGGAGGAAGTAAGCCGATTGCCCACGGCGATGATCTGCCCCTTGTGCGCATCGGTTAAAGTGACGCTGCCGGTTAGTGCGCCAGGTTTGTCCGCCGTAAATCGGCAAACGATTACCCGAGCCGGAAAACTCGCGAACGCTTCCCGCCGGAAATTCACGCCGTCGCTTTGATAAGTGACGGTATGCACCGCGCTTTTCAGATCCAGTTCGCGCCGGTAGGCGTCTACTTTTCCGTGCGCCAACTCCACGAAGACGTCGCCGAAGGCCTGATAGGCACCTGCATTAGTTTCATCGCCGAGCCAAAGGCTTGCCTCGTTGAATTGGATGCGCTCCTTCGGCGCGCCGCCGAAAAGCATCGCACCCAATCGGCCGTTGCCGATCGGCAACGACTCGATGGCCCACGTCTTGGCAGGCTTGTCATACCAAAGCGTGAGATTTGGCGCTGCACTGTCGCTTGCGAAGCACCGGCCCACTGTGGCTAACAACAGAATCCCCAGTTTGACCAAGCCATCCAGTGTGGATGCACATTCCCTCACGTTGGTCGTGAATCTCATATGTATCGCCGTTTGTGTGGTCATTTTTGCAAAGTCTTCAACGTCTCCTCCACGGACCTCGCCACCGTCTCGCCGAGGAACTCATAGCCTTTCGAGTTGAAGTGAACGTCCTGAGGATTTTGCATCTCGGCCTGATGCGGCAGGATGGCGGCGTAGAGGTCGTCCGTGGCGATGCCGTTCTCTTTCATCACGCGGGCGGCGACTTCGTTGCGCTCAATCACGGCGGTGACAAAGGCCGGGCCTTCCTTGCCATCGGCGGGCCGTGGCGTGGTGCTGGCCCAAATGAGCTTGGCTCTGGTCTTTTTCAAACGCGCCACGATCTCGCGCAGGCGACTCTCGTAGTCCGCGACGCGCGTTCCGCTGTCGTGCAGGCCGAAGTTGAAATGGATGATGTCCCACTTCCCATCGCCGAGCCAGACATCGGGTTTCTTCAAGCCATTCGCCGTTGGGCCGCAGTTCTCAGGAGCCTTGTGCATGTTTGCCTTGCCCGCCAGCGTTTTGCGAGCGGACAGCGTGTAGCCGCCGGAAACCGAGTCACCGATGAGCAGCACGCGCGGAAGCTTTGGATCATCCTGCACATAGTCCCAGCACGACGAGCGCCCTTCGACGCGCAGCCGCTTGTAAAGCGGCAAATAGAACCCGCCGAGGTTCGCCTGCAGCGTTCGCTCCCATTCCTGTTGGTCCGCAGGCAGAGTGGCGACGAGGGCCTGATACTTCGCATCGGTCTCCGCGTCGGCTTTGGCCTTCTTCGCCGCTGCTTCCTGTGCGGCGGCTTCAGCAGCATTGGTTGGCTCGCCCTTCGGCGGTTCGGAGGCGCGCAGTGCGGCGCAGGACGCAAGCGTGATGACAGCAATGAGGATGGTTGGTTTCATGGGAAAATGGAGGCGCTTCAAGGCAGCGGTGCGCGGCGGCCCAGCGTGAGCCGCACGTCATCCAGATAGTGCCCGTCAAAGGTGACGCGGCGCTGGGATGCGGTCGAATGCGCTACGGCAAGATGCAGCAGTAGAAAGTCCGTGTTGGCCGGCAGCCTCAGTTCCGCACTCACAGGCTGCCACGTCTTCGGATCGCGATCCAAGCGCGCGCGGTTGCTGCACGCCATCGCGAGCGACTCCCTGGCGATATTGGCGTTCTGTTTCCCCCGCAGAGCCAATGCTGTTTCCGCATCCAGTGCATGAAGCCAGACCGAACACTCGAAGCTTTCACCTGCTGGAAACGCAATGGCATCAAACACCGCCGACAACTGCGCCACCGCTCCGCCATCGCCAAACTCGCGGCGATAAGCCCGCACATCCACCAGCCGATACACATCGCTGATGTAGCTGCTTTCCGGCTTCACCTTGCCCTCATAGTCTGCCCGCAGGAAGCGCAGCATCTTCTTCCCGTTCGCCGGCTTCACGCCCTGCTGCTCGCTGACGATCTCCGTGAAATCGCCGCTCCATTTTCCAATCTCCCTCGGCATCCCCGTGACCTGTGGCGCAGGGCCGCTCTCAAAGCTGTCCTGCAACAGCGTGAGCACCTTCCCCAGCGAAGGCCCCACATACGCGAACACCATGGACGTGCAGAACATCCCTAGCACAATCCCCGCTATGGCAGCAGTGAGCGGACGCCAGGAGAGCCAGTTCCCGCGAAAAGAACGCTTCTTCACGGCGTCACTCGATGCCGTCGGCAACGCTGCCGTCACGCGTCGAAGAAAGGCCGCCTCATCATCCGCGGGCGGCTGCGTGCGGGCAGCCACGGATTCGACGAACGCGTCCGCCGTCGGCTCTGCCTCCAACCGAAGAAGTGCATCGAGTTGGAGCTGCTGACGGAGTTGCCCGCGCAGCTCGGGATGGGCACGCAGCATCTCCGCCACGAGCGCGTCATCGTGCGGCTCGGCCTCACCTTCGATCAGGCGCGTCAGGGCCGCTTGCAGTTCATCGGGTGTGGGATTCGTGTTCATGGATTTCAGGCAGGTTGTTCCGCCAGGCGGCGGGTGATGCAGTCGTGAAGTGCGGTGCGCAGGCGGAAGAGCGCCTGGCGGATTTCATTCGCCGTGCGTCCCTCGTGGCTGGCGATCACGGCGGGAGCGATATCTTCAAAGTAGCGCTGCTGCACCAGCCGCCGCCCACGCTCGGGCAACTCCGCCAGACAGCGCTTCAGCGCCTCAGCCTTTGCCGCTGCATCGTCGGGGACAGGCACCTCATCGCCGGCCAAAATCTCCGCGACATGCTCTGCGAGCACGCGCTGGCGGCGATCTTCCCGCCGCAGTTCCTTGCCGACGAGAAACCGCGCAATGGTCCGGACCCACGCGCCGAAATTCGTGCCACGCTCAAAGGTCTGCAGCTTCTCAAACGCCACGACGAACGCCTCCTGCGCCACATCATCCGCCGCTTCGGCCCGCAGCCCCAGGCTGCGCACAAACACCCGCAGCCCCGCCTGCTCGCGGCGGACCTGCTCAATGAACCAGTCATGGTCTGGAAAAGGGGAACTCACACCGGACTACACCCGCGACTGCACGAGCGTTACGATCTTTTGTAAAAAAAGTAAGCAGCGCGCCCCACGCCAGCCCACTCGTTTCGGGGCTGACGACTATGCGATCAACTCCTTCACCAAGCCCGAGCTGTCGCCGTGACGCTCGGTATTGACGCCAATGCCGCGCAGCATCGTGAGCCACACGTTCGCGAGCGGCGTGTCCTTCGAAAGCACGAGGTGCTGGCCGCGCTTGATGCCCGCCCCGCCGCCGGTCAGAACGGTGGGGCAGTTGTCGAGGTAGTGGATCGTGCGGATGTTGCTGCCGTAGGCGAGGGCGGTGTGGTCGAACAGGCTGCGGCCATCGGACTCCCTAATGGCTTTCAATTTGTCGATCAATCCGGCGAGCAATTCGCTCTGCGCCGCGTCGCGTTTCTGCGATGCCTCCATGCGCTCGCCCGGCCCGTAGTGGCTGATGTCGTGCGCCGCGAATTTCAGTTCGAGGCTCCGGAGCAGCGTGGAGACGGGCTGGCGATATGTGATGACGCGTGTGGTGTCCGTCTGCAACGCGGCGGCGATGAGGTCATACATCAGCTTGATTTCCTCGCGCCCCGCGAGGCCGGGCTTTGGCTCGGCGATGGGCGGTTTGACCTTCGGCACGGTGAGCCACCGTTCGTCCTTGCCGAGCCGCACCTCGATGTCGCGGATGCTTTGAAAATATTCATCGAGCTTGTCGGTGTCGGTCTTCGTGAGGCCGCGCTGCACGCGCTTCGCATTCACTGTCACCGCGTCGAGGATGCTGCGCTTTTCCGCGAGCATGGCCTGACGCTGCGCGAGCGGCATCGTCTCATCCGAGAAGAGGCGATGAAAGACGAGCACGGGATTTTCGAGTCCCGCCATCGGCTTGCCGCGCTGATCCCACGCGAGCGAAAGCCCGGGTCCGTGGCCGTCGTCCGCGTTCGGCGCATTGAGCTGGAGCGAAGTGTGCCGCGTGTCCCCTCCGAGGTGTGCCGCGGCGACCTGGTCCGCGCTGATGCTGTTATGAAAACTCTGCCCCGGCTCCCCGAAGCGATTCGCCCCGGTGAGCCAGAAGGTGCTGCCCCAGTGCGGCATGTCAGCGAACTTGTTCGAGCACCCCTGCACCACGGTGATGTCCTTCTTGTGCCGCGCGAGCGGCGCGAGCCCCGGTGGCAATTCCCAATCCGCGCCCGTCTTCTTCACATTGGGGAACCACGTTTCATTCGTCACACCCCAGCCGAAATTGAGGAAGATCATGCGCTTCGGCGGAGTGGCCGGCTTCGTCGCGGCAAAGGCGCGGAAGTCGAGCGATTCGAGCGCTGGCAGTGCGAGGACGGCGCTGGCGCTGCGGAGGAAGTGGCGGCGGGTGAGTGGCGTGTTCATGGTGGCGATTGGTTTGGGGCGGTTGCTGATTCGTGAGACGATGGAGATGACGGTGCGCGGTTACTTGGCTTTGAAATGCTGGCTGGCCACGAGCGCCTGGACGAACGTGCGGACATTGTAGCCGCTGCCTTTCGCCTGACCGACGATCCATTCCGCGAGCGGTTCGTCGCTGAAGCCATACGGACGCCCCAGCGCATACTCGATAAGTGCCTCGGTGAAGCCGCGTGCGAATTTCTCCGGTCGCGCGGCAATGCGGTCGCGCAGCTCGAAGTAGTCCTTGAAAGTCGGGCCGTTGAAAAATGCGCCGCTGGGATCGATGTCCCATTTCTTTTCCCTCATGCCGGGCACGCCGCGCTTCCAATAGGAATCCCCGGTGCGCCATTGACCGGCGGCGTCGAAATTTTCGAGGCCGAAGCCGATGGGATCGATCTTGCGGTGGCACTGCGCGCACTGCGGCTCCTCCTGGTGTGCGGCGAGGCGTTCGCGCGTGGTGAGCGCCTTTGCTTCGAGGCGCGTGAGCTGCGGCACATTCGGCGGCGCGGGTGGCGGCGGTTCATTGATGAGCTTGCGCAGCACCCACGCGCCGCGCTCGACGGGGCTGCTGCGTTCGCCGTTGCTGCCCATCGCGTGAATCGCGGCCATGCCGAGCAAGCCACCGCGCGGTGAACCGGCTGGCACTTTCACTTTGCGGAAGGCGTCGCCGCTCACGCCCTCGATGCCGTAGTAGCTGGCGAGGAGTCCATTGATGACCACGAAATCGCTCTTCAAAAGTCTGCCCAGGCTGTCACCGCTGCGCAGCAGATGCGCGAAGGTCTCATACACCTCCTGCCGCGCAGCCGCCTTCACGCTCGTCTCGAAGTCGGCAACGTTCTGCGTGTTGAACTGGAAAAAATCCAGCCGCTCCATGGTCAACCACTGGTGCAGGAAGCCGCTCACAAACGCGGACGATTTTTCGCTCGCGATCATCCTGTCCACCTGCTGCGCGAGCACGGCGGGCTTTTTCAATTCACCGCTGCGGGCGAGCCCGAGCAGCGTGTCATCCGGCGGCGCGCTCCACAGGAAATACGAGAGCCGCGTGGCGAGTTCGAGGTCGGTGAGCAGGCGCGGCTTGCCATCCGTGGCCGGCTCCTGGAGATAAAGGAACGCTGGTGCCGCGAGCACGACACTGAGCGGCGTCTTGATGGCTTCATCGAATTTTTCACCCGCCTTGATGCGCGCCTCGAAGAGCTTCACGAGGCGATACACAAACTCAGGCTCAGGCGGATTGCCGCGAAAGGCGCGCGTGGCGAATTTCTCGATGAGCGCGCGGGCCTGGTTGCGATCCTTCGCGCCATTCGCTGCCGGAAGCAGTGACGCGACCGGCGAACTCGCGCCGCCCTTGTTCAGTGGGCCTTCCCATTCCACCCAGTCAATCCACAGCACGGGGTCGCGGTCCTTCGGATCCTTCAAGATGGTCTTTGTAAAGCCAGCGAGGCTGAAGCCGTGCGTATAGAGCGAGCGCTTCTCCATGAAGATGAATTTGCGCGGACCATCCGGCACAATGCTGAACGGAAGCTCGATGACCTGCGGCTTCGCGAGCGGCGCGGTGATGTGCCGGCTCGCCAGGAAAGTGGTGTCCGCCTTGTCGAGCGGGCTGGCCTGGAGAAACGAGAGAAACGCGCGCTTCGTCGGCATGTCCGGCATCAGTCCGACGTTGACACGAAAGACGTAATCGCCGGTCGGCAAATCCTTCGGCAGATCCATCGCGATCTGCATCGTCTCGTTCATCGTGTTTTCGAGCAGCAGTCCGTTTTGCAGTTCGGGCCGCGCGAGGTAGCGCTCATACCACTCGTGATTTCCCTGCCAGATCGAGTCGCTGAATCCCGCCGCGGTCGCATCGCCCCGGAAGCCGAACTTCGGGAGATCCTCCGGCTTGCCGCCAGCCGCCTTCCATTCGGTGAATCGGCGGTGGTCATCGTTCATCCGCTCCAGCGCGCGCTTCATGCCCGGCACGATCGTCTCCGGCTCGAATCGCTTCTTCTGCGTCTGCACCTGCGCCTGCGCGAATGATTCGTCCAGCGCCCTGCGACCGATGGCGAGGTATTGCTCGAACTGATCCGACGACATGAAAAGCGACGCCCCCACCGTATCGAATGTCCCCGCGCCACCGTCCGCCGGCAGGTCGCGCACGTCCATCTCCACGCCGAGCAAGTCGCGGATCGTGTTTTTGTATTCGCGCCGGTTCAGCCGCCGCATGGTGATCTTCCCGCGCACATCGCCGAGCGACTTTCGCGCGACCACGAGCGTGCGCGAGAGCGTATCGAGGAAGTCTGTCTTGGCGAGTTTGTCCGGCTGCTTCGCATCCTCTGGCGGCATCTCGCCGGAGTTGATTTGATTGAGCATCCGCTGCCAGAGGTCGGCGCGCTGCACCGTGTCGAGCGCGAATGAAACATCATCCAGCCGCACCTTGCCCTTCTGCTTGTTCGCATTGTGGCATTCGGTGCAGTAGCTCCGCAAAAAGGCGCGATGCTTCTCATCCATACGCGCCTGTGGTGTGTCGGCGGCTCGGCTCGCAGTGCCGATGAACGTGAGAAGAAACAGGAGTCTGTGCCAGCGATGGTGCATGGTCGGGGTCGCGGTGGAGTGATTTCAGCGGGGCAGTTCCTCGATCACGATGTCATCGAGCAGGAAGGGGCCGACACCGATGAAGTTGATGGATTCCTTTTCGAGGTCAGAGCGCTTGAGATTGAGTGAGAGCGTTTCCTTACCGTCCACCCACAGCGTCCACTTCGTGCCGACATTCTCGAAGACGAATTGATACCACTTGCCGGTGACGAGGCCGAGTTTGGCCCTAGCCGCCAGTCCCGGGATGGTATACGCGCTGCCGAAAGTGCCTTCGGGTTTCTTCAGCGCCGCTGGGTCGAGCGTCCTGCCCTTCAAAGCAGGATGGTTCACGTCGCGCGTGAAGTCGCGCTCGCCGATGGAGACATCATCGCGTGCCTCGGGCTTGTTGAGCCGAGTCCACACGTCCCCGATGTGCCAAAGGGCGCTGTCCAGCCGCAGCGGAGCATTGATGATCATGTTCATCGTCGCGCCCTCGCCCTCGAACTTGATGCGATACGAGACGCGGACGTTGTGCGCCTTGAACTTCGGGGCGAGCCCAGGGGCGTGCCCTTTGCCGGGGTGCTGCTTCGGGTCGTAAATGCACGCGATGGCACCGTCGCGGATTTCCCACTCCGCTGGGACGGTCCAACTCGGGCCACCGCTCCACTTCTGCGGCTCGGCGCGTTTCTCCCCGCCACTGAAGTCTTCTTTGATGAGGACTGTGCCTTTCGCGCTACTCTGTGCGCGGGCGGCGATGGGTGTCAGCAGGAGGCCGATGGTGAGGCTGAGGAATGGGAGAATTTTTTTCATGATCGTAAAATGCGTTGCGGTGTCGGCGTCTCTCACTTGCTCTGAAATTCGCGACTGCCGACGAGGGCGTGGATGATCGTTGGGAGCGTGAGCTTGTCCTTGCGGGCCTGGAGCAGGATGTCGGCGCAGAGGTCGTCGTCGGACAACTGCGATGGGCGGCCGAGGGCGTAGCTCACGAGGTTTTCGATGAGCCCGAGCGCGAAGGCTTTTTCGCGTTTGGCGATGGCGTCGCGGAGCTGGAAGAAGCCGTCGAACTTTGTCCCGTCCGAGAGCGTGCCGCTTGCATCGATCGGGTGCTCCTTCGATTTGCGCACGCTGTAGCCGCTGGCGATTTCGGCGACCTCGACATCGCGCCAGAGGCCGGCGGCATTGAAGTGCTCCAGCCCGTAGCCGATGGGGTCAATGCGCTGATGGCACTGCGCGCACTGCGGCTCCTCCATGTGCGCGGTGAGCAGTTCGCGGGCGGAAAGGAGCTTGCCGGAATGCCTGCTGAGCTGCGGCACATTCGGCGGCGCGGGCGGCGGCGGATCGTGCAAGAGTTTTCGCAGCACCCACGCACCGCGCTCGACCGGCGACGAGCGTTCGCCGTCCGAACCCATCGCGAGCACGGCGGCCATGCCGAGCAGTCCGCCGCGCGGCGTTCCCGGCGGCACCAGGACTTTGTGAAAATCACGCCCCTCGGATTTTAGGCCGTAGTAGTCGGCGAGCAGGTCGTTGATGACGACGAAGTCCGCCTTGAGCAGCGATGTGACGGGATGGTTCTCCGTCAAGATGGTGTGCATTGTGTGCAGCACCTCGTCGCGCGCGGCCCGCTTCACGCTGTCGTCGAAGCCGGGATAGAGACGCGAATTGAACTGGAAAAAATCCAGCCGCTCCATGCCGAGCCACTGATGCGTGAAGCCGGTGATGAAGCGCCATGCCTTCGGCGATGCGAGCAACCGCCGGGTCTGCGCGTGCAGCACGGCGGGTTGCGTGAGTTCGCCGGATTTTCCGAGCGACAGCAGCCCGTCGTCCGGCGGCCCGCTCCAGAGGAAGTAGGAAAGCCGCGTGGCGAGTTCGGTGCCGGACAAAGGCACACGCGAGCGGGACGGCGGAGCATCGCCGCCCGGCGCGGTGAAACTCACCGGCTTCACATCACCCGCAGCCTTCGTCTCGCGGCCCGCCGCGCTGCCGATCTCATTGAGGTAAAGAAAACTCGGCGACGCGAGGACGATGCTGAGCGGCTCCTTCATCGCCTGCTCGAAGCTCTCGCCCTCGTCGCGCTTTTCTCGGAAATGCGCGACGAGCTTGTCGAGGTAGCTCGGCTTCACCTCCTTGCCGCGGAATGCCGCCGCTGCGAAGCGCGCGAGAATCTCGCGTGCATACGCGTCGTCCCGGGCCGCGGTCTCGCCTTTGAAAAAGATGCGCGAGTGCGCGGCGGTCGGCCACGCATCGAAGAGCGGCCCCTCCCATTCCACCCAGTCAATCCACAGCGCGGGCTCGACGCCGAAGCCGGTCTGTTCGTGGGCTACTCTGGCTAGTTGCGCGGCGTGCTCGCGGTTGTTCGGCATGCGCTCGCGGAATGCGAAAACGCGCTCGCCGAGAATGAGCTGCTTCTTCGTCTCGGGGCCGATCTCCACGGAGAGCGGCACCGTGAGGCGCGGCAGCGTGATGTCGAATTCCATCACCTCCGGCTTGCTCTGCGGCGCATTCACTTTCCGGCACGCGATGAGATTCATCGCGTCCTCCATTGATCTCCCGCGCACGCCCAGCTCCACGAAATGCCGCGAGGCCTCGGTGTTGGGCATCGCGCCGATGCGCGCGCGCAGGCGGTAGCGGCCCGGCGGCATTTCATCGGGAATCGCGAGGCCCACCTGCGGGTTGCTGTCCTGAATCGTGAGCAGCGCGCCGGTCTTCGTCTCGGGCCGCGTGAGATAATCAATCATCGGCGCCGTGTTCCGCTCCCAGACGTAGAGGCGGAATTTGATCTCCGACTCATCCACGATGCCGAAGTCCGTCGTCGGCCGGCCATTCGATGCCTTCCACTGCTTGTATGCGCGGTAGCCGCCCATCTGGTAAAACCGCATGATGTGCGTGATGCGGAGGTTCGCCTCGTCCTCCGCCTCGATGTGCGCCTTCAGCGTCTTCGGGCGCGGCCCCGTCGCGATGACCTGATCGAGCGCACGGCGGGCGAGCGTGAGGTATTGCTCGAGCTGATCGCTCGAGAGGAAGAGCGATTTGCCAAACGTGTCAAAGGTGCCGCTGCTGCCGTCGTTCGGGAGCTCCTTCGCATCCACCTTCACGCCGAGGAGGTCCTCGATCGTGTTTTCATATTCGCGCTTGTTCAGGCGGCGCATCGTGATGACGCCACCTGTGTCGCCGAGCGCCTTCCGCGCCGCGACCATCGTGCCGGAGAGATGCTGGAGGAATTTCGCTTTCTCTGCAGCTCGCGGCTGCTTTTCGTCCTCGGGCGGCATGTCGCCGGAGTTCAGCGCATTCAGCACCTTCTGCCAGCGCTCGGCAGTCGGAATGTCCGCGATGGTGAAGGACAGATCATCGAGGCGCACATCGGCCTTCGGCTTTTCCGCGCCGTGGCACTTCAGGCAGTAGTTTTTGAAAAAGACACGCTGCGATTCGTCCATGCGCGTCTCGTGAGGCGCGGCGATGGCGGTCGTGACGGTGAGGAAAAGGATCGCGGCCGATTTCATGCTCCGATGCTCACGCGACGAGTTCCTTGATCAGCCCCGTGCTGTCGCCGTGCGACGCGACATCGAGGCCGTTCCCGCGCAGCAGCGTGAGCCACAGATTGCACAGCGGTGTCTTCGGATCGCTCATGACCAGATGCTGCCCGAGCTTCACGCCGGAGCCGCCACCGGTGATGAGCGTGGGGCAGTTGTCCAGATAGTGAATGCTCTGGATGTTGCTGCCGTAGGCGAGCGTGGTATGGTCAAACAGCGTGCTGCCGTCGGGCTCCTTCGTGGCCTTCAGCCTGTCAATGAAACCCGCGAGCAACTCGCTTTGCTTCGCATCGCGAAGCTGGCTCGCGTCCATGCGCGGGCCGGGGCCGTAGTGGCTCATGTTGTGCGGCGAGAACGGAATCTTGAGGCTCTTCAGCAGTGAACTCACCGGCTGGCGATACGTCACCACGCGCGTCGAATCCGTCTGCATCGCGGCAGCCATCAGCGCATACATGAGTTTGATCTCCTCGTAGCCCGCGACCTCGCCCTTTGGCTCCATCACATCGTTGCCGGGACGCGGCTTCGGTCTGTCCAGCCATTGCTCGTCCTTCGAAAGCCTCACCTCGATGTCGCGGATGCTTTGCAAATATTCCGCGAGCTTGTCGCTGTCCTCCTTGCCCAGGCCGCGCGCCACGCTGCCCGCGTCATCGAGCACCGTGTCGAGCACGCTGCGCTTCTGCTTGAGCAGCGCCTGCCGCTGCGCGAGCGGAGTCGTGTCGTCCGAGAAGAGCCGGTGAAATGCGACGACGGGATTGTTGAACCCCGCCACCGGCTTGCCCCGGCGATCCCACGCCAGCGAGAGCCCAGGGCCGTGCCCGGACTCCTCGCCATTCTCGCAGCTGAGCTGCAACGAAGTGAAACGAGTGTCCCTGCCGAACGCCTCCGCCGCGATCTGATCAGCCGACACGCTGTTGTGAAAGCTCTGCCCCGGCTCGCCGTAGCGGTTCGCGCCCGTGAGCCAGAAGGTGCTGCCCCAATGCGCCTCGTTCGTGAATCGGTTCGCGAGATTCTGGACGACCGTGATGTCCTTCTGATGCCGGGCGAGCGGCTTCAGTCCCGCGGGCAAGTCCCAGGTTGCGCCCGTCTTCGTCTTGTCCGGAAACCACGTCTCTTTCGTCACCCCCCAGCCGAAGCCGAGGAAGATCATGCGCTTCGGTGGCGTGATGAGCTTAGGCGCGGCGAACGCCTTGAAACCTAGCGATTCCAGCACGGGCAGCGCGATGAGGGCGGATGAGCTGCGGAGGAAACGGCGGCGGGTGAGGTTTGGTTTCATGTTCGTCGGGATGTGAGTTTGGGAAATGGGTGAGTGGCTGTGGGTGACTCGTGGATGCGGTGCGACACCGCTCATCCGGGGCCGTTCGTTGCGTGGTGGCTCATCTTCAGCGCGCCGCGGCGCATCCATTCCACTTCGATGTGCGACGGGTGCGCCGCGCGGACTGCGCCGAGGTCTTCTCCATTCGAGTCCACGAGAAACTCGCCCGTGCGATAGGCGCGCTCGGGTTCATATACGCGCACCGGAGTGCCCGCGGTGAGATGGCCGCAGAGCGCTGTGAGTTCGTCGCCATTCACCTGGTTGCGCAGTCCGGGGCGCAGCACGGCGGCGAAGTGCGCGTCGCGGATGCCCGAGAACCAGCCGAGCAGGAATGGCAGCTCCGGCGCGCGGGTGAGCGCGTCGCGGTGCTGCTGCGTCGTCATCGGAGGCTTCGGCGGCAGCCGCCCGGCTTCGCGCGCGCGCAGCCAGTCATCGAGAATTCTCCAGACAGCGCGCGACACGAAACCCGCGCCCGAGACCAGCGCCCCGATGTCCCGCGGCGTCGCATCGGCGGAAAGTTCCAGCATCCGCTCCAGCGAAACAGCGCCTGGCGGACACAGGCGGCCGATCAGTTCCGGCCACGGCAGGAGCATCTGCACGGGCACGCCGTGGACGGTGCGGCCCTCCTTCACGCAGGCGGCGGCTGCAGCGAGCACGCTGGAAAATGAGAGCGACCTCCGCGTCGGCGCGACCTTCGTCTGCTGCACGATTCCCTTCGCGGCCCATCGTTTCAGCCGGCCGATTTTGATCCCCGTGAGCCGGCTCGCCTCGATCGGGCTCACGTCGTCCACGAGCGCATCGTGCGTCGCTTCATCCACGAACAACTGGCGATCCATGCGCGCCACCGGCATCCCCTCTTTTGCCCAATACCGGTAGCGATGGATGAGCGCCTGCGTCTTCTTCGCGTGCGCATCGTCGCCGCGCTTCGCGAATTTCTCCGCGGCCTTCGCCGCCGTCGCATGAATCGGATGCAGACGGCGGTCTCCTGCTTCCGTCGCCTCCGAGCGGTAGCCGTCGAGCTTGCGACGCCACCCGCACAGCCACTCGACGGTCGCAGGCGGGACGACGACCTGCCGGGTGTAGTCCTTTGCAAATGCGAGCCCGTGCTTGCGGATGCCACCATCGAGCACATTGCGCGGCACGCCGAGCTGCTTCGCGAGCGCGACGAGCGGCACCCAGTCGCGCCGCGCCGCCTCGGCCTTCATCCGCTCCGCGAGCCAGGCCTCGGCCTCGGGCGGGATGCGGCAGTCGTCCGTGAGATCCTTCTCGATGGAAAATCCCGCCACGCGGCAAAGCGACGCGCCGTGATTGCGGTGAATGCCGAACCGCCGCGACACATCCACGAGCCGCGGCCATTTCCGCACGCGCTCCTCGTGCGCCTTCAGCGAGCGGACGAACGCATCGCTCAAAAAATACCTGCGCCCTTCACGCCGCGCGGCGAAGCGCCCGCATTGAATCCAATCGCGGATCGAGCGCGGATTCGCACCGAGAAGCCGCGCGGCTTCGGCGACCGAGAATTCACGCGCGGGTCGCTGCCTTTCCGGCGGTGTGCTCATGCGGCGGTTTGGAGGGGCTTCGCGCATCTGGAAAATTCAGCGCGAGGTGCTGCGCACCGGCAATTTCGGCTGAGTCTTCAATGTCAGCCGCACATCGTCGGCGAACTGCTCGCCAAAGGTGGCCGTGGTGTTGGCAGCATTCTTCGGCTTGTGCGCCACCAGATGCACCACTGCGAAATCTGCCTGCGGTGGCAGCAGCACTTTGGTCGTGACGTTGCACCAGGAGCGCGGCGCGCCGCCGGTGCTGTCGCATGCGCCTGAACCCGACGCCAGCGCCTCCTTCTGCGTCAGCGGCCATTCCGCCGGAAGCGACTCCGGCGAACCGGAAAACACATACAACCTGCCGATGAATTTCACCGGCTCGTCCTTCACGTCCCGTGCATCGAGGAATTGCACGGACAACTCCAGCGTCGCTTCACCCGGCGTCATATCCGCCTTGAGCGACCGCAAATCCACGCACTGATAAACATCACACGAAGCTGCGCCGTAGTTTGGGAGCGCCGGTTCCCGTTCCGCACGAACAAAGCGGAGCGCCCGCTTCCCGTCCATGGCCTCCACCGAGGGCTTCTCGACAACATCCGATTCATCGCCGCTCCAGACTCCGAACTGCGCTGGAAAACCCGAAGGCAAGCGTCCGCTCTGCTTTTCAAAACTCCCATCCACCAGCGCAAACAACCGCGAAGCCGTCGCCATCGCCCGCGGCGACGCAACCGCCCACGCCACCGACGCGCAGAACAGGCCGAACACGACTCCGGCAGCGGCTGCCGCCAGCGGTCGCCATGACAGCCACCGTGACCTTTCGCGATGGCCGCGAATTGCCTGGGCAGGGGACGGCAGTGCACGGAGTTCCATCTTGCCGAGACTTTCGAGGCCCCACTCGCGCAGCGCCCCGTGAACATGCGCCTCCTTCCAGAAGCGTTCTCGCACCTCCGGCCGTGTGTGGAGCGCGGCATCCAGCTCCGCGATTTCGTCGCCCGTCATTTCACCGTCGAAATACTGGCGCAGCAAATGGTCGAGTCGTTCCGTGTTCATGATTGAGCTTCGTGTTGTTGAAAGGTTTCGATGCACCTGCGCAGTTCCGTCCGCGCGCGCGAGGTGGCCACGCAGACGGCATTTGGCGTCCATCCGAGGAGCTTCGCGATTTCACCAGGCTTCAGAGCATCCTCATAGCGCAGCCGCATCATCCGCTGAATCGTCGGCGTCAGCCGTGCCAGGCATCTGCTCAGCCAGTCCGCACGATAATCGGGTGCCACCGCCGCCTCGCTCGCAGACAAAAGCTCAAGCGTCTCCTCACGGAGCGCCGGTCGGTTCGCCCGCCGCAGCGCAGAGAGCGCCTCGAATCGCGCAATCGCACAGGCCCAGGCCAGGAAATTGGTGGCGAGATCGAATTCCCCGGCTTTCCGCGTGACCGTGAGAAACGTCTCCTGCACCACATCCTGCGCGAGCGCGAAATCCCGCACGATCGACAGCACGTAGGCACGCAGGGCCGACTGGTGGTCGAGGAAAAGCCGCTGCACCTGCGCGAGATGATGTTGTTCGTCGGGAGAACGCATGTCGGGGAAGAACGGTTTGGCGAGCGCCGATTCTTAGCAGCGAATGTTTCCAAATCCGACGGCGGAAAAAGATTGAGACGGCTCGCACCTCGGTTCGGATATTTCATTGGAGCGGGAAATGCCGCCGATCATGCGCTCCGGCGCAGCGCAGGCGCACCGCGCCGAGCAGCAAGGGAACACCTTTCTCTCTCCTTCCCAGGCCCCGCGCCGATTGAGCGGGGGCGAGCGCCAGCGAGGAGGCACCAACGAACTTGGCCGACGCGAAGCCTCCCTGGTGTTCCCGCGGAGGCTGAGCAAAGGTTCAACTTACTTCCGCCGGGCGGAAGTTCGCACGAAGCGTGACAGTTCCTCTGGCGCGCTTCGTGAAAGGCGGGAGCGGCCCGGAGGATCGTCGGATGATCTGCACCGCCCGTAACGAAGCGGAAGGCCGGGAGCGCAGTGAGGACGGCGCAGTTCATCGAGTCCACACAACGGGGAGTCTGCGGCTCGACCGTGCGACAGCCGGACGAGGCGCAGTCTTCCACGGCGCAGCCGCATCAGGAGGCGTTGCGGAAACTGGGTGCCGCTGAGAGGGGTCTGTCCGAGACGCTGCGGCTCGGACGAGGGGAGAGACCTCTCCACTCCAAAGTCAGCTTCAATTCACGCAAGGCGACTAGCGTAGCCCGCACTCATACCGTCACAGGTCGCGTTTTCTTCCAGGCGATTTTTCCGGCATTCACTTGATCGGGCTTTTCCTCGATGGCTTCGCCGTTCTCCTCTGGAGCGTCGGTAACTTTTGCCGAGGCTTGGTTCTTGGTGATGTCGAGGGCGGTCACGATCTCCTGCTGCCGCGTTGTAGCGACCGCCAGCTTCTCCTCGTGCTCGAACGGATGATCCAGTTGCTTGGTGAGGTCTTCGCCCTGCTTGCGATACTGCTGAATGTTGGCTTCACGCTCCCGGAGACGATCTGCCATGCTCTCCAGCGCGTGCTCGACGGATGCGATGGTGCCCGCCGGGCTGTCGCTCACGTTGGCCTTGTATTCGCTTTTCCCGTGGATGATGAGATTGGCCCGCTCGTCGAAGCGGTGGAGCGAAACGGGAAAACCGCCGATCTCACCGATGGCCTTTGTGGATTGAAACGGTTTCATCGCAGCGGCGAGGAAGACGAGAGCGCGACCGGCTTTCACGCGATCGGTGAAGGTGTCCTTTTGCACGGTCATCGAAAAGTCATCCCCTCGGGTACTCTTATGAGTGCGCAAATCCTCACGAAGATTGGCGATGTCGCGTTCGCAGCTTTCCACGCTGCCCGTCAGGCTTCGGATGCGGGAACGCATCTGGTAGAGGCTTTCGGCGTGCTGCTTCTTCAAGCGCGTGAGCCGCATCACTTCGGCGTCCACCTGGGCTTTCTCGATGACGAGCGGATTGCCTGACGCAATGGCCTTCACTTCGGCATACGTCAGCGCGGCAGAGTCCACATCCTCGGCGCGGCGCACGGTCGCGTCGCCGTTCATCACCTGCGCGATGAAACGGCATTTCGTTTCGAGCGTCTGCCACATGTACGCGTCGAAGCTGCCCTCGGTGACGTAGCGGAAAATCTTCACGGTTTCGTTCTCGTTGCCCTGCCGGAGAATCCGGCCTTCGCGCTGCTCTATGTCCGCCGGACGCCACGGCGCATCAAGGTGATGCAAAGCGACGAGCCGCTTCTGCACGTTGGTTCCCTCCCCCATTTTCGCGGTGCTCCCGAGCAGCACGCGCACCTTGCCTTCGCGCACGGCTTTGAACAGCGAGGCTTTGCTGGTGTCGTCGTCGAAGTCCTGGATGAAGGCGATTTGGTCGGCGACAACCCCGCGGGCGATGAGTTTTTCGCGCACGTCATCATAGACCGAAAATCCCTTACCGCCGGCCTTTGGCGTGGAGAGATCGCAGAAGACGAGCTGCGTACCTTTCGTCTCCGCAGAATCGAGCCAGATTTGGTGAATTTTCTCGACGGCCTGATTGGTCTTGGAATCCGGGTTGTCCCGCACGCGCGGCAGCACGAGCCGAAGATCAAGCGCGGCTTTGCGCCCGTCCGTGGTGACGTTGAGCATGTTGTCCTCCGACGGCTCCACGTCGCCATTCTTGATCGCTTCCACGCGCTTGATGAGATGCTCCACGTATTTTTTCAACTCAGGACTCGTCGGCGCGCTGACGGTGACAGGTCTGCCCTGATCCAGTTTCGGCACTGGTAATTTCAGCATCTCCGCCGTCTGCACATCGGCGATCTGGCGGAACTGCTGCATCAGCTCCGGTACGTTGACGAAACGCGCGAAGCGACTGCGCAACCGGTAGCCGCTGCCGTCCGGGCTGAGTTCCATCGAGGTCACGGTTTCTCCGAAAGTGCCCGCCCAAGAATCGAAGTGCTGGAGCTGATTGCGGCGCAGCGCGGCCATTTGCAAATAGCGTTGCATCGTGAACATCTCCGCCATCGTGTTGGAAATCGGCGTGCCGGTGGCGAAGACCACGCCACCGCCTTTGTTGCGCGACTGGATGTGCTGCACCTTCAAAAACATGTCGAAGGCGCGCTCGGAAGCCGTCTGCGGGAGACCCGCCACCCGCGTCATCTTCGTGACGTAGAAAAGGTTTTTGAACTTGTGCGCCTCATCAATGAAAAGGCGATCAATGCCGAGTTCCTCAAAGGTCAGTGTGTTGTCCTTTTTGTGCTCGGCGGACAGTCCTTCGAGCTTCGCAGTGAGCCGCTTTTCAATCCGCTCCAATTCCTTCACGAGCCGAGTCCCGCGCTCGCTGCGCTGCTCGCGGATGGCCTGTTTGATTTCATGAATCTGATCCTCGATGAACTCCCGTTTCGTTTCGACCGAGAGCGGAATTTTCTCGAAACTGGAATGCGTCACGATCACGCCGTCCCAATTCCCCGTGGCGATGCGGCTGAAAAGCCGTGCGCGTTTCGCCGCTGCGAAATCCTCTTTTCCGGCCACGAGAATGTTCGCGGTCGGATAGAGCATGAGCAGCTCGGCGGAGAACTGGCCGAGCATGTGATTTGGCACGACGAACATCGGCTTTGAAGCCAGCCCGAGCCGCTTCAATTCGATCCCAGCCGCGACCATCGTGTAGGTCTTGCCCGCGCCGACGGCGTGCGCGAGCAGCGTATTGTCGCTCTGCACGATCCGCCAAACCCCATTCTTTTGGTGCGGACGCAGGATGATTTGCTGGCTGCTTGATGGCAGCGTGAGGTGACTGCCGTTGAAAACGCGCAACCGCACGCTGTTGAAGTCATCGTTGTACTTTCGGCAGAGCCGTTCGCGCCGCGCGTCGTCCTCCCAAATCCACGACCTAAACCGCTCCTTGATCTTCTCCATCTTATCGCGCGCGCCTTCCGTCTGCTGCGCATTCACAACCGGCGCATCGGTCTTTGGATCGGTGTCATAGACCGTCGGCGTTTTGAGATTGAGCGCGTCCTGGATCAGCTCAACCGCCGAGTAGCGCGTGGTGCCCCATTCCGTGGTGTTCGCGACGGTGCTGCGCGCGTTGTAATCGGCTTTGATGAACCAGGTGCCGACCGCCGCCACATGCGAAACCGAGATACCTTCCGCGCCAAGCAGAGCTTTCGCAAACGCCTCGACATCCGCCGGCGGAATCCACACCGCGCCTAGGCGCGCTTCGATTTCCGAAGGCGTCAGATCCATCGGCTGCACTGCCTCCAGCGCGGTCACGTTTTCCTGATAAACCGGGTTCGCCGCGGCGGCAGCCCGTGCGTTCTCCAGCTTCACACGCACGTCGCCGGAAAGATATTCGTCGTCCGTCTCCCAAAGCTCGGTCTGCGGATTGCGATAAATCAGCCCCTTCAACTCCGGCAAAAATTCCTCCGGAGGTTTGCGAAAGAGCATCTCCATCCGCCCCAAATCCACGCGCCCCATTTCATTGAGCGTGAGCACGAGAGCATCCTGCGGCGTCTCCGCAAGCAGCGCAGTCTTTGGCTGGTGAATCGTTCGCTCGCGAAAGATCGCCATCTTGACGGCCTTCTTCGTCTCGTCGTTGTAGTCTTCCAACGAGCAGAGCAGCGGCGCATCGGGATCGCTGCGAAACGCGCGCCGGTTGGCGCTGTCGTTGACCGGGCCGAAACGGGAAACGAAATGGTCGTATCGAGAATTGAGCTGACGACGCGCGTCGAGAACCGCGTCATCGCTCCAATTTTCAAGCTGCGTGCGCAACGTCTGTCGCACTGCGTCCCGCAATTTGATCAAGCCACGAATCCGCCGCGCCGTTTCATCGGCGAGACCTTCAACCGGCGTCAACGCCGGTCCATCGCGCACCATGATGACGCCCTCGTGCAGCACGAAGGCATTTTCCTTCACGAAATCCGGCGCGAGAATTTCTACCCGCGCAGCGGCACGCGAAGCATTCGTCTGCTCCAGTGCCCGGTAAATGCCCTGCGGCAGCGCGGCGACGGCTTCGCGCAACGCATCCACCAGCTCGCGCCCATCGGGAATCAGCGCTGCCTCGTTCCCACGATACATCTTCCCGTCCTCCGCCATCGTGCCGAGCATCATGTGCGGATTTGCCGCGAAGTATTCGTTGACCTGAAATGCCGTGCCGTCCGCGCTGACGTGCTCGGCGAGGTTCAGCCACGCCGGGCCGGTCGCCCGTTCTCCCTCCGCAAGTTTGCGGAAGAAAACAATGTCGGTCGTGACCTCGGTATTGGCGTTCTGTTTGAACGCGGTATTCGGCAGACGAATCGCGCCGATGAAATCGGCCCGCTCATGCAGGTAATCGCGAAGATGGGAGTTCGCCTTGTCGAGCGTCCCTTTTGAGCTGATGAAAACCATCAACCCGCCCGCCCGCACCTTCTGAATGCCCTTTGCGAAAAAGTAATCGTGGACGAGAAAGTTCCGCTCGTTGAGCTGCGGATCGTGGAGTTTGTAATCGCCAAAGGGCACGTTGGAAATGGCGAGATCGAACGAGTTCTCCACGAGCGCCGCCGTCTCGAATCCCTGACTGCGAATATCCGCATCGGGATAGAGCTTGCGCGCAATGTTCGCCGTCAGTGGATCGACCTCGACCCCCGTGAGTCGCGAACGCGCGCTCATTTCCTCCGGCATCAGGCCGAAGAAATGCCCGACGCCAAGCGCCGGTTCCAAGACGCGGCCGTGTGTGAACCCAAGCCGTTGCACGGCTTCATACATTGCGGTGACGACGACCGGAGCCGTGTAGTGCGCGTTGAGCGTCGAGGCCCGTGCCGCCTCGTATTCCGATTCCGTGAGCAGGCTTTTCAGACGTTCGCGCTCCGCATCCCACCCGCTCGACTCATGCCACGCGAAGACCTGCGGAATGCCGCCCCACCCGACATATTTGACGAGCACCCGCCTCTCATCATCGGTCGCCGCGCGATTTTCCGCGTCGAGTTTGCGGACGAGTTCGATGACCTCAAAATTGTCGCGGCACTTTTGTTTGAGCGACCCATCGCCCAATGCATCTTCCGCACGGATGCGATAGTTGCCGGTGTTTAGAGGGTCAGGCTCTCTTCCGCTGGAAGGAGAATATATTTCTCCCGGATCATCTCCCACGCCTGATCGTGCGCCTGCTGCGGCGTCAGCTTCTGCTCCGTCTCCAACTTCCGCGTGAGAGCCTCCATTTCGTCCAAGGTCGTTTCCTGTGCCTCGTAGATCGCTTCCATCAGCGTGCCCTTCGCCTCCAGCTCGCTCACCATTTGCGGGCAAAACTCCGTCCAGTGGCGTTTCGCCATGAGGCCGTAGCCGGTCAGTGGGTATTTGGTGCTCATCGGTGGTGTCCTTCTTGAATGGAAGAAAATCGAACAGGTTCAACTGCTGTTGCGGCTGCACCGTCGAAGTTCCATTTCGCTTTAGCATACCTGTGCGTCAGCGCGCGAAAAAATTTCGAGATGAGGATTTCATCTCATCCACGCTGCCAGAGAAGACGTGGCACGCTGCGCCAATACGGGCGCAAAGTGACCCGAATTGTTGTCCGGCAAAGCCCGCGGATTTCGCGCAAGCGATGTGGCCGCGAAGCCCTGCGAAGCGGCGACATCATCCTGTTTCGCTCTGGTGTGGCGGGAGCAAAGTCCCGGTTTTTCGCAGCGGAGCCCGTGGCAGCGGAGCGCGCAGCGGAGAAAGGCCGGGTCTTTGCGCGGGCGGACGAATTCGCGGTTCAGACTTTGACGCCGGGAGACTGCGTCTCCCTCGGTTTCACTGCGCGCATTGTTCGCACAGCGATGGAGACCATCGCGTCCTCACGCTGGCTTTCCGGCAGGTGTTTCACCAGTCCCTGAATATGCTCTTTCATCTCCGGGTTCTGGTCGAGCTTGGTCAGCACGCCCTCGCGCATTTTCTCGCGGCGGTCGAGCTTCTGGACTTCGTTCAACACCAGCGCACGTGCCATGCGTTCCGGCGGCATGGATTGGATGAAATCCCAGTGCTTGGGGTTGTTCTTAATGTATTGGTCGATCCGCGCATTGACCTGCGCGTTTTCTTTGAACTGCGGTTCCGCAGCATCGGCTTCACCGGATTGTGGCTTCGTGGTTTTCTTAATCATGGTCATTGTTGGTTGGTTGTTGGTTGTTGTGAAAAGAGCGGGCGATACATGCCTCAAGGCTTCTCCAGAAGAATTCGGCAATATTCCTCGACAAGGTCCATCGGGCTTTCCTGCTCGACGACCAATGACATGAGGACTTCGGCACCGGGAGCCTGCCCTAGACGTTTTTCGATCTCTCGATTGGCTTGGATGTAGAGTTCCGCTGTTTTGCGCGGGATGCTGATTTCGGTCTGTATGTTGTTGCTCATGAGTTGTGATTGCTTGTTACCAGTCGGTTTTATCGCCTTTCGATTTGTCAGTTGGCTGCGAGGGTCGGGCAGTCGGCTGTTGCTTGCGCACTTCTTCCTCCAACGCATCAAGCCGCTGCCTAGCGGTGTTCATCTCCTGCTTTAGCAGGGCATTTTGCGCGGCGATTTCCTGCGACTGCTGCAGCTTGCCCGAAAGTTCGCCGAGTTTCTGCGACACCACTTCCCCGCCCTGCATGATCGCTTTGGTTATCTCCCTCTGCTGGTTCAATTGGGCGACCAGTTCATCGCCAATGGGCGCAGTTGTCCGGGCGCTGTCGCGGATGTGAAACGGGCCGCGCGGCATGGGCACCGGCTCGTTGGGATGCAGATTCCATTTGGCCGTGGTCTCGACGCGGTAGATGCTATGCCCCTCGTGCATGATCCGCGAATTGTTCGGATCGATATAGCGGCCGATCGGATAGGCTTTGATGTTTTCCGCATAGCGTACGCTCCCGACTCCCTTGCTCGGCAACGTATTACCTGGCACGTCATGGGCGCCCGTCCGAACCGCGGGCGTGTGTCGGCTTGCACATGCGGCAAGCATCATTGGGAAAAAAAGCAGTGGAGAGATTTTCATCGAAAGAGCAGCGATTGGGGTGAAGTGACGTTCGTGGGCAACTGGCGGGGTGAATCCGTCGTCGTCTCGACGGCTGGCGACGTGAGCCGCTGGAGATTCTTGCGGAGCCGGACCAGCGGATCGTTCGCGTCCTCCTTCGTCTCGGCGGTGCTCTTTATCGCTGCCAGCCGCGTCGCCCCGATGGTCGCCTTCGACCGGTCCAGCGTCTGCGTCACATAGAGGTAGAACTGCTTGCCCGCTGGAACCCGGATGTAAAACCCCTCGCGCTGGATCGTGTCGAGGATCTGCTTCGCGTAGGCATTCAGGATCGCCTGGGCTCCGGTCAGTGACGCATTTTGCACGGATGAAACCACCTGGCTGCCGAGGATAGTCTGCACCTTCGTGGTCAGGCCGTCCGCCGCGCCGCTCAGAAATGTGGCCGCGAAAAGTTTCGCCTCCGCAATGCTGTCGCTCTTGATGATCCTGCCGCGCAATCCGGCGCTGCCGTCCGTGATTCCCCAGCCGCTTCCGTCCTCCTGCAGCTCACGATCTAGCGCCATGCCGGTGACGGTGAGTTCTTCACCGCCCTGCCACACGAGCGTCCAGTTGCCGCCGCTCGCGATGCGTTCGCGCACCGTATCCACCTTCGCCTTGCCGTGAACCTCCGTGCCTGCGGGAATGATGAGCCGCCCGTCGTGCCAGACATCATCGGTCACAAGGCCGATGATCGGCGTGCTGATGGACGAGGAATCCACGGTGACGACCAATTCGCATGGCACGAGCCTCCCATACGGAGCGTAGTCACTGCCCAGCGTGTCCACCGGTTTGTCCGCACCCGGAGTTGCCGTCTCTGCGTAAAGACTGATGGGCGGCAACGCCGGTGGCGGCTCCTGCTTTTTTGTCTCCTTCACCGGAGCAGGTGGCGGAGGGGCAGGCTTGTCCTGTGGCGGATGGAACGCGGTCATGTCGCGCGTCACCGACTCGACGACCTGCGGTTTCTGCGGCGTCTTTTCCGGCATCAAGTTGTTCGGCTTCGCCGCCACGCCCGTATTGGGTGCCTTGAACCCATTGACCATGATGTAACCAATACCGAGGAGCAGCAGGAAAAGCAGGAATGCCCCGGTCCGGCTGCGAAAGAAATTGAGGAAACCGCGCGGTGTCATTTCGGGAGTCCCTCCAGTTTTCCGGTGGCTGTCTTTCCATCATTCCGCGTCCCGTTAGCTGCGGCTTTCGCCCCTGCTTCATCGGACGTGGAAAGCACCACGGTGAAATCGTTCTTCACCGAAACATCATTGCGCCCGCCGCTCGGCGTGCCCGTGACGGCAAAGTAGGCTGGCGTGTCGCTCTTCGGCGGCATGACGCCACTGGCGTCGCTGATGGACTGCGGATACAGCCGCTCGCCGACACGCAGCGAGAATCCCTGCGGCTGATAGCGAATCTCTTTGTCCATCTTGTTCCGCAGCACGATGCGAAAGACCAGTGTGTCCTGCGGATCAAAGCGAAACACCTCCTCGATCCGCGCCTCGTAGGCGTTGTAATCCATCACGCGCGGCTTCTCCCCGTAGTTCACATAGTCCACCTGCCCGACCGCTTCGGGATGGCTTGCCTTCAAAACCGGGTAAGCCTTCGCCTTGTCCAGCAGGCCGAGCAGCATTCCGGGCGTGACGGGTCTGTTTGCGAGCGGGGATTTTCCCGTGTCCGTAGGCTGTTTGAAGATCACTGAAAGCTGCGGCACCGTGCTGTCCTGCAATTCCAGCACGTAAGTCCGGTTGTTCCATCGCACGTTGACGTTCGTCGTCGCCCCTTTGACTAGGCTGCGAACCGAGAAAAAATAGGAGCCCGGCTTGTGCGCTAGCTGGAAAAGCCCCTGTGTCTTTTCATCCGTCGTCACGAGCGCCGCATCGATCGCGGAAATCGGTCCCGGAAAACTCACCGTCGTCACACGCGAGAAGGAAACCGCAACCGTGCGGATGCTGTGTTCATCCAGCTCGACCTCTTGAATCTGTTTGTTCTCACCGGCCAGTGAACCAGCGTGAATAATCACAAGCGGGGCTAATACCGCGAGCAGGGCGAACGAACGGAGTGGCAATCTAATGTGCTGGTTCATATTTGAAATCGCTGACGGCGGTTGGAAAGCGGCCGTTCTTGGTCATGTCGGGATTGCGGCGCATCTTGAACGCCAGCTTGAAAGGGATGGATTCACTGAATGCCCTCTGCTCGAAAATGCCCGTGCGGATGAGCTGCCCTGTGACCTGAGTCATCACGACATCCTCGCGCGTTTCTAGGATGTCGATTTTCGCCACCTCCGGCTTCTGATGCAGTTGCTTGGATTTCATTTCCTCGCCCTCAGTCGAGACCTGCTTCTGCGCCTTTTCGAACGCGTATTTCAGGAACATCTGCTTGAGCAGTTCAGGATTGTC
This sequence comes from uncultured Spartobacteria bacterium, assembly GCA_903882875.1. Lineage (GTDB taxonomy): Bacteria > Verrucomicrobiota > Verrucomicrobiia > Chthoniobacterales > Chthoniobacteraceae > SXWH01. The sequence continues at coordinate 1,021 of CAIRYQ010000082.1, read as the reverse complement.
GAAGCCCTTCGGGTTGCGCTCCAGAAAGGCCGTTGCCGCCAGCGTACTTTGCTGCGCGTGAAGATCCCTCGCCTCCTGGAAATCCAGCAGTGGCGAGACGTAGTAGGTGCCCGCCGGATCAATGATGACCACGTGCTCGCTCTGCTTGAATTTCTGAATCAGAAAATAGGGCTGCGCCGCGGCGAAAACGATCGCCAGCACGGCAACGCAGAACCACAAGAACGCGGTGCGATCCTTGTCCACGAAGACGCGCATGGGATTAAATGCGCGTTTGGGAACGGGCGCGGGTTTCGTATTTACCGGAGTCTGCCGCATCTGTTCTTCGGTCGTGTTGCTGGTGGTGCTCATGCTGTGCCTCCCTTCTGTTTGGACTGCTCGATCATCTGCTGAACCGCGCCGTCATTGCCTGCGTCCTGCGCGTTGTAAGCTGTCGCTGCCGATGCCGCCGCGCCGCCTTGGCCGCCGCCGCCTCCGCTTTCGGCACCATTGGATTGCTGCTTCGCTGAAGCCGACGAATCCTGCGCAGAGTTGCTACGCGGCATTCGGGCCGCGAGGCTTTGCATCAATGAGCCGCTCAAAGGCGGGCCTCCGCCTTGCATCGTTGATCCGGCCATGCTTCCCGCTGCGCTCGCTCCCGCACCCGCGAGCATTCCCGCCGCTCCCGCGCCGCCCGAGGCAAGCGAGGCTGCGGTGCTTGCACCAGCGGAGGCGGCTGCCGCGCCCGCAGTCAGCGCGCCGCCAAGCAAGGCGCTGCCAATCTGGGCGCCGGTGGAGATGGCGGTCTGAATGATCACGGGCGCGATGAGCGTCGTGATGATGATCCAGCCGCCAATCATCGCCGCCGCCAGAATGGTCTGAAGGCCGTACACGGCAGTCACCACGACTAGTGCAACGTAACATTGACTTCGGCCACACATGAGATAAGATTGGCGAATGGCCATTCAACCATTGATTCTTACTGATACCGAACGCATGGAACTTCAACGACGGGTGAGATCGCGTAGCGTTCGAGCAGAGGATT
>CAIRYQ010000081.1 GCA_903882875.1 uncultured Spartobacteria bacterium | reverse complement strand
TGCCGCCATTGCGCTTCGCTGAGTAATGACGCTTGCATCCCCAGTCTTTCATCACTCCCGATTTACATTGTACAGACATATTTTCCGGCCCGCTCGGAACTTATGAAACCACTTCTAGTAGGTTTCCTCTCCCTGTCCATTCTTGTGTGCTGTTCTTTTGCCAGTGGCCGGATGGTTTCAGCCCCTGCTGGCACCATTCCCTTTGATGCCGCACGACCATTCAAACTCGACTTTGGGCGTGGGAGCGGGTGGGGCGGCTTGGACACCGTTTCGATAGCGGAAGACGGGCAGACCTCGCTGCATCGTTCGCTTCACAACAGGCGCTGGGAGCACGCATCAATGCGGCTCTCACAAGAACAGCTCCGGGCGATAGCCCAGGCGGTGACACACCACGGCTTGCCCCGCCTCCAGAAAGCTTACCATCCGATTTTCCATGTCTATGACGGCACACAATGGGTCTTGTGGCTGCGGCAGGGTGAGCGCCAGAAGGCCAGTTACTTCGACAACAGCTTCCCGGCATCCATCCGCCATTTCGCAAACGAACTGGACGGCATACTGCGATTGGCAGGTTACGACCGCTTGCGTTGGCAGCCATCGCAACCCGCCAACTCCCGCGAACACGAGAAAGCTCTCTGGAACTCAATCAAATGAAAACGCGAACCGGGCCGCTCACAGACGCGGAATGGCGCGCGTGACCGTACGGTGGTGACGGGTGCGGCGCGCGCACCGCTTGCCACGCGCGGGAACTTTCCCCACGCTCCCGCGCCTTATGTCTGAACAAGTCCGCGTCCGCTTCGCCCCATCGCCCACCGGCTATCTCCACGTCGGCGGCGCGCGCACGGCGCTCTTCAACTGGCTCTACGCGCGGCACACCGGCGGTAAATTCATCCTGCGCATCGAGGACACCGACGCCGCGCGCAACACCGAGGCCGCGATGCAGGCGATCTACGACGGCCTGCGCTGGCTCGGGCTCGACTGGGACGAGGGCCCGCTCGTGGGCGGCGACTTCGGCCCGTATTTTCAAAGTCAGCGCAATGCGATCTACGAAAGCTACATCGCGAAGCTGCGCGCGGGCGGCCACCTTTACGAGGACGGCGGCGCGCTGCGCTTCCGCTCGCTGCGCAAGGTGCAGACGGTGGACGACATGGTGTGCGGGAAAATCCCGTTCGACCTCTCGAATGCGGAGACGCATCCCGACATGACGATCCGCCGCCCGGACGGCTCGTGGATATTCCATTTCGTGAACGTCGTGGACGACATCGAGATGAAGATCACGCACGTCATCCGCGGCGAGGATCATCTCTCGAACACGCCGAAGCACCTCGAACTTTTCGAAGCCCTCGGCGCGACGCCGCCACGCTACGCACACATCCCGCTCATCATGAACAAGGATGGCACCAAGATGAGCAAGCGCGACCAGGGTGCCGCAGTCGGCGGCTACATCGAGGGCGGCTACGTGCCCGAAGCCGTGCGCAATTTCCTCTGCCTCCTCGGCTGGTCGCCGAAGGACGATCGCGAGATCATGCCGATCAGCGAAGTCGTCGAGCGCTTCGATCCCGCGAACATCAACCGCAAGGCCGCGCATTTCGACTTGGAGAAATGCGACTGGATCAACCAGCAATACATCCTGCAAATGCCGCTCGAAAAACTCGCCGAGCAAGTCGAGCCGTGGCTGACAAAAGCGGGCATCAACTTCGACACGCGCGCGAACATACTGCCCGTGCTCACGCTCGTGCGTGAGCGGCTGAAAAAGCTCAGCGATGCTCCCGCGTGGATGGACTATTTCTTCACCGAGGATTTCCCGTTCGATGCCGAAGCCGTCGCGAAAGTCCTCGCCAAGCCTGGCGCGCTCGATCATCTCCGCGCGCTCGCAGCAGCATACGCAGGGCTCGCAGCAGCATACGCAGGGCTCGGTAAATGGACCGCAGCCGCTCTCGAAACATCGCTCAAGTCGCAGGCTACGCTCGCGGGTGTGAAAGTCGGCGAGTTCGTGCATCCCGCGCGCATCGGCGCGACCGGCCGTTCCGTCGGCGCGAGCCTCTACCACACGCTGGAGGTGCTCGGACGCGAGCGCGTGCTCGCGCGCTTCGACCGCGCGCTGGCGAAACTTTCCGCGACGAAGTGAAGGAAGTTTACACTCTCGCGGATTTGCGCGACTGGCGCACGGCGACGGCAGACTGCGATCCTCCGCTGCGGCTCGCGGTCATCGGCGATCCCGTCGCGCATTCCGCGTCGCCGCAGATGCACAACGCCGCGCTCGCCGCATTCGGAATCCCAGCGCGTTACACGCGCCTGCACATCCGCCCGGAGGAACTCACCGAAGCGCTCGGCCTGCTGCACAAGGCCGGTTTCATCGGCATCAACTGCACCATCCCGCACAAGCCCGGCGTGCTCGACGCCGTGGACACCGCCGACGAGGGCGCAAAACGCGCGGGCGGCGTGAACACCGTGGTCGTCGGCGCGGATGGAAAACTCAGCGGCTTCAGCACCGATGGCCCCGGCTTTTCGCGCGCCGTGCGCGAATGCTTCGGCGCCGAATTGCACGACCTCCGCGTGCTCGTGCTCGGCGCGGGCGGCGGCGCAGGACGCGCCATCGCCATGCAGTGCGCCGCCGAGCAATGCCCCGCGCTTACACTGCTAAACCGCAGCCTCGACAAGCTCGAACCCCTGTTCGACGACATCGCGGAAATCTACCCCTTCGACCGCGTGTCCTCCGGCGACATCTCGGATCTCTTTTTGAAAATAGGCCTCGCAAACAGCGACCTCATCGTGAACTGCACCGCGCTCGGCATGAGGCCCGGCGAGCGTTCGCCCGTACCCGCGAAATATCTCACCGCATCACATCTCATCTACGACACCGTGTACGTCGGCCACCGCACCCCGCTGCTCACCGCCGCCGACACCGTCGGCGCACGCGGCGTAAACGGCCTCTCCATGCTGCTGCACCAGGGCGCGCTGAGTTTCAAAATCTGGTTCCAGCGCGAGGCGCCGCTCGAGGAGATGCGCAATGCGCTGCTCATGCGCGCCGTTTCCGGCGAAAAGTAGGCGAACTCATTTCCCGTCAGGCTTGGGCGGTTCGGCAGCCGGTTTCTCCGGCGCGGATTTTTTCCCGAGCTTCTCAAGCTGCTTCTCCAGTTCCTCCGTCTTTTTCTGCAGCTCCTGCATCTTCGTCCACACGTCCTTGAATTCCTGCGGCTTCGCCTGCTCGGCTTCGAGCGCCTGGATGGATTTCTCCGCAGCGGCACGCACGGGATCGTTGTAAGGCTTCACGACGGCCACCAGCGGTTGCAGCAGCGCGAGCGCCTTCGGATTGCGCAGCGTGCCGAGTGATTTCGCCGCGGCGGCGCGGATCTTTTCGTCGTCGTGGCCGAGCTGCTGCGCGAGAAGCGCGAGGATCTCATCGCGGTTCGGATGCCTCGCATCGCGCGCAAGAAATGCGAGCGCATCGAATGCCTGCTCCTTCTCCCGCGCATCGAATTCCGAAGCGATCCGGCCAAACTCGCGCAGAATCTCCGGCACCGCGCTGCCGTCGTCCTGCGCGCGCAAAGCAGCGATGGCGGCGGCGGCGATCTCATTGTGATAGCTCGCCGTCGCGAGAAATTTGCGCAGCGCATCAGACACGTCCTTTTCCCCAGCCCGAGCGCCCCATGTGCGGAGGATCGCCGAAAGCACTCCCGGATTTTTTTCCCGCTGCGACTGCTGCCACAGCGCCTGCCACGCCTCCGGGTGATGAAACGCCGAGAGCGCCTCGACGACTTCGCGACGCACGCGCGCGTCGGGCTGGTTCAAGCTCTGCGCGAGCGCCGCGCGCGTCTCGTTGGTGTTCATTTTCTTCAGCGCCTTCGCGGCCTCGCTGCGCACGCCGTGGAATGCGTCGGCGTTCAGCACCTGCCTGAGCTGCTCCGCGCTCGCGGCGTCCTTCTTGTTGCCGAGCAGTTGCACGGCGAGGATCCGTCCGATGACGTCGCCCGCGAGCTGGCGCTTGAGCATCTCCGGCGTCGGTTGGAATTCGATCTTCGCGAGCAGCGTGTAGTCCGGATCCACGCGCACCAGCTCCGGCGCGGCGGGCAGCGGAAAATAGAAATCCTCCTCGGACTTGCCCGCGCTGACTTTGAAATCGAGCGGTTTGTCCTGCCCGTTCACGAAGAACCGCACCGGAAGATCAAACCGGAACAGCATCACCTCGGGACTCAACGGTTGCACCTGCTTCACATTCAGCCGCGCCTGCTTCGTCGCCGCGTCCCACGCGTAGTCCACCTTCAGCTCCGGCACACCGCCGTGATACAACCATTGATCAAAGAACTGATCAAACGACAGCCCCGACTGCTCCTCCAGCACCGACTGCAAATCATCCGTCGTCACGATTCCATTCCGGTGCCGCTCGACGTAAGCGTGGATACTCTTGCGATACAATTCCGGCCCGAGCCGGCTGCGGATCATGTGCAGCACCCAGGCGCCTTTCGGATACACGCGATAGCCGAACTGCTCCATCGGATCGCGGTAGTCGCGCCACACGATCGGCTTCGTGTCCGTCGCCGCGAAGACGCCTTGAGCGTTCTTCCACATCTCGAAGAGCATCGCATCGCGCCCGTCGCGTTCTTCCTCGTAGAGCGCGGTGTAGTACGTCGCGAAGCCCTCATTCAGCCACAGGTGCGACCAGTCACGGCACGTCACCAGATCGCCGAACCACTGGTGCGCCGTCTCGTGCGCGTCGAGCCAGTGCAGTGAGCGGAGCTGCTCGGTGTCATTTTGGAAAAGCAGCCGCGCCGCCTGGAAGGTGCAGCTCGTGTTCTCCATCCCGCCCGCGGTGAAATCGAGGCAGTACACCTGGTAGTATTTGTCCCACGCAAAAGGCACGCCGATCTCGCGCTGATAGAACTCGATGATCTTCGCCGTGTCGCGAAACGCATTTTCAGCCTGCTCCTTTTCCGACGGCGGAACGAGCACCGCGAGCGGCAGCGCGCCGGCCTTTCCCTCGATCTTGTGGAAGTATCCCGCGGCGAGCGCGACGAGGTAATTTACATGCGGCTTGTCCTGCCTCCAGTGCCACGCGTTCAGCCCACGCGCGTCCTTCTGATTTCCGATGAGCGAGCCGTTCGACACCACCTCCATGCCGTCCGGCACATGGCAGATCACCTCGCTCGTGAAACGCATATTCGGATAGTCGTAACTCGGAAACCAGAAGTGATGCTGCTCCGCCTCGCCCTGGCTCCACACCTGCGTGTCGCCCGGCTTGCAGCCCGTCTCGGGCGTTCGGAAATACAGCCCGACCGTCGGCTGCGCGTGATACGTGATGCTCACGCTCGCCTCCGCGTCCGCCGCGATCGGTTCCTTGAAAATGAGGATCAGCTTTTCATTCGTCAGTACATGTTCCGCGACGGTCGTCCCGTTCGAGATGATCGCATCAATCGTCAGCCCGACCGAATCGAGTTCGAGCTTTGCGAGCGGTTTTGCGATCGGCTTGAAGCTCAGCGTCGCCGTCCCGCTCACCGTGCGTTTTGCGAAATCGGGAGTCACATCGAGCTTCAGGTGCAGGATGTCCACGAAGCGATCGCGCGCGTACTTGCGGCCCGGTTTGTCGGTGAGCGGCGTCGGCAAAAGCTGCCGGTCGTAGCGGCACACCGCATCGGACTCCGCGGCAAAGCAGGCAGCCTGCACGCAGCAGATGATCGCGACGACGGGACGGAGGAACTTTCGGATGCTCATGCCGCATGTAGTTCGGGCGCGATGCCAGTGTCCAACGCTTCTTTTCTGGCGCGTCCAACACGCCTGCTCGCAGCGGCATTCTTCCGCGCTACGCAAACATTCCACGCACGTCCGCCACGTCGTTCGCGATCTGTGCACGCAGCGCATCGAGCCCCGGAAACTTCTGCTCCGGACGCACGAACCGCCCGAAGAACACCTCGATGTCGCAGCCGTAAAGATCACCGGAGAAATCGAACAGATGCACCTCGACGAGACGCTGCGCGACCTCGCCCGAAACAGTCGGGCGCACGCCGACATTCGCGATCCCGCAGTAGCCGACGACGGAGCGAGGCGGGCTGCTCTTTTCGTTCCTCGCAGGATCGGCCCGCACCGTTCCCTCGGCGGCTACGACAGCCTTCACAGCCTTCACAGCATACACACCATTCGGAGGAAGCTGCTCGCTTTCGGGACGCACGTTTGCCGTGGGAAAACCAAGCGTCCGCCCGAGCCTGCGGCCCTCGATGACTGTGCCAAGCACGCCAAATTCGCGGCCCAGCAAGCGTGCCGCATCGGCGAGCGCGCCATTCTCGACTGCGGCACGGATGGCGGTGCTGCTCACGGCTTTTCCATCCACGCTCACGGGTGCGAGAGCGACGGCGGTGAAACCAAGTTTTTTTCCAAGCGCGGTGAGGAGCGAAAGATTTCCCGCGCGATCTTTTCCGAATGCCCAGTCCTCGCCCACACAGATTTCGCGCAGAGGGCGGCACGCGTCGGCGAGAGCCTGGATGAAAATCTCCGGCGGCTGCGCGGCAAACTCGGTCGTGAAATCCAGCACGAGCGCGTGCGCGATTCCCGCATCGGCGATGAGCCGCAGCTTGTGCCGAGTCGAAGTGAGCAGCGCAGGTGCACTTTGCGGACGCAAGACGGCGGCGGGATGCGGATCGAATGTGAGCACCACGGGCGTCCCGCCGACTGCGCGTGCGTCGCCGATCGCGCGCTCGATCACCGCACGGTGGCCGAGATGGAAGCCGTCGAACACACCCGCGGCGATCACGATCGGCCCGGCGATGTCCGCGAGTTCGGAGATCGATCGGAGGATTTTCACGCTCACGCTGTGCGGGATTGCACGCTAAGCGCCGCGCAGGATCGAGACCTGCGGCAGCGTCATCACCTTTGCGAGCACAGTTTCGAGTGGGCCGTTCTTCAGCACATCGGCAGTCACGGAATTTTCGACGGAAAACTTTCCGCTTTTCGTGCGGCGGAGCGCCTTGAGGTGCGCGCCGCATCCGAGTTCCGCGCCGATGTCGAACGCGTAGGTGCGAACGTAGAAGCCCTTGCTGCACACGACGCGAAAATCAATCTCCGGCACACGGACGCCGAGAAGCTCCTGCGCATAGACGTGGACGAAGCGCGGCTCTCGCTCGACGGTCTTGCCCTGGCGCGCGAGTTTGTAGAGCGGCACGCCGTCCTTTTTGATCGCGGAAACCATGGGCGGCATCTGGTAAAAGTCGCCTTTGAACTTTGCGAACGCGGCCTCGATCTGCTCGCGCGATAATTCCGGCACTGGCTTCGTCTCGGTGATTTGTCCGTCGGCGTCCTGGCTGTCCGTGTTCTCGCCGAGCTTGAGCGTGCCGACGTATTCCTTGTCCTCGGCCATGAGCAGATCCTGAATCTTCGTGCCGCGTCCGAGCGTGAGGATGAGCAGGCCAGTCGCGAGCGGATCGAGCGTGCCGCAATGGCCGATCTTTTTCGTGTTCAGCGTGCGCCGCGCGATGGCGACGATGTCGTGCGAGGTCATGCCGCCGGCTTTGTCCACCAGCAGGACGCCGTCAATGTCGCGGGAGTTTGTCATGGATAGCTTGGAGGATTTTTTCCTGCACTTCTGCAAGGGTGCCGCGCATGCGGAGGCCCGCGGCGAGCGTGTGGCCGCCGCCGCCGAATTGCGCGGCGACTTCGCAGACATCCACGCCGCCGGGCTTCGAGCGCAGTGAGGCGCGCACAAGTCCGCCTTCGAGTTCCTCGAAAAATGCGGCGACGATGACGCCTTCGATCGCGCGGATGTGATCGATCAGCCCCTCGGTGTCGTCGGGCTTCGTGCCGAGTTCGCGCACGGTGGAGAGCGGCAACGCGAAGCTCGCGACGCGATCCCCACTGGTGAAGCGCAGCACGTTCAGCATCGCCTTGAGCAGCTCGATCCGCCGGCGCGGGTGGCTTTCGTACGTGCGCTGCGAAATCTCGCCGACGTTCACGCCGAGTCGCACCAGTTCCGCGCCGATCTCGTACGTGCGCGCTGTCGTGTTCGAGTATTGGAAGCTCCCGGTGTCGGTGCTGATGGCGACGAAGAGATTGTCGGCCATCTCGTACGTGAGCGGCAGGTTCCCGGCGCGGAAAAGCTCGAACAAGATCTGGCCCGTGGCCGGCGAAGTCGTGTCTATGAAATTCAGATCGCCGTAACGCGGATTCGAGACGTGGTGGTCGAGATTGATCCACATGTCCGCGTGCTTTACGGCCTTCACACAGCGTCCGCCGCGTTCCTTCACGGCGGTGTCGAGCATGATGGCCACGTCAAATTCCTGCGGCTCGGCGGGCGGCTGTGTGACGAAATTTGAACCCGGCAAAAAATGGAACCGTTCGACGCAGCCGTCGTCGTTCCACATTTGCACGTCCTTGCCGAGCGCGCGCAGGCAGAGGCCCATCGCGATCGTGCATCCGAGCGCGTCGCCGTCGGGACGGATGTGCGAGATGACGACGAATCGCTGCTTCGCGCGAATGACGTCCGCAATTTCGGCGAGTGTCGAATCAGCGGGCATTTTCCGTGGAAGGCGGCGCCGGCGGCTCGGGCGGGAGGTGGAGTTCGTCGAGGATTTGCAGGATGCGGTCGCCGCGCTCGCCGGTCGCATCGAGTTTGAAATACAGGTGCGGTGTAAATTTCAAAATGATGCGGCGGCTGAGTTCGTGCTGCAGTTTCATCCGTGCCTCGTGGAGCTGCGCCATCGCCGCGCGCTGCTCCTCGGGCGTGCCGATGATGCCGATGTACACATGCGCGCTCTTGAGATCGGGCGTGATGTCCACCTCCTTCACGGTGACGAGCTTCGCCTGGAAAGTGATCTCGCGGCGGACGAGCGCGCCAAGCTCGCGCTTGATGGATTCGTTGACTCGGTCGAGACGGTTTTTCACGGATGATTGGGAGTTGAAGGTTGAGGCTTGAGAGTCGGAGAGCATCGGGCTTCGCGCCTCTCAACTCTCAGCCATCAACTCTCAGCCGTCCGGTCACAGCGACTGCGGCACTTTTTCGAGCAGGTAGCACTCGATGATGTCGCCGACTTCGTACTCGGTGTAGTCGCCGAGCTTGATGCCGCATTCGACTCCACTGCGCACTTCCTTCACGTCATCTTGGAAACGCTTCAGCGTCGCGATGCCGCCGTCGTAAACCGGCTGGCGGTTGCGGATGACACGCGCGCGGCCCGTGCGCTGGATGCGTCCGTCGCTGACATAGCAGCCGGCGACGATGCCCTTCGTAAGTTCGAAGACCTGCTTCACTTGCGCGTGGCCGATGATCTGTTCGCGGTTCTCCGGGTCGAGCAGGCCGGCCATCGCCTCCTTCACCTGATCGATCAGCTCGTAGATGATCGAAAAGAGCTTGATCTGGACGCCTTCCTTTTTCCCGGCGGCGGCGGCGTTGTTCTCGACCTTCACGCCGAAGCCGACGACGACCGCGCCGCTCGCCGCGGCGAGGAGCACGTCGTTCTCGGACACGGGGCCGACGGCGGAGTGGACAATGTTGAGATCCACCTTCTTGCTCTCGATCTGCCTGACCGACGTGGTGATCGCCTCGAGCGATCCCTGCACATCGCCCTTGAGGATGAGGGTGAGCACGGGCTTCTGGCCCTGCTTGATGGTCTCGAAAATATTCTCCAACGTGGCGCGGCGCGGCGCGGTGAGCTTGCCGAGGCGCTTCGACTCCAGCCGCTCAATGCTGAGCTGCTGCGCGCTGCGCTCGCTCTCCATGACGATGAGTTCGTCGCCGGCATTTGGCATCCCGGAGAAGCCGATCACTTTCGCGGGAGTCGCGGGGCCGGCCTCCTTCATGTTCGCGCCGGTCTCGCTGACGAGGCCCTTCACTTTTCCCGAGTAGTCGCCGCAGATGAACGGCTGGCCGATCTTCAGCGTGCCCATTTTCACGATGACGGTCGCCGTCGGGCCGCGGCCCTGTTCGACCTGCGCCTCAATGACGGATGCGCGTGCGGGCACCCTTGAGTTTGCCTTGAGATCGAGGATTTCCGCTTCGAGCAAAATCATCTCCAGCAGGTGATCGATCCCTTGGTTTTTCACAGCGGAAACCGGGCACACGATCACGTCGCCGCCCCAGTCCTCGGGCTGGAGACCCTTTTCCTGGAGCTGTCCCTTCACGCGGTCAATGTTCGCGCCGGGCAGATCGATTTTTGTGATGGCCACGATGATTTTCACTTTCGCCGCACGCGCATGGCTGAGGGCTTCGAGCGTCTGCGGCATAATGCCGTCGCTCGCGTCCACGACGAGCACGACGATGTCAGTGACGGTCGCACCGCGCGAACGCATCGCGGTGAACGCGGCGTGGCCGGGCGTGTCGAGGAAAGTGATGGAATGCTCCTTGCCGTCCTTCGTCTTGTGCTTCACGGCGTACGCGCCGATGTGCTGCGTGATGCCGCCGGCCTCGCCCGCTGCAACTCGTGCGCGGCGGATCGTGTCCATGAGCGTCGTCTTGCCGTGATCCACATGGCCCATGAAGGTGACCACGGGCGCGCGGAGCTTGAGCACGTCGGGCGCCTCCTCTTCGGCGACTTCCTCGGGTTTCGGTGCCGGAGGCGCGACGACTTTTGTCTCGGCCTTGTGGACGCCCGCGCCTTTTTCACGGCGCTCCTTCTCAAACTTGAACCCGTTCTGCTCGCAAATTTTCGCCGCGATGTCGGCCTCGAGATTCTGGTTCTGGTTCGCGAAGACCCCGATGTCCATCAGGTTCTTGATCAGCACGAACGGCTTCACATTCATCGCCGCCGCGAGATCCTTCACGGTGAAAGGCGGCTTGAGATGGATGAGCTTTTCGCCGGTCGGCGAAACTTCGAGCGCCGTGGCTTCGGCGGCGGGCGCAGGTGCCGGCGCAGGCTCCTGGGCCATGATGCGCGAGATGCTCGGCAGGACGGGATTTGTGAGCGTGGACGCCTTGCGCACGCGCGGCGTCTTAGGCTTGTCGTCAATCAGCGAAAGCGTCTCCTTTGGCTTCTCAGCGACCGGCTCCTCGCCCGCCTTGGGGCCGCGCTTTGAGACTGGTTTTCCGGCCTTGTCCTTTTCGTCGGCGACTTTTTTCGCCGGCTTTTTTTCCTCTGCGGCAGCGGGCTCGGCCTTCTTAGCCGTGATGGGTTTGAGAAGTGACCTCACGGGCTTGTCGCCCGCGCTGGCTCCTGTGCTCTTGCTCTTGGTCGGCATGAATCGAAATGTGCTCCTTGGTATTCATGGCTTCACCTATTGTGAAGCCAGGGCGGCGCTCTTGGCCTTGTTGACAATTCCTTCGGCGGCCGCGAGGTCAATCCCGGCTGCGTCCACGATATCCTGCGCCGAGACATCGGCGACGACTTCGACGGCATTCATGCCGACGGCCACGAGCTTCTGCGCGACAGCCTCGGAAATGCCGAGCCCGTCCATGAGTTGCTTGGCCGCGCCGGAGACGCTCGCGACGAACGCGTCCTTCACGGAGGTGTCCTCCTCGATGTTAATCTCCCAGCCGCAAAGCCGCGCGGTGAGGCGCGCATTCTGTCCGCGCTTGCCGATGGCGAGCGAGAGCTGGTCGTTGTCCACGCGGACTTCGACGGTCTTTTTCGCCTCGTTCAAAGTCACGTTCTTGAGCTTTGCGGGCTTCAGCGCCTCCATCACGAGTTCCTTCACGTCGGGCGACCAGCGGATGATGTCCACCTTTTCGTTGTTGAGTTCGCGCACGATGTTCTTCACGCGCGCGCCCTTCATGCCGACACATGCGCCGACCGGATCCACCTTTTCGTTCGCGCTGAACACCGCGACCTTCGTGCGGTGCCCGGCCTCGCGGGCGATGGCCTTGATCTCCACCGTGCGATCACCGATCTCGGCGACTTCGGTTTCAAAAAGACGCCGGACGAAATTCGGATGGCTGCGCGAGAGGACGATCTCCGGGCCGCGCGCCGTGTTCTCGACTGCGACGACATACGCGCGCACGCGGTCGCCGATTGCGTAATCTTCCGTCTGCACGCGCTCGCGGTTCGGCATCACGGCCTCGAATTTCCCGAGGTCAATCATCACATCCTGCCGCTCAAATCGCCGCACGATGCCCGACACGATCTCGCCCGCGCGGTCGCGGAACTCGTCGTAAATCATCTGCTTTTCCGCCTGCCGGATGCGCTGCATGATGGCCTGCCGCGCCGTCTGCGCACCGATGCGCCCGAGATCCTTCGGCGTCACATCCACCCAGACTTCCTCGCCGAGCTTCACATCCGGCTTCGCGATCTTCGCCTTGTTCAGCGCGATTTCGTCGTGCTTGTTGTCCACTTTTTCCACGACCACAAGCTGCGCCCGTGCGCGAATCTCGCCCGTCTTCGGATCCATGATGACCTCAAGGTTTCTTCCGGCCTCGACCGACTTCTTTGCGGCGCTCAGAAGCGCGCTCTGTACAGCCTCGATCAGGACATCCCGCTTGATGCCCTTCTCCTTCTCGAGGTACTCGATCATCGCGATAAATTCGGCGTTCATGGCTGTGTAAAAATGACTGCATACCGGGAACAAAAAAAGTGGGCTGTGAACCCACTTTCGAGTGACCGGGTCTGCGTTGAATCCGCGGAAGCTAGGGAGAGAATTCACATGCGTCAAGCGATGGATGCGATCCTTTGCCGTTTTTCAAAATAGATGGCCGCTCAGGGATGCCGCAGGGCGGAACAGCCGGCCCTCATCGCTTGTCGAAAGCCACGACCCGACCTCATTTCTCGGACGCTGACGGTCTTTGTTTGAAGTCGCCTGCTCAATGGCGCTCGACCTTCATCGGCGTCACCGGCACCCCGTCGCTCCACGCTCCCATGTCCGCATCCACGTTGAGAGGCTTGCCGGAAAATGCCTCGTCCATCAGCGTGTCGAGCGTCCGCCACATTCCCAGCCAGTCGAGCGCATCCGTCGCAGGCCGCGACCAGCTGATCGGTGCGAGATGATCCGCACGCAACGCCGGCACGCCATGCGAATCGCTGCGCAGCGTGACGAATGCGCGCTCGCGCACATGCTTCGTGTCGCGCCAGATCATCCGCGCGCAGCCTTCGCCCACGAGCCCGTCCGCATCGCCGACCATCACGATCAATTTCAGGGCCGCGGGAAATTTTCCGCAGTCCTCCATCGGGATGAGCCTGATGCCGCCGCTCTTTCCCTGCCCCGGCTCGACGATCATCGCGGCCTTGGGCGCGGGCAGCTTTTCCGCCGCTGCGAGCGCCGCATAATTCGCCGTCTGCACGCCGCCCGCCGAATGTCCGACGAGCGCGACGCGCTCGAGATCCGGTGCCACATGGCCGGGCTGCGCGAGCACACCGAGCGCATCGCGCACGGATGCGGCGACGTTTGGAAAATATTCCGTCGCAGGCGAGAACAGCCGCGCCTGATAGCGCGGATACACGACGATGTTGCCGCGTCTGGCGAGGTGGTCCACCCAGCCGCGATACGTGTCGGGCGTCACCGCGCTGTAACCGTGGAGAAAAATCACGAGCGGGGCGCGCTTCGGCGCCGGCTGCGCGGGCTCGATGATCCAATACTGCTGCCCGCCCTCGCCGTATTCGGTCTGTTTCACGCTGCGGTGGGCGTAGCCCGATCCGCCCGGCCCGGTCACGGGCTGCTTTGGCGGGAAAGGGCTCGCCTCATGCGCCGCCTGCCCGGCAACCTGCATCCCGTTATCTTCCGCCGAACGGAGCACGGCACCGAGCGACAGCACGGAAAGGATGAGGCGGAGCGTTTTCATGGGAGGCGTTTCTTTCGCGCAGACATCACACGCCGCCAAGCACGCATTCTTCTTCTGGCGGTGACAAAGCCACGCCACGCTCACAGATGGCGTCTCACGGCGCAACCATCCGGTGCCGGATCGCAAAGCGCGTGAGAGCCGCCACATCGTGCAGCCCCAGCTTGTCCCGCAGATGCTGGCGATGATGCTCCACCGTCTTTACCGACGCCCCCAGCGCCTCGGCGACCTCCTTCGTGTGAAGCCCCTCGGCCAGCATCTGCAGCACCGCGCGCTCCGACGGCGTGAGTTTCCTGAGGGCATCGTCCGCCTTGGACGGCATGAGCCGCGAGGCCCACGGCGACAAAAGTCGCGCCCCGGCCACCACCGCCTTCAGCGCAGCGCGCAGTTCCGGCAGCGAATCCTCCTTGCGCACAAACCCGTGCGGCGACTCGGCCAGCGCCTCAAGCATCAGCGCCTCATCCGCCGAGCCCGTGTACACCAGCACGCGCACCTCCCACGGCTCCTGCCGCAACAGGCGGATGAGATGCGTGCCGTTCAGTTCCGGCAGCTTCAGATCCAAAATTACGATCTGCGGCCTCGCTGCGCGACACACTTTCATCGCCTCCAGGCCGCTCCCCGCCTCGCCCACCACCTCGAAGCCGCCCTCCAGATTCAAAATCAGCCGCAGCATCCCCCGAAGCGAATCATGATCATCCACGAGCACCACCGTCGTGGGTGCCGGGCCTGTTTTCGATGCTGGAGCCGCTTTCATCGCAATCTGGGGTTCGTATTTCCAAGCCCGTTTTCCGAAGGTACCCCCTTCGACATAGCGGACACGCGTGAGAACTACCCATTTCCCGCTGATCAACGCAAGCAGGAAACCGCGCTGCCGCAGATTCTTCGCAACACGACTGAAAATACCCGCTCCGCCTGCCCGCCTCATGCTCCAGCATCAAGCCAAGCAGCCCGGATAGTTCTCCCAAAAAGGCACGGGAATCCTACCCATTCAAAAAGGGAATCCACCCCATAGACGCGCAGCCAACGCGCCTGTTCTCCTGTCGCCGCTGGCAAGCACATTGCCATCACCAACTCGAAAACTGGACGTTTCCATCAAAGGCTCTCACCGGAGTTTCGAGTGATGCCGAGAGACTAAATTACTCCAAGCCGCCAAGGCTTTCAAAAAAATCACAACCTCAAACACCATGTCCAAAAAACTCGCCAACAAATCCCTCAAACGCGGCTACGGCTGGCAGCCCGACCTGCCCGACCACCGCGACCACATCTTCGCCGCTCCCCGCGCCACAGTCGCCGCGCTTCCGCCAAAAGCCGATCTCCGCAAAGCCTGCCCCGCCGTCTATGACCAAGGCCAGCTCGGCAGTTGCACCGCCAACGCCATCGCCGCTGCCATCGAATTCGACCTGCTCAAGCAAAAGCTCGCCGACTTCATGCCCTCGCGCCTTTTCATCTACTATAACGAGCGCGTCATCGAGCACACCGTTGCCTCCGACGCCGGCGCACAGATTCGCGACGGCATCAAGAGCGTCTCCAAACAAGGCGTCTGCCCCGAACCCGAATGGCCCTATGACATAAGTCAATTCGCCGCCAAACCGCCCCAAAAGGCATACGCCGACGCACTGAAAAACAAAGCCGTCAGCTATCAGGCTGTCGCCCGTGATTTGGCTCAGATGAAAGGCTGCCTCGCCGCAGGCTATCCATTCGTCCTCGGCTTCACCGTCTATTCCGCCTTTGAAGGCCCGCAGGTCGCCAAAACTGGCGTGCTCAATCTGCCCGCCACCGGCGAAAGTGTCCTCGGCGGTCACGCCGTCCTCGCCGTCGGCTACGACGACAGCCTGCAGCGATTCATCATCCGCAACTCCTGGGGCAACGGCTGGGGCATCAAAGGCTACTTCACCATGCCCTACGCCTACCTTCTCACTGCCAACCTGTCCTCCGACTTCTGGACCATCCGCGTCGTGCAGTAACCCAACTAACATTATGCCCTTCGATCCAACTGCTACAAAATTCAGCGCAGATAACGCGCTGCTACTGGCGCAAGCCTCGCAGGCTGCCTACCTCGACCAACCCGCTGCGCGCAGCACCGCTGCACGGCTGGGGTTTCCAAATTTCGAGTGGATTGATCTCACGGAATGGTTTCTCGGCCTGCACGCTTTCGTCGCAAGCTGCGATACCCACGCCATTCTCGCATTTAGGGGAACTCAGGACACGCGGGACTGGATGGACGATCTTCAAGCGACGCCCGCCCGCTTTTCGTGGCTTTTTGAAGGTGCGGCGGAAGTCGGTGACGTGCATGCGGGCTTCGGGCACGCGTTGAGAGATGCTTGGGACAAAATCAATGCCGCTCTGGAAATTGTCGCGCCGCGCCCCGACAAGAACGCCAGCCTCGCAACGCTGGCCTCCGCGCCACAGCCCACCTTCTGGATCACTGGTCACAGCCTGGGCGGCGCACTCGCGGTGCTCTCCGGTGCGGCTTTTTCATTTCTTCCGGACGACACCATCCGCCCGGTGAGCGGCATCTACACTTTCGGCCAGCCCCGTGTCGGTCTGCATCCCTTCTGCGCCAGCTATGACCAAATCCTCCAGTCCAAAACCTTCCGCTTCGTCAACAAGCAGGATCTTGTTCCCCGCGTTCCGTTTCGCGGATGGGACTACGGCGACATCGGGCAAATGATTCATTTCGACGATACGGGCACACCGAAACTCCAAAGTTCCCAATGGGCGAATCTGCTCGTCCGCACGTTCGAGAGCTTCAAGGAATTCTTCAGCATCATGGGAAATGTCCGAACCGATGTGGGTGACCACAGCATGGACGGCTACGCCGCCGTAGTGGGCGCACAACAAGCAGCACTCAGCACCCTCATTTAAAACATTCCTACCAACAGTCAAAACTATGAAAAATAATAGCATCACCCACCCGATCATCGTTGCACTGACAGCATTTGCGTACATCTCGCTGACAGGTTGCGCAGTGCAAAATATAGAAGGAAGCCTGCCGTATATCACCATTGCAGCCGCAACAGGCACAGAGATTGCAATGCGCAAACAAAGCTCCAGAACAAAGGCGGATGTCTACAATATCAGTGCGGCCCTTCGCTCTTTGGCAACAGGAGAAGTTCCAACCGTTCCTGCTGTCAACAAAGCGATAGCCAGCTTCACCACTGATCCTGAAGCCGCTCTCATCGGAAAAATCGTGGCTGACACCTATGCGCGCTACTACAGCAAACTCAGTGGCAACGGAAAAATCGCCGCTGATCTATTGGAAGCATTGGCCCAAGGGGTTGAAAACGGTGCAAGTAAATAATTCACCGCCTTTGCTTCCTGCTCTCTCAATATCATCAAGCACTCGCGACACTCCAGAACAAACCAAAACAACGATGCAAATCATTAACGTAACGCGCACAATAATCATCCTGCTGTTCGGCATTCTCACTGGTTGCAGCACCATCGCAACCTATGATCAGGCTGCCTATGCCAATGCAACCAATGCGAAGGTGGATACCCTTGCCCTCATGGACAAGGCAACAGGCTCCTACTCCAATTACTCCAAGGAGATCGCCGCACTCCATCTCGAACTGGACAAGGCGTATGAATATGACAAAGGCCGCCCGCTCAATCATTATACCATCTCTTCCTGGGATGTGCTGCGGGGTGACAATGGAATCCTGAACAGATTTCTGACTGCGTGGAAAACATCAGGCCCCCAAAGCAAGACTTTCATTGAAGACAAGAAGGGCCATGTGGGACGGGAATTTGATGAAATCATCCAGCTTGAAAGCGGAAAGAACAAAAAGCCTCAGAATCAATCTTCACAGAACTAAAAATACCAACCGACAATACGACCATGGCCGACATCGACAAAATCATACAAAGCGCGGAACAGGGAATCGCTCACCTCGCGGAAACCACATTCACCACTTACAAAACCCAAGCCATTGCGGATGGGAACGCATTTTTGCAAGCTGCGAAGGCGGATTTGCAAAACTACACCGACCAATTGGAGCAGGGGCAAATCACGGCCGATCAATTCAGGGATTTGATGCAAGATGAGGGCGATCTGGCTAAAATGGATGCCCTAAAGGAAGCCGGCCTCGCACATGCCGCTTTCGACAGCTTCATCAATGGCGTCATCAGCATCATCATCACTGCCGCCATCTCGGCGATTTAATTCCAGATTCGCACCGCCATGCCTCCCATCCTCGATGTTGCCATTGGTACTGTTTTTGTATTCCTGCTCTTCAGCCTTGTCGTCTCGGCGCTGAATGAAGTCATTCTTTCCTACTTCGATCAGCGGGCGAAATTCCTGCGAATGGGATTGAAGGAACTGCTTGGCACCGATGCTGCCGCACCCAAAAGTGGGTGGCGACACTTGGTGGACTGCGTCAGCAATCTCCTGAAAGCCATAGGAGGATGGATTAAGAGTTTCTTTGTCGCACCATCCGCGCCAGATCCTGACCCAAATGACCGGGTGCAAGCCCTGTGCAATCACGGTCTAATCAATGCCCTGTCACGCTCTGACAAGAGCAACTCCCCCTCCTACATTCCGGCAGGGGCTTTCGTCACCTCGTTGCTCGATCAGCTTGTCAATGGCAAGCTGAATGCGTCCGTTGCCAATCCGCCTGTTGCCAATGCAATTCTCGATCTGACCTCGGGTGACATCCCCCAGGCTCTCAAGGACGCAATAGCAGCGCTGCCGGAAAACGATAAGTTGAAGCAGGGTCTGTCTTCCCTGCTCGCCATCGCAGGGCAGAACTTGGGCAAGTTCAAGACCGCGATTGAGGCTTGGTTCAATGACGCGATGGATCGTGTTTCTGGCTGGTATAAGCGTTTTGCGCAAAAATGGATGATCGTGATTGGGCTTGTTTTGGCTGCCATTCTCAATGTTGATACACTCCGTATCGTAGATACCCTTTCCAAGAGCCCGAATCTGGCCAAAGCCTTGGCCACACAGGCTGGAAACTATTCAAAAACTTCTTCTCCTCCTGGAACCTATGAGCATGTGTTGGCGGCGCATAAGAGCAAGGAAGATGCGATAAAGAAGGCGAATGAAAAATTGGGTGCCGCGAAAGCTGCCAAAGATATCGATAAGTCGGTCGCAGCGCAGAAGGATTTGGACGAAGCAGTAGGTGTCGATGCAACCATGTCGGATTTCAATGCAAGTATCACCAAGCTCAAGGACACCGGCATTCCGATGGGCTGGGAGCAGGCGCAGAAAGACTATTGGAAACAAGCTTGGCTGCTTGTCATAGCAGGCTGGTTCCTCACCGCCATTGCAGCCTCGCTGGGAGCGCCGTTCTGGTTCGACGTGCTCGGACGCTTCATCAACATCCGCAACTCCGGCAAGGATCCCAATGAAAAGGACCGCACTGGTGCCAGCAAAAACAAAAAAGCTGTGAGCCTGAACAGGACGCCACGCAACTAATGATTCCCCATTCTTCCATCGTTCCCGCATGTTTCTGCCCTGGAAAAACCCGGCCACGGCGGTGGGTGGCCGTTTTCCCCCTTAAAACGGACGGGCACGCGCGTGGCGGCACATTTCGGGAGCCTGTGATGAACGGGCACGGCCGTGGGCGCGGATTTTCAGGGCGAAAACCGGCGCCCACGCGCGTGGGCGTCCGTTTCGGCTCCGTTGGCGGGCGGGCACACGCGTGGCTCTCCGTTTCAGCGCCAGAAACGGGCGGGCATGGCCGTGGGCATCCATTTGGACACCGGAAACGGACGGGCACGGCGTCACCCATTCGGTTTTCCTTCTGATTTTATCCCCGAAATCCGGCCTCCGGCTTTCATCAAAACACAAATCCAAAACTCCCATGGCACAGAACCGACTCCCCGACACAAACACCGCCCTTTTTGCCCTCGGCGACGACATGAGCGATGCGCTGGGCGCGCACGAGGCCGAAATCGGCATCAAGCAAAACACGCAGGCCGTCTTTGATCCCGACCTTCAGGCGGCGAAGGATGCCGATGCGGCGTTCCCGCTGGCACAGGGGAACGAGGGGAAGGCGCTCTCCGCGCGCAATGTGGCGAATTCCAACGCAAAGGGCTTCCTCTTCCTGGCCAAGCGGCAGTTGACGGACGATTTCGGCACGGCTCCCTCGGATGATTGGAAGGCGGTCGGCTTCGCGCCGGGCACGACGCAGGTGCCGACGGACATCCCCGGCCGCGTGAAAATCCTCGACGGCATCGCCGCCTACCTGAAGGCGAATCCCGGCAAGGAGATAGCTGCCAAGAATTACACCCAAGCCAATGCTCAGGCGCTCTCCGCCGCGCTGACTGCCGCCCGCAGTGCGCTGAATCAGGCCGTGGGCGACCGTTCCAAGTCCAAGAGTACGCGCGACACCGCCGTGCAAACGCTGCGCGACCGCATGAGCGGCCTGAAGACGGAACTCGGCCAGCTCCTCGATGCCGATTCGGACGAATGGTATTACTTCGGCCTTGTCCCGCCCGCCGGTGCGCAGACTCCGGCCATCCCCGATTCGGTGAATGGCCACCAGGTCAGCGCGACCGCGGCGCTGTTTGCATGGGCCCATGCGCCGCGCGCGGACCATTACCGCCCGTTCAAGCAGGTCATCGGAGTGGATGCCTCGCCCGTGGCGCTGCCACTGACCAGCGAACTGGACGTGCTCTTGGAAAACCTGCCCGCAAAGGCCACCGTGAAGTTTTACGTCACCTCCCAAAACGCCGCCGGTGAGAGTGTGGCGAGCGAGGTGGTGACGGTGGTGCTCACCTAGTCAAGTTTCAGTTCCGTTCTTAAACCCAAACCTCCGCCAGCTATGCCTCCTGAGAACCAAGGTCCAAAAGCAACACCTGAAAATGGGATTGCATCGAATACATCCGAGAACAAATGGGACGTAATGATTGCCGGTTTCGTTGGAGGCGTACTGGCGGTGCTGATGCGGCAAATCCGCGAATTCTTTACCGCAGGGCATGTCGTTTCGAAAATTGAAGGGGAAGTTTGGGCATTCGTCATTGGCTTCGGTGTGCTCGGGGCCCTGCTGGTGCGGATTTTCCGCGAACCGAACGCGGGGAAGGCTTTCGTCTTTGGAATCGCGCTGCCCTCATTCCTCATCAATCTGGGCAGCGGGGTGCAGAATGATCCGCAACAGAAGCCGGGTAACTCACAGCCCAAGCCTGCAACTGAATTTCAAGAGAATGGAGGGTTTGGGTTATTTTCCATTTTTTCGTCCTCGGCTTACGCCCAGGAACCAGCTGCAGCCGGTGCCTCTTGGTCTGTGCCCGGCAGGACGCTTCAGATTGTGACGGTTGACGAGAGCTTTGCCTACCACGCTGAATTGCTGGATGCCAATGATCGGAAAATAAAGGACATCGATGTGGCTGCCAACCGGAGCACTCCTTACACGATGGCAGCTCCGCCCGAGGCAGCTGCAATCCGATTTGGGTCGGCGGACAAAGTCATCGTAAAACGCTTTGCAAACAAGACACCGGGTATCACCATCGGAGTCGCGTTGCGGGTAAAATACGAGCGTAGCGTCGGTGTGGCTGAATTGCTGGGCAAGAACCCTGAAACGCTTCCGGTCTATACGGCGGACGTCTATGAGTGGAAAAAAGCTCCGGCTGGATTGAAAGGATGGGTGTTACTCGGCAATCATAATGACTCCGGCTGGGGCCTGCAGACTGTGGATACTGGTGCTAGGATTCCCAAGGCTGGGGATGAGGTGAAGATTATCGTGCCAGTCAATGTCCGTGTTGCCGCGCGCTCGAAGCAGCAGCCAAAGGGGATCATTTCAATAGGCCAGCATGTCCGTCTGCTTGGCGATCCACAGGGACCGGGGGCGCTTTGGGCAGAGGTCGAGGTGCTGCCAGCCGCTTCGCCATAATAGAACCGGCAGTCCATTCCTATCACAGACCAACAACAAACAACAAAACATCAATATGCCAGACAACAAAAACATAGGTGCGCCGGGTGCGGACAGTTCCGCTGAGGTGCTTCATCAAATCGGCGGGAAAACCCTGCTGGATCGTGCGCGTGACTTATTCGGAGACGATCCCCGCTTCTGGGGACGCTATTTCAAGACGCCGTCCGACTTCGGTGGCGTCCAATATAATCCAAACCATGAGCATGCGGTGCTGGCCCAGCGGAAGATTCGGGTGGCACCAATTGCCCGCCAGACCGGAAACGTGCATGGAACCCAGGCCGATGGAGCGCGTGATGCCCGTGGAAATGTGGACGCCATCTTCGCCGCCTTTGGAGCAGACTATCTCCGGTCGCAAGGAGGGCAGTTCTTTGTCTATCTGGATGTGGAGGGAGATCCCAATCCTTCGCTTTCCGCAAGTTATTGGATTGGCTGGGCGCTGACTTTGCAGGCTTATAGCCGGCAATCCTCACAGGATGGCGTCACGCTTCTGCCGGGGCTATATTGCAATTTGGATCATGCTACGTGGATCGCTCTGGCACAAGCCCAGCAGACAGCCCCCTGTTCGAGCGTCTGGCTGGCACGATGGGTGGCGGATCCGCCGACCTGTGTGGTTCCTCCACCTTGGAATCCTGCGCACGTCCAGCCGTCGCCTGCGCCGAACTGCCCGGTCCATGCCTGGCAATACGCGGCCGAGTGTGGCGGTGGCGACGGGATCGATACGAACGAGGCAAATCCCGGACTCGATCTCGATGCGTTCCTCGGGAAGCTCATCCTTCCGCCAGCCTAGAGCGGCTTAAGTCAAAGTGTGGCGCGTTCTTGGATGAAGGCACGGCCGCGCCGGTGGAGCGCGTCGCTCCGCGCGCGCTTCCAGCGGCTTGCAAGCAAGCTTTCCAATCCACGCGCGAAACGCGCGCGGAGCGACGCGTTCCACCGCGCCAACGATCCCCGAACCATGGCGGCTACACTTTACTGATTTTGCTTCTACGGAGTCCGCACGCACGGCGGATGCTACGCGACTGAATTTTGTCATCATTAGTGACGAGACGCAGGACTGGGTTTCGGCAAGTGCGCTGGGATGAAAGGGCGTCCGCCGCAAGTGACAAACGGCGACGGGTGTTCAAGCACGAAACGAATGCAGCCGGATCGTTTGTCGGGATCGCCACGCCGATTTTTCGGAGCCGCGAAAAATCTTCGCGCAATGTTCCGTCGTCTCCTCATCGGGCCGCGGAACGGACACGCGCGGGCGGGACAGGAAACTTTCCAACGTGGTGAGATTCTCGGTCTCGCGATGGGCGGAGGCAAACCCCGCGCGCAATTCACCGAGCACAATCAGCGGCACATGAATGCGAGTCGCAGAACGAATCACCGCCACTCTCGACATAACGCCGCGGAAAAAATCGCTGTAGGCATTCGTATCGAGCGCGATGTTCATTTTCACGTCGCCTCGTCCACCTGCGCGAACGCACGCTGCGCGGCTTCAAAATCCGCGTCCTCGCGCCAGATGCCGATGAAGTCGTCCAGATCGTGATGCTCGCGTCCACTGATCGCCGCGTGGCGTTGGGAAGATTTCTCCAGCCAAGCGGCTAGCCGCACCATCTCGGTGTTAAGGCAGGCGCTCGATCGCGGATTCGATTTCAGCAACGGTGCTCGCGGCGAAAAACTGCCAGCAACCTCGCCGTCCCGCACGTCCGCCATTGGCCCCCGCCTTTCGCTTGCTCCCCGGCGTTCCAGCGGGCAGCCTTTCCCAAACACGCCATGGCTGACTCATCCGATCCGAAGGCACCTTCCACGAAAACGCAGCCGCCCGCTGCACACGTCAACATCGTCGCTCGGTTCGGCCGCATCATCGCCGCGCCGTTTGTGGCTGTGGGCCACATCGTGCGCGGTGGCAAGAAGCCGGACGAGATCATCGTCTATTCCGCGCCGCCCGCGTTTTTCCTGTGGATCGTGATCGCGGTCGGTTTCCTGCTGCGGCTGGTCTGCCCGCACATCCTCACGGCGCAGGCGGGCGCGTGGATTTTCATCTTCACGCTCGTCTATTTCATCCTCGCGATCCTCTACGACATGAGCCTGAAAAAACTCGTGCTCTGCTCGCTCGTGGTGGCGGTCGTGTGGCTGTTTGCGCGCTACATGGAGAGCCTGCACAATGTCGCGATCATCGGCCCGATCCTGCGGCACTTCAAAAACCTGAACCCGCAGTACGACCACGGCACCGTGTCTGTGATCTGCTGGCTGCTGCTCATCCCGTGGGTGTGCTCGATTTTCGAGATGGTGTTCAACCGCAAGAAGCAGTTCAGCCCGAATGAAATTGCGGAGTTCCACTTCGGCGAGGGCTCGGAGCTCACGGACCGCTCGGGCCTGCGCTTCGTCACGAAATACCGCGACGTGCTCGAGACGCTGCTCGGCTTCGGCGGCGGCGACCTGATCGCGGTGGACAACCAGCAGCACGTGATCAAGCGCTACGAGAACATCGTCGGCCTGTGGTTCCACTGGGCGAAGCTGGATCGCATCCTCCACCAGCGCGCCACGCTGCTCGACGAGGACGCCGACAAATCCGCATCTGGCGGCGACAAGCTCGACAAGTAGCCGCACAGCGCAGCCGGGACAGAATTGCGTCCGATGCACCGTCTGCTCATGGATCGGAAAACGGGCGCGCCGCTTTTGCTCATGGCGCCTCGGACGCGAAAAACGCTCGGCCTCTCGCCCGGCAGCATCCGCGCGCTGCTCACGCTCATGACCGTCGGCTTCATCGTCGTGCAGACTTCGCGCGGCATCCAGGTGAGCCTGCTGTGGTTTGAATCGCTCATGATCGTCCTCGCGCACTACTTCGCGCACCGGCGCTTCGTGCCACTCTCGCCTGCGATGCGCGAGAAGCTCAAGGCCGAGGATCTCATCGAGGACGAGACGCATCCGCTGAATCTTCCGAGGCATTCGCTGCGCACGATTATCGTCCTCGCATTCGTCGGACTCGCGATCTACCTCGCGTGCAAGGGCCGCCTGCGCGACCGCGTCGCCGCGCCCGTCTTCATCAGCGTCGGCTCGTATTTTCTCGGCATCGGAGTCGGCACGGTCGTCGCTTGGTGGGGCAGGGGAAAGCCCGTGAAAGGCGCGTCGTGGTTCGAGGATGTGAAGGCGGTCGTCACGCTTATCGCCGTCGCGTTTGCGATCGTCGTGCAGCTCTTCGGCTGGCAGCAGTCCATTCCGTTTGGCGACAAGCTCGAGGCGCTCCCGCTCGCGCTCATGCTCTTCTACTTCGGCTCGCGCTGAGGCTGTCGCGTGCAACCAATTTCCGCGGACGGGAAAAATTTTCATTCGCCGCAAGACGGCATCCGCGCGACAAGCTGCCGGGATGAAACTGCGGCAAAACCAAGTCTGGCATCTGGGCGGTGAATTCCTGCGCATCGTCACGCTCGAACGGCTGGAGGTGCGCTACAAGACGATGAAGAACCTCGTGACGGGCGAAGGGAAACATGTGACCGCGACGAAGAAGGAATTCTGCAGACTCATCAAAGGCGCGCGGTTGCTCATGCCCGAGGAAGAGGTCAACTTTCGCGCACAGTAGGCGCTACTTCTTCGCGCGCTGCTTCCGTGCATCGAGGATCGCAGCGATCACAAAAAGCCCCGCGGCGACAAAGATGCACGAGTCCGCGACATTGAATGCCGGCCACGGATTCGCAAAGCGGACGTGCAGATCGAAGAGCAGAAAATCCACGACGTAGCCGTGGATGAAACGATCTGTGACATTTCCAAGAATACCGCCGAGCAGCAGCGGCACCGCGACGCGCGATGGGGCATCCGTGAAGACGTTCTTTTTCCACGCGATGAGCAGCCCGACGAACGCCGCGACCGAGAGCACGATGAAGACCCACGGCTGATCGCTCAGGAAACTGAACGCCGCGCCGGTGTTGCCCCAATGGACGATTGAAAACCAGTCGGGGATCACGTCAGTGTCGAGTGGCAGGTGCGCGGTCTTCGCGATGGCGGCAGGAAAGAGCGCGAGGTTCCGCTCGCTCGGCACGAGTGCGTAGTGAGTGAAAATCCACCACTTCGTAAGCTGGTCGAGCGCGTAGGCAGGCAGCGCGATGGCGGCGAGGAATTTCATAATTCGAGACTCAGGCGGCGGCGGATGGCTTCGGGACTCTGCCGCAGATCGAGCACGGCCTGCACGAAAAGCCGCTCAGCTTCCAGCGTGTAAAAAATCCCGAACGGGTGACCGCGCATCACAAGCCGCCTGAATGCCGCGACGAAAACCGGGCCGGACTCGGGATGCTCGCCCAACTGCCGCACGCTGTCGGCGATTCGCTGGAGAAACGTGTCCGCTGCATCGGGATTGCGGGCCTCTATGCGTGCGAAGATTTCAAACACATCTCGGTCCGCACCGGCGAGGAATGTCACTGCCGGCATTGCCGTAGCCGCTCGATGCGCTGCTTCACCTCGTCCCACGTCACGGCTGTCTCGGGATGTTGACGGTAGTGCGCCATGCGGGCTTCCAGCAGTTCGACAATGGCAGCGTTCGTCGGCTCGTCGTCGCGCGGCAGCCAGCGTTCCCACAGCTCCTCGACGAGCTGCGACTGCTCGCTAGGGGTGAGCTTCTGCACGGAAGGAAGCGTTTCGAGAATCATGCGCGGAGCGTAGCTGTGGCGGTGGATGTTTGCAAACCCACAGGCGGAGATCACGCAGGCAGCGCCTCGTCGCAGCGCGCGCACACGCCCTTCGCGGTGAGCGGCAGGTGACGCCAGCAGCGCGGGCATTGCGGCTGGCCGCTGCGGAAGACTTTCGCGACGGGCTCAACACCGGATGCGAGGGTGAGTTCGCTGATGATGAGGAACTCCTCCAGTTCGGCCTTGTCGGCGTTCAGCGTGGCGTGCTGCGCGTCGGCGATGTCGAGCGTGATGGCGGCTTCGAGGGACTTTGCGATGGTCTTCGCCTGACGCGCGGGCTCGATTGCTTGCTGGTAAATGGCGGCGCGCAGCTTCAGCCACTCGTCCACTTTTGCTTCCAACGCTTCGTCGCGCAGAGCGGCGTCGGCCTCGGGGAATTTCTCGATGTGGATGCTCGTCTTGTGTCCGGCGAATTCCCACGCCTCGTCGGCGGTATAGGCGAGGATGGGCGCGAGAAGCTTTGCCACGGCGTCGAAGCAAGCGTGCATCACGCTCTGCGTCGCGCGGCGGCGCGGGCTGTTCGCGGCGTCGCAGTAAAGGCGGTCCTTCGTGATGTCCACGTAGAGCGCGCTCAGCTCGACGGTGCAGAATTGGTTCAGCGTCTCGAACACGCGGCGGAAGTCGTAGGCCTCGTAGGCCGCGCGGCACGTCGCGATGACGCCCTGCAATTTCGACAGCACCCACTTGTCCACCGTCGTCGCACCGTGAAGAAATTTGGAAGCCAGGAAGCCAGGAATTTGGGATGTAGCCGAACCGCTTTCCCCTGCCTCTTTCATGGCTTTCAGGCTTCCTAATTCAAATCCGGCGATGTTCGCCAGCAGGATGCGCAGCACGTTGCGGAAGCTGCGATATGCCTCGCTCGTGCGCGCGAAACCGTCCTCGGAAAATGGCACGTCGTTCGTGAACTCCACGCTCGCGGCCCACAGGCGCACGATGTCCGCGCCGTATTTGCCGACGAAATACTCGGCCTCCATCGGCTTCTTGTAGGTGCCCTGGTCGCTCTTGCTGACTTTCTTCTTCGTGTCCTTGTCCACGACGAAGCCGTGCGTGATGACCGTCTTGTAGGGCGCGTGGCCGGTGAGCGCGACGCTCGTCATGAGCGAAGACTGGAACCAGCCACGGTGCTGGTCGGTCGCTTCGAGATAGACGTCGGCGACTCCGCCACACGCCTTCAGCTCCGGATGCCGCGAAGTCACGGCCTGATGCGAGACGCCGGAATCAATCCAAACATCAAGCGTGTCGTTGCGGCGCGAAGTGCCCACGGGCAGTCCGAGTTGCGCGGCCCACCACGCGTCGTCCTTTTCAAACCACAGGTTCGTCCCGCCGCTCTCGACGAGGTCGGCGACCTTCGCCGCGAGATCGGCGCGCACGATGGGCGTCCTATTGCTCCCGGCAAGCGTGCCGGAGTCCTCGTAGAAAACCGGCAGCGGCACGCCCCACGTGCGCTGGCGCGAGATGCACCAGTCGGGCCGCGACTCGACGGTGCCGTAGATGCGGTTGCGCCCCCACGCGGGAATCCACTGCGTCTCATCAATGGCCTTCAGCGCATCGGCGCGGATGGCGTCCACCTTGATGAAAAACTGCTCCACTGCGCGGAAGACGATGGGCGTCTTGCTGCGCCAGCAATGCGGGTAGTCGTGCGTGTATTTCTGCTCCGCGAGCAGCGAGCCGTTCTCGCGGAGGAAAGTGACGATCTCGGCGTTGGCATCGAAGACATACTTGCCGACCCACGCGGACACGCCGACGTCCTCGGTGAATTTGCCGAAGTCATCCACGGGCGAGAGCACGTCGAGTCCGTATTGAAGTCCTACCATGTAGTCGTCCTTGCCATGGCCGGGCGCGATGTGAACCTGCCCAGTTCCCGTGTCCATTGTCACAAACTCTGCTGTGACGACGCGTGAAATGCGGTCGAGAAATGGATGCCGCACTCTAAACGCGGCAAGTTGTTCACCGCGAAGCGATGCGATTTCTTTTTGCAAAACGAAACCGGTTTCCTTCTGAAATGCACCGATCAACTCGCGCGCAACGATGAGCGGAGTTTGTTCCCGGCCAGCGAATTCTGCGATGACATACTCGGCGCGCGGATGCACCGCGATGGCAACATTTGCAGGCAGCGTCCATGGCGTTGTGGTCCAGATGACGAAGCTCGGCTGAACGTCGCGAGGAAACGGCAACGGATCGTCGCTGTGATATTCCTGGATCGGGAACTTCACAAAAATCGCAGGGTCGTCCTTTTTCATGAACTCCACCTCCGCCTCCGCGAGCGCGGTCTGCGCGCCGGTGCTCCAATACACGGGCTTCTTCGACTGATACACGAGGCCCTTCTCCACGAGCCTGCCGAAGGCGCGGATGATGTCCGCCTCGTAGCCCGGCGCGAGCGTGAGATACGGATCCTCCCACGAGCCGAACACGCCCAGCCGCTTGAACTGCCCGCGCTGGATGTCGATGTATTTGCGCGCGAACGCCTCGGCGCGGCGGCGGATTTCCGCGGGCTCCAGGCCGCGCTGCTCCTTCACCACCTTGAACTCAATCGGCAGCCCGTGGCAGTCCCAGCCCGGCACGAACGGCGCGCGGAAGCCGAGCATCGAGCGCGACTTCACCACGAGGTCCTTCAAAATCTTGTTCAGCGCCGTGCCCATGTGGACGTCGCCATTCGCGAACGGCGGCCCGTCGTGCAGCACGAAAAGCGGCGCGCCGATCCGAGCATCGAGAATCTGCCGGTAGAGCCCCGCGGCCTCCCACTTCGCGAGCCGCTCAGGCTCGCGCTTCACGAGATCGGCCTTCATCGGGAAGTCCGTCTTTGGCAGCAGCAGGGTGTCTTTGTAATTGGCGCTCATCGTTGAAAGGGCGCGGACGATGGCGAGCGAGGGTGCGCTTGTCAAAGCGAGGCCACCACCGGTGATTGCTCAGTTTGAAAATCCCCGATGAAATCCGGCGGTGTTCCGGAGCGTCCCTGAGGCATTGGCAGTGGTGATCCCTGCCGCGTTCGCGCAGGCGCAGGCGCAAAAACAGGAGCGCGGGCGCGCGCGTGCGCATGCGCGAGAGAAGCTGTACATTTTTCTCAGTCAAGATGAGAACGGTTTTGAAATGAGCCACTACCCCGCACCGATTCCCGCCGTCGGCTGTCATTGTCAGGGCTCGCCCCCGTTTCTTTGCTCGACCTCCGTGCGCGGGAAAAGGAAACCTCTGCGCGATGTTCCGAGCCATCATCCTCCTCACGAAAGGCATCCTCCGCGACACGCGGCTGCGCCGGAATCTCATGCTGTGGGTCATGCTCGCTGCGATGGTGATGCTGTTCCTCGGCTCGTGGCTGATGTCCGACTCGTGGGCGCGCAGGCATTTCTGGCTCTACTTCGCATACTGGGCGGTGTGCGCGTGGCTCACGATCGCCGGGCTGCTGCTCGCGGTGTTCGACATCCTGATCATCCGCGCGATGGCGCGTGCCATGAAGCGGCGCATCGAGGCGGACATCGCGCACATTGATGCGAAGACGAAGGGGGAGCCGAAGTGATCCGCACGCGGGACGAACTCGAGGCGCAGGAGCGCGTGGTGCTCGCGAGCTACGCGCAAAAGTCTGGCGACTCCGAGGGGCGCATCCATCCTGAGCCGAAGCATCCGCACCGCACGGACTACCAGCGCGATCGGGCGCGGGTGATTCACAGCCGCGCGTTCCGGCGGCTGGAATACAAGACGCAGGTTTTCCTGAACGGCACGGGTGATCACCTGCGCACGCGGCTCACGCACACGTTCGAGGTCGCAAACATCACGCGCACGATCGCGCGTGCGCTCGGGCTGAACGAGGATCTCGCCGAGGTCATCGCGCTCGCGCACGATCTCGGGCATCCGCCTTTCGGCCACACGGGCGAGGAGACGCTCGATGAGCTGATGTGCGACCATGGCGGCTTCGATCACAACGAGCAGAGCCTGCGCGTCGTGGACGTGATCGAGCTGCGCTATCCGAAATTCCCCGGCCTGAATCTCAGCCACGAAGTCCGCGAGGGATTGCAAAAGCACGCGCGATTTTACGAGAGCGCGAAACCCGGCGGCAAACGCACGGCGCACCCTTCGCTGGAGGCGCAGGTCGCGAACCTCGCCGATGAGATCACTTATTACAGCCACGACCTCGACGACGGCCTCGATTTCAAGCTGCTCGAACCGAAGCAGCTCGCCGGCCTGGAGGCTTGGAGCGTCACCGAGGTGCAGGTGCGGCGCGATTTTCCGGGGCTGAAGGGCGCGGACCTGCGTGCGTATGTCATCCGGTGCCTCATTGATCGTCAGGTCGCCGATGTGATCCGCACGAGTTCCGCGCGCATCGAGGCTGCGGGCGTGCGCAGCGCCGACGACGTGCGCGCCTACTCTCGCCCGCTCATCGCGTATAGCGATTCGCTGCGCCGCGCGAACGTGCAGCTCCGGAAATTCCTCTACAAAAATCTCTACTACCACCCGCGGGTCGCCGGTGCGAACAAGGCCGCGTGCGACATGCTCGGCGAGGTCTTTGCCGCGTATCTGAAGAAGCCCGAGCTGCTCGGCGAGGCGACCGCGCGCCGCATGGACGACGGCGGCCTGCACCGCACGGTGTTCGACTACGTCTCCGGCATGACCGACCGCTACCTGCTCGACGAACACGCGCGGCTTTTCAAAAAGTCGCGCAAGCCCGCTGCGAAGCGCACGGCGAAGAGCGCGCGCAGAAAAAAGTGAGCGCGTGACTTCGCGCCGGCGGAATTTTTCCAATACAACCCCACCATGACCGACACACCTCACACACCCGCGAACCGCGGTTGGATCGTCACCTTCGCCGGACTCGGCATCAATCTCGCGCTCGGCATCCTCTACGCGTGGAGCCTCGTGAAGGGCGTGATCGAAAAAGAATTCGGCTGGAAGGGCACGCAGCCGAACGATCCCTACTCCGTGTGCTGCCTCGTCTTCGCGGGCGCGATGATTCTCGCGGGGCGCTGTCAGGACAAGTTCGGCCCGCGCATCACGGCGACGATCGGCGGTGTGCTGGTCGGCATCGGATTTTACGTCGCCTCGTTGTCCACGGATTACTGGAATTGGATCATCGGGTTCGGCGTGCTCGCGGGCACGGGCATCGGCTTCGGCTATTCGTCGGCGACGCCGCCCGCGCTGAAATGGTTCCCGCCCGCGAAGACCGGGCTCATCGCGGGCCTCGTCGTCGCGGGCTTCGGCCTGGCTCCCGTGTATCTCGCGCCGCTCACGGATTATCTTTTGAAGACTGGCATGCCGAGCGAGGGAGTGCTGCACGCGATGAGGGTTTACAGCATCCTGCTCACGGTGATCGTCGTCGGCCTCGCGCAGTTCCTCGTGAATCCGCCTGCGGGATTTTCCGTCGCAAAATCATCCGCTGCGACGCCTGCCGCTGGCGCGACGCCGGGTGAGATTGTACGGCAGTCGCGGTTCTGGCTGCTGTGGCTCATCTATCTCATCGGCTCGGGCGCGGGCCTCATGGTCATCAGCAGCGTGAGCGGCATGGCGAAAAAAAGCATGGGTGCGCTGGCGTTCGTGGCGGTCGCAGTCATGGCCGTCGGAAATGCGGGCGGGCGTGTGCTCGCCGGAACTCTCTCGGACAAAATCGGACGCCGCTGGACGCTGTGCCTCGTGCTCATCGTGCAGGCCGCGCTCATGTTCGCGGCGATCCCGATCACGGGTTCGAAGGACACGCTGCCCGTCGTCATCGTCGCGCTTGCCGCGCTCATCGGCGCGAACTACGGCGCAAACCTCTCGCTCTTTCCCTCGCTCACGAAGGAGCTGTGGGGCCTGAAAAGTTTCGGCATGAACTACGGCATGCTTTTCACCGCATGGGGCGTCGGCGGCTTCGCGCTACCGAAAGTGCAGCAGATCCTTTTCAACGCGAGCAAGGACGCGGCGGGCAAGGGGAACTACGCATCATCATTTATGCTCGCGGGCGCGCTGCTCATCGCAGGAGCCGCGCTGACATTCCTGATCAAGCCTTCGCAGAAGGCGGCGTGAGCGGGTTGTGCGGTGTCCGGTCCGTACGCCCGCGCGAAAATGAAAGTGCCCCCTACTTTTTTCCGCGCACCTTTTCCTTTTTCCGCTCCAGATCGTCGTCGAGCTTTTGCAGTTCGTGCTTGAGCTGCTTGTTCAGTTGCTCGCACGCCTCGTAGTCGCCCTTCGCCTCGGCCTTCTCGATTTCGCCTTTCAGAAAGAGTTCCTGCTCCGCCTTCTTCGCCTTGGTGAGCGATTCCAGCTCGGTGATTTCCGCCTTCTGTGCGGCGGTCAGCTTCGCGGTCGGCGACTGTTTTTCGAGGCGTTCCATCGCGAGTTCGTAGGCACTTTTCATGTCGGTGGTCAGAGGGTGTTCGAGAGACGTGTGTTCCCGGAGGAAGATGCAGTGCGTCTCCCAAGACTCAACCATCAACTGGGGCGATCGCATCGAAATCATGGCCTGATACTGTTCGGCTCCTGGCAGTTCATCTTTTGTCTTCCTGCCGATCGCGCTCGCGGGGTTCTTCGCGATCCCGGCGCGGGCGCAGGTAGTGAGAAAGTGGTGGCTGCTCGCGACGTCGCTGCTTTTCTACGGCTGGTGGAAGATCGAATGCGTCCCGCTGCTGCTCTTTTCGATCGGCTTCAACTACGCGATCGCCGAGGGAATCAACCGATGGCGAGGGAAGCCTGCGGCGCGCGTGGCGGTGATTTCGGGCGTCGCGATCAATCTTCTCCTGCTCGGCTATTTCAAATACACGAACTTCATCCTCGACGCATTCGGGCGTGCGAGCGGACACACATTTGCGCGGCTGGACATCGCGCTGCCACTTGCGATCTCGTTCTTCACGTTCACGCAGATCGGCTACCTCGTGGACGTGTACCGCGATCAGCGGCCGCACTACCGGCCGCTCGACTACTCGGTGTTTGTCGTCTTTTTCCAGCACCTCATCGCGGGGCCGATCGTGTGGCACTGGGAGATCATCCCGCAGTTTGCGGACAAGAAGTTGAAGGCAAACCGCACGGACATGGCTGCGGGCGTCTCAATGTTCCTGCTCGGGCTTTTCAAAAGGTGCTGCTCGCGGGATCCGGCGTCGCGCTTTGCGGATGTCGTGTACGGCGCTGCAGAGGCGGGCACGGCGCTCACATGGTTCGATGCGTGGCTCGGGACGATCGGCTTCCCGCTGTCACCTTCGGGGTTCCGCGCGATCCGGGAATTTTGCGTGTGGGCAAAGACGAACGATATCCGCGTGCTCGCCACTTTTCCGAACCTCTGCCACCGCCCCGAATACGACGCGCCCGAGGCGAAACGGATGCCTGCACAATTTCACGAATTCTACGGATCGCTCGGTGTGCCGGTGCTCGGCGAGGTGTCCGAATCCATGCTGCCCGAGGAGCAGATGTTCGACACGAACTATCACCCGCTGCGCACCGCCGCCATCGCACGCACGCAGCGCCTGCTTGTCCACCTCGCGCCACATCTCAGGGTGCGCTGAGGGTTCAGCGCGGCCTGGATTTACACCGGTGCCTCGGGGAGGTAGCGGATGCGTTTGTTGATGTCCGTATTGATCGAGTGGTACGGCTGCGTGAGGTTGCCCGTGGCGAAGAGCGTCCGGCGCGTGTGCTCCATGTCGTCCTCGCCGATCGCGTTCGTGAAGATGGGCAGCAGGTATTCGATGCCGAGGCGCGAAGGCTTCAGCAGGCGGGCGTCGTAGAGTGCGGGGTGCATCTGGCGGGCGTGGATGAGGCCCCAGCGGTCGCGGAAGCGGTTCGCATCGTAGCCCTCGACCTGGAAGCCGCGCGCCTTGCTGTAATGGAGCACGGCGACGGAGTTGTTGCGCCCCTCTTTGAGAAGCTCGACGGCCTTTGCGCCTAGTTGCGCAGCGTAGAATCGATCGAACAAAATCGGACGTCCGCCCCGTTGGGTGTGGCCGACCTTTCGGGTGAAGACGGCTTCGCGTGCGGACTCGCCGCGGCGGTAGTGCTGAAAATATTTGTCGCCGAGCATCTGAATGAGCTTCCCGCGCAGCGCCTCCGCCGCACCGGTGAGCGCGACATTTCCGGCGGGATCGAAGGTCTTGGATTCTGCGCCGAGCTCGTTGCCCTGCGCGTCCACGATTCCCTCGCCGCAGACGATGACGACATTTTTCTGAAGGTCGTAGATGTGTTTCACGCGTTCCGCGAGATGCTCGAGATCGAGCGGCACCTCGGGCACGAGCACGATGTCGGGCCGGCCATACGAAGAGCCGAGCGCGATGTAGCCGGAGTGGCGGCCCATGACTTCGATGATGGCGATGCGGCGGTGGCTTTCCGCAGTCGTGCGCAGGCGCTCAACGCCGCTTGCCGAGACGAAGACCGCCGTGGCGTAGCCGGGCGTGACGTAATTGACCATCTGCTCAAGATCGAACACGGCCTGCGAATCCGTGCGCCTGTAGCGGACGCCGCCTTTCACCGCGGGGTCGTTTGTGCGCACCCACTCATCCGGCTCGCTCGGGTAGTTCAGGCCGAGATCGTTATCAATCGTCTTCGGCGCGAGCACGGTCGGCAGGCGCTCGGCGAGGGGCTGAAGACCGTTCAGCGTGCCATCGCCGCCGACGCAGATGAGGCCCTCGATTCCGAGGTGGCGGAGGCGAGCGACGATGATTTCGAGCTGCTCCTTGTTGTCGGGATCCACAAAATCGCGCGACGAGCCGATGAGCGTGCCGCCCACGGTGGGATCGAGTTCCGGGATTTCCTGGAAGAGCGGGTTCAGGTGGACGTGCGGGACCTTCGGGTTGAAGAGGCTGTTGAAGCCTTTCATCAGGCCCAGGACCTCGATGCGAAGCTCGTTTGCGCGGACGATTGCGCCGTGGATGGTTGCGTTGAGCGCGGGCGTGTCGCCGCCCGCAGTGAGAATTCCGATTCGTTTCATGTGTCAGCGGATTGCCTTTAATCCGCCAAACACGAACGGTACGCAACGTAGTCAGTCAAGCCTTCGCGCGACCACCGGCCACGCGTTCGGTCGGAATAATCTCCATCTCGGGTTCCTCCCACGTCTCGTGATCCGCGGAGGTTTTTAGCGGGCGTTGCTCCTTCTCCGCCGTGCGCGGCGGCGGCTGTGGAGGCGACGGGGTCGGGTTGGTTTTCCGCAGATCCGCGACCTCCGCCCGGAGTTTCACAAGCTCGAAGGTCAGCTCCGCGATCTGGTGGTCGCGTTTGTCAAAGCGCAGCGGCTGGGCCGCTTTTTCGGCGGCAATCCCCTCGAGCACGCCATCGAGTTCGATCTTCAGCCGATCGCGCTCCGCCGTCACGCGCTTGAGCATGATGTCGAGCCCCATCGCGCGCATCGCCTCGTTTGCCAGCTTGTGCCGCTCCTTTCGCATCGCGATGATGCCGTCCTGCATGTGCGCGAGGTGCGTCTTGGTCTGGTCAAACAAAAATCGCAGGTGCAGAACCTCCTTGGACTTTCCCGCGAGTTTCGATTCGAGGCTGGCTGCGAGTTCGTTTGCATGCTGCAGATCGGACTGCACCGCATCGTAGTCCTGGCTCAACGCCGCACCCAGGCCCGGATTCACCGGCGGTGCCGGCACCGTGGCGGAAGGCTGCTGCCCGGCCTCGGGATGCTGGCGGTGGGACTCGGGTGATTCGTTCATCTGGCGCGGGCCACGGAGGACTCGCAGGAATGGATAAAGCGGATCGCGTGCCTGCGCACCGGCAATATCGGCGGGAGGCACGGGATTTTCCGCGATTATGAAAACCGCGGCGGACGGCGACTTGGAAAAATCATGCAGTTGTGACACCGCTGGCCTCGGCGGAGGAGGGGAGAATGCTGATTTTCCATTCTGGAGATATCGCCGGGGCGTCGAAGAATGCTGCGCGGGACCAAACGCCAAAGCTCTCCGCCTCCTTGTCATCCGTGCGGCAGCGGTCTAGCATGCGGCAAATGAGCAAACAGGTCGTCCCCGTCCAGATCCGGGCAATCCTTCCCTACAACAACGGGCGGGCGGTTTTCGTGGGCAATGAGCACAAGGTCTTCGTGATTTACGTGGACGAATCCGTCGGAGCGGCCATCGGGATGTTCATGAACAAGACGCCCAAGGAACGTCCGCTCACGCACGATCTCATGGCGCACCTGCTCGCCGCGCTCGGAGCAAAGGTGGATCGCGTCATCATCAACGATCTCAAGAGCGAGACGTATTTCGCACGTCTCATTATCAGCGCGGAAAATGAGCTTCACGCGCGGAAAATCATCGAGCTGGACGGACGCCCGAGCGACTGCATCGCGCTCGCCGTGCAGCAGGCCGCGCCGATTTACGTCGCGGGCGAAGTGTGGGACGAAGTCGAGGATCGCACGGACATTTTGAAAAAAATGGAGGAGCAGGGCGAGGGCTGAACGGGAACTGGGAACCGCAAAAAATTTCCGCGCCTCACCCGCGCCGCGCAATCTGGCGGACTGCTTCATACAGCACGATGCCGGCGGCGGTCGCGAGATTCAGCGAGCGCGTGCTGCCGGGCATCGGGATCGTGAAACACGATTCGGCATGCGCCGCGAGCAGCGCTTCCGGCAGCCCTTTCGTCTCGCGGCCGAAGACGAGAAAATCACCGTCCTCGAAACTCGCGTCCCAGTACGCGCGCTCTGTCTTTGTCGTCAGAAAAAAGAAGCGCGCGTCCGATCCCGAGGCGGCGAAAAGTTCATCGAGCGAATCCCACAGCTTCACGTCCACCTCGCGCCAGTAGTCCAGCCCCGCGCGGCGCAGCGCGCGATCGTCGAGCGAGAATCCGAGCGGCTTCACGAGGTGCAGCCGTGCGCCGGTCGCGAGGCAGACCCGGCCCACGTTGCCGGTGTTCGGCGGGATCTCCGGCTCCACGAGGACGACGTTCAGCATCGGCGCATCACTCTCCGGCGCGTTCGTTCGCGACGATCGTGATCTGGCCGTTGCGCCCGCGGATCACATCGCGGATCACGAAGCCGCGCTCCGCGTCGCGCGAAAATGTTGCGTCCTTTTGCGGCACCGCGACTCCCGGCGGGAACTCCACGACGATCAGCGCCGCGTTGCCGCCGGGGAGCTTCGGATCCGCGTCCGGATCGCGCAGCGATTCTTGCGTGCGCAATGCCACGCGCGTGCCGAGCACGCCGGTCACGACGAAATCACCGCTGAGCACCGCCGGCCCGCTTGCGGCAAAATGATCCACGAGCCCGCTGGCTTCCGCCGTCGAGAGCACGCGGCCCGCGCTGCCCGGAACTGTGGTCTGCGAAGGCGCGGCCATGATCGCCGCAGGCGCGGGTGCCGGTGTCGGTTCACCCGGCGGCTCCGCACCGATGATGCCCGCGTTCGGCCTCGATTTCACGATCGGGCGTGGGGGGAGCGGAACTGCGGGCGCAGGCGTCGGAACCGGACGTGCGATCTGCGCAGACCGCGGTGTGGGTGCGGGAACCGGCCGCGTTTCAGTCTTGGCTTGCGCATTTCCACCACCGTCGCCGGGATTTTCCTCAGTCGCTTTCGGCGGCTCGTAACGCACCAGCTCCGGCCCGGCGAGAGCAGCCTGGTCGTCGCCCGCGCGCGCCAGCGCCTTGCGCCGGAAATCCTTGTGCTCCGCAAGCGCCGCGGCGAGCCGCGGGTCGCGCACGATCGGCAGACCCGCTGCGAGATTCAGCTCCAGTTTTTCGTCGCGCGACAGCTCCTCCGGCGACTGGAGCGTGAAGCTTCCCGTCCCGCTCTTCAACTGCCAGCCGCCGTACGGCAGCGGCAGCGCCGTGAACTGCATCCGCCCGTCCGCGTGCCGCTCCACATGCACGAGCGCCCACAGATCCTGCGAACGATGCAGCGTCACATCCACGCCCATCGTCACCGTCTCGCGGATCGCGGGCACGTTTTCCGGCCCGGCCGGAAATACAAACTCCACGAGCATCTGCGGCAGGTTCTCCGATTGTGCGATCGCGACCGCGCCGCCGGGGAACCAGTCCGCGCGCCCGAGATCGAAGCTCTGTACGATCTGAAATTTTCCCGACACGTACGGCACCTTCCGCCCCGACTCGCGGAAATTCGTGAGGTAGTTTCGCATCAGCACCTCGTTCTCGTACGCAAGCTCCAGCTTCCCGAGCTTGCCGAACCGTTCGATCAGTTTCGCCGCGCTGAGGAACTCGCCCTTCGGCGCCTCCGTCACCGCAAACCGCTTCGGCGGATCGATGCGTTTGAATTTTTTCAGGATGCGGTAGCACTTCGGATTTTCAGGGTGCTTGAACACATAGAAGCTGCCGATCCAGCTCGCGAAGCAGAGGCCCGTCATGAGCAGCAGCACGACCGACCAGATGAAGAACCGGTTCCCCGAATCGCGGCGCAGCGGCCTCTCGTCCTGGAGCACATTCATGCGCCGTGTGTGACTGCTGCGCTACTTCGCGCTCGCAGCCGTTTCCAGTGCAGGCTCGAATGACGTGCCGCAGCCGCACGAGCGCACTGCGCGCGGATTCTGGATGCGGAAGCCCGCGCCCGCAAGATCGTCGCTGTAATCAATCGTCGAGCCGCTCACAAACGGCAGACTCGCGGGATCCACCACGACCTGCACGCCTTCGCGGCCCTCGGCAAAATCACCCGCGGCGGGATCATCGAGCTTCATCTCATAGCTCATGCCCGCGCAACCGCCCTTCTCGACAAAAATGCGCAGCGCCTTGCCGGGCTCGCCTTTTTCGCGGAGCAATTCCTGAAGATGTTTGACGGCTGAATCGGTGAGCGTGAGCATCGCCCCGAACGTAATGACCGCCGCAACCCAAGTCAAATGAGCCGAATCGCCCTGCTGCCCGAGGAGGTGGCTTCGCAGGTGGCCGCGGGCGAGGTCGTCGAGCGCCCTGCGAGCGTCGTGAAGGAACTCGTGGAAAATTCGCTCGATGCCGGGGCCACGCGTATCGAAGTGCTCATCCGTCGCGGCGGAAACTCACTCGTGCGCGTGCTCGACAACGGCTGCGGAATGGATCGCGACGACGCGCTTCTCTGCCTCGAACGCCACGCCACGAGCAAAATCCGCACGGGCGCGGACCTCATGGCGATTCACACACTCGGCTTCCGCGGAGAGGCACTGCCGAGCATCGCAAGCGTCTCACGCTTCCGCCTCACCACGCGCGAACACGGCGCGCTCGCCGGAACCGAAGTGCTCGTCAATGGCGGCAGAATGGAAACCGTCCGCGACAGCGGCGAGCCCGAAGGCACGCAGATCGAGGCGCGCTCGCTTTTCTACAATCTCCCCGCGCGCCGGAAATTTCTCCGCACGGAAAACACCGAGGCCAGCCACGTCGAGCACGTGCTGCAACTTCAGGCCATCGGCCATCCGCACGTCGGCTTTGTTTTTCTGAATGACGAGCGCCTCGTGCATCAGCTCCCGCCGGGGCAGACGCTGCGTGAGCGGCTGCGCGATCTTTTCGGCACGACCCTCGTGAATGAATTGCTCGAAGTGTCTGAGACGGAAATTGCCGGAGTGTGCGTCAGCGGACTGCTCGGCCGCGCCGGAGTGAGCCGCTCGAACCGGCAGCAGCAAATCGTTTTCCTCAACGGTCGCCCCATCGAAAACCCAACGATCTCGCACGCACTTCGCGAAGGCTATCACACCGCGCTGATGAAGGGTCAGCACCCGGTCACGTTCCTCTCGATCGAAATGGATCCCGCCGCCGTGGATGTGAATGTGCATCCCGCAAAACGCGAAGTGCGCTTCCGCGATCCGGCGCACATCCGCGAAGTCATCGTAGAGATCACGCGGCGCACCTTGGAAAGCGATCGCACGTCGTGGAGCCGCACATTCACCGCGCCGCCGAGCAAGCCGTTCACGCCGGACGAAACGCTGCCGCTGATTCCGCCGCCGGAGCAATTCACGCTGCGCCGCGACTGGTCG
The DNA here is from genome assembly GCA_903882875.1 of uncultured Spartobacteria bacterium. Lineage (GTDB taxonomy): Bacteria > Verrucomicrobiota > Verrucomicrobiia > Chthoniobacterales > Chthoniobacteraceae > SXWH01. The sequence goes on along the minus strand of CAIRYQ010000081.1, from coordinate 22,983 downwards.
CAAATCCCCGCGTCCTCCGCAGCGCCCGCAGAAAATCCGACGCATCAAATCGCTGGCACATCCGAGTCTACAGCGCTGTTGACATTCACATCTGCGCCCAGCGCACAACCCGCACCTGCATTTTCAGCACAGCAGCTGCTGCAGCCACGACCGACGCTGGATTTCAAATTCATCGGCGTGCTCGGGCGGCTCTACATCCTCATGGAAAATGCGGGCGGCCTCGTGCTCGTGGATCAGCACGCGGCACACGAGCGGATTCTCTTCGAGGAAATGCGGCGGCGCATGGAAGGCCAGGGCGTGCCGACTCAACGGCTGCTGCTGCCAATCACACTGCAAGTCGCGCCGAAGGACGCCGACTGGCTGCGCGAAAATCTCGATGCACTCTCGCGAACGGGCATCGGCCTCGAACCGTTCGGCGCGGGCACTTTCAAAATTGACGCGCTGCCGCAATTCCTCGGCGCGAGCGATTCACCGCAGCTTCTCCGCGACATCATTGACGAACTCCGCGACACGTCGCAGCAGACCTCGAAGCTCCGGCTCGGCGAGGACATGATCGCGAAGACCGTCTGCCGACACGCGGTGAAAGCGAACGACATCCTGCGCGAACCGGAATGCCTGCGCCTCGTGCAGGATCTCCTTGCGTGCGAACTGCCGTACTGCTGCCCGCACGGACGCCCGACGATGATTCAGCTCAGCTACTTGGAACTGGAGAAAAAATTCGGGCGCAAGGTGTGAGGCTTCACCTGCGCGACACCCCGCGCTGCGGATGTTAGATTTTTTTCAGGGCTGATTCCACGGCCATCGGCAGCGCGTGCGGTCCGTCGCCGCCGAGCGCGGCATCAATGTCCTCCAGCCGCCGCACCAGATCGCGCACCTCGTTCCGCGTGTACGGCCCGCCGGCTGCGGCGCAGAAATGGGTGCGGCATCCAAATGGACGCGCTTCGTACACGATGCACTTGCCTGCGGGATTCAGCAGCGGACAGCGCCCCGTCGCGGCATCGGCGGACTCCGGCAAAGTCCGCCGCCCGCTCGCGCGCAACGCCGCGGAGACCACGAGCGCCTCGCCTGCGGTGAGCATCGGCGTGCGCCCCGTGAGCTTGAACTGGCAGCACTCGGTGCGGCGGATGCAGTCGCGCTGCGCGGGGCGCTGTTCGAGTGCCGCATAGATTGCGCGGGTGGCGCGCATGGCGGACTGCGTGGGATCATCTGCGGCTGGCTGCATGGGCGCACTGAACTACGCCGCACGCGTTTTGGAAAGCGATGCGAGTTTGTCTCTGTGGCCGGATCGGCCCCGAAGATTTCGCAGCGGTGGAAAACACCGATACGGCGCGGGATGGCGGCGCAGAGGCATCCACACGACATCGCTCCGACGCACACGGCGCCGAGCCTTTCCAGTGAGCCCTATTTTCCGAACGTGGGCCCGATCGGGATCACAAACTCGGACGACTGTGACGACGACTGTTGCTGCGCCTGCCGCGGTACGAGTTCGGGCCGCTTCATCGCCACGAAGACCTGCTGCCCGTCGTAGTCGAGCGTGACGCCGCCGTCCCGGACCGTGCGGAGCACGACGCGCAGCCGCTCATTGCCATAGACGACCGGCAGGACTTCGCCCTCGGCAAACGCGTGGCCGTTGATCGTGGCGAGAGCCGGATTGCCGAGCAGGACGCTCGTGAGGTTGAACTGATTGGGATCGATCCGGATCTTTGACACGGCAGTCACCGGTGCGACGTAGCCCTTTGGAGGGCGCACGAAGCCGAAGGGCCAAAACGGAATCCTCGCATCTTCCTGGGTGTGAAATGCGGAGCGGTTCTTCAACTCGTAGCCTTTCTTTTTTTCCGGCTCGGCCTGGGCCAGCGCGGAGACGGCGACTGCTGCGACGGTGAGAAAAAGAGGGGCGGTTTTCATTGGCGGACGATGTTTTGCAATGTGATGGAGGCGCGTTGGAACTGCACGTCGTCGCGGCCGGCATCCACCTCCACCGACTGGATCTCCATCAGCGGCTCGTCGTTTTCCAATGCCGAGAGGGCCCTGCCGAATGTGATGAACTCCACGCGGGGCACCTCGACGTTCCAGACGTATCTGCCGAAGCCGGTGAGATCCTTCTCCGGCGCCTCGCCCGCCATGCGGGTGGAGACCTTGTCCACGTTTTCGCGTTTGAAGAGATCGGCGAGCTTCGTGGGGACCCACGCGATGGGTGCGCCCTGCGGGATCATCGCGTGCACCTGTTCGAGCAGGAGCACCGCCGCGGGCGATTTTTCCTCGATGCCCTTGGTTTTCGAGATCTGCGCCCGTGCCGATGTGATCTTCGGGCCGATGTCCGCGGTATCCTTGATCGCCTGTTCCCGAGCGGCGCTGAGGGGGCTGACCAGAAATGCAAAGTACGAGTAGATCACGCCGCAGAAAATCATTCCTCCGAGGGCGATCTTTTGGATTTCTTCCTTGTTGAGTTTGATGGCCTTCATAGTGCTGGTGCTTCGTTTTTGGCGATGCGCTTTGCCGGCGCGGGCGTCGGGGTGGGATCCGGCTCGGCCTTGAACGTGACATTGATCGTGAACACGACGGCGGAAACGCGCCTGCCGTCCACCACCGGGTGTTCGGTGCTGTCGTCGAGGTTCCTGAATGTCGCGGCGGCATTGGGATATTTTGCGGTGACCTTCGCCGCGATGGCCTTGCGCAGGCTCTCGGCGACTGCACGCGGCTCCACATCCGCGGCAAGCCCCTCGATGGACATCACACTGACGCCCCCTTTGTCCTTGCCGCTGTCGCAGGCCAGCCTCGTGAGCTGGACATTGGAAGGCACGGTCTGCATCACGTATTCGAAGAGCGGCGCCCAGTAGATGCGCTTCTCCATCCGCTTTGTGAGCTTTTCCGAAAGGTCGTTCTGCTTGTTCAGTTCAGCCTCCCTTTTTTCCGCCTCCTTCGCCTGCGGCTCGAGTTTGTCGAACTCGGCCTTCTGCGAACTGTACAAGCCGCGGACATCGCTCGTCCGCTTCAACTGGACGCCGTAATAGCTGGCCATGATGAGGGCGACGACGATGAGCGCGAGCAGCGAGAGCTTGAGAGGATCGTATTGTTCCTGCCGCTTTGCGCGGAGGACTTCGTGGTAAAGATTGATGCGTAGGGCCATGGCGGGTCAGGCGTTCAGGAGTTGGGCGGCGGCTCCGCAGGCGACGCTGTAGTCCAGCATCTCCTCCGAGATCTGCGCGCGTCTGGATGAGGAAACATTGAGTTCGCACCGTTCGAGCGCCATCCACGGCTGGCACGGCATTCGGAGTTCCTCGCCGAGGAGCCGCAGGAGCGTGGCATTTCGAGCGAGGCCGCCGGAAACCCAAATCTGCGAGATCGTCTCTTCGCGCCGCCCCTCGTAAAATCCAATCGAGCTTCCGATTTCGCGTGTCAGCGCCATGAGGGCCATGCGGGCGTATTCGATCATCACCTCGTCCTCGTTCCCCAGCGCGGTGAGCACCGTCTCAGAGCTCTCGCCGCTCAGTCCGCACAGCGATTCGAGGAACGACTTGCCGCCGAACTCCGCGGTGCGGATCAGTGACAGCTCGCGTCGCGCGCCGATCATCATCGTCGAGGACGAGTGGCCGAAATCAATCAGGAAGAACGCCTGGTTGTTGAAGACGTCTGGCTGCGCAAATTCAAACGCATTGAACACCACCAGCGGGGCGAGCTGCAGGTTCGAGACATTGCCCAGCCCTCCGATCGTGAAGGACTCCGTGAGCTGCGTGACCTCGGTGCGCGGCAGCCCCGCGACGAGATAGCGGCGCGCCGCGGCGGAAGGATGCGCTCCCGGTGCCGGCCGTGCGGCTCCCGCCGCGGAAGCGTCGCAATCCACGCAGTCGAGCACGAAATTTTTGCAGTCCTGGTTCATCAGCGCCGTGCCGTTCAGCCGCAGCGCGTCGCGCAGGACCTCCGGCGGCGTTTCCGGCTGCTCGATGATTCGCATCAGCGCGCCGGGGCTGCTCACCGCCACTGCGCATCCCTTTGCGCTGCCGCCCATCTGTTTCACCAGCGCCTTGATCTCGCTCCCGAGCATCTCCGGCGTGCGCTCCGCCGCCTCCGTGACCGGCAGCGATGCAAAGTGAGTGACGACAAACCGGTTGCCGCCCTTTTTTTGCAGGAGCACCGACTTGAGCGAGTAGCGTCCGAGGTCAACGCCGATTGCGGATGTGAGGGTCTTTGCCATTTGAATTTTGAGAAAGCAGTTGTTGTGCCTCGTTTCGGCGGCCGTTCACCTCGCACGCTCAATCGGTGTGGCGCTTGCATTTTCCTTCCGCTCGCCGTGCTGCGGGCGCATCTGATCGAGCAGCACCGTGAGCATCCACAGCGCGAATGCGGCCCCCGCCACGATGATGAAAATCCCGATCGTCCCCGCATGGCTCCGGCCCTGCTCCCGTGCCGCACGGCGCTCCCGCGCCGCGGCGACCTGCATCTCCAGGAGCTTCAGGAGTTGCTCAGGATTTGTTTCCCGTGTCTCGTTCGCAATCATGGATCTCTTTTCCATAAAATGAATGGTGTGCGCTCTGAAAGGGTAGCTTATGCCGCGCCCTTCCTCGTTTTTTTTGCGTTCCTTTTTCTCGATGCAGTCGTGAGAAAACTCGGGGAGGGCTACGCATACTGGGCGCTCTCGCAGCCGCGTTACTGGATCTTTCCGCTCCAGACCGCCGTGTGTGCCGTACTGCTCTGGAGGCTGCGCAGGCGTGTCGAACTCCGCCCCATTGCAGGATTCGGATTTGCATCACTCGTCGGCTTTCTCTCCCTCGCCGTGTGGATCGCGCCGCAGGTGATTTTCAAGACCGCTCCGCGGATTGACGGCTTCGATCCCTATTTTTTCGGAAGCTCCGGCTGGCCTTTCTGGGGCACTCTTGCCGCACGGCTTTTCCGCATGATCGTCGTCGTCCCCTTCGTCGAGGAAATCTTCTGGCGCGGCTTCCTCCTGCGCTTCCTCGTGCGGGAGGATTTTGCATCGGTCCCGTTCGGCACTTTTACATGGCGCTCCTTTCTCATCAGCATCGCGGGGTTTTGCGCCATTCACAAAAGCGAGGACTGGCCTGCCGCCATTGTCACCGGTGCGCTTTTCAATCTCGTCGCCTACCGCACCCGCAGCCTCGCCGCGTGCGTGCTCACCCATGCCGTCACGAATCTCGTCCTCGCCATCTACATCCTGCGCACCGGCCAGTGGGGATTCTGGTGAGTCTGGCCGGCGATCTGCTTTGCGATACGGGCATGATTCAGAATTCTTTCATGCAAAAAGTCTTCATCACCATGTTCTGGGGGCTGTGCGCCGCGGGGCTCATCGAATTTTACAAGCACATGATCTGGCAGGCCAATGAGGACATCAACGGCGACAAGGCGGTAAAGGCATTGTACGGCGATTCGCGGCAGGTGGCGCATCCCATCAATAAGAATTCCGAGTTTCACTGAGGGCGGAAAAATCGGCCGCTTCGTGGAAGTGACCGGTCACTCGCATGACGGTGCATCGCGTCAGCGCACCTGACGCGCCCTGCGCAAACTCGCCGTAGCCATCGCCCGCCGCCCTGCCGTAGTGTCGCCGCCGTCCATGAAGGTCGGCTTCGCACAAATCAATCCCACCGTCGGCGATTTCGCCGCAAACACCGCGGCCATCCTCACCGCGTATTCGTCGCTCGTAAAAAGTGGCGCCGACGTCGTTCTCACGCCCGAACTCGCGCTGCCCGGCTACCCGCCGCTCGACCTTCTTTTCAAAAGCCGCTTCGTCCCACAAAACCTCGCCGCACTCGAAGCATTGCACGCAAAAGTCGGCGATGTTCCGCTCCTCGTCGGCTACGTGGACGTGAACTCCGGCCCCGGCCGTCCCTTCCGAAACGCCGCCGCGATCCTCAAGCGCGGCCAACCCATCCGCCGCATCTTCAAATCGCTCCTGCCGACGTACGATGTCTTCGACGAGGCCCGCTATTTTCAGCCCGCGGAAAAAAACGAGCCCGTCGAAATCGCCGGCATCCGTTGCGGCGTCACGATCTGCGAGGACATCTGGAGCCGCGAATATCTCCCGCGCCAGCTCTACGACTGCGACCCGCTCGCCTCACTCGCCGCGCAGGGCGCGAAAGTGATCCTCAATCTCAGCGCCTCGCCATTCGAGGTCGGCAAACCGCGCCGCCGTTTCGGCATGCTCAGCGCACGCGCACGCGCGCACGACGTCCCGATCGCATACTGCAACACCGTCGGCGGAAACGACCAGCTCATCTTCGACGGAAATTCCTTCGCAGTCAGCGAGACCGGCGGATGCATCGCGCAGCTCGCTTCTTTCCGCGCAGAAAATGCGCTCGTCGAAATCCGCACTCCGCACTCCGCACTTCGCACTCCGCACTTCCAATGCGAGGAGGAGGAGCTGTTCGGCGCCCTCGTCCTCGGCACGCGCGACTACTTTGCAAAGTGCGGATTCAAGAGCGCCGTGCTCGGCCTCAGCGGCGGCATTGACAGCGCAGTCACCGCGGCCATCGCCGCCGCGGCGCTCGGCGCGGACAATGTCCTCGGCGTCACCATGCCCACCCGCTATTCGAGCGAAGGCAGCGTGGGCGATTCGCTCAAGCTCGCCACCGCCCTCGGCGTCCGCTGCCTCACGATCCCGATCGAAAAGTCTTTCGCTGCGTTCAAGGAGCAGATGGCCCCGTTCTTCGACGGCAAACCCGAGGACGTGACCGAGGAAAACATGCAGCCCCGACTCCGCGGCATGACGCTCATGGCCCTCAGCAACAAATTCGGCCACCTGCTCCTCACGACTGGCAACAAGAGCGAACTCGCCGTCGGCTACTGCACGCTCTACGGCGACATGTGCGGCGGCCTCGCCGTGATCAGCGACGTGCCAAAAATGATGATCTACAAGCTCGCCCGCTGGCTGAACCGCGACCGCGAAATCATCCCCGCCGCCACGATCGAAAAACCTCCGAGCGCCGAATTGCGCCCGAACCAGCGCGACCAGGACACGCTCCCGCCGTACGAAATTCTGGACCCGATCCTCGAACTTCTCGTCGAGGAAGGACAGAGCGCCGATGAAATCGCCGCGCGTGACTTTGACATCGCAACCGTACACTGGGTCGTGAAGCGCGTCGCGCAAAACGAATACAAACGCGCGCAGGCCGTGCCCGGCCTCAAGGTCACCAGCAAGGCATTCGGAGTCGGTCGCAGGATGCCCGTCGCCCAGCGATTCGCGGAATAGCGCCGCACTTTCTTCTCGAACCCGCCGCGCCGATTGCAGCTTACTCGGCGGATGGAAATCCCCAGCTATCTCGCCGCGCGCACCAAATTGGTGGATCGCGAGCTGAACCGCCATCTCCCGTCGGAATCCACAAAGCCGCACACCATCCACAAGGCGATGCGCTACTCGATCTTCGCCGGCGGAAAACGCCTGCGCCCCGTGCTCACGCTCGCCAGCGCGGAGGCGTGCGGTGGAAAAATCGCGGACGCACTTCCCGCCGCGTGCGCAGTCGAGTGCATCCACACCTACTCGCTCATCCACGACGATCTCCCGTGCATGGACGACGACGATCTCCGCCGCGGCCGCCCGACGAACCACAAGGTCTTCGGCGACGGCATCGCCGTGCTCGCCGGCGACGCACTGCTAACCGTCGCATTCGAGATTCTCTCAAAATCAAAACCCGCAAGACGCCATCCCATCGCCGTGCAGATCGCAGACCTCGCACACGCATCCGGCAGCCGCTGGCTCGTCGGCGGGCAGGTCGCCGACCTTGAGGGCGAAGGCCGCAAACTCGGCGGCGACGATCTGAAATACATCCACCGCTGCAAGACCGCCGCGCTCCTCACTGCGAGCATCCGCCTCGGCGCGATGAGCGCAAACGCCACGCCCGCGCAGCTCAAAGCACTCACCACTTTCGGCCAGAGCGTCGGCCTCGCGTTCCAGGTGATTGATGACATCCTCGACGTGACGCAGCCGACCGAAAAACTCGGCAAGAGCGCCGGCAAGGATGTCGCCGCGCAGAAGGCCACGTATCCCGCGATCTTCGGCCTCGAAAAAAGCCGCGCCGAGGCAAAGCGCCTCACGCGCACAGCCCACACCGCGCTGAAGCCATTCGGCAAAAAGGCCGACACGCTGCGCGCCCTCGCGGATTACCTGCTCGCGCGGGAGTACTGAGCCGCTTCTTTCGTAGCCGCCTCCCTCCGTCGGCGGCTACTGTGGCATTGCATCGAGCCGCAGGTTCGGATCGATGTCCTCCGCAAGATCATTCACCTGCCCACCGGCTACCCGTAGTGAAGCGACGTAGGCGATCATCGCCGCGTTGTCCGTGCAGAGCGAAGGTTCGGCGAGCAGCAGCTCGATGCCGCGAGCGGAACACGCTGCTGCCAGCTTTTCACGCAGACGTGAATTGCAGCTCACGCCGCCGCTCACCGCGATTGTCTTCCACCTCGTCTCGATCGCTGCACGCACGGTTTTGTCCACGAGCACGTCCACGACGGCTTCCTGAAATGACGCGCACACATCGGCCACCGGCACGCTGTCCATTTTTTGCAGGAGATACCGCACGCTCGTCTTCAGCCCGCTGAAGCTGAACGCAAAGTCGCCCGACGAAAGCATCGAGCGCGGGAAATCGAAGCGCGTCGCGTCGCCCTCGCGCGCGAGCCGGTTCACATTCGGCCCCCCGGGATACGGCAGGCCGAGCAGCTTGCCGACCTTGTCGAACGCCTCGCCTGCCGCGTCGTCGTGTGTTTTGCCGAGCAGCCGATATTTTCCGACCGCCTCGATCTCGACGAGCATCGTGTGCCCGCCGCTCACGACGAGGCCGATTGCCGGGCGCACGCCGCCGCGCCCGAAAAATGGCGAGAGCAGGTGCGCCTCGATGTGGTTCACTGCGACGAACGGCCGGCGGAATCCGAGCGCGAGTCCTTTTGCCGCGGACAGCCCGATCATCAGCGAAGTCGCGAGCCCCGGTCCGCGCGTCGCGGCGAAAATCTCGATTCCACCGAGTGAGACGCCCGCCTTTGCCAGTGCGCTCGCGATCACCGGGCGCAGTGTGCGCAGATGATTGCGCGACGCGACCTCCGGCACCACGCCGCCGGTCAGCGCGTGCAGCGGAATCTGCGACGCGACCTCGCTCGACAACAGCGCATCGCCGCGCATCACCGCGGCGGCTGTCTCGTCGCAGGAAGTCTCGATCGCGAGGACCGTCACCGCGCTCACTTTCCTCCGCGCTGCGCGTACACGAGCACGCCCTTGAGCGCGTCCACCGCGCGCTCGAGCTGCGTGTCCCGGAAATTTGCGAGTTCCTTCGTGCGCTGCTCATCGGGGAGATCCTCGCGGCGCTGGACGATGAGCGACCGTTCCTGCTCCATCGTCATCGTCGCGAGGATCGTCGGTGCGACGCCGTGCTCGTGAATCACCTGGTGGCCCGGCGTGTAGTACTTCGCCGTCGTGAGCCTCAGCGCCGAGCCGTCGGGGAGCTGCATGATACTCTGCACGCTGCCTTTTCCAAAGGTCGTCTCGCCGACGAGAATTGCGCGGTTCGTATCCTTCAGCGCGCCCGCGACGATCTCGCTGCCGCTCGCGCTGCCATTGTTGATGAGCACGGCCACGGGATAATTTGCGCGACGGTGCAGCGCGGGATTCGCCGTGTATTTTCGCGACTGAGAAGGAACTCGTCCCTCGGTCGTGGCAACGACAGTCGCCGGCGGAAGAAACATCCCCGCGACATCCACCGCGGAATTCAGCAGCCCGCCGGGATTGAACCGCAGATCCAGCACGAACGCCTGCATTCCTTTTTTTTCCAGCTCATCGAGCTTCTTCGCGAGTTCCTCCGCCGTCGGCGCGTTGAACTGCGTGATGCGCGCGTAGCCGATTTTCATCTGCCCGGTCAGATCCTGTGCGAGCAGCTTCGCGTCCTTCACGCTCCACACCTTGATCGTCTCGCGCACCATTTCGAAGTCTTTAATCTCCTTCGTCCCCGGACGCAAAATCGTCAGCGTGACCTTTGTCCCCGGCGCGCCGCGCAGCTTTTCGGTCGCGCTATTGATGTCAATCCGCTCCGCGCTCTGGCCGTCAATCTTGATGATCTTGTCGCCCGGCAAAATGCCCGCGCGAAACGCCGGCGAGTCCTCCATCGGCGACACGACGATCAGCTCGCCATTCCGCTCCGTGACATGCACGCCGAGCCCGCCGAACCGGCTCTCCGTGTCCTCCTTCATGTCCTCGAAATTCGCGGGCTCCATGAATTGCGAGTGTGGATCGAGGCTCTGGAGCATCCCTTTCAGCGCCGCGCGCATGAGCTGCTCGTAGCTGATCTTTTTCCCGTCCACGTAATCCTGCCGGATGAGTTCCATCGCGCGCGTGAGGGTCTTGATCTGCTCGTAGGGCGAATCCTTGTCCCCCGCGGGCGCGGCCTCCTGCGCAAGCAGACCCGCCGCCGGGAGGCAGAGCGACACGGCGACGGAGAGGAAACGGGGAAGCTTCATCCCGCGACCGTAGCACCCGGCGGGATTTTGAAAAGCAAACCGTGGCGGAGCCGGGACGGAAGTGGCGCGGCTCTCCCGGCTTTTCACTCGTCACACGGCATCGCACCGGGAAAACTCCGCGCATGTCCACGCCGTCCACCTCCGAGCACCTCGCGCGCGCGCGCCGCGTGTTCGATCTCGAACTCACCGAGGCGCGCCGCGTCGGCGAACGGCTCGACGAATCGTTCGCACGCGCAGTCGAGGCGTTCCGCGAGGTCGTGGAAAAGCGCGGCAAGGTCGTGGTCGTCGGCGTCGGCAAGTCCGGCCACATCGGCGAGAAAATCGCGGCCACGCTCACGAGCACCGGCGCGCCCGCGGTGATGCTGAACGCGCTCAACGCCCTGCACGGCGACCTCGGCATCGTGTGCGACGGCGACGCCATCCTCATCCTCAGCAACAGCGGCGAGACCGACGAACTCGTGAACGTCTTCCCCGCCCTTGCGCGGCTCGACGTGCGCATCATCGCCATCACCGGCAAACGCGAATCCTTCCTCGCAAAAAACGCGCACATCCACCTCGACGCATCTGTCGAGCGCGAAGCCTGCCCGCTCGAACTCGCGCCCACCGCGAGCACCACCGCGATGCTCATCCTCGGCGACGCGCTCGCGATGACGCTCCTCGAAGCCCGCGGCTTCACGCGCGAGGACTTCGCGAAATTTCATCCGAACGGAAAACTCGGCCGCACACTGCTGCTCACCGTGGATCAAATCATGCGCAGCCCCGATCAGATGGCCATGATCAAGCCCACGGTCATCGTGCGCGAGGTCCTTTTTGAAATGGCACGCCGCCGCGCCGGCTGCGCCGTAGCCCTCGCCGGAGACGGCACGCTCGCCGGCATCTTCACGCAGGGCGATTTCGCGCGGCACCTCGAAAAAAATCCAAACCTGCTTGATCTCCCCGTCACGGGTTTTCTCACGCGGAAGCCCATCACCATCCGCTGCGGCGCGCTCGCCTACGAAGTCCTCCACATCCTGGAACGCCACCGCATTGACGACCTCGTCGTCGTGGATGCGGCGAACATCCCCGCCGGCATCGTGGACACACAAGACCTCGCGCGCTTCCGCCTCGTGTAAATTCCATAGCGGGCTGTTCAAAAAACTAAAGGCACACTTTCACCATGCTCCACCTCCTCGACGATCCCGTCTCCGACCCGCTCTCCCTCTACCGCTACCGCGACGGCATCAGCGCCGTGGATTTGCTTGCGGTCGGCATTTCGCACCTCGATTTTTTCACCTGGCTCGCCGATCACCCGAGCACGTTCGCCGCCATCACCGCGCACTTTGAAATCCACCCGCGCCCGACGGATGTGATGCTCACGCTCTTCACCGCACAGGGACTCGTGCAGCAAAACGGTGGCTGCTTCCACCTCACGCTGCGCGCGCGCGAACATCTCACCGCCGGCTCGCGCTGGAACCTCGCGCCGTATTTTTCCTCGATGAAGGACCGCCAGCCGACGCTCGACATGCTGAAGGTCCTCAAGACCGGCAAGCCCGCGAACTTCGGCAGCTTCGACCCGCAGGCGTGGGCGCAGGCCATGCAGCGCCCGGATTTCGCCGCGCAATTCACGGCGGCGATGGACTGCCGCGGCATCCTGCTCGGGCCCGCGATGGCGAAGCTGCTCGACCTCTCACAGCACACCGCGCTGCTCGACATCGCCGGCGGCAGCGGCATCTACGCCTGCGCGCTCGCCGCGAAAAATCCGCACCTCCGCGCGACCGTGCTGGAGCGCGCGCCCGTGGATCGCATCGCCACCGAGTGCATCGCCAAGCAGGGCTGTTCCGAACGCGTGAATGTCCACACCGGCGACATCTTCGCCGGCCCGCTGCCCGCGGGCTTCGACGTGCACCTGTGGTCGAATGTCCTGCACGACTGGGACGATTCCGCCGTGCGCAGCCTGCTCGCGAAATCGTACGCCACGCTCCCGAGCGGCGGCCTCGTCGTCATCCACGACGCATTCATCAACGCCGAGAAAACCGGCCCGCTGCACATCGCCGAATACTCCGCGCTGCTGATGAACATCACCGAGGGAAAATGCTACTCCATCGGCGAGTATCGATCCTACTTGGGCGAACTCGGCTTCGAGTGGCTGGAGCACAAGTCCACCGCTGTCGGACGGGGATACATCGCCGCGCGCAAACCGTGAATCGTAGCCGACGACGGAAGGCGGCGGGCCGTCTGAGAATCCGCGGCTGTGACTGGTGACTGGTGAAATGTGACTGGTCTTCGGTCCGCAGCGTTCGTGAGAGGATGCGAACAGAAATCTGCACTCATCTTGCGCAAGCTGCGGATTCCTCCGTTACACGATCAACATGCAGTCGCCGTAGCTGTAGAAACGGTAGCGTTCGCGGATCGCCTCGGCGTAGGCGCGCAGGATGAACTCCAGTCCGGCGAGCGCGGAGACGAGCATGAGCAGCGTGCTCTGTGGGAGGTGGAAATTCGTGAGCAGCATGTCCACCGCGCGCGGCGTGTAGGGCGGGCGAATGAAAATGTCCGTCGTCCCCGAGGCGGCGCGCAGCGGGCGGCCTATGCTTTCGAGCACGCGCGCGCTCGTGGTGCCGATGGCGACGATGCGCTTCGCGGCGTTGCACGCGGCGGCGGTTTCCTCGCTAAATAAAAAGCGCTCGGAGTGCATGCGGTGATCGACGAGATTCTCGACGAGCACAGAGCGGAACGTGCCCACTCCGACGTGCAGCGTGACGAATGCGTGCGGGATTCGCGCGAGCAGTTCGGGCGTGAAGTGTAGCCCGGCGGTGGGCGCGGCCACAGCGCCGGATTCGCGGGCAAAGACGGTCTGGTAGCGCACGTTGTCGGATGGCTCGGTCTTGCGCTCGAAGTAGGGCGGGAGCGGGATTTCGCCGTGCTTTTCCAAATCCACTGTGCCGAGGAATTCGATGATGCGTTCGCCTTGCGGCTCGATGCCGCGCACGACGCCGGCCACGCCACCAACATGCACGAGCGCGCCGAGGCGCATCTTGCGTCCGGGCTTCACGAGGCATTTCCATGTGTGCGGGCCGTTGGGCATGGGTTCGAGGAAGAGCAGCTCGATCTTCCCGTCGTCCGAGAATGCGCGCGCTGGGATCACGCGCGTGTCGTTCAGCACCGTGAGGTCGCCTTCGCGGAGGAATGTCGGGAAGTCGGCGAACATCCGGTGCTCAATGCGCTGCTCGGCGCGGTGAAGGACCATCATGCGGGAGCCATCGCGTCGCTCGGCGGGGTAGCGCGCGATGAGTTCCTCGGGCAGGATGTAATCGTAATCGGCGGTGCGGAGACTCACAGGGCGGCGAAGGTTCCGCGTCGCGCGCGCGGCGTCCACTTCCGAATGCGCCCGCATTTCCGAATCGCCCTGCGCATTCCGCCGCTGTATGCGCGGCTCATGCGAATGCTCTCCCTCCTTCTCATCACCGCCACGCTTTGCAGCGCCGCCGTCACGCCGCCGGATCAGCTCAAGGTTCCGCCGGGGTTCAAGGTCGAGCTGCTGCGCGAGGCCGGGCCGCGCGAGGGCTCGTGGATTTGCATGGCGCAGGACGATCAGGGCCGGCTCTACATCTCCCCGCAGAATGCCATCCCTGAATCCGGCTTCACCGAGGACAGCAAGAAGGACAGTAAGTGGGGCGGCATGTGGCGCGCGACACTCGGCACGATGGGCGTCGAGAAATGGGAGCGCGTGCGAGTCCCCGTCGGCGACGCCATGGGCATGCTCTGGGCGTTCGACTCCCTCTACGTCTCCGGCAACGGCCCGCAGGGGCGCGGCATCTACCGGTGCAAGTCCTCGCATGGCGACGGCAACCTCGACACCGCCACGCTCTTCAAGGCCATCCCCGGCGGCGCGGGCGAACACGGCGCGCACGCCATCGTCCTCGGGCCGGACAAGAAGCTCTACATCGTCAACGGCAACAGCACCGGCATCCTCGACGGCCTCGCGCCCGACTCCCCGTATCGCCATTGGGGCGAGGACGACCTCCTCCCGCGGCTGAAGGATCCCGTCGCCACCTTCTTCGACAAAATCAAGGCCCCCTACGGCTGCGTCTATCGCACCGACGCCGCCGGCACGAAGTGGGAACTCTTCGCCGGCGGCTTCCGCAATCCCTACGACATCGCCTTCAACGCCGACGGCGAACTCTTCACCTACGACGCCGACATGGAGTGGGACCGCGGCCTCCCGTGGTATCGCCCCACGCGCATCCTCCACGTCGTCCCCGGCGGCGAATACGGCTTCCGCGAAGGCAGCGCGAAATGGCCCGCCTATTTCCCCGACTCGCTCCCCGCCGTGGCCGACATCGGCGTCGGCTGCCCCACCGGCATGAAGTTCGGCACCGAGGCGAAAGGCTGGCCGGAAAAATACCGCCGCGCGCTCTTCCTGCACGACTGGACGTATGGCCGCATCCTCGCCGTCACGCTCCACCAGAAAGGCGCGAGCTTCACCGCGAGGAACGACCTCGCCAGCTACACCTACCCGCGCGACGCCGAGGCGAACGGCGACGTGGAAGTCTTCCTCAGCGGAAAAGGAATGCCGGTCACGGACATGGAATTCCTGCGCGACGGCTCGATGGTCTTTACCGTCGGCGGCCGCGGCACCGCGGCGGCGCTGTATCGGGTGAGTTACGTGGGGAAAAAGGTGTCCACGTTGAAAGAATCGCAAGAGAGGCTTGCCAAACTTAACAAGGAGGCAGCGCTGCAGGATAGGCTCGCCAAACTATTACCTCTGTTGGAGCAAGAGAAGTCCGCGCAGGCTAGCGCGCCGGAGGCGCAGCGGAATGTAGCCGGTGGTGCAGCGAGCGAAGCGAGCGCAACCACCGGATCGCCGTCAGCAAAAGCAAGCGCCCCGGATGGGGTGCCGGAAGACGAATTTAAGAATGCCCTGGAGCGTGATTTCAGACGGCAATTGGAAGGAGACCAAAGCGCACCCGGGCTCATCCGCATGGTGGACAAAGCGCAGGCGATTGATGACCGCGACCTCTTCATTTATTCCGCCGCACGGAACTTCGTGGAAAGACTGCCGCAGGACAAACTTCGCGCCCTTGCGGTGAGCGAGCCCCAGCCCGACACCAGAAGCGTCTTCCTGAATGGGCCAGTCATTTTCTTTGAGCCTTGGACCGAGGAGAAGGTGAAAGAACCTGCGCGCGCCCGCGCCCAGGACGGCCTCATGGGACTCCTCGCCCTCGCCCGTGCGGGTGATGCCACCACGCAGGCCGATGTGCTCCAGACACTCGGCAAATACCCCTTCGCCCCGCTCTCCGACGACCTGAAGCTCCTCAAACTCCGCATCCTCGAACTGAGCTTTGCGCGGCAGGGGCGGCCTTCGGAGGAACGGGTGAAGGCCGTGATGGAGGAACTGCTGGCGCATTACCCGGTCCCCCCATTCCCGGCCAACGCCGCCACCGCCGGTGGAGCGGGCGCTCCGCGCCCGCTTCCGAAGGCGGACGACAAGCAGGCCCCCGCCGAACGCGCGGCGGAGCGCGCGTTCCACCCCGGTGCGCCGGTGGATGCCCCCGCGTGGCGGCTGAACCGCGAGCTTTGCGCCCTCCTCGTCTGGCTCTCGAATCCCGAACTGGGCGAACTGAACGCCAATCTCGTCGGCAAACCCGCTGGCAAAGCGTCGGAGAGCCCGAAAGCTCCAGCCCCCGGCCCGTCTGGCGGAAAGAGCGGCAGTTTTCAGAGAAAAGACGGTTTTCCAGCGGAATTCGCGTCAGTATCCTCAGAAAAGCCCCAATCGGACGCAATAAAAGCACATGCTTTTACAGCAAACACACATGCTTTTACATCAAAAGCAGATGCTTTTGAGAAAAAGGCACATGCGTTTGATGAGAATGCACATGCTTCTGAAATAAAAGCACATGCCTTTGACGTAACAGCACATGCTTCTTCTATAAAAGCACATGCTTTCATCAGGGAAGCAGATGCCTTTGTTATAAATACACATGCTTTTTCTACAAAAGCAGATGCTTTTTCTGTAAACGCAGATGCGTTTCCTGAGAAAGCATGTGCTTTTACTGCAAACACACATGCTTTTGAGGCATCCGCTCCATCGGATGGGCAGTCGGCTTCCTCGGTTTCGCAATCCGCCCCATCGAAGGGAGCATCGGATCCGGCGTTTGCCCCGGCTGGAAGTGCCTTTGCAGCATCCGCTCCCCTTTTCGCCCAAGCAGCTCCAGCCGCCGCCAAGGCGGACACCCTTCCCTCCGAAGCGCCGCCGGTGAATCCCGGCTCCCGGCCCGCTTCGCTCAACTCCGGCCTCGGCCCGGTGCCAAACCCCGGCGCGGACATTTTCCCCGGCAGGAAGGGCGCGGCCTTTCACGCCGAACTGGGCCGGCAGGTAATCGAGAAGACGCTCGCGCTCATGGAGGGCGCGGGGGCGCAGGAGTCAGGGGGCAGGGGACAGGAGTCAGGAAAGACTCCCGCCTCGGGTCTGACTCCTGATTCCCGACTCCTGACTCCTTCCCAAGAGGAGCAGATCTGGTATGCGCTCTGCCTGCGCTGGGCGCACGGGTGGACGCCCGAACAGCGCGTGCGGTATTTCCGGTGGTTCCACGAAAAGGCCGCGCGCTACTCGGGCGGCAATTCGTTCGCGAAGTTCGTCGAGGCCATCCGCGCCGATGCCGCATCGCGCGTGCCGGAGTCCGACCGCGCCGCGCTCGCGGAATGGATGCACCCCGTCGCGTCGCCGCCGCCCGCCGTGCTGAAGCCGCGCGATTTTGTAAAGGCGTGGACTTTGCCCGAACTCGAAGCCGCGCTCGACAAGCTGAAGGACCGCAAGCCCGACCTCGCGCGCGGGAAGGATCTCTACACGCAGGCGCAATGCGCGCAGTGCCATCTCTTCCGCGACGCGGGCGGCAACGTGGGCCCCGACCTCACCGCCGTCGCGCAGCGTTTCGGCCGGCACGACATCCTCGAATCCATCACCGACCCGAGCAAGGTCATCGGCGACCAATACGCGATGATCACGCTGACGATCCTCGACGGCAAGGGCGGCACGAGCGAATTGAGCGGCCTCGTGAAGGAGGAATCCAGCGCGACCATCACCCTCCTCACCGACCCGCTCGCCGGGAAGACGGCAAACCTCTACAAGAACGTGATCGTGAAGCGCGAGAAGTCCCCCGTGAGCATCATGCCCCCCGGCCTGCTCTACACGCTGACGGCGGAGGAGGTGGCGGATTTGGTGGGGTTCCTTGGGGCGAAGTAGCGCTGAGGGCCAGCGCGCGAAAGCCGCCTCCCATACCCGGTTCTTGAGCAGCGACTCCGCCAGCATCTTCTTCAGCTAAGCGTTCTCACGCTCAAGCTCATTGAACCGCCTCGCCTCGTTGAAGAGGATGCCCGGTAATTCTGCACAGGAAACAACATCACTTGCCGAATTTCTGAGGAACTTCTTTTCACGATACGGCCATTTTCGAGGCCAGCCCGATGGAATGGTGATTGATTCACCCAGTTCGCCAGTCACCCATAGCATCGGAAACAGAAACGCATTTCACCGAATACTTTTGAATATTAGCCGATACGCCATGAAACACCTTCTCACCCTGCTTTTCAGTCTATGTCTGTTTGCATCCACACGGGGGCAGGCACCCATTGCGCCGGCCGCCGCACCGCTCCTGACGCAGGAGCAACTGGACCAATTGCTCGGCCCGCTCGCACTTTATCCGGATTCCTTGATTGCGTTGATTCTGCCAGCCTCGACAGTGCCCTCCGACATCGTGCTCGCGCAACGCTATGTGGCTGCAAAGGGCGACCCTGCACAAACCCAAAACCAATCGTGGGACGACAGCGTCAAGGCACTCACGCGCTATCCCGATGTTTTGCAATGGCTGAATCAAAACCTCGACTGGACCACGCAACTCGGCGACGCGTTTCTCTCCCAGCCGGCGGCTGTGATGGATGCGATTCAACAACTCCGCGCGCAGGCAAAGGCCGCGGGGCACCTCGTGAATACCACACAGCAGCAGGTGGTGGTGGACAATGGTGACATTAGCATTGAGCCGACAAACCCCGACTCCATTTACATGCCCACGTATGATCCCGACACCATTTTTGATGACGGTGATTATGGAGACACGCCGTTCATCACATTTGGAATGGGTTACCCCATGGGCGCGTGGCTTAATTACGACATGGATTGGCGGCGGCATGGCGTTTACAGGGGTGACTGGCAGGGCGGGGCGGACTACCGGGGTCGGGGCGGGGCCGCAGGCAGAAATGGCAATCTTGCAAATACTCGACCGTGGCAACCGAGCGCCACCAGCATGCAACGCGCGGCCAGAACTTCCAATCGCGCTTCCCGATCTGTCGCCCGCCCCGCGGCATTACCCGGTGTGACAATCCCGCATGGAACCCGTGCAGCCGAAAGTGCGCGCACCGGCGTTGCAGCCGTGAGTCCCCACACAGGCAGTGTCGCGAACCCGGCACAACGCGACTTCACAGGCCGGGGTGCAGGCCATGCGCCTGTTGCGCAAGGACAGAGGGTTGCTCCCGCTGCGGCTGCCCAGATTCCAACACATCCAGGCAACATATTGAACACTTATGGCCGCGGAAGTGATACGCGCGCGGCTAGCAGCCGAGGACAGAATAGCCGTCAACCGCTCAATGTTACGAGAGCCGTTCCTGTCCAGCGAGCCGCGCCCATCCAGCGAGCCGCACCCGTCCAGCGAGCCGCACCCGTCCAGCGAGCCGCTCCCGTCCAGCGAGCCGCTCCCGTCCAGCGAGCCGCGCCCATCCAGAGAGCCGCGCCCATCCAGAGAGCCGCGCCCATCCAGAGAGCCGCGCCCATCCAGAGAGCCGCGCCCATCCAGAGAGCCGCGCCAGTCAGGAGCGCGTTTCACGTGGCTCCCGCCCCTGCGGCACGTGCAGCCAGTGCGCAGGGAGCCCTGAGCAGAAAGAAACGCTAAACGAAATGACATACCCAAATATCAAATACGCAAAGCCTATGAAAAACTTGAATCAACCCCAACATCCAGCCAGAACCTTAATCACAGTGCTAATCATGGCAGCCGGGGCATTCCTGCCTCTGCAGCTTCGCGCTGAGAAAGAAATTCCTGCTGCCAAACAACGCACATTTGCCTCTCCCAAGGACGCTATCCAGGCCGTGATTGATGCTACAAAAGCAGTGGACCATTCGGCACTTCAGGAAATCTTCGGTCCGGGGCACAAGTCCCTTGTCACCGGTGACAAAGTGGAGGACGCAGCCAACTTCGCCCGGTTTTCCAAAGAAATCACACGCATGTGCAATCCCGTTCCTGATGGGGAGGGCAAAGTCATCCTGAACATCGGCGCAGAAAACTGGCCCTTCCCGATCCCGCTCGTCAAAAAGGACGATCGTTGGTCTTTTGACACCGAAGCCGGGCAGGAAGAAATCATCAACCGACACATCGGCGAAGATGAATTGAACACCATCGGTGTCTGTCGCACCTACGTGGATGCCCAGCGGGAATATGCCAGCAAGGATCGCAACGGCAGCGAGGTCCTGCAGTATGCTCAAAAATTCAAGAGCACTCCGGGGAAGAAAGACGGCCTTTACTGGGAAGCGGCTGCGAATGAGGAAACCAGCCCCTACGGCCCTCTCGTTGCAGAAGCCCGGGCGGAGGGCTACGGCACCAAAAAGAAGGGTGAAGGCCCGCAGCCTTTCCATGGTTATCTATTCAAAATCCTTACAGCGCAGGGTCCGGCAGCACCGGGCGGAAAGTATAACTATGTCATTAATGGCAATATGATCGCAGGATTTGCGATGCTCGCCTATCCCTCAAATTGGGGCGAATCAGGAGTCATGACATTCATCGTCAATCAACAGGGCAAACTGTATGAGAAGGATCTCGGTTTAAGGACGGAAGCGATTGCATCACAAATGTCGGAATACAATCCGGACAAAAGCTGGACATTAGTGCCGGAACAGAACGCGCTGGCAAAGTGAACGCAAATGCCGCAGTACATTCCGAATGCCCTGCATTCCCCGCGGTAGCGATTGCTTGCTGGTGAATTGGTAATTCAAGTGCTGATAGGTGATTGCTAGGACAATACCGCAGCATCCGGTTGGCTGCCTTGGTGGGTTACTTAACCCAGCAAAGCCACATATTGTCCTCTGCCCACGCAAAGCACGAACTCCGTCTTGCGATTCAGGTTCTCATGGAATGAATGACGCAGCGCCTGACGCAAATCCTCCGGAATACGCAATGCCTCACGATCGCAGAGCAAGGAAACGTGAAGCACGGGCAATGAGAATCCGTCGGAACTCGCACTCCGGGTTTCAAGGATTGGCAGGCACACGGGACACCGGGGAATCGTGCAAGCACGAAGCAACAAAGCGTCTCGAACATATCTTCCAGACTTCCCCACTCCGCTGAACTGTGATGCAGTTATGCGCAGATAACGCAGCGGGCTGGGCACCTGTCTCCATCGCAAACGAGTTTGCGACGCGGGATGGGTAACGAGGATGCCAAAACTAGGCACGACGGACGCGACACACTGGTGGGCATTTCGTGAATGCGTTCTTTCATACGATTCAACAACTTCAAAGCGGAGCTATCGCTTCGGCATTTTTGCGACGAGTTCGGCTGAGAGACTTTGCGCCTGAGTTTTCTGCTCCGCAGTCATCTGCTTTTCGAGCGCGTCGCGCTGCGTTGCAGCTTCCTTTTTGCCCTTGGCTGCGGCGAGGTTGAACCAAGCATAGGCGCGGACTTCGTCCTTCAAGATGCCTGCTCCGTCGGCATACAGGTGTGCGAGATTGCTTTGCGCATCAGAATTCCCCTGCATGGCAGATTTTTTGAACCATTCGGTAGCGGCGGCATCGTCCTTGGGAATGCCTATGCCGCCAGCATGGAAGAGTCCGAGATTGTTCTGGCCCTCGGCATTCCCCTGCGCGGCGGATTTCTGAAACCAAACGAGGGCTTTGGCTGCATCCTTTGGAATGCCAGTGCCATTGGCATAAAGGAGGCCGAGGTTGTTCTGCGCGGCGGGTTTTCCCTGAGCCGCAGATTTTTGGTACCATTCAAATGCCTTGGCTTTGTCTTCCCGGACACCACTGGCGCTGGCATACATGACGGCTACTGCGAATTGAGCTGTGACGAGCCCTTGCTCGGCGGCCTTTAGATACCATTCAAATGCCTTATACGCGTCCTTCGGGACACCCCTGCCTTCGGCATAGCTGGCTGCGAGGCGCATCTGCGCTTCCGCGTCCCCCAGGTCCGCTGCCTTCTGATACACCAGAATGGCCTGATCCCGTTTCTTCGGTGCGGCTTCATCCTTTCCGAATATGTCCCCGAGACGGATGACGGCCTCGGTGTCACCTTGCTCCGCAGCTTTTTGATACCAAGCGGCGGCCTTGGCTGCATCCTCGGGAATGTCCGCGCCATACTGATACATCGAGCCGAGCCGGATCTGGGCTTCGGGATATCCGTTTTCCGCGGCTTTCTGATAACACTCGATCGCCTTTGAAATGTCCTTCTCCACGCCCCTGCCTTCCCGATACATCGCACCAAGCGCAACCTGCGCCTGCACGTTTCCCTGCGCGGCTGATTTCTGAAACCATGAGGCGGCTTCCTTTTGCTTATTGTCGCCGCTTGCCTGGCCGCCAAGCGATGCGCCGATACTGAATTGCGCCGCGGCATCGCCCTGTGCGGCCGCTTTCTCAAGCCGTTCGCTCTCCGTCGTCGGGGTCTTGGAGCATCCGATGAAGAGAATGCAGCAGAGCAAGTGAATCGGCAATTCAAAGATGCGTTTCATTAGTCCGGCCTGTTTGCAGCGATGATGGTGAGACGGGAATTGGCAACCCGGCATCCCAAGCCGCCTGCTCGTGGTCGCGTCCGAATGTCCTCGGCAGCTTGCTCAGCCGCATATCGGTCACGTAGGTGATGTGTGCCGTGGTGTGACCGGTCTCCCCACCGCCGATCTTGCCACGCTCGATCATAGCCACGGTGCGCCCCGCGCGTTTGAGCTTAACAGCTGCGGTGACGCCCGTGATTCCCTCGCCGACCACGAGCACATGCACACGGAGATCGGAAGTGAGTGTGGGAAAGAGCGGGGCTTCGATGTCAACCCGCCAGGCAGATGTGGTCTTCATACCCTGCATATCGTATTTTGCAGCGTCGCTGGTTGCATCCGCTCGATCAGTTCCCTGGCATCCCGTGGGAGACGTATTGCCCCATTCGAGATTTCGCCCATTACGCCGGCCAGCGCGTCATCACCTGCGGGCTCATCATCACCGACCGCTCGCATCATCAGGTCAATGGTGAGCAGATGAAGTTTATCACGTTCTGCGACCACGCAGGCATCATTGAGCGCGAAATATTTGCCACGACTTACCTGCACTTCGGGCTGGCGACCGTTTAGATCCCGGTAATCGAGGCCGAAGGCATCGTCACGGCCTTCGATAGCGGACTGGGCTGTAATCTTGATTGACCGGACTCACATTTTCGAGCCACAGGGAGAGTTAGTCCGAGTGGTTGGTTTATTGGTTTATTGGTTTAGTTTGGGTTTTTGGGTTTGTCCATCCCCGGCGCAGGAGGCCGGGGGCCGACC
>CAIRYQ010000080.1 GCA_903882875.1 uncultured Spartobacteria bacterium | reverse complement strand
TCCTCTGCTCGAACGCTACGCGATCTCACCCGTCGTTGAAGTTCCATGCGTTCGGTATCAGTAAGAATCAATGGTTGAATGGCCATTCGCCAATCTTATCTCATGTGTGGCCGAAGTCAATGTTACGTTGCACTAGGATGCAGATAGCTTCGATTTGCGGCTCAGGGTCATGGGGGAAGGCTTTTTTGAGGCATTTGCGAAGAGCGGATTGATACTTCCGAACCTGTGTGGTGAGTTCTTCGGCCTGAACTTTTCGCGCGTAGCGTTTGAGTTCGATGATGATGTGCTTTCCAGCGGCAGTCCGATAACGGATGTCTATGCGGCCCTTGCGCTCGTCCTTGGAAAGTTTGGCATCAATCTTTTTCCACTCTTTGGTCACGGATTCCTCCATGCGCTGGTCCGTGGAGGCCCGTTCCCACGATGGGTCGAGCAGCCACAGATTCTTGAAGATGAAATCCTGAATCACAGCTTCGCGGGCGGCGGGAGCAATCTTCTCGAACTTCTTCAGGACACCAACGCGTGTCTTCGTGATGTGCCAGTAATGAGCGGCCTCCAGTTCTTCGAAGTCCTTGAACAGGTCGAGCAATCGCCTCACGTCAGCGGCCGTTTCAATTTGGTTGAGAGCATCAAGTCCGTCTCGTGCCGCCAACGTCTCAAACGCAAGAATGCCGTGGCGGTAAAGCGTGCGCCGCAAATCATCGTCCTCGGTGGGAAATCCGGCGATTTTTGCGAGGAGGGATTTTGCGAACTTCTGATGCCGGGAACCGAGGCTGCCATACCACTCTTGAATTGCTGGATTCTTGTCGAGGGCATCTTGAGCTCCGTCGTCGTTACGCCAGTCCGTCCAGATATTGCCGATGCGATTCAGCACGCTGTCTTTCACGAATCGCCGTAGCGCCTCAACGCGCGGGTCTGTCTCCTTGATGCTTTGTCTGTCGCTGGTCGCTATGTCTTCGTCGCCGTCCACGTCCAAAAAATCAGCCCGCAACTCACCGATGACGTATTTGCTGAATACGCGTCCTTCTTTCAGGTCTGGCAGCATGTTCTCATGGATCACCTTGCCACGCGCAAAAATCACAACGCCATTGTTGCCTTGTTCGACGGCCTTGTGTTCTGCGGTGGTTCCAACCCAACCGGAAACGGTGAAGCCTTTGGCCTCATCAATGACCCCAGACAGTTTTTCGTGGCGACGCACGCCTTTGGCCTGCTTAAGATACTCATCGCTTTCGTCACCGACACACCAGATGTATTCGAGCCGTCCGAAGTAGTCTCTGTCTTCCAACGTGATGGGCTTGCCGTTAACCGAAACTACAAAACCGTGTTCCTTCCCGATGACACCGAAACGACGCGCGATTCGCTTACGCAGAAACGGCTCCGTAACTTGGCTGCCGGTCTTGAGGTTCGTAATTGTGATGAGCGTGCCCTCAGCAAGCTTAATGGCCTTCTCTGGGACAACGTCCGGTTGATAGTCCGCCCTTCCATCTTTCATCGCAGCCTCGATCGCGCTGGCCCGCATGATGAACCCGTTGCGCTCAAGCAACCGCTTCTTCTCGTCGAGCTTGATGCTGTGAACCTCAATGGTGTCAGCGATAGAGAACAACGCGAGTTTTCCGATGCCTTTACGCCCCATCGGCAAGCGCCCTTTCAATTTCGGCGCGTGAGGGTCGTCACGTTTCCGGTAGCCGACCTTTAAGAAACGGGAGTTGATTTCACTCTCTGTCATACCCCATCCATCATCTTTCACCGAAATGGAGGTTCCGTCGTTGCTGATGGTGATTTCGACATTGCGCGCGTTTGCGTCCCAAGAATTCGCCACGACCTCCGAGAGCACTGCGGGGATGTTGCTGTAGAGGCCAATGCCGAGGTGTTTCAGCGTATTGAGGTCAATGGTGAGCAGGTAGTTTTTCATCTCTGAAATGCTTCCAAGTGATTTCGGATTGTTTGCCCCACTACCTCCCCCAGCCGCACCGGCACCGCATTTCCGATAAGCCGACCGATTGTCTTGAAACAGTAGTCGCCACCTTCTTCCACGAACTCGTAGTCCTCGGGGAATGACTGGAGAATCGCTCCTTCGCGCAGCGAGATCGCGCGGGGTTGCTCGGGGTGGCCGAAGCGCCCGTTGCCGAAACCGAAGAATTGCGTGGTGATGGTGGGCGAGGGTTTGTCCCACTCCATGCGGCCATAGACGCCGGGGTAGGTCGTGCCGGTTTTCTTCTGGTGGCATTTCGCCACGAGGCGGGGAGGCCAGTCGCGCCAAGTGCCGCCGGGAGTGGAGTGCTGGATGCGGCTGAGATTGAGCGGGGAAAGTTCGCTGGTGCGGTGGAGCGGGTCGGCGGCGCATTGCTCACCAGCTTTCAGTGGCGGCAGTTTGCCCAGCGCGGCGCGGACATTGCGTTGCTTCCTGCCGGTGTGGGTGGGCGGAATCAATTCGATGGGGCCGAGCTTCGATGCGACGAGGACGAGCCTCCGCCGGTGCTGCGGGATGCCGTAGTCAGGGCAATAGGCGACCCACTTTTCCTCGGCTTCGGTGAAGTGAAATCCTTCGTCCACGAGCGTGACGAGGAAGCGGGCGAAGACGTCGTGCCGTTGCAGTTCGGGCACGTTTTCCATTGAGACGATGTCAGGCTTCGCGTCGCGCACGAGGCGGGCGAATTCGTCGAGCAACGTCCATTTCGGATCATCGCCGTTGTCGAGGCCCTGTGTGTATTTTGAAAAAGTCTGGCACGGCGCG
The DNA here is from genome assembly GCA_903882875.1 of uncultured Spartobacteria bacterium. GTDB lineage: Bacteria > Verrucomicrobiota > Verrucomicrobiia > Chthoniobacterales > Chthoniobacteraceae > SXWH01. The sequence continues at coordinate 44,087 of CAIRYQ010000080.1, read as the reverse complement.
CAGCCCACGAGAACGCGTGTGTGGCCTGCCGGATAGTGCGCGGCGAGCGCCTCGGCGGAGAGTTCCGCGACGCTGACTTTTTGGAATTCGGCACCGTGATTGTTGTGCTCGTAAGGAAAGCGGCAGGCTTCATCCACATCATAACCGGCGGCGACCGGAATGCCTGCATCCATGAGTCCGCGCGTGAGGCCACCGGCACCGCAGAACAAATCCACGGCACAGGCTGTTGTCATCGTCTGTCGTTGCGAGGGAGGACGGCGGCGCATCGGCGGCGACTGTTAATGAAGAAACAAATGGGTGCAAGACGGCGATGAAGATTTCCGGCACCGCCTCCGGGGTGCATGGAATTGGTGGACGTGATCCGGGGGTGGTCGCTCGTTTCCGCGTAAAAGGGCTTTCAGCCCTCACGCGGCAAGCTCGCTCGACCCCCGGCTAATTTCCGGCAAAGCCTCCAGCTTGCTTTGAACGGTGTGCGGCTCGCCGGGCTCGGGCTATTTCTCGTCGCCCGGAACCGGTGGGGCGGCGGGGACGCGGGCGAGGATTTCATCCACGCGCGGCCAGTCCACACGGGCGGCACGCTCGGCGATGGCGGGGCGGGGCGGGGTCGAGTTGCGCGGTGAGGGCGGCGGCGATGAGGCTGTCCACGGTGATGTGTTCGCGGGCGGCGAGGTCGCGGGCCTGGCGGGCGATGCTTTCGGGCAGTTCGATGTGGAGCGTCATGGCGCGGGAATCATCGGTGCGAACTCGCGCGGCGGCAAGACTTCGATGCCCAGCGCGCGTGCCGGTCTGAGGTGGCGGAAGTTGTGGGTGATGATGCGGCGGGCGGCGGAGTCGTAGGCGAGCCGGAGCAGCGCATCGCCTGCCAGCGTATTCTGCTTGCTTCGCGAAGACTGTCAGCGCAGCCGTCTGCCCTCGCGTTCGATACGAAAAAATTCGCCGGGTGTGAGCACGCGCAGACCGTAGATGGTCTGGCCGAGCAGGTCGCGGAAGTCGCGGCGGTCGAGCGTGAGCAACACGTCTGCGCACGCGAGCGCACTGAACAGGACGGGCTTGTCCTTGGATGCCTCGAAGACAATCGGCCAGTCGAAGGTCAGTTCGTCGTTCTCGACGGTGGCCTTGCCGCGAAGTGAAACCCACGCACGCGCGGCCTCGGGCGGTTTGTTGGCGAGGTTGTCGCGCACTTCGCGGAGCACCCAGGGGGAAATGAACAATCGCCAGCCCTGACGGGCGGCGTGGTGGAAAACTTCGCGCGATGCGCCGGTGGCCGACAGGCTCGCGGCGACGGCGACGCTGCTATCGAGGAAGATGTTCAACGGCCCTGCCGGAAGCGTTCTCCGTCGGCTTCATCCTCGGCGAGCATCGTGGCGAGTTCGTCGTCGGAATAGATGCGCGGTTTCGGTAGGGCGCGTTCTTTGCGAAGGCGCATGGCGAGGAAGCGGAGGAGTTCTTCCTTTTCCTCGCTGGAGAGCGAGTCGGCGGCGTTTTCAATTTCTGCAAGGCTGCTCATGGCGTGGAGCGTAGCACGGACTTACGTTTTTGGCGCGGGCGCAGTGCCGCCGCCTGTGGCCGGCTTCGCCTTTCGCGTGCCCTGGCGTTCGACGTGGCTGGCGGCGGCCCATTGGCCGATGATGGTGGCGTTGCCTTTGAAGAGGTTGTTCACGAGGGCGTCGAGGCTCTTGCGGATGCCCATGCCGGTCCTGATGAGTTCGTCGAGGGCGTCGGTGGCGCCGCTGGCGGTCTGGCCGGCGGTGCTTTGGGCCTCCTGCGATGCCTCGAAGTCGGTGATGCGTTCATTCAGCTCGTCCTCGAAGTCGTCATCCAGGCCGTGCTCGACAAAGGCGTCGTGCAGCGTGAGGTCGGCGACGGACTGGATGAAGGCGCGGGCGGTGCCCGCGAGTTCGGTGTCGTTGTTGCCGTGGGGCATGCGGAAGCCGTCCATGATCTCGGGGCGCTTCAGGTCTTCGGCGACGGCGGCGGCGGTGCGGTTCCATTCGCGGAGGTCGCCGGTGAGTGCGTCGCGCAGCACGCCGCGGCTGGTGGTGCCGACGGATTTTCCACCGCTCTGCTGCGTGGCGACGACCGTGGCGATGCTGCCGTTCAGGGCGGTGAGTTCGCCGAATTTCGCGAGGGCCTTGGCCTTCTTGCGTCCGTCGCTGTCTGCGGCGGCATCGGCGAGGTCGGTGGCCCTGGCTTTGCCGAAGGCGTCCATGTTGTTAAAGCAGGTGGTGCGGGCGAGTTCGCGGTTGTTCATGGGGTGAAGGATGGCTGGGGTTGGGTATGGTGTGATTGAGGTTCCGCGAGGGTAAGGAGAGGGAGAAAGCATGACAAGCACGAAATAATCGGGCGCTAACATGGCGAAATGCGTGCTTATCCGGTTGCCTGACACAGCGCGTGGTGAAAGGGAACGCCGTGAAAATAGCCCAGCGCTTCAGCGCTGGGAACCGGAGGTTCCAGAAAAACAAAGTCCCGCCAGGGACGGAAGGAGCGTTCTGCCGTCCCTGACGGGACTTTGCTCGTTTTCACCATCTTTTACCCAGCACTGAAGTGCTGGGCTATTCTCGAAGCCCTCGCAGAGCCTGTCTGTGTCAAGCAACCGGATAAGCAGGGCGAAATGAGCCGAAAGCACCCTGTATGGGGGTGCAGACACGCTGCACTCGGGTGCTGACACCATGAAAATGGCCAAAAGCACCCTGCACAGGGGCACTGACACGCTGCACGGCACTGCTGACACACTGCACGCGGGAGGCGACACCACGCACGCGGGGCGACGCACAGCGCATGACGAAGATGACAGCGCGCACGCAGGCGATGGCAGGACGCACGGTGGCAGACGCAGGATGCACGCGGCCATTCGCACGCTTCGCAACCACCGGTGCAGCCTGCACGGCAGGATGCGCAGTCTGCACCCGCAACATGAGCAGCGCGCTGCGCCTACGCGATGATGTCCTTCACCACCTCCCCCGCCACATCCGTGAGCCGGAAATCGCGGCCGGCGTAGCGGTAGGTGAGCTGCTCGTGGTTGAGCCCGAGCAGCGCGAGCAGCGTGGCGTGGAGGTCGTTCGTGTGCATACGGCCTTCGACGGCCTTGATACCGAACTCGTCCGTGCCGCCGTAGGTGAAGCCTTTCTTCACGCCCGCACCCGCGAGGAACATCGAGTAGCCGGTGATGTTGTGGTCGCGTCCGTCGGGGCCTTGCGCGGTGGGCTGGCGGCCGAATTCGGAGCCGAAAAGGACGAGCGTGTCTTCGAGCAGGCCGCGCTGTTCGAGGTCGGCGAGAAGTGCGGCGGTCGGCTGATCGACGCTGCCGGTGCGGTCAATGAGACCTTTGTGCAAATTGTTGTGATGATCCCAGCCGCCCTGCGTGATCTCGACGAACCGCACGCCGGCCTCGCTGAGCCGACGCGCCATGAGGCACTGCCGCGCGAATGAGCCGCCGGGTCCGTCCTTGATGCCGTAGGCTTCGCGCACGTCCTGCGGCTCCTTGGAAATGTCGAGCAGCTCGGGCACTTTGCCCTGCATGCGGAAGCCGGTCTCGTAGGATTCGATGATGCCCTCGACGGGATCCGGCGCACCGGGCGTCGCGGCAAAATCGCGGTTCATCGCCTGGATGAGATCGATCTGCTTGCGCTGGAGCGCCGTCGTGCTCGCGGCCTTGATGTTTGGCAAAAATCCGGCGTCGGTGATGCGCGTGCCTTGGAAATGCGAGGGCAGGAATGCGCTGCCGTAGTTCACCGCGCCGCCGAAATTCGGCGAAGGATTGATCGTCACGTAGCCGGGCAAATCCTGGTTGTCCGTGCCGAGTCCGTAGAGCAGCCACGCGCCCATGCTCGGGCGCGTGAGCGCGGCATTCGCGCTGCCGGTGTGGAGCTGCACGACGGCCTGCGGATGCGCGGGAGTGTCGGTGTGCAGTCCGCGCAGCCAGCAGAGTTTGTCCGCGTGCTGCGCGATGTTCGGCAGCAGTTCGGAAAACCACGAGCCCGTCTGGCCGTATTGCTTGAACGCAAATTTCGACGCCGTGAGCGTGCCGCCGCCGGGTCCGCCCTTGCCGCCATTTTTTTGCAGCTCGGCCTTGTAGTCGAACGTATCCACGCCGGACATCGCGCCTTCCATGAAGACGAAGATGATGCGTTTCGCGCGCGGCGGAAAATGCGGCGCTTTCGGCAGCAGCGGATGCTGCGCGATGGCGGCGGGCGCGTGCTGTCCGAGCAGGCCGGCGAGTGCGAGGTAGCCGAAGCCGCCGCTGGCGGATTTTAGGAGTGAGCGGCGTGAGATGGGATTTTGCATGGGTTGAAACATGGTGTGGGAAGTTTTCGGTTTACGGGACGAAGCGGAATTCCGCGGAGGCGTAGAGCGCCTGGACGAAACTCATCCACGCGACGGACGCGGTGTCCTTCGGTTTCACGGGCGCTTCCTTTGCGAGTTCGGGCGTGCGCTCGACGTCGTCGGGATTCACCGCCTGGCCGGGAGGCGCGGTGGCCGCGCTGGCTCCGGCACTTTCGCCGGACGCCGCTTGTGCGGATGCGATCTGCTGGAGCGCGGTTTCGCCGACCTCGAAGCTCGCGGCGTAGTCATCGAGGAAACGCGCGGTGCGATCGAGTTCCGCGCTCGTCGGCTGGCGGCCGAGCACGAGCGAATATGCGGCCTCGATCCGCTCGGAGTTCGACTTTGCCTCGCTGCCGAGCAGCCGCTCCGCGAGCGCGAGCGCCTGTTGGCGGACGAATGTGGAATTCAGAAAATACAGCGCCTGCGTCGGCACCGTGGTGCTCTCGCGGCGTCCGCTCACGAGCGTCTGGCAGACGGGATCGAATGCCTCCAGCGCCTTCGGCGTCACGCCGCGGAGCAGCGGCAGATAGACGCTGCGGGCGACTGCATTGTCCGCGGCCTCGACGACCTTGCGCGCCTCGGGACCGTTGTCGCGCATTTCGATCATCTTCAGCTCCTTCACCGGCGAAGGCCCCGCGGGCTTCGTGTCGAGCCGTCCCGCGGTGACGAGGATCGCGTCGCGCAATTCCTCCGCGCTGAGCCGCCGCGGCGAATGCCGCCACACGAGCCGGTTTTCCGGATCGATGTCATGCAGCTTCGCAGGCGCATCCGTGCCGAGCTGATACGCGTGCGTGAGCGTGAGTTCGCGAACGAGTTTTTTCACCGACCAGCCTTCGCGGATGAAGCGCTGCGCGAGAAAATCGAGCAGCTCGGGATGCGAGGGCACGTCGCCCTTCACGCCGAAATTATCCACCGTCGAGACGAGCCCGGTGCCGAAAAGATTTTGCCAGACGCGATTCACCGCGACGCGCGCCGTGAGCGGATTGCGCGGACTCGTGAGCCAGCGCGCGAGTTCGAGACGCCCGCTGTGCTGCGGGTCCACGGGCTGCGCCTCAGGCACCGCGAAGGTCGTGAGATAACCGCGCGGCACCGTCGGGCCGATGCGCTCGGCTTCACCGCGAATGCGCACTTCCGTGTCGCCGATCGTCTTTCCCTCGCGCACGCCGTGAACCGCGAGGCCGCGCTCCGCGGGGTCGGTGAACGAGTTCAGCTCCGTCTGCAGCGTCTCGTATTTCAGGCGGAAGGGACGCTGCGTCGGCTTGCCGTCGGGCGCGAGTTTCAGCCCCTCGGGCGTACCGCGGATTTCGTCCCACGCCTTTTTTGCGACGGCCAGGTCAGCCTTCAGTTTCGCGAGCTGCTGAGGCGACGCGGCAGCCGTGTCGCCCGCGAGTCGAACGAGCGCCGCGGGATCGTAGTAGTCGAGTCCGCCGCCGCCCATCTTGTTGCGAACGCCGGCGGCGTTCTCGGTGCTCGAGAAAATGCCCGCGAGAGCGTAGTAGTCAGTCACGGGAATCGGGTCGAACTTATGATCGTGGCAGCGCGCGCAGCTCACCGTGAGCGCGAGCACGGAACGCGAGACGGTGTCAATCTGCTCGTCCACATTGTCCATGAGGAAGCGCGTCTTGAACCGCTGGTTCACATCCTTCACGCCGAGCGCGAGGAAGCCCGTCGCCGTGAGCTGGCGATTGCGCTCCGCGTCATTCGCGGCAGGCAGCAGGTCGCCGGCGATCTGCTCTCGGAGGAAACGGTCGAACGGAACGTCGCGGTTCACCGCATCAATCACGTAGTCGCGATATTTCCACGCGTGCGGATACGGGATGTTGCGCGATGGCCCGGTGGACTCGCCGTAGCGCGCGACATCGAGCCAGTGACGCCCCCAGCGCTCGCCAAACTGCGGCGACGCCAGCAGACGATCCACCAGCTTCGAGAACGCATCCGGCGAGCGGTCATTCTTGAATGCCTCGATCTCCTCCGGCGTCGGCGGCAGGCCGGTGAGATCAAATTTCACACGCCGCACGAGCGTCGCGGCATCCGCATCGGCAACGGGCTTCAGGCCCTTCGCTTCCAGCGTCGCGCGGATGAAGCGATCCACATCATCGCGAGCCCACTTCGCATCCGCGACCTCGGGCGGCTTCGGATTTTGCAACGGCTGCCACGCCCAGTGCTCCGCCTTCAGCTTTTCAAAATCCGGCCGCTTCTTCCCTATATACGCCGGGATGCGCTCGCGCGGCCAAGCCAAGCCATCGCGGATCCATTGCTTCAAAACATCCACCTCCGCCTCCGTGAGCAGCTCACCTTCCTTCGGCATCTTGCGCTTCGGATTTTCATGCAGCACACGCTCGATCAGCAGGCTCTTATCCGGATCGCCCGCCACGATCGCCGCGCCCGCATCACCGCCGATCAGCAGCCCATTCCGATCATCCACACGCAACCCTCCCGCAGGTTTCGTGTCCGCCGAATGGCAGTGGTAGCAATGATCCACCAAAATCGGCCGCACCTTCTTTTCAAAAAACTCGACCTTCGCCTCGTCGGTCGCGGTCTCCAATGCGAGCGCAGTCGCAGCGAACGACGCGAGGACTGCGGCTGCGGTGATCAGTTTCGGGCTCATGACTGTAAAACGGGAATGCTGGGCTTTCATCGGATGATCACGTTTGCGTTGGTTACTTTGCCGGAGAAATCGTTCGGGGCTTCGTATTCGCCCACGGAATTGTTTCCGTCCCCGCCGACGGTGAGGCCTTCGCCGGGCTGGACGGGCACGGTGCCGGCCTTTCCTTCGCCGACGACATGGCCATCCACGCTCAGCGTCACTTTGCCTTCCGGTGTGAGTTCGGCGGACACTTTGTGCGAGCCCGCTTCGAGGGCGGAGGATGCGGTGACTACGGTGAGTTCGCGCTTCGCACGAACGGCGAAGGCCAGTTTGCCGTCGTGCACGAAAAGCGCGTAGCCGTTCGCGCCACCGCCCTGCGCGAGGATCACGCCTTTCGGAGATGCGGACTCGATCTGCGCGGTGATCGCGAGGCCGTGCGATGCGACCTTCGGCGATTCATCGCGACCGAGGGTGTCGCCGCTTTTCCACGGGCCTTTCGCCGCGGCGGCCTTCGCGCCTGGCGCTGCCGCGACCTGATTGCCGCGGCGGGGTCCGCCGTCACCCGGCAGCCATTTCGGCGGGATGTTGCCCTTGTTCCATTCGTCCCAGGCGGCGGCGAGTTCCTTGAATTTCGCCGGCTCCTTCTCCGCGAGATTCTCTTTCTCACCGATGTCCTTCGCGAGGTTGTAAAGGTGCGCGCCCTCGGTGTTCGCGACGCCTCCGGAGTTTCCGCGCGGCAAGCCTTCGCCTGCGCCCTTCACGAGTTTCCAGTCGCCTTTGCGAATCGCGATCTGCTGGCCGAAGCGCCAGCAGATCGCGTCGTGCGGCGGCTCGGTCTTTTCGCCTTTGAGGTAGGGCAGAAGATTCACGCCATCGAGCTTCGCGCCGGCATCCGGCTCGATGCCTGCGGCTGCGAGAGCCGTGGGCAGGATGTCGATCTGGATGACCGGCCGGTCGTCCACTTTTCCCGCGGGGACCTTGCCCTTCCACTGCACGATCCACGGCACGCGCACGCCGCCTTCCCACGTCTGCGCCTTAAAGCCGCGCAGCGGGCCGTTGCCGGAAGTCGTGGATGGTGTGGGGCCGCCGTTGTCGCTGATGAAAAAGATGAGCGTGTTTTCCTCCTGGCCCGTCTCGCGCAGTTTCGCGAGCACCACGCCCACGGCGTCATCGAGCCCGGAGAGCAGTCCGGCGAAGCTCTTGCGCTTCGGGTCGGTGATGTTCGGGAATCGCGAGAGATATTTTTCCGTGGCCTGAAGCGGCGCGTGGACGGCGTTGAAGGCGAGATACGTGAGCCACGGACGATCCTTGTTTTTCTCGATGAAGCCCGACGCCTCGCGGCCAAGCTCCTCGGTGAGGTAGTCGAGTTGCTCGACCGGCTTGCCGTTGCGCTGGATTGGATCGCGGCCATCGCGATCCAGATCGAGGTAGGAATGCGCGCCGCCGAGGAAGCCGAAGTAGTAATCGAATCCGCGCTTGAGCGGGTGAAACTCCGGGTCGTAGCCGAGGTGCGATTTTCCGATCCAAGCCGTCGCGTAGCCGACGGATTTCAGCCGGTCGCCCAAGGTCTTCTGCGTGAGGTCGAGGCCGAATTTCACCTCGGGCTTCGGCGCGGGGCCGGGATTGAACTCGTGCCCGAAGCGCTGCTGGTATCGCCCGGTGAGCAGCGCCGCGCGCGTGGGGCTGCAATACGGGCCGGACACGTAGCCGCTCGTGAAGCGCGTGCCGTTCTGCGCGATGGAATCAATCTGCGGCGTCGGGATGTCCTTCGTGAATCCTTGCACGGTGAGTTCGCCGTAGCCGAGATCGTCGGCGACGATGATGAGGATGTTTGGCTTGCGAGCTTCAGCCGCGTGGAGTGCGGCGGGGAGCAAGATGGCCGCGAGGAGGTGGAGGATCGTGGTTTTCATGGCTGGCTGGGTGATGGGGTGAAAATGTTGGCGGAGCCTATTTCGGCGCACAACGTTTCGAGTGGACGACCCGGAACCGGTAAGCGGATTCCAGCGACTGCTTGTCCACGGCGATGAAATCGCCGCGCTGCTTGGTCGCTGCATTCGTCTTGTCGAAACACGGCGGCATGCGGAATCTACATAGCGCTCGATGCTCGTTTCGCCCCGATATTCTGAAATAATTGAATCGGGACGCTCCCGCCACGTGCGCTGCTCGGCAGCCGTGCCGGCGCGCGGATGTGGATGGTGAAGCTGTTGGACTTCGTCGTGAGGCGCGGCAGCAGGTCGTTGCAGGGACGCTCGCGGAGATTGTCCCCGGTGAGCGTGTTGGCTTTCCAGAAGTTCTTGATGGCCTGCTCGCCGGCCTCGAATTTAATGATGCCCGCATTTGTGGTGCCCTCGGGGTAGAGGTAGCGTTCGCAGAGGTCGGAGGCGGATTTGTAAAAGCCGAAGTCGTGGCCTTTCGTCGTGTATTCGTCGAAGACCTGTTCGAGCCCCTTGATGGTCTCATCGCGGCTGATGAGGTAGCGGTAGTTCTTTGCGATGGGCTTCAGCGAGGCGTTGTCCTTGTAAATCTCGACGTCCTCGGCGGGCACTGCGGTGACGCGCGAGCCGTGCAGCACGGCGCGCAGCGCAGTCGTGCGGCGAATCCACGGGAAGCCCGCGAGCCGCGAGTTGAGGTTCACTTTTCCCGCCGTGGAAAACGGCTCGCTGATCGCATAGGGCTCGACGATCGGCATGTGGAAGAGATCGAGCAGGAGGTGATCGGACAACCGGAACCGTTCCGCGCCATGCGTGCCATGACGCAAGAGCGATCCGGCGAAGATGAGCGGAAGCGGTTTTTTCATAGCTGGACTGTACGAGGACTGAATGCCGCCCGCTCGGTGATCCGGTGTGACTCGAAGCCGTCGCGGGTACGGCAGACTGAAAGCATGCGGAGCTAACCGCTCAGGCCATCCTTGCCCGCGAGGCGGATCTTTTCGGTGGCCGCCACCTGCGTCACGCAGCCTTCGTGAATGACGATTTCCACCGTGACGAAACGCATTGTTGTTACCGATTGGCGGACGACCTCCTCCAACTCCTCGCAAGGTGGTGCATTTTCTTTGCCGGAGTCGGTGTCCCTCATCGCGTCTTGCTCAGAGGTGCATCTTTTCCATGCGTGGAGATGCCGAGCGCGCTGAGAAAGCCCGCTGCCGGGTCGGCTTTGCGTCGTTTTGATCGTTCCACATCCACTTTTCCAACGCTGAATGGCATGGGAACCTTGTCGCGCCTCATCTTGCGGACCGTGACATCCACCACGTCACCGAGCGTGTACTTGTCGAGGATGTTGGCGATGGCGTTGCGGACATCAATCATCAGCATGCGCAGCCCGCAGTGCTCCTCATCCGGACAGGTGCATCGCGCATACGCGGTTTCGCTGGCGCAGGCGATGGGGGCGAGGCGGCCGTCAATCAGCCGGGTGATTTCGCCCATGCTGATTTTGTTCAGCGGCTTTGCGACCCGGTATCCGCCCATTTTCCCGCGCTGCGTCTCGATGTAGCCCGCCTCACGCAATTCGAGCAGGATGCGTTCGACGAATTTCAGGGGGAGCTGGTTGCTTTGGGCGAGTTCGGAAACCGGCACGATTTCCCTGCCGAGAGATTTGGCAATTCCGAGCTGAATCATGGCACGCAGCGCGTATTCGCCTTTTTTGGTGAGCGTCATTAAGTAGTGCCCTTAACTAGATTGAGTCTGGGTGGAATGGCAAACCCAAACTGCCCGCAAGAATGGGACGGCGGGAGTTTGTGGCGGACAGTGGCTTAAAAATCCTGTTGCCGGATTCCGAATATTAAATATACAGCATAGGTATAGATAAACACGGACGACCTTGTAAGAGGCATGTATGAGCTGCGCAACACGCGCGGCTTGCCGGGCGAAAGCCCGGGACAGTCTTCCAAGGCACCACTCTCACATCACGAAAATCACCACGATTTGTAGGAATTGCTCCCATGTTTTCTATCCCGGCATTGCCCGGAATGCGGCACGGGTTTGCCCAGAAGCCGCACGGAGAGGTGGCTCGCGCTTGGCGCGCTGGCCGTTTCGGCGCTGGCCATAGTCGGCACTTGGCTCTTGGTTTTAAATTCGGGGAAGAGCCCGCGCCGTCGGGGCGAGATTCGGCTGCCGAAGCAAAACGAGAGGCGACCATCAGAGAATATCGCAACTGTCGAGTGACGCTCTTTCGGCTGCCTCCTCGGTGGGAAAAATTCCTGTACGAAGACCGATGGCTGCGGCAAACGTTGGACTGCCGAAGGTGCTGACGGTTGCATCGCGCGCGGCAACTTTTCCGCTCCCGCGATGAAGCCGAAGGCCGAAGACTTGCTGCCGCTGAGGAGCGATCTCGCGCGCCGCCTATCTTAAGGCGAATCATTCATAAGCTGACTCCGCAAACATTCAGGGATCCGAAAGTGAACCGCTGAAGAGCAGACGCCCCATCTGCCAAGCGAGTCGCCTGTGCTCCCCACGCCACGCCAGCACTCCATTGGGAATCACTGCGATTTTTTCAAAATGCACCTCTGACGTGCGGAGCACTCACGCATCCGTCCTGTTCAGGATCCACGCCGCGCCGCCGCAGGTCACGATTGCGCCGACGGCGAGGAAAAGGAGGTCGCCGGCGAAGAATGAGAAGTCCGCGTTGCGCAGGCTCGCCATGCGGAAGGCTTCGCAAAAATGCGTGAGCGGAAACACGTCCGACACGAGGCGCACACCTGCGGGCAGGCGCTCGATGGGTGCGAATGCCCCGGAGAGCGGGAACACGGGCAACAGGTAGAAGACGGCGAACTGAATCGCCTGCGTCTGCGTGTGGCAGAATGCCGAGATGAGCAGGCCGGATCCGAGCGAGCAGAGCAGGAAGAGCAGGCAGATGATGCCGAGCATGAACGGCTGGCGGAAATGCACGCCGAAGTGGAAGTGCGCGACGCCGATGGTGACGCCGATGAGGAACAGCGAGATGCCGAGGTAAGGCAGCACTTTTCCGATCACGATCTCCATGCGGCGCAGCGGCGTGACGATGAGCTGCGCGAGCGTGCCGGCCTCGCGTTCGCGCGCGATGGTGCAGGCCATGAGCGTGACGGTGAGCAGTTGCAGGATGAGGCCGATGATTCCCGGCGTGACGAAATCAATGAACCGCAGGCCGGGGTTGTAAAGGATGCGCGTTTCGGGCTGCCACGGCTTCACGAGCTTTTGGAATTCCACCTTCAGCTTCGCGCGGCTCTCGGGCGTGACGGCCTTCAGCGCGTCGAAAACCTCCGGAGGCAATTCCTCGAAAAGCGGCTTCACGGTGAGTTCCTGCACGTCGTCCTGGCCCTGGAATTCGCCGAGCATTTCGCGCAGCCGGCCCTCGAGTTCGTCGGCGGAAGTCGCGTCGGTGCCGTCGAGGAAAAGCTTCAGCGGTACGGGCGTTCCGGCTTCGAGCGTGCTCGTCCAGTCCTTCGGAATCACGAGCGCGGCGCTCGCACGCAGCCGGAGCAAATCGGGATCTCCGCTGGCGTCACCCAGTTTTGTCCACGCGAAGGTTTTCTTTTTTCCGAGATGTTCGACGAGCTTCTTGCTCTGCTCGGTGCCATCGCGATCCACGATCACCGCGGGCACGCCGGTCAGCTCCGTGCCCTCGAATGCGTGGCCGAAGAGCAGCGTGAAAAACGGCGGCAGGATGATGATGAGCGCGAGGATGCGCTTGTCGCGCCAGACGTGGAGAAACTCCTTCAGCGCGACGCTTGCGACTGCGTTCCAGATCGAGCGGATGTTCATTTTGCTCATGAAGCGGTGCTGTCGAAAAGTTGCGTGTAGCCCTGCGACCACGCCTTGAAGACATCCTCCATGTCCGGCTCCACCCACGCGTGGTGGATCCATTTCAGCTCGGGAAAAGGCCACTCGCGCTGCCATTCGCGCAGCAGCGATTCCGGATCGGCGGCGTAGATGCGCGCGTGGCCGCTGCGCAGCGTGGCATCGAGCACGCCGGGCGCGCTGCGGAATGCGGCGAGCGCGGGCATCACGGGATCCACTTCGAGTTCGAGCAGCTTTGACTTGAACGATGCCTTCAGCCTGCGCGGCGTTTCCTTCACGAGGAGCCGCCCCTCGCGCACAAAGCCGACCTCGGTGCATCGCTCGGCCTCGTCCATGTAGTGCGTGGTGACGAAGATGGTCGTCCCCGCGTGGCCGAGGTTGTAGAGCAGATTCCAGAGCTGCTGGCGGTGTACGGGGTCGAGGCCGCTCGTCGGCTCGTCGAGGAAAAGCAGCGGCGGATCATGCACGAGCGCGCACGCGAGCGCGAGCAATTGCTTCATGCCGCCGGAGAGGCTGCCGGCCATCGCGTCGCGTTTGCCGACGAGATCCATTTGCGCGAGCAGCGTCTCGATGCGCGCGCCGAGTTCCCCGCGCGGGACGCGAAATGCCCCACCGAAAAATGCGAGGTTCTCCGTGACGGTGAGATCAGGGTAGAGGCTGAATTTTTGCGCGACGTAGCCGAACTTCGAGCGGATGCGGTAGCGGTCGGTCCACACGTCGAGGCCGTCAATGAATCCGTGCCCGGACGTGGGCCGCGTGAGGCCGCAGAGCATGCGTATCGTCGTCGTCTTGCCCGCGCCGTTCGCACCGAGGAAACCGAAAATTTCGCCGCGCGGGATGGAGAGGTTCAGATCGTTCGCCGCAATCGTCGCGCCGTAGGCTTTGCGAAGATTTTCGAGGACGATGATCGGATCCGGCATGGGCGCGCAGCTTTAGCAGAAGCGGCGCATTGCGCAACAAGGGCGGTGTTCAGAGGCTGTTTGATAAGTCCTGCTTCCGGTGATTTTTGAAATGGTACTGATAGAGGGAATGCAGCGAAAAAGATCCGAACGCGAAGACGGCATCGGGTGGCAGACTCCCGGATTTTATCCTCTGTGTCATCGTCACCGTTGCACGATGTCTCTGATCGTGCCGTGCGTCCGTCCGCGGATCGGACAGCTCCGGGGTGACGGTGCGGCGCGCCAATTCCAGCAAACGCTTCGAGGAGGCTTTTCGCGGCGGACTTGAACGTCGGGGCCGAATGGTGTGGCAAAGAGCAAGCTGGGATTGCGAGCAAGATTATGAGAGGAAGACCGCCCGCACTTTTTCTTCCGCACTGAACCTATGAAAATCCACCGCATCCTGATGCTCCTCGCTGCGCTTGTTCATTTCATCATCGGCACCCGCGCCGATGCGGAAGCGAAACGACCGAACATCCTTTTCATCCTCGCGGATGACCAAAGCTACAAGACCGTCGGCTGCTACCCCGAGTCTTGGAAGTGGGTGAAGACGCCGAACATTGACGCGCTCGCAAAAAACGGCGTGCGTTTTCACGCGGCGTATCTCGGCTCGTGGTGCATGCCGTCGCGCGCGACAATCCTCACGGGACGGCTGCCGCACGGCATCGAGAGCATGACGATGGAAGGATCATATCCCGGCAGCAAATACGATCCGCAGCAGTGCCCGTTCATCCCGGCGCAGATGCGCGCGCAGGGCTACCACACCGCGCAGATCGGCAAATGGCACACGGGCACGGACGCGGGCTGGGGCCGCGACTGGGATCACCAGCTCGTGTGGAACCGCCCGCTGCATCCGGAAAATGCGGGCGCGTACTACAAGACGGAGATCATGGAAGTGGACGGCGTGACGCAGACAATCGAGGGCTACCCTGCGGACAATTACACGCGCTGGGCCTGCGAGTATGTGCGCGGAAAAAATCGCGATGCGTCAAAGCCGTGGTTCCTGTGGCTCTGCTACGGAAACATCCACGGTCCCTCGGTGCCCGCCGCACGACACAAGGGGCTCTACAAGGACGCGCCGGTGTCCGTGCCTGCGGACATTTTCCCTCCGCGCGAAGGCAAGCCCGACTACCTGAACAAGACGCAGGCATGGACGCGCGGCGCGGACGGACATCCGCTCGCAGGCAAGGGCGGCGAGGCGTTCGGCGAGGCGAAGAAGGACAAGCGTTTCGACGACTGGGTGCGGCAGGTGAACGAGTGCGTGCCGCCCGTGGACGAAGGCGTGGGTGCGCTCATCGCCGCGCTGCGCGAGACGGGCCAGCTCGAAAACACGCTCGTCGTGTATTCCGCGGATCAGGGTTTCGCGATGGGCGAGCACGGCTTCCGCACGAAGCTCGCACCCTACGATGCGAACTACCGCTCGCCGCTCATCGTCTCGATGCCGTCGCGTTTTCCCACCGGCGCATATTGCGACAAGCCGGTCTCCGGCGCGGATCTCGCGGCCACTTTCCTCGCCACGAGCGGCGTCACCGTGCCGTGGAAGACGCACGGCCGCGACATCACGCCGCTGCTGAAAAATCCCGCCGCCGCCGAGTGGCCGCACGCGTGCCTCTTCGAGCACATGGGCAATGAATACGGCGCGGCCGTCTCACACACAATCGCGACGGGTGCGACGCAGAAAAATTACCAGGGTGTGCCGCTCTACGCCGCCGTCGTGCGCGACGGCTTCAAACTGATCCACTACCTCGACCGCGCATCCGGCGAGGAATTCTACGATCTGAAAAACGATCCCGAGGAACTGAAGAACGCCATCGCCGATCCCTCGCACGCCGATCGCATCGCCGCGCTGCGCACCGCAATGAAAGCCGAACTCACGCGCACCGAGGCGGGCTTCACTTCGGAGCCGGAGGAAAAACAGGCGCGGTGAAATTTCGAAGCGAGTGCGCGCTCCCGATGAGAACGGCTCAGGCGAAGCGAACGGCGGCCTGAAAGCTTCGGCCTGCGCAAAACCGATTGCGTCGCACGACCGCATCCGGCATCTCGCAGCGCACCATGGCCGACCGAACGCTTCTCTCGACAAAATCCATCGCTCCATCCGACCGCCTCATCTTCGCGCTCGATGTGCCGACAAAGGCGGACGCGCTCGCGTGGATCGATCGACTCGGCGACGCGGTGACTTTCTACAAGCTCGGCCTCGAATTCTGCATGAGCGGGCAATACTTCGAGGTGCTCGACGAACTGAAGGCGCGCGGGAAAAAGGTGTTCGCCGATTTGAAATTCTACGACGTGCCCGCGACCGTGCGCGGCGCGGTGGCTAATCTCGCGCGGTGCGGCGCGTATTGCTGCACGCTGCACGGCGTGTCGTCCATCTACGCGGGCGCCGTGCCGGTGAAGGGCGCGATGAAGCTGCTCGCGGTGACGGTGCTCACGAGTCTCGACACGAGCGACATCGCGGAACTCGGCTGGAGCGGCACGGTCGAAGATCTCGTCTCGATGCGCGCGCGGCGTGCGGTGGAGGCGGGCATTGACGGCCTCATCTGCTCCGGCCAGGAAGCGTCGCGCCTGCGCCGCGAACTCGGCCACGGGCCGCTCATCATCACACCGGGAATCCGCGCCGCGAGCGAGCGCGGCGGCGATGATCAAAAGCGCACGATGTCTCTCGAAGAAGCATTCCTTGCGGGCGCGGATCACATCGTCGTCGGCCGCCCGATCCGCAACGCGCCCGACCCGCGCGCCGCCGCGCAGGCGATGCAGGATGAAATCGCGCGGCTGTTCGCCGAGTAGCGCAGCTTTGCAAGCCTGCGCTCCGTCCCCTTTCGTGCTTTTCTCGGGCCTTTATCCCCAGCCGCATGGCAGCCGCAACCGAAAGCAACCCCACCGACTTTTTTGACCGCGCCTCACGCGGCTACTGGCTCACGCGGTTCATCATCCTGCGCTGGATCGGCTTCATCTACGCGATCGCCTTTCTGTGTGCGGCGCGGCAGATGGTTCCGCTCGTCGGCGAACACGGTCTGCTGCCGGTCGGCACCTTCCTCATAGCCGTCGAGCACTACGCGCACTCGCGCAGCGCCGCATTCATGCAGATGCCCGGCCTGTTTTGGTTCGGGCATTCCGACGCCGCGCTGGTGACATGGGCGTGGATCGGGTTCGCGCTCGCGCTCGTCGTGCTGTGTGGACGTGCGAATGCGCTCGTCATGACCGCGCTGTGGGCGATCTACATGTCGTTCGTCCACATCGGGCAGGACTGGTACGCTTACGGCTGGGAATTCCAGCTCCTCGAGACCGGCTTCCTCGCGATTTTTCTCTGCCCACTGCTCGACACGCGGCCATTCCCGCGGCATCCGCCGCCGGTGCTCGTCATCTGGCTGTTCCGCTGGCTCGGCTTCCGCATCATGCTCGGCGCGGGGCTCATCAAGCTCCGAGGCGACGTGTGCTGGCGCGATCTCACGGCCCTCAGCTACCACTACCTCACGCAGCCGATTCCGAATCCGTTCAGCCGCTGGCTGCACACGATGCCGCTGTGGTTCCACAAGTTCGGCGTGCTGTGGAATCACTTCATCGAGCTGGTCGTGCCGTGGTTCGCATTCGGCCCGCGCATCGCGCGGCACATCGCGGGCGTGCTGCTCGTCAGTTTCCAGTTCATCCTCATTTTCAGCGGCAATCTTTCCTTCCTGAACTGGCTCACGATCGTCCCCTTCCTCGCGTGCTTCGACGACTCGCTGCTCGCGCGCCTTGTCCCGCGCGCGTTCGCCGCGCGTGTGGAAAAATCACGCGAAGCCTCCGTGCCGGCCGCATCTCCGGCGACGTTCACGATCCTCATGATCTTCGTGCTCACCGCGATTCTCAGCCTCGATCCTGTCATGAATCTGCTCTCGAAGGATCAGGCGATGAACACATCGTTCAATCCGCTGCACCTCGTGAACACCTACGGCGCATTCGGCACCGTCGGACGTGAACGGCATGAGATCATTTTTGAAGGAACGACCGACGCTGAAATCACCGAGCGCACCGCGTGGCGCGAATACGATTTTCCCGCGAAGCCTGGTGACCCGCGCCGCACGCCGTGCTTCATCGCGCCGTACCAGCCGCGGCTCGACTGGGCGATCTGGTTCGCCGCGATGTCGAACCACGCGCAGTACCCGTGGACCGTGCATCTCGTCTGGAAGCTCCTGCACAACGACCCCGGCGCACTCAGCCTGCTCGCGACGAATCCGTTCCCGCACGAGCCGCCGCGCTTCATCCGCGCCCGCTACTACCGCTACGAATTTACCGCAAGCGACGATCCCTCCGGCGAGTATTGGAAGCGCACCGAACTCGGCCTCTGGCTCCCGCCGCTCTCCCGCGAAGACCCGGCGCTGCGGCAATTCCTCACCGCGCACGGCTGGCTCCCGCCGTAGCGCGTTCACGCTTGGCGGCCGCGGCGCGCTTTGCTACGAGCGCGTCATGCGTCCCTCCAAAAACTCAACGCACGCCCGCAGCATCAACGGCAGCCCGCCCTCGGCGGCCGTGCAGATGTTCCTCATTCCGATCGTCACGCTGCTCGGAAGCTGCGCGGCCTTCGCCGCCGACGCTGCGAAGCCGAAGCCCGCCTTTCACTACAAGACGGACGGCATCGAAGTTCCGCCCGCCACAGCGGATGAGCCGCGGGTCGCGGCGTTCAATGCCGAAACGATCCGCGCGGCGGCGAATTACCGTCGACGACGGTGCGGTGACTTGGGCGGGTGACGGAGCCACAACATCGCCAGCGTCCGCACTCGGGGAATCGAGATTGTCCGGCTAAGACCGGCTGCTGCGGACGGTCGTTTCCCTCGCAGGCTTCCACACCGTGCGATCCTCCGCAAAAACCATCCACATCTGTCATTTGTTCCGCGCGATTTTCCTCGCGCCGGTCTTGTCGTTTTCAAATGCGGCGATCTCGTCCGCGGCTGTGGATCTCGTCGCGCAGTTTGAAAAGGAGGTGCGCCCGCTGCTCGAGGAGAGCTGCTTCAAGTGCCACGGGCCGGAAAAGCAGAAGGGCGGTCTGCGGTTGGATCGGAAAGCGGATGTGATGAGCGGCGGCGATTCGGGCGAGCCGGCGCTCGTGCCCGGCAAGAGCGCGGAGAGCCAGTTGGTCGCGCGCATCAAATCATCCAAGTCCGACGACGTGATGCCGCCGAAAGGCGAGCGGCTGAAGCCGGATCAAATCGCGGCGATTGCGCGGTGGATTGACAACGGCGCGCACTGGCCAGCGCCGGAAAACCCGGATGCGGGCACAGCACCGAAGCCCACAGCCGCGCCAGCCACTAAGGTGATCACGGACAAGGATCGCGACTTCTGGTCGTTCAAGATCCCGCAGCGATCGCAGCCCGTGCCCGCGGCGAAAAACGCATGGGCCAAGCAGCCGCTCGATTTCTTCATCGCATCCGCGCTCGCAAAAAGCGGCCTCGCTCCCGAGCCCGGCGCCGCGCCTGCGGTGCTGATCCGCAGGCTCACGTATGATCTCACCGGACTGCCGCCGACGCCGGAGGAAGTGGACACCTTCGTCCAATCCGCGGCGCGGAATCCGCAATCCGCAATCGAATCCCTCGTGGACCGGCTGCTCGCGTCGCCGCGTTTCGGCGAACGCATGGCGAGCATGTGGCTGCCGCTCGCGCGCTACGCGGAGGATCAGGCGCATCAGGTCGGCAAGGACACGAAATTTTTCTACCCTCACGCGTATCGCTACCGCGCATGGGTGATTGATGCGTTCAACCGCGGCATCCCGTACGATCAGTTCATGAAGCTCCAGCTCGCGGCGGATCGGATGCCCGGCACCGATCCCTCGGACCTCGCGGCGCTCGGCTTTCTCGGCCTCGGCCCGAAGTACTACAACCGCGGCCGGCTCGACGTGATGGCGGACGAATGGGAGGATCGCGTGGACACCGTGTGCCGCACGATGCTCGGCCTCACGGTCGCGTGCGCGCGCTGCCACGATCACAAGTTTGATCCCATCTCGATGCGCGACTACTACGCGCTCGCAGGAGTCTTCGCGAGCACCGCGATGGTGAACAAGACGCCCGACGGAAAGACGATGAAGGAGGGCACGAAGGCGGCGGAAATGGATCCCGCGGTGATGCACATTGTCGAGGATGCGAAGCCGCAGGATCTGAATGTCTTCCTGCGCGGCAATGTGGACAGCAAGGGGCCGGTCGTCGTGCGGCGTTTCATCGAGGTGCTGGACAAAAAGGACGCGTCCGCATTTTCCGACGGCAGCGGACGCCGCGAACTCGCGGAGCGGATCGCGAGCAGTGAGAACCCGCTCACGGCGCGCGTCTTCGTGAACCGCGTGTGGGCGCTGCTGCTCGGCAAGCCGCTCGTCTCGACACCGAGCAATTTTGGTCATTCGGGCGCGATGCCGGTGAATCCCGAACTGCTCGACGATCTCGCGCGGCGCTTCATGGACGGCGGATGGTCGGTGAAAGCGCTCGTCCGCGAAATCGCGCTCTCGGCGACCTACCGGCAGGCATCGTCGTGCGACTCCGGGAAGCTCGCGCGCGATCCGGACAACCATCTTTTTTCCCGCATGAACCGGCGGCGTCTCACGTTCGAGCAATGGCGCGACTCCGTCCTCGCGCACAGCGGCAGGCTCACCGAATCCGTCGGCGGGCAGTCGGCGGACATTGATGCGCCGGACAATGCGTTCCGCACCGTGTACGCGTTCGTGAGCCGGCTGAAACTCTCCGAACAGCTCATGCGTTTCGACTACCCGGATGCGAACGTCCACTCGGAGCAGCGATCCGTGACGACGACGCCGATGCAGAAACTTTTCATGCTCAACAGCCCCTTCATGCTGAAAAATGCGGCGTCCTTCGCGGCGCGATTGCAAGCGGGTGCGACGGACGACGCGGCGCGCATCACGAACGCATACCGCATGACGCTCGCACGCGAACCCGATGACGCGGAGCGCGCGCTCGCGGCGGATTTTCTCCGGCGTCCGTCGTCGTCGCCCGGCATGACGCGCTGGGATGAATACGCGCAAATTCTGCTCATCTCGAACCCCATGCTCTATGTGGACTGACTCCTCACGATTTCTCACTCGCCGCGAAATGCTCGGCAAAATGTGCGCGGGCTTCGGGCTGCTCGGCCTCGCATCCGTTGCGCAAGCCGCCGGGCTTTCCAGTCCGCGGCTGCCGCACTTTGCGCCGCGCGCGAAACGGCTCGTGTTTCTTTTTCTGAATGGCGGGCCGTCGCATGTGGACACGTTTGATCCAAAGCCCTCACTCGCGAAATTCGAGGGACAGCAGCCGAGCGGCGAGCTTTACCGAAAGAGCAAGTCCACCGGATTCATGCCGTCGCCATTCACATTTTCAAAGCACGGGCAGAGCGGCATCGAGGTGAGCGAATCGCTGCCGAATCTCGCGCGCGTGATTGATGACTGCTGCATCATCCGCTCGATGCACACGGACGTGCCGAACCACGAGCCCGCGCTGCTCGCGATGCACACGGGAAATCTCCAGCCCATCCGTCCTTCGCTCGGCTCGTGGCTGCTCTACGGCCTCGGCACGGAAAACAAAAACCTGCCCGGCTACATCGTGCTCCGTCCGAGCAACCAGATCGTCGTCGGCCCCGCGCTGTGGAGCAACAGCTTCCTCCCCGCGGAATACCAGGCCGCAAGCGTGCTCACGTCGGACATGACGGTGGAAAAATTGATCGCAGACATCCGCAATCCGCTCATCGCGCACAGCGAACAGCGCGAGCAGCTCGACCTGCTCGCAAAGCTGAACCAGCGCCACCTCGCGCAGCGCGCGGGCGACCCGGAACTCGACGGCCAGATCCGCGCGATGGAGACCGCATTCCAGATGCAGCGCGAGGCGATGCAGACCTTCGATATCAGCCGTGAGCCTGCGGCGGTGCGCGCGCAATATGGCGAGACGCCGTTCGCACGCTCGTGCTTGCTCGCACGGCGTCTCCTTGAGGACGGCGTGCGCTGCGTCACCGTGTACTACACGGCCACCGGCACGCAGCCGTGGGATACGCATTCAAATCACAACACGCAGCACCCGAAGCTCTGCGCCGACGCCGACCAGTCCGCCGCCGCGCTCATCGCGGATCTGAAGCAACGAGGGATGCTCGACGACACGCTCGTCGTGATGGGCGGCGAATTCGGGCGCACGCCCTACTCGCAAACAGACGGCAAGGATGCGAAGAAAGCTGGGCGCGATCATCATCATACCGGCTTCTCCACACTGCTCGCGGGCGGCGGCGTTCGCGGCGGTCTCGCGTACGGCGAGACGGATGAATTCGGAATGAACGCGACGGTGAACCCCGTCCACGTCCACGATCTGCACGCGACGATCCTGCACCTGCTCGGCATTGATCACGAGCGCCTCACGTATCGCTATGCCGGCCGCGACTTCCGTCTCACCGATGTCTCGGGCCGCGTCGTGCGCGAGATCATCGCGTGATACGATTGAAACAATCGGGCGGCGAGAAACTCCGCTGCGAACGCCGCGCCTCAGAGGGCTTCCAAACAGCTCGCAGGACTCATCATTCCGCTTGGACAATCCCGAGTCGCATGGCGCGGGATCCGAAAGCGGGATTATTTTTGGCGAATATGCGTCCACGACTGGATTTCGAGGCGCTTCGACGGTTTGCTCGATGAGGCCGGAGGTTGCCCGCCTTTCGATGGATCGGGCGAATAAGTGACCCGAAGGTAGAGCTTCATCGCGGGGTGCAGTTTGCCGACAAGCCCGCCGGGCGTTTTCATCAGCCCATTGGCACCGCACCGCGACCATCGGGATAGGCGGAGAGACTTGATGCTCGGCGGCATCGGGCGCTTCAGTGCAATCCGCGAGGCAGCGCGTGCCGTCGGATCCCCAGTCGGGCATCCTGATTTTTCCAACTTCCATCATCGCCAAGACTTGAAAATGCGGGATCTTTGTGGGCGGAAATTTACAATAAAAACATTGCCGTCACCCGTAACCTTGATAAAGAAACTGTCGGTAAATTCGGGAGTCGGCATCAGACCCCATAAACTCAGCGCACACAGAACAAAACCCGCACTTCCGATGAAAACGAACGCCTCGATCTTCCGCAGTCTCGCCGCCGTTGTCGCCATGTCTGCCCTTGCCCACCCGGGCGCTCAGGCGCAGACGTCCGCCACCGATCCCGTTGGGTTTGTAACACTCAACATCAGCGGAACTGGTGGAACGATTCCGATAGCTTACACATTTACATCGCTCGCCTTGCAGCAGCCTGTGGCATTTCAGTCAACCACGACGTCTGTCGGCGGCTCCACGATACTGGCTGACGCCGGCGCTTCGTGGACTAACAACCAGTACAACAGCACCACGACAGGAGCCCCGCCCACGCATTATGTCGAGATTCTATCCGGTCCCGGTGCCGGGACGATTTACGACATAGTAACGACCGACGGAACTGCCAAAACATTGACCTTGGGCAGTTCGCTTGCAGTCGGGATCACTAGCGGAGCGTCGTATCGAATTCGTCCCCACTGGACAATCGCTGGCGTCTTTGGCACGGCGAATCAAGTCGGGCTTGGTTCTGGTTCTGCCGCAACCGCCGATCAGATCCAGCTTTTCAGAAACGGTGGATACGTTGGCTATTTTTACCAGACCGCTGGACGTAACGTGCTCCAAAACGCATGGGTTTCAGCCAGCGATCTAAACACCGATGCTGGAAATACCGTAATCTATCCGGGGGATGGAATCGTGATCGCGAGGAAACAAAGTGGTTCGTTGAGTTTAGTTTTGAACGGCGCGGTGAAAACTGGCCAGACTTCGTTACCAGTACTATCTGGCTACTGTCTATTGGGTAATGTTTATGCATCAGGAATGACGCTCAGTAACTCCGGGCTATACACTGGGGATGGAGCAACAGGACTGGCCGCTGGCAGCGCTGCAACTGCTGATCAGGTGGTATTTTGGAATGGCACCGGATTTGTTTCCTATTTTTACCAAACTTCGGGTCGCAATGTTTTACTGAACGCATGGGTGTCGGCGAGTGATCTGAACACTGACGCCGGGAACACGGCGATTCCGGCTGGGACAGCTCTGTTTATCAAGCGTTCTGGTGCACCATTTAATTGGGTTGCACCGCAGTTTCCGGCGACGTTCAATTGAGGCTCTACCTTGACCGTTCAAGATGAAAAAATCCATCCACTCATTTTTAATTTGCACTTTCGTCCTGTTTGGGACTTTTTCCGCGTACGGTGCAACGGTTTCTTGGGGAACCAACGGGAGCACCGGGGTGATTAACCAATCGAATGTCGCATTGCCTATTGGCAATTGGATTCAGATCGGCTATTTTGCGACCTTGTCAGATGCTCAAATCACCATTGATGCGGCGACAGTGAGTGGTATAAACAGTACCGCTACACTTAAGGCGGACTTTGTTCCATTTAGCTCTGGACAAGTCAATTCTACGCAGGGAGTTGGTGGTTTGTTTTTGGGGAACCAGACAAATACTGGTTTTGCCAACCAGCAGATCTACCTTTGGGCATTGCAGTCGTCGAACAATGCATCATTGAGCACAGCGGTTGACACCGTGTTGCAGCAGGCCATCGTTTATGTCCCGAAGGCTCTTGTTCCTTCTGTCGGTGCTGCTTGGCAGTTCCCGGGTGATCCCGGAACCCCAATAACAATTGATCTCGACGCCCTCACCACAGCGGGCAGCAAAGAATTGTTCGGTACGTTTACCGCCGGAGCAAACAACGCATCTTTGCAGGCTGCGGGATTCGGGAGTTCGAACAACGCTCTCCAGCTTGCTTCGGTTGCGCCCGTACCGGAACCTTCGACTCTCGCTCTCGGTGCTGTCGCTGCTGCCGCCTTGGCGGGGCTGCGCCACCGCAAACGCGCTTAGACACGACCTTCCACTTTCATTCGGCACAAAGGCAAACCTGCGGGCTTGCCTTTGTGCTTTCCGGAGACGCAGCATCCGCGCCCCATGCCCGAATTCCGATATAGCGCGCGAAATGCCCAGGGGACGCTCGTGGATGGTGTCGTGACAGCCAACGATCGTTCTGCGGCAATCGCGATGGTCGAGCAAAAGCGATGTGTGCCGATCCGGGTGCAGCCGGTCGAGGTCGGAGCTGGCGTGGTTTCGCAACAGAAAAGTCCGGCGGCCTCCGCGGCTGGGGCGCAGACACCGAAGGAAACATCCTTCGCAAAATCGCCGCCCGCAAAGAACCCGGAAGCCGGTGAAAAAACTCTCGCAACGAAGTCCGGTGCCGCGTCGTCACCACCACCGGCAGTCGGCGGAATGAAGCTCAGCTATTCGCAGCAGTATCTTTTCAGCGAGCAGCTCGCACATCTGCTCGGCGCGGGCATGACGCTCGACGAATCGCTCGGCGTGCTCGTGAAGCGCCTCAAGCACCCAAAGCTTCAGGCGCTTTCCAAATCGCTCCACCAGTCGCTCGTGGACGGACGCAGCCTCTCTCAGGCGATGCGCGATTTCCCGCGCATCTTCTCGCCGCTCTACGTGAACATGGTCTCGTCCGGCGAGGCGTCCGGCTCGCTGCCGACGATCCTGCGCCGACTCACCATCCACATCGGCGAGGTAAAGGCACTGCGCGACGGCGTGCAGCAGGCGCTGCTCTATCCCGCCGTGCTCGTCGTGATCGGCATCGGGCTGATCGTGATTTTCATGAACACGATGGTGCCGCAGCTCATCTCGTTCTTCAAGGACACGGGCACGCAACTGCCGGGGCCGACGCAGATGATCATCGACATCAATAACGCGCTGACCCGCTACTGGTGGCTCGTGCTCGGCGTGCTTGCGGGCGCGTTCCTGCTGTTCCGCGCGTTCATCGCCACGCCGTCGGGCCGCGTGACTTGGGGGCGGTTCAAATGGACGGTGCCGGTGTTCAGCCGCATCCCGCGCTTCCGGCTGTACGCGC
The DNA here is from genome assembly GCA_903882875.1 of uncultured Spartobacteria bacterium. Taxonomy (GTDB): domain Bacteria; phylum Verrucomicrobiota; class Verrucomicrobiia; order Chthoniobacterales; family Chthoniobacteraceae; genus SXWH01. The sequence continues at coordinate 18,593 of CAIRYQ010000080.1, read as the reverse complement.
AGTTCGCCCGCACGCTCGGCACGCTCACGCAGAACGGCGTCACGCTCCTGCGCGCGCTCGAGCTGCTCGAGGACATCGCGGGCAACGAATTCATCCGCCTGCGCATGATGGAAGTCCGCGCCGCGGTCGTGGACGGAGCGACGCTCTCGAACGCGCTCGCGCACCAAAAAATCTTCCCCGAGATGTTTGTGGACATGATGGGCGTCGGCGAGCAGACGGGGAAATTTTCCGACACGATGAACCTCATCGCCGACGTGTACGAGCGCGAGCTGGACAAGCAGGTGAAAGTCGTCAGCACGCTCATCCCGCCGATCGTGATGGTGATGATCGCCGCCGTCATCGGCACGGTGATCTACGGAATCCTGATCGCCGTCTTCAAGCTCACCGGCGGCCTGCACCGGCACTGACCACGGCGAACCTCACGTCAGCGCGGCGGATGCGGAGCACCTTGATGTGCCGGTCCGCCAAATCGTCCCAATAGTAGATCGCAAAGCCGCAGTGGATGTGGACATCGAGTGTGTGTGCGTTGGATTCCGGCTCTCGGAAATCGGCAAACTTCAACATCGAATCTCCACGCATCCCATGCCACAAACACGCGCCATGAATCCCTCAAACCCCGCCCGCCTCCTCGCCGTCCTCGCATCCGCACTCATCCCCGCCCTCCGCTGTTCGGCGGAGGTGAACGAGGTCGCAAAACTTGCGCCCGAGGTGTACTTTCACGAGGGCGACCTCAAGGCGCACGGGCATTGCAACAACGGCTGGATCATCCTCGATGACTATGTGCTCGTCATTGACGGCAACTTCCCCTCCGGCGCGAAGGAGATCATCCCGAAGATCAAGGCGATCACCGACAAGCCCATCCGCTTCGCATTCGACACGCACCACCACGGCGACCACGCGTATGGTAATCAGGTCTGGGTCGAGAATGGCGCAACTCCAATCGCGCACGAGGGCGTCCTCAGCGAAATGAAAAAATACGAGACCGGACTTTTCGGCGACAAGCCGGGACGCTGGGAAGATGCGGCAAAGACGCGCCCCGATGTCGCCGCAAGCAAGCTCAAGCCGCCGACTCTGCTCTACAAATCCGAGATGATTTTTGACGACGGCAGGCACCGCGTCGAGCTGCTCCATTTCGGCGTCGCGCACACGCACGGCGACGGCTGGGCGTGGCTGCCGAATGAAAAGATCCTCTTCACCGGCGACGCCTGCGTGAACGGCCCCTATAACTACACCGCCGACGGCAATGTCGGCGACTGGATCCGGACGCTCGAAACCGCGAAAAAGCTCGGCGCAAAAACCGTGTGCCCCGGCCACGGCCCCATTGGAGGTGCGGAACTTCTCGAAGATCAGCAGGCGTATTTCGCCGCCCTCACCGCTGAAGTCAAAAAATTAACAGGGAAGGAACCGGACGAGGTAAGACAGGCCGTCGAGGGAATCCGCGACACGCTGAAAAAGCAGGAGCGCATCGCGCGCTACGTCGGCAATTTCCTGCCCGCGCAGGTCGAGAAGGTGTTCGTCGAACTCGGTGGCAAGCCGTTCCTCCCGAAGACGGCCACCGCGGATGATCACGACACCGCCCCGCAGTTCCGCCCGCACACCGCGATGCGTTCGAATGCCAGGCCCGTCCCGGTGCAGCAGTGATTTTCCGCCGCACCCCGCGCTGATTGCGCACAGGACGGCGGCAAAGCAGGCGAGGCCCGCAAGCTCACGCGATGGAATCCGGTTCGAACGTGACCGTGGCCAAGTGCCGCCGGGCGGGGCCATATCCGGGGTGTTGGCGCTGCAAGGCGGCGAAAACCTGTCAGAACAGCTACCGAAATGCCGGAAACGGGTACCTGTCCACGGCATCCGAGTACTCGTTTGCCGGAAACGAGTACCAGTCCACAGCATCCGAGTACTTGTTTGCCGGAAACGAGTACCCGTCCATGGCATCCGATTACTCGTTTACCGCAAACGGGTACTCGTTTGCGACAAAGCGGTACCGCTTTTCAGCCAGAAAGCCCAGTTTTCCGGCCACAATATCTATTTTCTGAAAGTTCAGGAATCCGAAATCCGGAAAACAGCCGTTTTCAGGCTCTCCGGTGGTTTCGCACACTGGCCGCAATTCTGGGGCGGCCTCGCGGTGTCGGTCGCGCTTGTTTTCGTCGCGTTTGCGTTTGCCTACGAAGGGCGCGGCTCAGCAACAGAACAATCGTTGAGCCGACTCTCAGGAAAATGAACGGACATAATCCGACATGCTGACCGCCGAGCCGAACAACTCAACTTGCCATGGTGTGCTAGGAGCTCCGTTCAGAAGCTTTCGCAATCGGACGTGGCCATACTTGCCCGGCACGAAGTGGACTGAGCGGGTTGTTTCCTGCACGGTTCTTTCCACAGCCTTGTTGGTATCACGAAACTTCCCTGGAAGCGGCGGTGCGGAAAGGTAAGCGTTCTGCGTTTTCGACAGAATCCTCCGACAATCTTCTACGGATGGCAGGCGGACACTCCCTCCCACGAAGGGGGTTGTGACTGCACAGGTTTGTTCCACCGTCAATTTGCTCCAAACATCATCGTGGTCGCCTGTCGGCGAACCGTGATGTGGCACCTTGAAAGCATGATGTCTGGCGTCTGAGCCTTCATGGTCATCAACAATAGCGAGCCAACCCAGCGATCGGTCGGCCCTGACGTGCAAGTCCCCACCAAGCAAGACACGATGCCCTGAAGCCTCGACACTCAACACGACGGAGGTGTCGTTTTCCTTTAGGAGCGGCAGACGTCGCCGGATCTTCGATGAGACAGGAGCGATTCCTTTCAGTCTGCTGATGGTCGCCAGCACCGCCGCGTCTGATGGCGATAGACACTTGATGGACATTCCGCACGGGTTGGGCTTGCCGTTTATCGGCCATAGCACCCTGCCTACACCCGCAAGCTTTGGGGCAACCTTACGGGCACTGGTGCTCCGTTTTCGTAGTTCAGCAAGAATGCTTCGAAGTTCATCAATCCCTGAGCCGCCAGCCAAGGATTGTGTCCCCGTCCATGCGGCCAAAACCTCATTGAAGTCTGGCTGCTGCACTGCCGCCGTGCAGGCGAAGATTGCGCCCGTGGCCGCTTGAAAAACCTTGCTGATGCCATCCATGTGATCGTCATGCCAATGTGTGGCGACGACAAGCTGGATGGAAGCGGCCGGGGTTACACCAAACCCGTTGAGATAGTGTAGCGCAGCAGGTTGCTTGGATGTGGCGTCGAGGCAGGAATCAATGACCGCCCAATTGCCGTCTCCGAGATGCAGGAGAACACATTCCCCAAACCCAGGCCCAAACACAGACACCTCCAGTTCCTGCGAACTGGGAGCGATGGTCAGTTTATTCCCATTGGATGCCACGAGTCAGGTCATCCGCTGCGGTCCGGCCTTTTTCAAGCTCCTTGTCGCTCCAAGCCGGAAGTCGGCGCAGATAGATCAGAGACTCGCGCTTCAGCGTGCTGCCTTCGTAAGCATAGCCGATCGTCCACACCAACGGTGCTCCTTCCACGATCCGTTCACGATCGGTTTCCGAAACTTCTTCCAAGTCGAATTCCGCCTCAACCGCCGGGTAATCGTTGTTGTTCTCGAACAGTCGTGCCGAAAAACTCTCCTCGTTACGGGCTGTCACGAATCCCTCGTATTTCTTGAGCAGGATGTAGCGTTGTTCCGGGTGACTACGAATCGTTCTTGTCTGCGGGACACGGCGCGGTTTCGCAGACGCCGAACTTTTTTCAACCGTGCTTGTCGTTGTTGAATTGGCTATGGTGACGTCGCTGTCGGATGCCGTCTCTTGTGTCTCGGTGGCACCGCGGAGAACGACTAGACCTTGTTCTTCTTTGAAGAGAAAAAAACCAGTCGGCAACGCTTCACCGCGCCGCTCTTCCTTTGCAGCCCACATTAGCGGAATGCTCGATGTCGATAGTGCTTCACTCATGGTCTGGTTTGATTTTCTCAAAAATTTGGTCGGCGACTTTTCGCGCGAATCCGCACGCCGGCTTCCACTCGCTCTCAATGAACTTCAGCAACAATTCTGCGGCTCCAGCATGCACCGAGTCATCGGGTAAGCCGTAATGGTAGTTCGCTCGAACGAAAATGCCCGGGCGATGCTTCGCTGATGGTTCCACCGTAACATTGATTTCGCCTGCAAATTCTCCGCATCGAGGAGACCGGATGGTCAACGACTGCATTCCCGGCTGATCCATGAGATCGTTCCAGACCAACTCTTTCGGCGCGAGCATATGGCCAATCGTGTGCCAGTAGGCATCACTGCTCACTTGGTAGTGGACGTGAGGGTTGATGCCACAGGCCGTAATTGGCGTGTGGGACAACAGATTGAAGGTGTGTCGAATCATGTCCTGTATCCGTTCTGCATTCGAAATATTCTTCGTCGCCAGACTGAACCGATCACTGACGCACTGAATGCGAATACCGGAGAGCTGAACGATCGTGATTTCCCCGCTGACATCCTGAATCTTCGCTTCGGCTGCATCTTGCTCGCTGACGATGCCTTGTCGGAAAAACCATTCCGGGTGGAAAATTGCAGGGTTGAACGATCCCACCAACACCACATCTAGGCCTTCGGCTTCAGGGGTTCGTGTTGCGTTGCTCATTCTTACAGGAGAGTAGCAGCATTGCTGCCTGTTGGCTTCCAGTTTGGCAACCCATTGCTTTCCGAATCGCGAGAATCAGAGCTCGGATACTCATCCGTGGAAGTTCCATTACACCACCTCACCCACGAGGTCATACACCTGCGTGCCGGTGATTCGCACGTTCACGAACTCCCCGACGGGCGCGGGCTTCTTCAGCAGGATGCGGCCGTCAATGTCCGGCGCGTCGGTCTCGCCGCGGGCGATGAGCGGCTGGTCCACGACGGCACGGACCGTCTTGCCGACCTGTGCCTTGCTGATCTCGGCGGCGATTTTCTGCTGGAGCTTCATCGCCTTCTTGAAGCGCGCCTGCTTCACCTTCGCCGGGAGCTGGCCCTCCATTTTCGCGGCGCGCGAACCTTCCTCCTGCGAATACATGAACACGCCGAGCCGCTCGAACCGCGTGCGTGCGATGAAGTCGAGGAGGTATTCAAATTCCTCCTCCGTCTCGCCGGGGAAGCCGACGATGAAGGTCGTGCGAATCGCGATGCCGGGGATGCCGGCACGGATGCGCGTGATGAGATTCTCAATGTGCTCGCTGCTCGTCTCGCGCTTCATGATTTCCAACATGCGCGGGTGGATGTGCTGCAGCGGCATGTCCACGTAGCGCGCGACGTGGCGCGTCTTCGCGATGCACTCGATGAGTTCGTCGCTCCAGTGCGCCGGGTGCGTGTAGAGCAGGCGGATCCAAAAATCGCCCTTAATCTTGTCCAGCTCCTGCAGCAGATGCACGAGCGTGACACCGCGAGACGGATCCACCTTCTGCCGCGGCCCCGCCTTTTCCGCCCACAGATCCATGCCGTAGTAAGTCGTGTCCTGGCTGATGAGGTTGATCTCCTTCACGCCCTCCGCGACGAGCCCGCGCACTTCCGCGACGACGCTCTCGATGGTGCGCGACCGATGCCGCCCGCGCATCTGCGGGATGACGCAAAAGCTGCACGGGTGATTGCACCCCTCGGCGATTTTTGTGTACGCGGTGTGCGGCGGCGTGAGCCGGACGCGCGGCGTGTCCCAGTCGGGGATGTAAACCGGTTTGCGCGAGACGAGATTCAACGGCTGCCATTCGTCGTGGAGGAGCACGTCGGCTTTCGCGTCTGTGACTGGTGACTGGTGACTGGTGACTGGCACGCGCCCGTTCTTCTGAGCACTGAGCACTGAGGACTGAGCACTTTTCTCCGCCCCACGCCCGAGCACCCGCTCGATGATCCCGCCGACATCTTTCACCTGATCGAGCCCGATGAACGCATCCACGTCGCTCTTGAATTCCACGGCCAGCTCCACGCTGAAGCGCTGGCTCATGCAACCCGCGACGATCAGCTTCTGGTTCTTGTGTTTCTTCTTCAGGCCTTTCGCTTCGTGCGCCTCGATGATGGCCTCGATGCTCTCCTCCTTCGCCGAATCAATGAACGCGCAAGTGTTCACGATCAGCACGTCGGCCTGATCCGCGTCATTCGTGATTTGCATCCCTCGCGCGAGCACATCGCCGAGCATGATTTCCGCATCCACGAGGTTCTTCGCGCAGCCGAGCGAGATCATCCCGACTTTCGGAATGTGGCGTGCCGCCCTTGGTGCGGGTGATGTCGTGGCGCGTGTGGTCATTTGGAAAAGGACGCGAAGCATACACGACGAACTCACTTCCGCCAGCGGCCAAGGCGTGCTCCACCCGGGAGCTGCCATCGAACGCCGGTATGATTTTAATACCCCTGTCCCGGGGGAAAAATTTGTGTTTCTGAATCGCCGGATTTTTCCTATGCGTGCCATATGGCCAAGACCTACACCTCCACGATTCAGATTCGTTGCTGGAAACATCACAAATGCGTGGGCTGCGACGGGAGCTACGCGTATGAGTTCGTCCGGAAAATCACCGGCACGGGCAGCTCCGCCGAGAAGGCATCGGCCACGGCAAACAAAAATGCGCAGAAGGCGATCGAACGCGACACGGATCTCCACCCTGCCCCACGTGCGGACTTTTTCAGCCGGACATGATCGGCCAGCGCCGTGCGCGGAAATCGTGGCTCGTATTCTGGTTCGCGCTGCTGGCCTTTGGTGTGGGCCTGATTCTCGGCGGCACGGATGTTGTGCAGTTCAATACGCTGACGTGGGTGATGACGGCAATCGCCGGATGCGCGGCGGCTGTGCTCTGGAAGACAAGCCTGTGGAATCCGAACAGCAACTTGTCGGCGAATGTCACACGCGCCGCCGCGGATGTGGCCTCGGGGAAAATCCTGCATCAGGCCGGCGACGGATCCCGCGCAGTGAAGCACCTCGCCAGCCCGCCGAAATCCACCGTCCAAATGCTGTCGCTCTTGCTCGCGCTCGGCGCAGTCATCGCCGCGGCGACCCCGGAAATCGTGCGCTCGTCGCGCGGCTGGCAGGCGAACGCCGAAGCGTACCCGCCGGTCGTCGGCCCCGGTGATTCCACGCGGATCTACATGACGGAAAACATCACGAGCATCAAAAGCTACTGGCGTGGAAAGGCCGATGTGCAGATTCGCGAGGGAAGCAACTCCTTCCCGGCAGTCACGAAGACGAACCAGAACGACTGGGGGATGACGATCTACGCGAAGTCGAGCGAGAAGAACACCAACTCCACGCCTTGGGTCGGGGTCACGATTCCGGACGAGGCGAGCCTCGCCGGCAAGGCGGTGAAGTGCGATATCAACATCGCGGTGCAATATCCCCGTATGCAGGGCTCCGGCACTTTCGAGACTGCGGCGAAAAACATGCAGCGCAACGTGAGCCTGAACCTCGCCCCGCGCAGCGCGGGCACGAGCTACGTTTCACTGTGGTGGGAATCCACGCTGACGGGCATCGGGCTCACGCTGGTATGTTCGCTGATCCTCGTGGGCATCGCGCGTGCCTTTCAGCGCCAGGCGCATCCGACGAAGATCTTCTCCGCGGATGGGGCGGCGAACACGTAGCGCGGCGCGGCGGCGCTTTCCACTCAATCACGCCGGCTGCGGCTCAAGTTCACGTTTGGATTTCCCGTCTTTCACGCTCGGATCGCAGAGCGACCAGGCGCAGATGATCAGCGCAACCTGCGAGATGGCGAAGGCCACGAGCGCGATCATCACGCCCGAGGTGAAGCCGTAGCTGTGAAGGCCGATGCCGAGGTTGTTCACGCCGAACCATGACCATGCGGTGACGATGTTGCCGCCGATGGCGAGGCACATGAGGCCGCGTTCGCGCACGATTCCGCCCCAGCGCGCGTGCAGCAGGATCGCATTCCAGATCACGATCATCAGCGCGCCGTTTTCCTTCACGTCCCAGCCCCAGAAACGGCCCCAGCTCTGATCCGCCCAGAGCCCGCCGAGGATCGTGCCGACGAAGCTGAACAGCGTCGCAAAGCAGATGATCGCATAGACCATCCGAGCAAGCGACTTCGCAAGATCAGACGTGAGGTGACTGCCGAATGCGGCACGGACGATGTAGATGATCGCGATGAAGCCGCCGAAGAACGTCGCCGCGTAGCCGAGCGTGACCATGACGACGTGCGTCGCGAGCCAGAAGTTCGTGTCGAGCACAGGCTGCAGCACTTTGAAAGTAGCACCGTCCTGGATGTGCAGATAATGCGCGATGAAGAGCGCACCGAATTCCAGCGCGGCTGCGACGACGACACCGATGGCGTAAGGGTAGATTTTCTCGAACAGGAGCCCGAAAATCGCCGCAGCCCATCCGATGAAAATCGCGGACGTGTAAAGCGTGGTCACCGGCGGGCGGCCTTCGATCAGGTAGCGCGTGATAAGGCCGGCGGTGTGAATCACGAGCACGAGCACCATGAGCTGCACGGCGCTGCGGCGCATCCACTCGAGCTTCGCGGGGCTGAACCACGACGCGATCGCCATGAGCGCGGCGAAAACGGCGATGCTCATACCGTAGTAGAATGGCGCGGCGAAACTGAGGAGTTGTTCACGGGAGGCCTTGTTCAGATCGGCAGCGAAGCCGTCTTTTGCCTTGATACTGTCGAGGTGGCTGCGCACCGCGGCCGCAAAGCCGGGCTTGTCGCCTGTGCGGAATGCCTTCGCGATTTCCGCGTAGCCCGCGAGTGTGGATGCGGGCTCGCCGCGTTCGAGCGCAAGCGCCTCCTCAAAGGCGCTCGCCCATTTCGAGTCACTCGCCTTTTCAGCGCCCTTGCGCGGGGCGATGAGTGCGGCGGATGTGCGCTGTTCTTCGCCCCAGCCGTAGGCCTGCTGATCAAAATCCTGCCCCTGCAGGCTCGCCTTGAATGCGTCCCTCCAGGCGGCGATGCGCTTCTCGTAATCGGTGAGCCCGGCGGCGAGATCGCCTTCGGCTGCGGGGCCGAAGGTGAGCTTCATTTTCCGATAAGCCTGCGCGCCGCTGGCGAGCCGCACGAGCGCCTGCTCGTAGGGCGTCTGCTTCTCCCCTTCCTTCGCGGACGCGCGGCGCACCTCGGAGATGAATTCATTCCACTTCGGCTGGAGCTGCGCCCACGAGAAATGTTTGCCGTCGGTCTGCTTCGCCTTGTCCGCTTCCGCCGGCAGATCGAAGAGGCCCTTCAGATCGGGATTGTCTATGCGGATCACGGGGCGCGTGTCGGCGATCTCCGGCGAGACCATCGCCTCCAGCGCCCACTCGGTCGCGGTGACCATCTTCGGTTTTTCCCACCAGTCCTTCCACGGCTCGTAGTTTGCCTCCTGCCTCTCGCGCAACAGCGTGAGCACCGTGCGCGCGAGCGTGTCCATCGGCATGTGGCGTCCGTCCACGACGACGGGGATGCGGCCAAAGTCATTGAACGCCCAGTCCTTGTCCGCGGGCACGCGGAGCTTGCCGGCATACCAGCCTGCGAAGAGGAGTGTGATGATGAGAGGGAGCCACTTTTTCATGCGTGCGCGGGTGTGCTGCCGCTGGGGCGGTTGCTGAAGACAACGTAGGCGATGCCGAGGAAGGCTGCAAATTGCGCGATGCTCACGGGCCACAGCATCGCGCCGTGCGTCTCCTGGTATTTCAACGCGAAAGGCACTGCGAGAATCGTCGGCACGAGCAGCAGCACCATCGAGAAAACGAGATACTTCCCGCGCCACACCTGCCACGCGAGCACGCCTCGGATGAACGGCGTGACGGCCACCACCGCGAGCGCGAACAGCGTGCCATTTTTAATCGCAATCCACGCGAGAAAGACATCCGGCAGCATGATGAGCAGCGCGCACAGCGGCAGCAGCGCGTGCGGCACGCCGAAGCTTGGCGGCGGCAGGCCCGCGCGTTTAGCGAGGAAATTGGTGAGGTGGAAAAGGAACTGCCACAGCATCCCGAATCCCACGAGCAGGCAGCCCGTGTACGGCGCGAGCATGGACGGATTTTGCACCACTTGGAAGCCACTCGTGCGTCCGCCTTCCTTCTCCTCCATGCCGACAAAATCTTCAGGCGGCCTGCCGCTCAGTGCGGACAGCAGCGCCGCCGTGCCGGGGCCGCGTTCGCCCTGGCCCATCGTGCTCTGGTAAAAGGTGAGACCCGAGTAGCGCAGCGGGTTGTTCATCGTGATGTCCGTCGCGCGATCCTCCTTCGTGTTCGCGTTGAGGATTCTCACGCGGCTTGCGAATTCCTTTGCCTGCGAGGTGCCCTGATAGACCTCCTGCCGTGCGCGGACGAGCTGTAGGTTGTAGGGCAAATAGTAGCGCTCATTGCGCATCTGCACGCGCCACTTCTTGCCGCCTGCCTCGAATTCCTGCGGATTCAGCCGCGACGACGCAAGCCAAGTGCCGAGCGACTTGCCGCCCTCGATGATCTCGATCACCGCCCACTGGAAATTGCGACCCATCTTGTCGTCCTTCACCTCGGGGCGGTTCACGATACGTGCGCCGCGCCCGGCGCCGTTCGTCGCCTTCGATTCCTCCTTTTCAGCGTCCGCGAGATGGCCTGCCTCTTCGAGTTCCGCGACAAACTGCATCTCCGGCCCCATGCGCGGCTCGCCGAATTTCCGCGCGCGTTCACCGGCCTGCTTGAACGCGCCGAGCATGTCCTCGCGGAACTGTTTTTTCACCTTCGCCATCAGCCCGGTGGCTTGCTTCGGGTCGGCAGCCTCGCGCTTCACTTCGGCGAGCAGCTCCGCATTCGAGCCGCCGAGTTTGTTCATCGCGCGCCGCCACACCATCGCGCGCTCGACATTTGCAATGTCCGCCTCGGCGACGGGCGCGAGCGCCTCGGCGGTGGAGAATTTCCCGTCCAGCGTCGCGAGCGCGGTCTTCAGCCTCTCTGCCATCGTCTTCACCGAGGCGGGGCTGAGCACGTCGCCGTTCATGCCGAACTCCAGCACGCGCACGGTGAACGGCAGCTTCCCGTGCGTGAGATCGGCGGGCAGCTTTGATTTGGAAAACAAGCCCTGCGGCTTGAACAGATCCTCGGGGAAGGACACGGCCTCGTCGGTGTCCGCATCCTTGTCGCGGAGAAAGACAAGCTCCGCGTCGCGGTGATGTTCGGTAAAATTCCGCGACTCGCCCTCCTCAAGCCCGAGGAAGCTCTCGACCTGCTTCCGGTCCGTGATGAACTGCCCGATGAGCAGCACGATGATGCCGAAGTGCGTGAGCTGGATGCCGAATTTCTCGAAGCTGAATTTGAACCGCTTGAAATGCGCCGCGAGGAGATTGATGAGCAGCATGCCGCCGAGCAGATGCCCGCCGGGAAAAAACGGGATTTGGAAATTTCCGACCTCGGTGGTGATGACCCACGACTTGAACCAGCGCACCTGCGCGTTCCACAGCCCCTCGTGAACCTGCGCGAGGCTGCCGAGGAAGACGAGCAACACCGAGATGCCGAGGAGCCAGACGGTGAGACGGAGCGAACTGAGGAATTTCCAGAGCGAGGACATCAGGGAAGCTTGGTTGCGAAGGTGACAAACGCCTCGCGCGCGGCGGCGACGGCGGGCGCGTCCCCGAGGAGCTTGATGAAAAACCACTGGCCGTCGCGCGGGACAATCGCGCCGGTGAGCGCACGGGCTTCATTTTTCAAATCCACGATGATCGAGCCTTCGGGCGCGCCTGCGAGCGGCTGGGCGAGCTTCGCGATTTCGTCGTCGGGGATCGCGGCGAGCTTGAGCTGGTTCCGCCAGCGTTTCACATTTTCCACGGTGCCGCCGGTCGCACTCGGAAAAATGCTGACGGTCACTTCGGCCTTCGCACCGTCCTTTTCCGGCACGGAGAATTTCGCCTGCTGCATCGGCCCCGGCGCGACTTCGGCCCAGCCTGCGGGCAATTCGACAGGCCAGCCTTTTGCCTCCGGGGCCGGGGCCGGTGTGGGCACGGCGCCCTCGGCAAATTTCACGGTCTTCAAGAACTCGAAGAACGCGGGCTTCTGCGCGGTGACTGCGGCGTCGGGGCCCTGGATTTTGAAAAACAAACTTCCCTCGGGCCGGTGCGTGAACGCCACGACGAAGCGCGACGGCTTCCCGCCCTGCTCGTCGGCGACCTCGAACATCGTGCCCTTTGCTCCTGCGATCGGGACTTCCTTGAGCATCTTCGCGGCGTCGGCCTCGTCGAGCGGCTCCTGTTTGCGCACCTGCCGCCACATGTTCACCAGGATCGTCTCCTTACCCTCCATCGAAGTGAGCGCGGTGATCGCGACGGACGCATCGCCTGCGGCAAAGCGTCCGACGTTCGCGGCGTCCGCTCCCACGTCCTTCCAGTCTGCGGGCAATGTCCACGTCAGTGCGGGACGCCACACCTTTTCCTCGTCGCGCGCGGGCGGTTTGGCTCCGTTGTCCCGGCCTCCGTCCTCGTTCTGCGCGGTCTCCTTCGGCGGGACGAACGGGCGATCCTTCGGCGCGTCATACACGCGCGGCATCTTGCGCTCGCAGCCGGTGAGGGCGGCGGCAATGGCGAAGGCGAAGAGGAGAGGTGTGGGCTTCAAGCGAGGGAATGTCATCTGCCGCGGGCGGCGGGTCAACCCGACCGGGGGCGCGCTTCTTAGCGATCCTCCGGGGAAGCGCAAGGGCGTGGTGCGCATTTCGCGGCATGGATCGCGGCGTACCGGCGACAAGGTGCGGTGTGCGATTGGCAAGATCGGTAGAGCGTGCGGGGCCGGGTGGCCAGTAGGTTCGCTGTCGAAAGCCCCAAAACCGACGCCTCCCATGCACCGACGTTCCTCAAACCACACGCAATCCTTTTTTGCCGTGATGCTGTTCATTTTCACCGCGCTCACAATCACGGCTCATGCCGCGCCCGTGGCTGTGCAGAAGGCGTTCCTGTGGCGTCCGTTCCTCGCGCCGTTTCACGCGGTGGTGCTGCATTTTCCCATCGGCTTTCTCACGATGGTCTGCGTGCTGGAAATTTACCGCATGTGGCGTCCGAGCGCGGAGCTGAAGCCGGTGACGAAGCTCACGCTGTGGCTGAGCCTGCTGAGCGGGATCGTGGCCGCGGCGTTCGGCATCCTGCGCGCGACGGGCGGCGGCTACGAGGTGCATGAGGTGGAGTCGCACCGCTGGACGGGCATCGCGGTCGTCGTGGCGACGCTGCTCGCGCTCGTGGTGCAGCGATTCGCCTTCCGCGATGAGACGCGGCGCGTGCCCATGCTCGCCTACCGCGGGTTGCTCGCGGTCACGCTGGCGCTGGTGGTGATCGCGGGGCACGTCGGCGGCAATCTCACGCACGGCTCGAAATATCTCACCGAGAATGCGCCCGCATTTGTGCGTGAGCTTCTCGGTGAAAAATCGGCGGAAGCGACGGATGCGGCGACGCCCGCGAATCTCGACGAGAAGCAGCGCTTTTTCGTCGAGCGCGTGCAGCCGATTCTGGAGAAGAAATGCGCGAAGTGTCACGGGAAGGAAAAGCAGAAGGGCGATTACCGGCTCGACGATCCCGTCGTGGCGCTGAAGGGCGGCGAGAGCGAGAAGGTCGCGATCAAGCCCGGCGATCCGCTCGGCAGCGAAGTCGTGCGGCTCATCCTGCTCCAGCCCGATGACGACGGCGTGATGCCGCCGAAGGGCAAGGAGGCGCTCACCGGCGACGAGGTGCTGACGATCATCCGGTGGATTCAAAAAGGCGCGCCCTTTGCGACGAACACACCGGCCGCGGGCGGTGGGGCGGGGAAGTAGCCGGGTCACCCGCGCTGCGCGGCGGTGATCACTTCGAGCGTGCGCGCGAGATTTTCCTCCACGGAAAAGCGCGCGGCTTTTTCCAGCAGGCGCGGACGCATGGCCTCGCGCCGGGCGGGATCGGCCCACGACGCGAGCGCATCTGCGAGCGCGCGTGTGTCGCCGGGCGCGACTGCGTGGCCTTCCGCGCTGTGCGCGATGATTTCCGCGAAGCCGTTCGCCGTCGTGGTGATGACGGGCAGCCCGGCGGCGAGCGCCTCGATGCAGGCATTGGAAAACGGATCGTAGATGGTCGGCAGGATGAAGACATCCGCGGCGGCGAGCACTGCGCGGAGTTTTTCGCCCGGCAGCGCGCCGAGAAACCGCACGCGATCCGACTGCGGCAGCCCGCGCTGTTCACCGCGCCCGCCGCGTCCCGCGACGAGCAGCGTGATCGGAATTTTCAGCGCGTTGACCGCCGCAACCGCATGACGCAGGCCCTTGCGATCCCAGCCGGTGCCGGCGAAGAGCGCTACGTATTCCGCCGGCGCGAGGCCGAGGGCGGCGCGCGCTTTTTCCCGCGCGCCAGGTTCTGCGGGGTGAATCGGGACGCCGTTGTGGATCACATGCACATCCTCCGCAGGCGTGCCGTAGAGCCGGATGATTTCGTCCTTCACCATCTGCGAATTCGCGATGACGCGCCGTGTACCGCCGGTGAAGAGCGCGCACTCGAGCTCAATGATCTCGCGGTGCTTGCGCTGCAATTTGCGGAACCAGCCGCGCCACGCGGACTCGAATGGCGCGCGCCGATCGAGCCACGCCGAATGCACGCCATCGCCCGCGCGATACACGTCGCACGCCCACACGCGTTCGAGGCTGAAGAGCACATCCCAGCCGCCGCCCGCGCGCCGCTCTGCGAGCCGGTCGGCAAATTCTCCAGGCGTCTTCCCGGCCACGACGATCCGCTCGTGAGTCCACACGTCGCCCGGCCATGCGCCGCCGCAGACGAGCACCGGCTCGTGCCCCGCCGCGCGCGCCGCATCTGCAAAACGGAAAAGATACGCCTCCGCGCCTCCGCTCGCGGAGTAGCCCCTGCGGACGAGCCCGATCCTCATGGCTTGTGCTGGCGATGGTGTTCGGAATGGCTCACGTCGCGCGCATCATTCCCGTCCGTGTCCCGGCGCGCAATCCCGCGATTTGCCCCGTGCGATCCCCGGAAAAAAGTTCGGCCCCCCGCGGCCGAAAGGCTACGGAGGGCCGATGTTCCCCCCAGAACAGTTTATAAATTGTCGCATCCGTTTCCGAACGCTGCGCGGAGATTAACGCGTTCCCCGGAACGCACAAACAGTTTCAGAGAAATTTGTCTGCTGGGGAGATTCACCCGGAACTCACGCATCGGAACCCAGCCTCATGCCAGGAAAGCGGAGCAGACAGTTGGCATCCCATCCTTCGTTCCTGCACCCCGGAATTTGGATTCAGCGATCCTGTGGCGACGGAGGGTTGGGCTTGGGTGCCGGGATGCCGAGCGGCGGAAGTGGCGCACCGGGAACGACGTTGAAGCAGACAGTTGGCATCCCATCCTTCGTTCCTGCACCCCGGAATTTGGATTCAGCGATCCTGTGGCGACGGAGGGTTGGGCTTGGGTGCCGGGATGCCGAGCGGCGGAAGTGGCGCACCGGGAACGACGTTGAGTTGGAGTGGTTGTGGATTCTGCGGGAGCGCCGCGCCCGGAGCGGCTTTGGGCCGGGGCGGGTGAGGGTTTTGCAGGAGAGGCGCGCCGGGCGCGGGATTGAGCCGGGGTACGTAGGGGTTTTCCTGCGGGGCTGCGCCGGGAGGCTTGTTTCTTATGTTCCGGAGCAGGAGATCGAGGTGTTCGATCACTTCACGGTCCCGTCCTTCGGTCTTGCGATGTTGGCCCGGAGCCTCGGACCACTCGAAAGTAGGATGTTCTGCGGATTGAATGACGTGTTCGATGAGCGTCGCGGTGGTTTCCTTGCGCTCGGCTTTGCGCAAATAGGTGAGTTTCACTTGGTCGCCGGGTTTCTTCATCGAAATGAGTTTCCTGAGCTGCGATGGCTCTACGAGAATCTGGTCATCGAGGCGCAGGAGGATGTCGTTTCGCGCGAGGCCGGCGCGGTTTGCGGGGCTGCTTTGCACGACATGGCTGACGAGGAGCCCCTCTTCCTTTCCGAGGGAAAGTTGAGCGCGGAGCGCTTCGGAGGCGGGCTCCATCGCGAGACCGAGCCACGGGCCTTTTTCATTCTGCCAGTGGGGCTCGGCGAACTGGATGGTCCGGGCGACGGAACTCTTGGGTTCGCCTTGGGCGGCCTTCCCCTTTTCGCCGTTGATGGTCACAGTGAGCCCTTCGCCGCCCTCGCCGATGCGGATGACCTGCGGCGAGCCTGCCGCACGCTGTCCGAGTGCCGCCACTGTGGCAACTTTCCGGGCCGGTGCGCCCGCTTGCGTCCACACGTTGTTCTTCATCGCCTCCTTTTGCTCCGCGGTGAGCAGGCCGTTGATTTTCTCGGAGAGCTTTTGGGCGATGGCTTCGCTGTTGGGATTGGCGGTCTTCGTGAGGTCGTCGTATGCCGCCTCGATCTTCTGCAACTGTTCGGCGGTCAGTTTCACCTGGCCAACCGTGGCCTTTGCTTGGGACAAGGCGCGGTGCTTTGCGATGATCGCCTTCTGTTCCGCGGTCAGCACATTCTGGACGGCTTCATTCCAACCGTGTTCCGCGCGTTCGCCGCCCTCGCGTCCGCCGACGGCACCCTGTTTGGCAAGGATGGCCTTGAGCTTCTCGGTCTGTTCCGCGCTGAGTTTGGCCGGATCGGTCATCCACTTGATGGCTTGCGCGAAGGACTGCTCCTGCCGCTGCGCCTTTTGCTCGGCGGTCAGCACGTTGTCGAGGTCGGTCTGGGCCTGCTTGAAGAGCTTGGTCGTGTCGGCGCTGGCTGCCTGGTAATCTTTCTGCGCCTTGGCGATGGCCTCATTGTCCTTGGCCTTGTAAGCGTCCGTCATCGCCTGCATGGCGGCTTTCATCTTCTCGCCGTGCCTCTCCTGCAGTTCCTTCGATGCCTTGTCGCGCGTCTCGATGATTTTCGTCATGGCCTCCTTCTGCTCGGGTGTGAGCTTCACGGTCTTCTCGATGCCCTCGATGTACCATGCCGCCGCGGACTTGCCCCAAGCGCCGCCCTGAGGATTGCCGCCGGGCTGGACCTGAGCTTTGAAGCCGACGATTTCGCCGGCGAATGGATTTCCCGCCGACAACAGGACGGCGGATGCGATGAGGATGGGGTATCTTTTCATGGGGTAGGTTGATGGGGCTGAATTCCGCGAACGGCGACCTTCGCACCGTATCGGGGAGATCGGGAGCGGCGGTCGTGGCAGGCTCCTTATCAATCGCGATGCGGCGGCGTCCTTGGGGTTCATCGAATCGTGCGCCTGCGAACGATGCCCGCCGTTCACCTTCACCCACCTCCGTGCTTTCCGTCCCGGCAGGGGCGGAAGGAGCGTTCTGCCGTCCCTGCCGGGACTTTGCCCGTTGTTCCCATCCTTGTACCCAGCACTGAAGTGCTGGGCTATTATCAAGGCCCTCGCAGAGCCTGTCTGTTTCAAGCAACCGGATAAGCACGGGAAAAGGGTCGAATTCCGGGTTCCGTGGCTTGCGCGCCGCATTCCGGGCCTTGCGCGCCACGTTCCGAGCCTTGCGCGCCACGTTCCGAGCCTTGCGCGCCGCATTCCGAGCCTTGCGTGCCGCGTTCCGAGCCTTGCGCGCCGGGCAAAAAGGGTCGCGCGCGACGTTCCGAACCCCGCGCGCGGGGCTCCGAGCCTCGGGCTGCGACGTTCCGAGCCTCGCGCGCCGCGTTCGGAAGGCGGCGCGCCGGGCTTTTTGCCCCGCGCGCGGCCTTCAGAGCCTCGCGGTGCGAAGCTCCGAGCCCGGCGGGCGGCGTTCCGAACCTTGCAAGCCGCCTTCGGAACGCCGCGGACCGGGTGCGATCAGGGCTTTTGCGCGGCCGGCTTGGCGGCTTTCGGGCCGCGGGCGAAGCGCACACCGATCTGGGCCTTGAGGTTGTCGAGGCCGGCTCCGGCACCGAGAGCCTTGAGGATGCCGTAGAGGGTGAGGCTGAAGACCATGATGTCGCTCCCGAGGGCGACTTCGGAATCACCGGCCTTTTCCGAGAGGGAGATGATGCGCGTGAGTCTCGGGCGGAGCTTGTCCAGCGAGGAAAGGTCGCCCTCCTCGGCGGTGAGATCGGCGGCGGTGTCCGTGGGGAGCTTGGCGGCGTTTTGCCGGCCGACGACGAGCGCCTGGCGGCAGAAGGCTTCGCTTTTGTCGCCCATCTTGGTGAGTTGTTTGCGCTGCGCTGGCGTGAGGTCGAGGAGATTTGCGCCGAGTTTCGTTTCGAGCGTGTCGAGGGCGGCATCTACTGCCGTCCAGTCTGCGTCGGTGAGGTCGAGGTTGAGGAGGTCTTGGGTCATGGTCTTGTGTGGGTTGTTGTTGTTGGCACCCGCAGCCCAGAATGCCTGATTCCATTTCGATTGGTTCCAGATCATGGGCGGCGGAGGCATGGGCGGGATTGAAATGACGGCAGGTTCGCCTGTCCAAGGAACAGTTGTTCCGCCGGAGCCCAGAAGCGCGCCATGCACTTTGGCAGCGAGCTGCCTCTGAGCACCAACGGTGCGTACCAAGCCAGCCCAGGGCAACGCCCTGGGTCATCGGCCCAACAGGATCAAAGCCCTGAAAGGGCGTGACAAAGTGTGCCGCCCTTGCGGCAAAGGTGTGCCGCCCTTTCAGGGCATTGTTGGCTTTTTGCCCATGTCCCAGGGCGGCGTCCGCGAAAGACGCGGACTTGCCCTGGGCTGGCTTGTGTCGGGCCTTTGGCCCTCGATTCACCGCCGCCTCTGCCAAAGTGCATGACACGCT
>CAIRYQ010000079.1 GCA_903882875.1 uncultured Spartobacteria bacterium | reverse complement strand
CGACGAAGCCTGGGCCGGCGAAGTAGATGCGGGAAGTGAAGGTCCGTGGGGAAGTCCTGGCGGGGATGAAGGGCTGTGTGGAATCGGCTTCGTCCAACAACACGAACGCCGTGGAGACGCTCGACCCGCGATCGTTGCCAGCGAATTTTTCCGGCAAAAGTAAAATCCCCGAGCACTTCCACTTCGCGCGCCGCTGCTTCCTCCGCGCCAGCGGCATCTCGCTCGCGCTGCCTTTCCTCGCATCGCTCTCGCCATTCGCAACGTTGCACGCTGCTGATGCTGCTGATGCTGCAGGTGGCGATGTGTCTTCACTTGCCGGAAGGAAAGCCGTTTTCCTCGGCGACAGCATCACGCAAGGCGGCGGATACGTGACGTTCACCGCCTACTATCTCGCGAGGCTTTTTCCGCAAAAGGACTTCGACATCTTTGGGCTCGGGCTGTCGAGCGAGACGCTGTCGGGGCTGAGCGAGCCGAACCACGCGGGCGGGGCGTTCCCGCGTCCGTGCCTCTTCGAGCGGCTTGGGTGGCTGCTCGAACGCGTGAAGCCGGATGTCTCATTTGCATGCTACGGCATCAATGACGGCATCTACCTGCCGCTCGATGCGGAGCGCTTCGCCGCTTTCAAGAACGGGGTCACGAAGCTCATCGAGCAATGCAAGGCGGCGGGCGTGAAGGATGTCTTCCTCGTGACGCCGCCGATCTTCGACACGCAGGTGAAGCCCGGCGAATTCAACTACGACTCGGTGCTCGCCGAATATGCGGCATGGGAGACGTCGCTGAAAATGCCCGGCGTGCATGTGATTGATTTGCACACGGCGATGCGCAAGGCGCGCGACGCACGCACGGAAGTTTTTTCAAAGGATCGCGTGCATCCCGGCGAAGAGGGACATCTCTTCATGGCACGGACGATTCTCGCCGCACTCGGTGTCGCAGTGCCCGACGAGCCGCTCGCGACGGTTCATGCCGACCCGCTTTACAAGCAGGTGGATCTTTTGCGCAGGCACCGCTCCGCGCATTGGATGCAGCACATCGGCTACACGCGTGAAAAAACCGTGGAGCCGCAGCCGCTCGGCGACACGGAGACTGAAGCGGCGAAGATCTTGGAGAAGATCAACGCGCTTCGCCGACAGAAGTGATGCAACTGAAACACATCATGTGCTCGTGCGTCTCCGGAACGGGCAAATCGAGGACATCATGCCGGGCGGTGCTCATCGGATCGAGAAGGGTTATCAGGTCTGTGCCGAAGCCGCGGAGCGTCCGCTCAGGGAATTGATGAAGGCTGGCCGCATGGCGTGGCAGGGAGTTCATTGATCGGGAAAAATGAAGGGCCGGCTCACCTCGGCGGTGTGCATGGCAGGATTCTTGGACGAATCGAATTGCGCATTCGGAAGGATCCGCCCCGCAAACGCTTGACCCACCATCGCGGATCGAAACGCTCGCGCCTGTGCTCACTCCCGCCACCGCGAACGAACTCTGCGACGCAATCCGCGCGCACCCGCGCGTGCTCGCTATCGGCGCACGGACGAAGCCACGGCTCTCGGCAGTCAGCGACGATGTCGCGCTGATTTCCACGCGCAGGCTCAGCGGCATCATCGCCTACGATCCCGGCGAATTCACCTTCACCGCCCTCGCGGGCACGCCGCTGCGCGAAATCCGCGCGGCGCTCGCCGAGCGCGGGCAGTATCTCCCGTTCGATCCCCCGCTCGCAAACTCGGGCACGACCATCGGCGGCACCGTGGCCGCGGGCCTCAGCGGGCCGGGCCGCTTCCGCTACGGCGGCGTGCGCGACTTCATCCTCGCCGTGCAATTTGCCGACGGCACCGGCCAGCTTCTCCGCGGCGGCGCGAAAGTCGTGAAGAACGCCGCGGGCTTCGACATCCCGAAATTCCTCGTCGGGAGTTGCGGCCGCTTCGGCGTGCTCGTGGAAGTGACGTTCAAGGTTTTCCCCGCCCCGCAGTCGTGGCTCACGCTCCGCATCCCGTGCGCCAACGCCACCGAAGCCGCCGCCCGCATCGCGCAAGGCGCATCCTCGCGCTGGGAACTCGACGCGCTCGACTACCTCGAAACGCGAAACGCGGAATGCGGAACGAGGAATGATGGCTGCCTGCTCGCGCGCCTCGGCGGCCCCGCCGAGGCAAACACCGCGCTCGCCGAGGAAATCCAAAATACTTGGCCCGGTGCAACCGTCCTCGCTGAGGCCGATGCGGACGATACGTGGTCGAGCCTCCGCGAGTTCGCATGGTCGCACGCGGACGGTGCGCTCGCGAAAATCCCCATCACCCTCGCCGCACTCGCTCCCGTAGCAGCCGCGATTGCAAAGCTCCCCGGAGCACGCGGACATTTCAGCGCCGCAGGCAACGTCGCATTCGTCTCCCTCCCCTCAGCCGAACAAGCCGCACAGCTCGACACCGAACTGCGCACGCTCGGACTCTCGGCTCTCGTCCTTCGCGGAACCGGATCGCCAGCACGCCTCGGCTTTTTGCACGAGCCCGCAATTGCCGAGAGCGTCCGCGCAGTCTTCGATCCCACGCGCCGCTTCGCCCTGCTCGAATGAAACCGGCAGCACGCAAAAAATCCCGGACCCGGTTCACGCTGCGCCACGGCGATTGCATCGCGGGCATGGCGAAGCTGCCTGCGGATTCCGTGAATGTCGTCATCACCTCGCCGCCCTACAACCTCGACATCGCCTACCGCAGCTACCGCGACAACGCACCACGCGAAGCTTACCTCGAATGGTGCGGGAACTGGGCGGCGGAAGTTCAGCGCGTGTTGAAACCCAACGGTTCCTTTTTTCTCAACATCGGTGCGATGCCAGTGAATCCATGGCTGCCACACGAACTCGTGCTCCGGCTTCGCTCGCAGTTCGTCCTGCAAAACACGCTGCACTGGGTGAAATCCATCACCGTGCAGCCGAAGGACGGCGGGGAAATTTCCGCCGGGCATTTCAAGCCGCTCAACAGCAAGCGCTACATCAACGACTGCCACGAATACATTTTCCACCTCACGCGGAACGGCGACACGCCGCTGGATCGCCTCGGCGTCGGCGTCGCTTACGCGGACAAGAGCAACATCGCACGCTGGGGCCACACGGACGGGAAGGACAAGCGCTGCCGCGGGAACAACTGGTTCATCCCCTACAAGACGATCGCGAGCCGCGACGGCGAGCGGCCGCATCCCGCGACGTTTCCCGCGCAACTCGCCGAATGGTGCATCCGCCTCCACGGCTTGCGCGACGGACTTGTTGTGCTCGATCCATTCCTCGGCATCGGCCACGCGGCGGAGGGCGCGCGCGCGTGCGGCGTGAAGAAGTTCATCGGATTCGAGATTGACGCAGGCTATCTCCGCGAGGCGTGTAAGCGCCTTGGCGTGCCGGCTCCGAAAATGCGGTGCGCAGACTGAATGCCCACTTTCATCCTCCGCCGCATCCTTGCGCTTGTGTTCGTGCTGCTCGTCGCGGTGACGGCCACGTTCTGCCTGCTGCGGCTCGCGCCGGGAAATCCGTTCGCGCTGAATGAAAAGCAGTCGTCGCCCGAGATCATCGCGGCGCAGGAGCGGAAGTTCGACCTCGACCGCTCGATCCCGTCGCAATGCGCGCGCTACCTCGGCGTGATGCGGAACAACGAGGGCCATTTCAGCGGCCTGCTACAGGGCAATCTGAAGTCGTGCCTCAAATTCAAGGATCGCACCGTGATGGAACTCATCTCGCAGGCGCTGCCCGTCTCCGCGATCCTCGGCGTATCGGCACTGCTGCT
The DNA here is from genome assembly GCA_903882875.1 of uncultured Spartobacteria bacterium. GTDB lineage: Bacteria > Verrucomicrobiota > Verrucomicrobiia > Chthoniobacterales > Chthoniobacteraceae > SXWH01. The sequence continues at coordinate 66,957 of CAIRYQ010000079.1, read as the reverse complement.
CGCGACGACCATCGGCGTTTGGCTCGGCAGCATCGCGGCGGTGCGCAAGAATACGTGGCTCGATTCCGCGACGATGCTCGGCGCGCTCGTGGCGATCTCCGTGCCGACATTCGTCACCGGCCCCGCGCTTGTGCTCGTTTTTTCGCTGTGGCTCGGCTGGCTGCCCGTCGGCGGTTGGACCGGAATTTCCAGCCTCATCCTGCCGGCGATCACACTCGCGGGACCGTTCATCGCCTACATCGCGCGGCTCACGCGCACAAGCATGCTGGAAGTGCTCAATCAGGATTTCGTCCGCACCGCGCACGCGAAGGGCCTCAGCGAAAAACGCGTGCTCTACAAGCACGTGCTGAAAGTCGGCATCCTGCCCGTCGTGAGTTTTCTCGGCCCGCTCGCGGCGAACCTGCTCACCGGCTCGCTCATCATCGAATCGGTCTTCAGCCTGCCGGGCATGGGCGGGTTTTTTGTGAACTCAGTGCTCAATCGCGACGTGTTCCTCTGCTGCGGCAGCGTCACCATTTACTGCACGCTGCTCGTCGGCATGAACCTCTTTGTGGACATCGCATACAAGTGGCTCGACCCGCGCATCCGTCTCGAATGAGCGAGCCGATTTCCATTCCCACAGCCCAGCCGCCCGGCGCATGGCGACGACTCACGCGCAACCGCGTCGCCGTCGCCGCGATGATCATCCTCGCAGGCATTGCATTCGTCGCGATCTTCGGCCCGAGCATTTTTCCCTACAGCCCGGAAAAAGTAACACCGCACTCGCTGCATCCGCCTTCATGGCTGCCGCTCGTTGCAGAACAAGCGAAGCTCGACCTCGACCACGGTGGCGCGGTCGGCAGATGGCAGCATCCCTTCGGCACGGACATGAATGGCCGCGACGTTTTCTCCCGCGTGATCCAAGGCGCACGCGTCTCGCTCATCGTCGGCTTGTGCGGCGCACTCGTGAGTTTTTTCGTCGGCACGACTTACGGACTCATCGCAGGCTACGTCGGCGGGCGGACGGACAATGTCATGATGCGCTTCATCGAGATGCTGCACAGCGTGCCGCGGCTCATTATCGTCATCGTCGCGATTTTCACGTTCGGCCCGTGGCTCGAAGGATGGCTGCACGACGCGCAGTCCTCACCTTGGCTGCACTACATCGTGCGGCCCGGCGCGGAGGGCTACGCGAAAATCATGATCCTCATCCTGTGCCTCGGCCTCATCGAATGGCTGGCGATGGCGCGCATCGTCCGCGGGCAGGTGCTGGCGCTGAAGGAGCAGCAGTTCGTTCTCGCCGCACGCGCGCTCGGGCAGTCGCATACCCGCATCCTGCTGCGGCATCTCCTGCCAAATCTCATCGGCGTCATCGTCGTCTATCTCACGCTGACAATTCCCGCGGTGATCCTCGACGAATCATTCCTCAGCTTCCTCGGCCTCGGCATCAGCGACCCGCAGGCGAGCTGGGGCAGCCTGCTCAGCGACGGGAAAAATGTGATCAACCCGATCCACAGCTACTGGTGGCTGCTGCTGTTCCCCGCCGCCGCGATGTCGCTCACACTCGTCGCGCTGAATTTCCTCGGCGACGCATTGCGCGACGCGCTCGATCCGCGCGCGCGGAGATAGCCCGTCACTCAATCGGCGCAGTGGAACCGGCACTGCATCTCGATGAGTGCCCCGCCTTCGCAGCGACGCACGGGCCGGTGTTCCTGTGTGATACGGAGGGCTAAGCAGCCTCTCCGATTTTCCCTCGATGGCTCCGGCTTGCCGGTGCCTGAAGCGAATCTTCTCCGGCATGATCATCCTCTTCGCGCTGAACCGGAATTTCTACGCCGCGCTGCCGCTGCTCGCCGGCGCGGGCTTCGGCATGATGCTCTTCATGGCCACATCCAACTCCGCGCTCCAGACCAGCCGTGCCCGACGACATGCGCGGCCGCGTGATGGGCATCTGGGCGCTCATCTTCGGCGGCATGATGCCCTTCGGCAGCCTCGTCTCCGGCGGCTTTGCGCGAATGGTCGGCGTCCCCGTGACCATCATCATCGGCGCGAGCACTGCATCCTTGCCGCCGCCGTGACGCTCTGCGTCGTCCAGCGCTGCGACCGGAGCGCATCCTCCCATCGCTAATCTCGCTAAATCCGCTGAATCATTGCCGCCAAAATGGCTGTCATGGAAAGGGGGGCGGCAAGGATGGACGCGATAATCAGAAACATCGAGGTCGTAACTGGAAGCATTGGAGGCGTAACCCGAAACACCGGAGCCATGATCGGAACCATGGAAGGCGTAATCCGAACCATGGAAACCATAACCGGAACCATTGAAATGCTAACGGCAACCATTTTTACCCACACGACTGACAAGAATGGCCAAAAATAGCGATTTTGCGACCGCTTTGCAAAATGATCCCAATTGTCACCGAAACTGACATCAGCACGCTTCTAGAGCCTTTGCTATTCCGTCAAACCAAACGCCGAAGTGAAAGCATAGGTCAATTGGAAACCCGACTGCTTTGGGATTTCCGCCGCGAAGCTCTATCACACCTTACATTTGCGCAAATACCAAAAACCGACATCGAATAAAAGGCACTCGCCCAACATCACGGCCTGCTTACTCGATTGCTTGATTGGACGAAAAACGTCTTGGTCGCGTTCCTTTTCTTGCGGTTGAAAATACACCGGCCGAGTTCAATGCCCACGTCTATAAGGGCAAGATTTACAATACCCAAATTTATGATTCCAAGGGGACGACTTCGGCAGATGGAGGCGAAGCCCCGTTCAAGTTCTACATGCCGACCTATATTGATAGACGGTTTGAAGCACAGTCCTCGTACTTCACGCTGCACCTCTTGATCGATTTTGACAATAACGACGCCTATTTTCGGCACTTTGCTGACATGCTCCCCAAGGAACTAAGTCTCAGAAATGCGCTGTGCCACCTCGCCACTTTGGAAAGATCAAAGCAGAACTCAACGAAATAGGCATTTCATGTAAGACCATGTTTCCGGGCCTGGACGAAAAATGTGTTTCTTACTTTGGCCTGGACGGTTGGGAAAAGATATTACTCAAATGGCTCCATGAAATAGAGCCCAGTTGTCATCGGGAAGGCGTTGTCGCTCGGCATCCGCTTCATCGCGTGCTTTTCACCCCACGAGTCGGAGTAGATGATTTCGTTCGTCTTGTTGTTATAGCCGATGATGAGCCGCATGTGGCCGCCGTGCGCCTGCGGGATTTCCGCCTCGGGATAGAGGCCGAGTTCCACGCCCCACATCACCGGGATCCCCTTGTCAATTTTCTCTGCGATCTCGCGCTTGAATTTGTCGAAGTCGCCCTTCTTTTTCACCGTCTTGGATTCCTTCAGCGACTCCGGATCCATCGCTCCGTAGATTGCGCCGATATCAATCGTGTGCATGCCGGTGATGTTGATTTCCTTTTTCTTGTTCCGTTTCGCCTCGCGGTTGTAGTCCGTGAGCATCCGGGTGAACTCCGCGTATTCCCACTTCGAGATCGCGCGCACATGCACATGCAGCCGCCCCTGCAATGCGGTGAGCGCCTTCAGCATCGCGTCGGGGTTCGTGCCACCGCCCGCGCCGGTGTTTGCCACCTGCGCCATCTCGTGCTGGTCCACGGGCATCCCGTAGTAGCGGAAGACGCGTTCCGCCGTCGCGACCGCGCAGTAGCCCTTCGGCCCCTGATCCACCATCGGCACATTTTTCAGGAAAACATCGCCGCTCGGATCCTTCGTGACGTTGGCGAGCAGCGCGGCCTTGCTCACGCGCTGGCCGGCGGAACCGCTCGTCGCCCCCGCGGAGCCGAGGCCGAGCTGCTTCGGCAGCGCCGACACGCGCAGCCGCACGAACTCCGGGCGGAACTGGACGCCCGTCGCTTTCGCATCCTTCTGGTAGCTGAATTCGAGCAGATAGACCGTCGGGGCCTTCGACCACGAAAAGCCCGTCGCCTTCACCGCGCTTGCGCTCTGCTTGCCGAGATCCACGGGCTGCACGCCGGTCCTTGCGGTGATCGCCGTTTTCCACGCTTCGAGCTGTTTTTCAAATTCCACGCGGCTCGCGAAGCTCCCGCTGTCGCTGTCGCCGCGGTTGAAGATGGAGAGGTTCACGCGGAAGAGCTTCCCGTTTTGAAATTCGACGACCGCCTCCTTCACCGGAATCGCGCCGTTCCAGATCGCGTAGTTGCCGAAATAGCGCGCCGAATCCTTCGTCGAGGAGAGCCACTGCGTGCGCACGGGTTTCACCGCCGCTTCGAGCTGATCCGGAGTTGTCTCCCACGGCTTGTCGCCTGCGATCAGCGAATCGAGCGACATCGCCGGAGCGGCGGATGCGGACGCGCTTTTCTGTGCGCGCACGAGCGGAGGCGCGAGAAGCACGGCCGGAATGAATGCGAGAAACGCGAGGGTGCGGGTGGGGATCGAATGGCGCATGGCGAGGAGGATTTCACCCCATGTTGCCGAGGCCCCCGCGGTGCGCAATGCCAGAGTGCGTGCCGCGCCAGCGCGTCGGACGCAAAGCCGGCTGCGGCTATTTTTTCACCGCCGCATGCACGGCTTGCGCGATGAGCTTTGCGCCGTCGTCATTCGGATGCACGCGGTCGGGGAAAAGCTCCGGCTTCCCGTCCAGCGCCGCGTAGAGGTCAATCACCGGCAGCTTCAGCTCGTCGGCCGTTTTTTTGATGAGCGGGATGATCTCATTTTTCACGATCTCCTCGCGGATTCCGAAGTTGCCCTTCCCGATCACCGGGACCGGGTAGCAGAGGAAAATCTTCGCTTTCGGATTCGCCTTCGTGAACGCCTCGACGAGCGATTTTGTAGAAGGCGCAAAGCCGTCCTTCTTCGCCCAGTTTTGCGGCTTGCTGTCATTCGTGCCGAGCTTGATCACGACGATGTCCGCGGCAAACTCGACGGCATCCGTGAAGGTCTTTTGCTTCTTGTACGGCTTGTCGCCGTCGTCGAGCATCGTCGTGCCGCCGTTGCCGAAATTCTTCACATCGTATCCCGAGCCGAGGAGTTCGCCGAGCTGCGCGGGGTAGCGATTCTTCGCGTCCTTCACGCCGGCACCAGCCGTGATACTGTCACCCACGCAGGCGACTTTGATCCCATCGGCAGAAAAGGCGGCGCCGGCGAAGGTGACGAGGAGGAGCGAGAGGAAGACGCGGCGGTTCATGAAGGTGCGGGGTTGGTGGAAACGGCGATGCTGTCAGTGAAGCACGCTCAGCGTCAAGATGGTTGCGTTTCGGGACAGGATTCACGCATCGGAATCTCCTCACGCGATTGTTGCCCATTGGTGTCATCCTGGCAGCCAAAACGCCGGGGAGCCTTTCGGCCCGCCCGGCGTTTGGGTGAATGTTGATACGCGTCTTTGCGCGCAGAGCTTAGAGGCCCTTGCTGACGATGTATTTGACGAGGTCCACGCAGCGGTTGCTGTAGCCCCACTCGTTGTCGTACCAGCTCACGAGCTTGAGGAACTTGCTGTTCAGCCCCACGCCGCTGCCGGCGTCGAAGATGGAGCTGCGGGCGTCGTGGATGAAGTCGCTGCTCACGACTTCGTCGGTGGTGTAGCCGAGGATGCCCTTGAGATACGTCTCGCTGGCCTTTTTCATCGCGGCGCAGACTTCCTCGTAGCTCGTCTCCTTCACGGTCTTCACCGTGAGATCCACGACGGAGACGGTCGGCGTCGGGACGCGGAAGGCCATGCCGGTGAGCTTGCCCTTCACCTCGGGGCAGACGAGGCCGACGGCCTTGGCCGCACCGGTGCTGCTCGGGATGATGTTGATGGCGGCACTGCGTCCACCCTTCCAGTCCTTCTTGCTCGGGCCGTCCACAGTCTTCTGCGTGGCGGTGTAGCTGTGGACGGTGGTCATGAGGCCTTCCTCGATACCGAAGCCTTCCTTCAGCAGCACGTGGACGACGGGGGCGAGGCAGTTCGTCGTGCAGCTCGCGTTGGAGATGATGTTGTGCTTCACGGGATCATAGTTCGTGTGGTTCACGCCCATGACGACGGTGATGTCCTCATTCTTGCCGGGTGCGCTGATGATGACTTTCTTCGCGCCCGCAGTGATGTGGCCCTTCGCCTTTTCCGCGTCCACAAAGAGGCCCGTGCTCTCGATGACGATGTCCACGCCGAGCGCCTTCCAAGGAAGTGCGGCTGGGCCTTCTTTCACGGCGAGGCATTTGATTTCGTGGCCGTCCACGACGAGCACGTCGTCCTCCGCCACCGAGGGCGAAGACTTCTTGCTGAATACTTCCTCCTTCGCCTTGCCCTGCGTGGAGTCGTACTTCACGAGGTAGGCGAGGTTGTCCGCGGGAACGAGGTCGTTCACGGCGACGACCTGGATTTCTTTTCCGAGCAGGCCTTGGTCGCAGATGGCGCGGAAGACGAGGCGGCCGATGCGGCCAAACCCATTGATACCGATTTTGATCATGTTTTTTTCTGTGTTGGTTCTTTGTGAGTGCCTGGAAGAAATCAGCCGCGTATCAAAGGGGCACTTGGGGGTTGCGTCAACAACGGAGGCGGGGCGACGCGGGGCGGTCGAGCCAACATTTTTCCCCGCCAATTTCCGGTCCGCATTGCAAGGCGGCCTCAGTCTGTTCTCGATCTCCGTGGATTTTGCTGAAAGAATCCCAAGCCCCGGAACGTTAACCTCACTGTTGCCATGAAACTCACCTCGCTGCTCGTCCTCCTGTCCTCCATCACGCTCTTCGCCGCGCCGAAGGATGCGCCCGTCACGCTCCTCGTGGACACTTTGGAAAACCATGTGCTCAAGCCGTCCTCGGCATTTGAGCTGCGCTTCGCCGAGCCGATGGTCGCGGCGGATGCCGTCGGAAAGGCGGATGCGGAATCGCCGCTCGTGATCCAGCCGACCATCGCGGGAAAGTGGCGCTGGGTTTCCACGCAGAGCGGCGTCTTTCAGCCGAGCGCGCCGCCGCCGCTGGAGACGACGTTTGTGGCGACGCTCGCGGGCGGGCTGAAGACGGCGGAGGGAAAAGTGTTCCGCGGCACGGTGAAGGAATCGTTCAGCACGCCGGCATTTCGAGTGAAGGGCGTGAGCATGTTGGATTACTTCGACGTGGCCGACGCGCCCGCGCAGCCGCGCGTGATGCTGCTTTTCAGCGCGGATGTGGATCCGGCGGCGCTTGGGGCGCAGGTGAAATTTGTGGACGCTGAGAAGCACAGCGTGGATGCCGTCGTGCGGCGTCCGGGCAAGGACGAGGGCGCTTTTCCTCCCTACCATAGCGACGATCGCAGCGCGCTCACATGGGACGCGCAGGTGCGCGAGCATCTCGCCGGCGGGCCTGCGAAACCGCAGGCAGCGAAGGATGGCGACGATGACGATGATCAGCCCGCGCCGAAGGCTGCCCCCGTGCTGAACAACGTGATTTTTGTGACTCCCGCAAAGCCGCTCATGCCCGGCAAAGGCTGGCAGCTCGTCGTGTCGCAGGGTGCGCCGTCGGCGGACGGCGGGCTGAAGCTCGGTGGCGCGCATGTGACGAACATCGGCATCGTGAAGCCCTTCACGCTCGATCGCGTGAACGTGGAAAATCTCCCGGTCTCCGGAAAGCGCGTGACGCTGGCTTTCAGCAAGCGGCTCGGCAAGGCGGTGCGCAAGGACGCGGCGAAATTTGTGAGCGTCGCCCCGGCTCCCGCGAACTTTAAGATTGCCTGGGCCGACGATCTTCTCAGTGACAACAACGCGCTGCTCGTGACCGGCGACTTCGCGCTCGGGACGGACTACACGATCACCGTCGCGGGCGAGACCCCGGCATTCGAGCCGTTCACGCTCGGGCAGGCGGCGGTGCGCAAGGTGAGCTTCGCGCCCGTCGCGTCGCGGCTGTATTTTCAGGGCTTCGCGTCGCAGCAGCAGCGCGCCGGAACGAGGCAGTTTGGCCTGATGAGCGTGAACGTGGCGAAATTCCACGTGAGCGCAAAACGCATCCCGGCGGACAGCGTGATCGCGGCGTTCGACGCGTATGCGAAATACACGCGCGACGAGCAGAAGGACGATGAGTTTTACCAAAAGGTGGACGAGAAGACCGTGCCGGGCACCGTCGTGTGGCAGAAGGATTTCGCACCGGATGCCGCGGTGGACTCGCGCAGCGTGACGAACCTGAATTGGGATGAAATCCTCGGTCCCGGAAAAACGGGCGCAGTTTTCCTCACCGCCGAACAGCCGAACAAACCCGCGCCGAATGTGAAGCGCGTGGGCACGCAGGCGCTCGTGCAGGTGACGGATATCGGCGTGGTGTGGAAGGTCGCGGCGGATAATTTCCTGCACGTCTTTTCGCTCACGACGGCGGAGCCGGTGGGCGGCGCGAAGGTGCAGTTGCTCGACGAGGCGGGCGCGAAAATTTCCGAAAAGACGACCGCAGCGGACGGCACGGTGCGCCTGCCGAAGCCGGACGAAAATGCCGCGGCGGCAAAATGGCTGCTCGTCACCAAAGGCGACGACCGGCACCTGATGCGCTTCGATTCCGAGCGCGGTGAGCTGGAGTTCGGCCGTTTCCGGATCAATGTCTTTGGCGAGGAGGAGGACATCCGTGCGGACGAGTTTGCAGAAGGCGGCAAGCGGCGCGGATTTTTGTTCACGGACCGGCCGGTGTATCGTCCGGGCGAGACGGCGCATGTGAAGGGCATCGTGCGCAGCTACACGCCGGGCGAGTCGCATATGGCCGCGGGCATGGCCGCGACGCTGAGGGTGAAGGGTCCGAAGGGCCGCGTGCTCGTCGAACGCAAGCTGACGCTCTCGGACACCGGCGCGTTCGACGCGGACATAGCGTTGCCGAAGGACACGGTTGGTGGATTTTCCGCGCAGCTCTTTTTCGCGGGAAATGCGGACGAGGACTGGAGCGATCTGATGTGCGGCTGGTCGGTGCAGGAGTATTCGCCGAATGCCTTCGAGGTGAAGGTCACGCCGCCGCAGACGCCGATGCTCGGCGCTCCGATCGAGCTGCCCGTGAACGCAAAATACTACATGGGCAAATCGCTCTCGAAGGCGCAGCTCTCGTGGTCGGTGCGCGCGATGGACGAGCATTTCGCGCCGACGGGCTTCGAGGATTTCGTGTTCACCGAGGCGATCGGCGACTGGCGGCTCCTGCAGAAGCTCGGCGGCGAGCCGCGCTTCTCGGCGCAGGGCCGCGCGGACATCGGCGCGGATGGCGCGGTGAAAGTGGCGTTCAGCGTGCCGCAGAACACGCGCAATCCGCAGCCGCGCCGCGTGCGTTTCCTTACGGAAATCACGGACATCAACCAGCAGACGGTCGCCGAGCGCACGGAGTTCCTCGCGCACAGTTCGGACTTTTACCTCGGCATCCATCAAATGCCCGAAGTCGTGCGCGAGGGCGAGGCGCTGCCGCTGCAAGTGATCGCGATTCGCACCGACGGCACGCCGACGCCCGAGGCTGTCGAGGCGACGGTGAAGCTCACGCGCATTGAGTGGCAGACGAACCGCGTGGAGGATGCGGACGAGGCGGAGAATTTCCGCAGCGAGCCGATCACGCAGTTCATCGGGCAGGCGCAGGTGAAGTCCGCGAAGCTCGTGCAGAACGGCGGCAAGTGGCAGCTCGCGGAGCCGGAGAAAAAGGACATGTCGCTCACGCTCGACAAGCCGGGCCTCTACGTCGTCTCCGCCGTCGCGCGCGACGGCGCCGGCCACGATGTGATTACCACGACGACGGTGAGCGTGTACGGCAAGGATCAGATCACATGGAATTACCGCAACCGTTTCCAGATCGAGCTCGTCGCGGACAAGCCCGAGTATCGCGGCGGACAAGAGGCGGTCATTTTGGTGAAGACGGCGATCAGCGGCCCGGCGCTCGTGACGGTCGAGCGCGAGAATGTGAAGCGTTACTTTTTCACGAAGCTCGAAGGCAATGCGCCCGCGATCCGCGTGCCGATCGAGGAGGGCGACGCGCCGAATGTGTTCGTCTCCGTGGTCGTGCTGCGCGGCTCGCAGGACAGCACGAAGAAATTCAAGATGCCCGAGTATCGCATCGGCTACACGCAGGTGCGCATCGCGCGGCCCGATGCGAAGCTCTATGTGAACGTGAAGCCGTCGCGCGCGGCGTATCAACCCGGCGACCAGGCGGAGGTCGTCGCCGAGGTGCGCGACGTGGATGGTAAGCCGGTCGCGAATGCGGAGGTCACGCTGTGGGCCGCGGACGAGGGCGTGCTGAGTCTCACGGGTTTCAACACGCCCGACCCGCTCACTTTTTTCAGCAAGCTGCTGCGACTCGATGTGACGACGGGGCTCACGATCGAGAAGCTGCTGCGCGAGGGCAGCGACGCGATTGCCGAGGGGCTTTTTGAAAACAAGGGCTACCTCGTCGGCGGCTTCGGCAAGGGCGGCGACGGCGGCGTGCGGCGCAATTTTCTCGGCACGGCGTATTGGGCCGCGTCGCTGCGCAGCGATGTGGAGGGCAAGGTCCACGCGGGCTTCGTCGTGCCCGACGGGCTCACGCGCTACCGCATCATGGCCGTCGTGCAGACGAAGCGTGATCAGTTCGGAAATGCGGAGGGCGCGTTCGAGATCAACAAGCCGGTGATGATCGAGCCGTCGGTGCCGCGCTTCGCGAATGTTGGCGACCTCATCTTCCTGCGCGCGGTGGTGCACAACACGACGGAGCAGGCGGGCTAGGCGAAGGTGCGCGTGCAACTCGATGAGAAGGCGAGTGAACTGGACGCGAGAGGGGGAATCCGGCAAATGCTGGAACGAACAGTGAGCATTCCCGCGAAGGGATCCGTCGCGGTGGATTTTCCGATCGAGGTCCGCGAAATCGGCGAGGCGAAATGGGTGTGGAGCGCGGAGTTCACCGGCGGCGGCGCGAAGTTCCGCGACGCGGTCGAGACGAAGCTGAAGATCACTTTCCCCGCGCCGCTGCTGCACGAGGTGAAGCAGCAGCGCGTGGACTCCGCGGAGACGAACGTGCTCGCGGGTTTCGATCCGACGCTCATGCAGGGCAAGGGCGTCGTGCGCGTGAGTCTCGCGAATTCGCGCATCTTCGAGTTGCGCGAGGGCGTGGGCGAACTGCTGCATTATCCTTATGGCTGCGTGGAGCAGACGACTTCCTCGATGCTGCCGTGGCTCGGGCTGCGTGATTTCCGCGACGTGCTGCCGGAGCTCAAGCGCACCGATGCGGAGTTCCAGGCGGTGCTCGAAAAAGGCGTGGCGCGGATATTCACGATGCAGACCTCGAACGGCGGCCTCGCGTATTGGCCCGGCGGTTCGACGGCGGATTTCTGGGGCAGCGCGTATGGCGCGCTCGGCCTCGTGATGGCGAAGAAGGCGGGCATCGAAGTGGACGAGGAATCACTCAAGCGCGTGCTCGATTATCTCAGCAAGGAGCTGCGCGGCGCCGCGGACTCGAACGACAAGTGGCAGCTCTCGCCGCGCGCGCTGGCGTGCTACACGCTCGCGCTCGCGGGCCGTGCGGAGGCGGCGTATCACGAGGCGCTGTTCAAGAAACGCGACGTGCTCACGCAGGAAAGCCGCGCGCTGCTCGCGCTCGCCGCTCTCGAAACGAAGGGCGGCGCGAAGATCGCCGACACGCTGCTCAAGATGCAGGACAAGGCCGTCGAGGAGGATTTCTGGTTCGGCTCCGTCGCGCGCGCGCAGGGCGTGCGCCTGCTCGCGTGGTCGAAGCTGTCGGCGAAATCATCCGCTGCAGATGCAATCGCGACCGCGCTTTTCGACGCGCGTACCGACGGCGCTTGGATGACCACGCAGGGCAACGCGTGGGCCGTGCTCGGCCTCTCGGAATACATCCGTCGCACGGAGACGAATCGGAAGGAAGTGAAGGGCTCGCTCACCGCTGGCGATGCGCCCGCGGATTTCCATCTCGCGGCGAAGGGCGCGTTTTTCGAGAAGGAGTTTTCCTTCGACGCCGCGAAGGCGATCACGCTGCGCAATCCCGGCAAGGGCCGCATCTTCACGCACGTCAAAGTCGAGTCGCAGCCGAAGACGCTCGTCGCCGAGCGCAAGGACCGTGGCTATTCGATCACGCGCAGCTACCAGCGCATCAATGACGACGGCTCGCTGTCGCCGCTCGACGAGGCGCGCGTCGGCGACCGCGTGCTCGTCACGCTGGAGTTCAACGCGCCTGGCCGCGCGAGCTACGTGGCGATTGACGACCCGCTGCCCGCGGTGTTCGAGGCGGTGAATCCGGAATTCAAATCGCAGGCGATGGCCGGACAGGGGCTGTCGAATGTATTCGCGTCGGATTTCACCGAGCTGCGCGACGACCGCGCGCTGTTCTTCTCGAACTCGATGTGGCCCGGCAAACACCAGATCCGCTACCTCGCCCGCGTGCGCGCCACCGGCAGCGCGACCGCGCCGCCGGCGAAGATCGAGGAGATGTATCACCCCGAGCGCTTCGGCCTGAGCGCGTCGCTGGTGGTGAAAGGCACCGCGCTGAAATGAGCCGCGGCACCTGAGTGCCCGATGATTCCGCCGTGAAGACTCCGCAGAAAAAGCGCCGCTGGCTGCGATGGTTGAGGCGCACCGCGCTCGCGCTGGCCGCGCTTTTTCTCGCTGCGTGGATCGGACTGAAGTTTGTCCCCGTGCCCGAGGCGCTGCTGCGCACGCCGCCGGTGAGCGTGGAGTTCACGGATCGCGACGGGAAGACGTTGCGCGAGACGCGCGTGGGTGAGCGCTTCCGGCGTGAGGTGGCGTATTCGGAAATTCCGGCGAACGTGATCCACGCGATGCTCGCGGCGGAGGACAAGCGGTTCTTTTCGCACTCGGGCGTGGACTGGCTCGCGTCGGCGCGCGCGGCGGTGTCGAGCGTGCGCGCGGGGCGCAAGACGTCGGGCGCGTCCACGATCTCGCAGCAGCTCATCAAGCTCTCTGTGCCGCGCCCGCGCACGCTGAAGACGAAGTTCATCGAGATGGCGACGGCGCTGCGGCTGGAACAGCTTTGGTCGAAGGAGGAGATCTTGGCGGCGTATCTGAACCGGCTCGATTTCGGGAACCTTAACTTCGGCATCGCGGAGGCTGCGAGCTACTATTTTGGAAAGCCTCTCGCCGACCTCAGCAATGCCGAGGCCGCGCTGCTCGCGGGTCTGCCGTGGAATCCTACGCGACTGAATCCGCACGCGAATCCCGCGGGCGCGAAGCATCGGCAGGAAACGGTGTTGCGGCGGATGCTCGATGCAGGCTGGCTTGCGCAGGAGGATTACGATCGCGCGGTCGCGGAGCCGCTGCGGTATGAAAAGGCGCGCAGGATTTTCAATGCGCCGCATTTTGTGGATCTCGTGTTGCAATACACGAAGGGCGAACTTGCTGTCGCAGCACGAACGAACGATAGGGATTTGAATTTGGAAGGCAGGAAATCAGGAGGCGGCGATGCGTCCGCTTCCGCATCTGGCGAACAGCAAAAATCTTCCTGGCTTTCTGGCTTCCAAATTCAAAATCAACGCAGCGGCGAAGTCCGCACGACGCTCGATCTCGATTTGAACCGCTTCGTCGAGCGCAGCGTCACAGAGCGGCTCGCCGGCCTGCGCGCGGAAAATGTGCGCGATGCCGCCGCCGTCGTGCTCGACAACCGCACGGGCGAGGTGCTCGCGCTCGTCGGTTCGGAGAATTATTTCGCACCGGGCAGCGGGATGGTGAACGGCGCGACGCAACCGCGCTCCGCAGGCTCGACGATCAAGCCGATCACCTACCTGCTCGCGCTCGAACGCGGCGACACGCCTGCGACGATCGTGGCTGATGTGCCGACGGAATTTCCCACGCCGAGCGGGCCGTATCGCCCGGAGAATTACCACCGCCACTGCCAGGGCCCCGTGCGCTACCGCGAGGCGCTCGCGTGCTCGCTGAACATTCCCGCAGTGCGCGTGCTCCAGTCGCTCGGCGGCGCGGCGATTTTGCAAAAGCGGCTGCAAGCATGGGGCGTGACGACGCTGCCGAAGGGGCCGGACGAATACGGCCTCGGCCTCACAATCGGAAACGCCGAAGTGCGACTGCTCGAACTCGCGAATCTTTATGCGACGCTCGCGCGGATGGGCGAGTGGCGGCCATATCGTCTTCTCGAGTGTGCGAGTCCTCTGGCGAATTCCCCGGCGCGGGGCCAAGGCGGAGCTTCATTCGGGAGCAGGCGTGATTTTGGAGACATAGCCGATGAGAGTGGTGCGCAGACTGGAATATCCAGATCACAGCTCTGCTGGCTCATCGCCGACATGCTCTCGGACAACGTCGCGCGCACGCCGTCCTTCGGTGCGAACTCGGCGCTGCGGTTCGATTTTCCAGTCGCGTGCAAGACCGGGACGAGCACGGATTTTCGCGACAACTGGGCGATGGGCTACACGCCGGAATTCACCGTCGGCGTGTGGGTCGGAAATTTCAACGGCTCGCCGATGCGCGAGGTGTCGGGTGTCACGGGTGCTGCGCCCATCATGCACGATGTGATGGAGCATCTGCACCGTCGCTTCGGCACGACGTGGTTTGAGCGTCCTTCTGGGATCGTCGAGCGCGCCGTGCATCCGCTCACCGGTCGGGCGCCCGCGACACCACGCGCGGATGCGGTGGTGGAAAAATTTGCAGCAGCGTGCCTGCCGCTGCCTGAGCGCACGGACGACTATGATTCCGCCGGCCGCGTGAAGCTCGGCACGGAATACACCGAGTGGATTGCAAGCGCGGACAACCAACTGCGCGAGCGCACTGTACTCGCGGACGCTGGAAGGCTGCACCTCATCTCACCACAGCCGGGCTCGACCTTTCTCTTGGATCCGGATGTGCCGTCGTCCTCGTTCGTGCCGCTCGTCGCGAGCGGCGGGAGCCGTCTGATATGGGAGAGCCGCACGCTTTCACTGCGCGAACAGGCAGGGCGGACGTTTGCAGTGGCGGTTGAGGGGCGGCATGACATCACGGCACGCGATTCGGAATCCGGGCAGGTGGTGACGACGTGGGTCGTCGTGAAGGCATTGTAGCGCACGACGAAAGCCCGCGAATCATCCCGGTCGCACGTCACCGTTCGATTTCTTTCAGTTCCTTTTTGAGCATCCCTTTCAGCCGGTGCTTCACGAGATATACCTGCGCGATGTTCACGCCGAGTTCCTTCGCGGTCTTCGTGGCTGTCCACTCCTTCATCACGATGCAGTCGAAAATCTGGTAATGCTTTGCCTCCACGCGCCGCTTCATGCGTGCGAGCGCGGCGGCGAGGACATGGCGCTGCCATTCCTCCTCCCACATCTCGGTGAACGCCGCCCCGCCCGAGCCGGGCAGCCGATCCATCGTGCCGGTCGCGCGCGTGTCGTCTTCGCTGGGCACGGCGCGGCGTTTGTCGCGTTTGCGGAACTGATCCGTGATGCGCCAGCGCGCCATCTGCAGCAGCCACGATTTGAACGAGCCCGCCTTGCTGTCGTAGGCCGAGACATTTTTCGCCACGGCGATGCACGTCTCCTGAACGACCTCCTGCGCCTCGTCATCGCGCAGTCCCGCGCGCATCGCGACGCTGTGGATGAGGTGCCAGTAGGTCTCGAAAAATTCCTGCCACTTGCGCTGGTCGCCCCAGTCGTTCAGCCGCGCGATGAGGCTCTGCCGCGTGACGGCGATCGGGTCGTGGCTCTTCGGTGCGCGGGGCATTGTGAAAAATCATTTCAAGCTTTGCATCCGAGCGCGATGCGATTCTGCGGAACGACCTTTGGGTGAAAGCCGTTTGCCGCAGCCGCATCGGTGTGCATAAGTGCGCGCCTCACTCGGCATCCATTTTCGAACTCTCATTTTTCATGTGCGGCATCGTAGGCTACATCGGTAAGAATCCAGCAGTCCCCGTCCTTCTCGACGGTCTCCGACGCCTCGAATATCGCGGCTACGATTCCGCGGGCGTCGCGACGATCACCGACGGCGCGATCGAGACGCGCAAACGCACTGGTCGCATCGCAAACCTTGCCGCGCTGCTGAAGGATTCTCCACTCGCTGGCGAGACCGGCATCTCGCATACGCGCTGGGCGACGCACGGCGGAGTGACGGATGAAAACGCGCACCCGCATCTCGATGAGAGCGGGCGTCTCGCGATCTGCCACAACGGCGTGATCGAAAACTACGCCACGCTGCGCGACCAGCTCACACGCGAAGGACACATTTTTACCGGGCAGACGGACACCGAGGTGCTCGCGCATCTCATCGGCAAGCACTACGACGCGCTGAAGACGCCGCATGGAAAGGCGCGGCTCGTCGAGGCGCTGCGCGAGGCGTTGCGCGGAGTCGTCGGCACGTACGGCATCGTGCTCATGCACGCGGATGTGCCGGATGCGATCGTCGGCGCACGGCGCGGAAGCCCGCTCGTGCTCGGCGTCGGGAAGGGCGAGAATTTCTTTGCGAGCGACGTGAGCGCGATCGTCGCGCACACACGCGAGGCGGTTTACCTGAAGGACTTCGACATCGCCGTGATTGGCCGCGACGAATTTGAAATCTCCAGCCTGCTCGGCGGCGCGAGCGGCTTCGAGGTGACGAAGGTCGAGTTCAGTGCCGAGGATGTGAGCAAGGGCGACTATCCGCACTACATGCTCAAGGAAATCTTCGAGCAGCCCGAGACGATCCGCGACGCGATGCGCGGACGCCTTTCCCGCGAGGAAGCCACGGCGAAGCTCGGCGGCCTCGGCATGACGCCCGGCGAACTGCGCGACATTGACCGCATCATCATCACCGGCTGCGGCACCGCGGCGCACGCGGCGATGTGCGGCGAATACATCATCGAGGCGCTCGCGCACGTGCCCGTCGAGGTCGAGTTCGCGAGCGAATTCCGCTACCGCCAGCTCCCGCTGCCGAAGAACACGCTTGTCTTTTGCGTGAGCCAGAGCGGCGAAACCGCCGACACGCTCGCCGCATTGCGCGAGGCAAAGCGCAAGGGCCTTCGCGCACTCGGCATCTGCAACAACGTCGCGAGCACCGTGGCCCGCGAGAGCGACGGCGGCGTGTACATGCACGCGGGGCCGGAGATTGGCGTCGCGGCCACGAAGTCCTTCACGTCGCAGGTCACTATCCTCACGCTCATCGCGCTGCTGCTCGGGCGCATCCGGCATCTCAGGACCACGGAGGGATTGCAGATCATCAACGAACTCGAGGCGCTGCCCGACAAAGTGCGCGCGATTTTGAAACAGGACGATCACATCAAGGCCATCGCGCAGAAATATGCGAAGGCCACGGCGATGATGTTCCTCGGCCGGCAGTTCAACTACCCCGCCGCACTCGAAGGCGCGCTGAAGATGAAAGAGATCAGCTACATCCACGCGAGCGGCCACCCGAGCGCGGAGCTGAAGCACGGCATCATCGCGCTCATCACGCCCGAAGTCCCGACCATCGTCATCGCGCCGGAGGATTCCGTGCTGGAAAAAAACATCAGCAACATCGAGGAGGTGCGCGCACGCAAAGGCCCCATCATCGCCATCGGCACCGAAGGCTGCACGAAGCTGCAGCGCGTCGCCGACGACTTCATCGGCATCCCGCACTGCCCCGACTACCTCTCGCCCATCCTCACCGCGATCCCGCTACAACTCCTCGCCTACCACACCGCCGTCGCCCTCGGCTGCGACGTGGACAAGCCGCGGAACTTGGCAAAGAGCGTGACGGTGGAGTAAAAATGGGTTCCAGTAATGAACCTGCCGCACATCTCTTCGTTTAACAGAATACAGCGGTGGCACGCGAAGGCGCGCCAATACATGTTGGACGATCCTGAGGTGTCGCTAATGTTCGCCCGTAAGACATCTGAGGTGATCTGCAAAATCATCTACTTCGATAAGATCAGTCAGCATGTCCCCCCACCTATTGGCCTTGAAGATTTGCTGGCAAAATTGAAGCACGGAAAACATCTCCCGCAGCGTCTGAAGATCCAGTTTAGAACCATCCAGAGTCACGGTAATTTCGGTTCGCACGATCAAGGTGACGCCAGTGACGAAATCACTGTGGATTTTGTTGAGCCGTGCATCAAGTCGCTGGACTTTCTCTGCCAGTGGCTTCGCAAAGATTATCTATGTGGTAAGTATCAAACCGAACCGTTGCCTGAAGATCTTGCCAAAAAACTAACGAAGGATGCGCCGAAAAGGAATTCTTACATAGAACAAGCCAATCGGGGCTTAGACTCAGTCGAGCTTGAATTGAGCCTTCCCGTAGTCTCTATCAACCGGCTCAAAAATTTTGCTAAATCTAAAAAATGTCGCCCCCGTGAGATTATAAGCTTTTGGATTGAAAGTTACGCCCTCACTCATCTAAATAGTGAATACCAAACCGAACCATTGCTTAAAGATTCGGCCAAACGCTCGACGGATTGTTTCATGAAGCAGACTCGGGCGAATTTGGACTTCGCTGAACTGGAATTAGTAATTCCCAGAAGCCTAGTCAAACAGCTCAAAGATTTTGCCAAATACAAGAAGCGCCGTCCCCGCGACATTGTGATTTTTTGGAGCGAAAAATATGCCCGAGTTTGAACTGAGCGTAGGCTGAAGTAGCGCCGAATAGATGAGCCTATTCCTCACTGGCACGGACACGGGCGTGGGCAAGACTCGCGTGGCGGCGATGCTCGTGCGGACGTTGCGCGCGGCGGGTGTGGATGCGGTGGGCTTCAAGCCGATCTGCTGCGGCGGGCGCGAGGATGCGGAACTGCTCGCGGAGGCGTCCACTGGAGCTGTGGTTACGCAAATGAGATGGCTCTTGCGCGGCGGAAATTGATGGACGCAGGACATCGAAAAACAACGGTGTCACTTTCCGTTGAGGCGGAAAAATTTCTCTGCTCGACTTTCCGCGCGCGAATGTAAATTCGCTGGGGATATGAAAACCGTCCTCATCTTCGCCGTCCTCGCGCTTTTCTGCCTTCCCGGCTGTTCGACTCCCGGTTCGGAGTATGCGAGGGCGCATCCCGAACTGTCGGCGGCCCATCGCGACATCCTGATTCACGGTGTCGTCCGTGGCGGGCTCGCCGTCGAGGGGATGACGAAGCAGCAGGTGCGTCTGGCAGCGGGCAATCCCACCGCGGTGGAGAAGTTCGACCGGGGCGACGTGTGGGTCTATTCCCACCAGTCGTTTGTGGAACGGGAGGGTGGAGGCGAAGAGCGATCCCTTGGCAGCCAGGGCGGGGGGAGTTCCAGCAAGCCCGGAATCACGACCGGACGGCAGATGATGGTGGAAAAGACGATGATCTTTTTCGAGGGCGACCGCGCGACGCACGCGCAGATTTCCAAGGAGCGGGAGTAGGCTGCAGCGGGCCTCGTGAGGATCGCGACGGCCCGGTGTCCTTCTGGGTTTCCATTTTCACCCGCGCGCATACGCTCGCCGCGCATGAGCATTTTCATCACCGGCACGGACACGGGCGTGGGCAAGACGCGCGTGGCGGCGATGCTCGTGCGGACTTTGCGCACGGCGGAGGTGGATGCGGTGGGCTTCAAGCCGATCTGCTGCGGCGGGCGTGAGGATGCGGAATTGCTCGCGGAGGCCTCGAAGCTGAATGCGGAGATCGGCAGCGGTGCGGTGGCGCTGAATGATGTGAACCCAGTTTGGCTGCGTCCGCCGGTGGCGCCCTACGCGGCGGCGATGATCGAGGGGCGCTCGGTGGATGTAGCGCTGGTGCGGGAAAAATTTGCGGAGCTGCGCGCGGTTCACGCGGCGGTGATCGTCGAGGGCGCGGGCGGCTGGCTCGTGCCGATTGCGCGGGATTTTTCGATGGCGGATCTCGCGGCGGAATTCGCGCTGCCGGTGCTCGTCGTGGCGGCGAACCGGCTCGGGGTGATCAATCACACGCTGCTCACCATCGCGGCGATCCGCGCGCGCGGGCTGCGCTGCGCGGGTGTGATTTTGAATCAAGTGCAGCCGCCCGCAGATGGTGACGCGGCGGTCGTGACGAATGCGGGCGTGCTTGGGGAACTGCTCGGCGTGCTGCCCGGCGGCGCGGTGCCGCTGCTCGGTGAACTCGAATTTGGCGCGCAGGCCTTGCCGCCGTCGCTTCGCGAGATCGTGCGGTGACGGAAGCCGGGAAACGGGGCCGTTTTCGAGAGAGAAGCCGTTTTTCAGGGCTGCGGAGAGCCGGCGCATTCCTTCCGAAGCTCGCCGCATCCCTCCGAGCGCTCCAAGTATCCATGCGCGGGATCAAAGCATCCATGCGGCGAGTCGTGGAAGGAATGCGCGGCCTTTGCGGAGGCCTTCCACGAGCTTGCGGAGGGCTTCATTAGGGCTGCGCAGGCCTGCGCGGAGCTTGTGGAGGCATGCGGAAGGCTGTGGAAGGCCTACTTTTTCCCGCCGCATGGATGCGCCGAGGCAAAGCATGGATACTTTGAGCCCGCGCATGGATGCTTTGGCGCTTCGGAGGAAGGCGCCGCATTCCGGGAGGCGTGCAGCGGGCTTTGGAATAGATGAAATTGGACGCCGCACGGATGCGCGGACTTCGAGAAGGGAGCTCGCGCAAGTGAGCAGGAACGCCGGGATTCCAGGAAGGCAATCCCCCCTTGCGTGCGCAGATGCGCACGAGAGCCGCTTTGTTGAAACTGTGGTGCTACGCGCTCGCCGCGATGTTCACCCACACGTGGACGTGCGGGGAGCCGCGGAAATACCAGACCATGTTCGGCCCTTCGAGCTGCCACACGTCCCACACACCGTCGTTGCCGATGTCGCCGGCCTTGTAGAATGCCATGTGGATGTTTTCAAATCCGGCGGCCTCGACGAATTTCATCGCTTCGTCCGTGTCCTCCTTGCGGAACGGCGCGAGGAGATCGCGCATCACGCTGCGCACGCCTTCGCGCTGGTCCTTCGTCATGTCGGCGACGGCGAGGCCTTCGATGTTTGCGTTCTTGCCCTGGAGCTTCACGGTGTCGTTGCCGGTCTCTTCGCGGCCGCGCGGGAGCAGTGCCTTTTCACGCTGTTTGCCGTCGAGCATCTGGAAGACGGCGTTCGCGCGCTTGGCCTGATACCAATAGACGTTGCCCTCGTGATCCGCGGGTTCGTTGAAGCCCTTCGCCGCGTGGCCGTAAAAAATCGGCCCGCCGAATGCCGCGCCCTCGACGCTGTCGCCGTCGCAGCGCCGCGTGCAGTGGCGGCCCGTGAGCACGAACTCGAACTTGCCCGACTCCGGTTCGCCGAAAAGCGCGACGGACGAATCCTCGAAGCCCGCCTTGCCGCTGTCGTGTGCGACTTGCTGCATCACTTTCTCCGCATACTCCGGCGAGTGCAGGCCGAGGAAAATCTCGCGGATCATCGCCTGCTGATCCTTCGTGAAAAACGCGCCGACTTTCTCGTCCACGATGTGCCAGTTGTTGTCCACGAGCGTGCGCTTGCGGTCGTCGAACGGGAACCAGACCTTCGCGCGCTGCTCCGTGGTGAGCGTCTTGGCAAACTGCTGCACGAGCGTCTCGCTCTTCCCGCCCTTCGCCGCATGGGCGAACGGCGCTATGGCGGTCGCCGCGAGGGCGCCGACGGTCTTTTTCAAAAAAGCGCGCCGCTCGATCTGCGGGAGCGGTTCGTGGACGACGATGATGCGCGGCGTTTCGCAATCGGGGCAGGGGAGGGAGGGAGTGTTCATGGTGGAAAAGCTGAACCTCCCGAGGAGGGAGCGCAAGCGGCGAGACGGCGGGCGCGAATTCCGCCGATGAAAAAGAATGCGTCGCCGTTGATTTTATCCCTTGCCAGCGTGCGGCGTCGGTGCCAGTTTCCGCGCCCATTTTCCAAGAAAACAACGCCATGTCCTACGCAGTCATCAAAACCGGTGGTAAACAATACCGGGTCGCCAAAGGCGATACGCTCACCATCGAAAAACTCGACGGTGAAGTCGGAGCTTCCGTCACTTTCAACGAGGTGCTCCTCACCGGCGAGGGTGCGAACATCAAGGTCGGCGGCGACACGAAGGGTGTCTCCGTGACCGGCGAAATCCTCGCGCAGGAGAAGGGCGAAAAACTGCTCGCCTACCGCTACAAGCGCCGCAAGGGCTACCACCGCACGGTCGGCCACCGCCAGCGCCTCACGAAGGTGAAGGTCACGGGCATCAACGGCTAGACCGCCTGTTAATTTCTTAACACCACACTCAACCACTCAGATTTTATGGCACACAAGAAAGGTCAGGGAAGCGTCAAGAACGGTCGCGACAGCGACAGCAAGCGGCTCGGCGTGAAAAAATTCGGCAGCGAGGTCGTCGTCGCCGGCAACATCATCGTGCGCCAGCGCGGGACTAAGTTCCAGCCCGGCAAGAACGTCGGCCTCGGCCGCGACTACACGATCTGGGCGCTCGTGGACGGCAAGGTGCGCTTCGACAAGGGCGGCCGCCGCATCAACGTGGACCCCGTCGCTTTGGCGAACTAATCCTGCGTCCGATTTTCAAAAAAGGCCCCGGCTGCGAAAGCGGCCGGGGCTTTTTGTTTTCGTGGAAAGAGCCGACTGGGATTGCCGGCCGCCACCTCGGGGCGGATGCGGAGAGAAGATACGGTAGCCGAGCTTGTGAAAGCGCGGGCTGATCTCCCGGCGTGAAACACAAAGAGTGCCCGCGCCTTCACAGGCGCGGCTACGGGAGAACGGCCCGCCTCCTGCCGTCGTCGGCTGCAAACAAAACGGGGCACGGCTTGCGCCGGGCCCCGTTTGTGGATTCGAATGCCGAACGAGCTACTGCTGTTCTTCAAGTTTCAGAGGACGATATCCGCCCTGTGACTTGAAGTAGAGAAGCAGCAACAGGTAGATGACGGCCATTCCTACCGGGAGGGCGGCATCGGCCCTGAGGGTCTTGCGGCTGCCAGCGATATTTGCCTCGACCATCGCTTTTTGATCGGCGGTCAGCGCGGATTTTTCAGGCGGGGTGTTGTCGTGCTTTTCCTTTTCAGCCAGTGCCCTTGCCGCCTGCATTTTGGCGCCGTCGAGAGCCGAGACTTCTTTGAACAAGCCCAGGAGACCTGAAGGCTTCTCTGCCTTGTTTGCCTCGAGAATTGCCTTCTGGCCCTTCTCTTCCAGATGTTCAGCAGCGAAGCGATCCTTGGCATAGCCGAGCCCGGGGCCGCCGATCTGCCCGACGGAGAGCATGCCAATGCCTCCCATGATGGACATCGCCACCGCTCCGGTGCGAGGGAAGCGATCACCGACGACAGCAAGCATGGTCGGCCAGAAGAAGGTCTTCCCGATGCTGTAGAGCAGCACTGCGCCGAATGCGACCGTCAGTGTTGTCACTGCTGAGCAGGCGAGCAGGCCGACGATTGCGAACACCGCGCAGGTGAACAGAATCGCGACAGGGGAGAGTTTGAGGTTCGACTCGATCCAGTGGCTGCAGAAACGCAGCGTAAACATCATCGAAGACGCGAAGATGAAGAGAATCGTGCCCTGTTTCTCCGTCAGGATGCTGCCGTTGATGTTTTCGATCCACGAGTCCGTGCCAAGCTCCAGCGAACCGATGATCGCGTGGGCGATGAACAGCATGAAAATCATCCAGTGGCCGAACGCAAACCTGGTGATCAATGCCACCCAAGCCACAAAGCCGGCGCCGACGACGGCGGAAATGATGACCCATGTCTGGGACTTGAAGAATTCGTTGCCCGTGATGCCGCCGAGGATGCCGCCCAGCGAGTCACGGAAGAATAGGAAGAGCAAAACACCAACGATGCTGGCACCCATGATTCCGACGTCTTTCATCATCTGGCCAAGGGAGAAGCCCTTGGATGAAGCCTCGGATTTGGGGAACTTCTGCCCGAAGAACAGGAAGCCGTAAATCGCGGTAGGAATGAGATACAACCCGAGTTTTGCTTTCCATGGCAGAACGTCGCCCAGAAAAAGCGTGATCAGCGCACCGAGAATCATTCCAGCAGGCCAGCTCGCGTGGAGGATGTTCAGATAGTGGGTGCGGTTCTTTGGGAAGGCGGTCGCAATCAGCGGATTGGCGACAGCTTCGAGAGTGCCGTTTGCCAGCGCGAAGATAAACGAGCCGCAGAAGAGCAAGTTGAAGGCAGTCGCCTGACTCACATTGGGAGCAGGGGACAGCGTAACGATGGCAGAGAGCACATGGAGTGCGAATGCGGCTGTCACGAGTTTTCCGTAGCCAATTTTGTCCACCACGATGCCGCCCAAAATGATACCAAAGCAGAAGCCGGAAAAACCTGCGCCGCCGATGAGACCGACTTGGCCGTCTGTAAAACCAAAGAGCGTTTTCCACTCTCCGGTGAGACCGTTGCGCAGTGCGAAGCCGACGCCGGCTGCGAGGATGGCCATGAATCCTGCGAACAGGAGCCGTTTGGCGTTTGGTGCGATACCTTCAGATGATGCTGACATGTGGATGGTGTTGGGTTGGTGGGTGGGGATTTAGAGTCAGGAAAATCAGAGCGTCCACTTCGGGAGCTTCACGATCGCACCGCCCTTTAGCGCGCTCTCGTGGGCGCAGAGGCCGACGCTGGTCCAGTTGGCGGACTGCTTCGCATTCGGGAACGGGTCGCGGTTCTCGACGATGGCGTTGACGAATTCATTCGCGAGGTGCGGATGCGAGCCGCCGTGTCCAGCGCCCTGCGTGAAGGAGCGGTGACCCTTCTTGCCCTTGCCGCCGTACACGCCGCCGGTGGTGAAAGGCTGGAGCGGCTTCGGCAGACGCTTGGCAAAGTCGGGCGTCTTGATGAGCGTCGGGATTTTCGGCTCGGGGAGCTTCGCCGTGTGCAGCACGAGCGGCTGGTGCTCGATGAGCGGCCACTCGACGGACGCCTTGCTGCCGTAAACGTCAATGCTCTCGCGATACTGCCGCGCCGTGTCGAACAGGCTGCGGATGATCCGCGCGCTCACGTCGGTGCCCTTGTATTTGATGTGCGCCGTCTCGACGGCAAACGGCGAACCGTAGTTCTTCACAAGTTCCTTGCGGATCGTCCCGCTGCCGAAGCACGACACATATTCCGCCGGCGCGCCGACGAGCGCGGAGACGGGGCCGACGCAATGCGTCGCGTACCACATCGGCGGGAGGCCGGGCCAGTAGTTCGGCCAGCCGTCCATGTCCTGCTGATGGCTCGCCTGCACGAACTGCAGCTTCCCGAGCTTCCCGCTGTCGAGCAGTTCCTTCATGAAAAGATACTCGCGCGCGTACACCACCGTCTCGGCCATCGTGTATTTCAGGCCGGTCTGCTTCACGAGGTCCACGATCTTCTTGCAGTCCGCGATGCTCGTCGCCATCGGCACCGTGCAGCTCACGTGCTTGCCCGCCTTCAGCGCCGCGACGCTCATCCAGCCGTGGTCCGGGATCGGCGAATTGATATGCACCGCATCCACCTTCGGGTCCTTCAGCAGCTCCTTGAAATCCGTGTAGCGCACCGCGATGTCGAACGCATCGCCCACCGCGTTCAGCTTCTTCGGATCGCGCTGGCAAATGGCATACATGCACGCATTCGGATGCCGCTGGTAGAGCGGGATGAACTCGGCTCCGAAGCCGAGGCCGACGATGGCGACGTTGATGCGATCTTTTTTGGACATGTGGGAAAAGGCGGACGCTGCTGGGGAATTGCGGCGCGGAGTGAAGCCGCCGCACGCGAGAGGCGTCAAGGCTTTTGGCCAGTGAATCGCCCGGCGCAGTTTTTCATTCAGCGGTCATCCTCCCGCGGTCGCCTTTCACCGCGCCGCGCAAAAAGTTAGAAACCCGCAGGGCCTCGGCGGCTCACTGACCGTGCAGGCACCTGCGGGTAATCTTTCTGGCTGCGTCCTGCAGCCAGGACTTTGCTCAGTCGTACGGCGACCAGAGGCTCGCCGGCGCGATGTCCGACAACGAACAGTGTTTGAACCGTCTCTTTGATGCCGATGAGCAGCCCGAGGCCTATTCGGAAATCTCCCCATCCGTCAGACGGACGAGTTAAGCGGCCAGCAAGTCATCCGCTTGATGAACGTGACGAGCCTATCGCAAGGCCCGGAAGAACACCCGGACTTGCCAGATCCTTTTCATCGGCGAGAGGCTGGGCATGGAAGCGGTGTATCGGGTGCGGGATGGCTTCTTCCCGCCGGACGCGAATCCAGTTTTCCAGAGCACGGGCGTCGGACAGGGTTCGCCGATGAAGGTGATGCCAGCGCAGGTCTCAGTGATGAATCTCCGGCTACGCGAAGCCCCGCAGCAGGCGCAGGAGCCAGTCTGCACCGAGCAGGATGACGAGCACGACGATGAGGGCGAAGCGATTCCAGAGGTCCACGGTCTCGGTGCGCGTGACGGGGACTTTTTCGGGCGTCGCGAGCGCCTTCCAAGTCGCGGGATCGGCGCGGTCAATGCGGTGCCCGCCGGTGTCGCGCGCGATGCGGTCGAGGTTCGCCTCGTTGATGCCGTGCGCGGAAAGTTCCGTGGTGTTTTCTCCGATGTCGAAGGCGATGAGCACGTCGGCGGCGGACTTGTCGTCGGCAATCACACTGGCGGCGACCTTGTGCTGGCCGGGCATCGCGGCCTCGAAGCGCGCGGTGAAAATCCCCGGTGCGCTCGCGTCCGGCGAAAATTCGAGCGGGAGCTGTTTGCCGTCGGGCAGCGTGACCTGCGCCTGCAAGCGCGGCTTTGCAAGCGGGCGCTCGGACTGCACCTCGGCGCGCAGCACGACGCTCTCGCCGATCTCGTGGCGGCTGCGGTCGGGTTCGAGGAAAAGACCCACATTTCCCGCGCTCTGGCGGATCGGCGCGAGCGCACGCAGGGCCTGCTGCCAGAAGACCTGGTAGGGCGTCGGCCCCTCGGTGTTGCCCGCGAGCATCTGCCATTTCCAAAGCGTGTCGGTGCCGATGAACAGCACGCGCCCGCGCCCCACGGTGTGCTCGGCCATGACGATGAGATGGCCGAATGAATTCGTGAGCTTCTCCGCCTCGACGAGCGCGGTGGCCGCGGGCTTCTTGCGCACCGCGGGATAGACCTGATCCATCGGCGGCAACCCGGCCCACAGCGCGGCGGGCGCATTTCCCTGCGCGGCGAAGAATGGCGACGCGAGCCCCTCGGGTGTCACGCGCACGGCGACCGGGCCGGCCACGGGCATCGCGGATTCGGGCGACAGCTCGACGGGGAGCAGTTCCGCAAGCGCGGGATGCTGCATCATCTCGCGCAGGTTCGGCCCGGCGAGGACGACGAGCGATTTTCCATCCTCCTCGACCAACTGCTGGAGCGCGCCCGCAAACCCGCGCGGCCAGCGGCGCGGGTCGGCGCTGCCGAGCACGAACGTGTCGAAGCCCGCGAGTTCCGCGCGCGTCTGCGGAAAGCCCGCGACCTGCGTGCGGCGGTCGGGTTCGCCGAACTGCACAAAGGCGTTCTGCCCGCGCGACAGAAATGCGGTGAGTGTGAAGTTCGGATCGTCCTCGAAAATCCGGCGCAGGAATTTGAATTCCCAGCGCCAGTTGTCCTCGAGAAAGAGCACCTCGTTCTTCGCGCCGACGACCTGCACGCTGAAATTCCGCGCCTCCGACTTTCCGCCGTCCGCCACGCCGACGGTGTATTCCTTCAGCCCAGCCTCCTCGGGGCGGAATGAGACGGCCACCGTCTTTTCCTGCTCTCCGGCGGCGAAAGAAAACGGCTGCGTCGCGACGAGCTTCTCGCCTTCCTTCAATTCCAGCGTGAGCGGCTTCCCCGCGAGTCCTTCCTGCCGCAGCGCGACGGCGAAACGTGATTCCGCGCCGAGCAGCACGCGCCGCGGCGCCTGCACATGCACGATGTCCGCGTGCGCCGGTTCGGCTCCCGGCGGGGTGCTCGCGGGCGAGAGCGTGTCCACGGTGAGCGCGATGTCACGCGCGACCTCCGCGATGTCGCGAGTGCCGGCGTCATGTCCGTCGCTCACGAGCAGCGCGCGTCCGCCGGGGACGATCGGTGCGCCCTCGCTGCGCTGCTGGCGGCAGTGCTCCCACGCATCGGTGAGACTTTCCGCATACCGCGTGGTCGCGCCATTCGCGGAGAGCGACGCCACATCGCCGGCATTCACCGCGCGCGCGTGCCCGTCGAATGCGAACCAATGCACATTGCTCCGCGCGGCGAGCGCGCTTTTCAGGCCGCTCTTTTCGAGCCACTGCACCGCGTCGTGCAGGCGATCCGCAGAGGTGGCGGCGTCCTTCAGGCCCATGCTCTTTGAAACGTCGAGCAGCACAAGGACCGGCGGTTCTTCCTGCACGGTGCGGCGGAACGAAACGACCGGCTGCAACATGCAAATCGCAAACACGAGCACGATAGCCAAGCGCAGCGTGCCGAGCGTCGCAATCCAGCGCGCAGGCAGCCGTTTTTTTGCGAGCACGAGCGAGCCAAAAAGCAGCAGCGCGAGCAGCGCGAGCACGATGGCCGCAATGGCCCACAGCGGCAGTACGGGCATCCAACTGATGCTCATCGCCTCACCTCCGGCTTCGATGTCGGCGCGATGATGCCGTGTTTCGCGACCGTCGAGCTTGCGACGGCGGGATTCATCACCGGGCAGAGCCGGTGGACGAAATACATCTCCAAAAGCAGCAGCAGCGCCGAGAGCGCGAACAGCCACGGCCACAGCAGAACACGGCCCGTCGCGGCGGCGCGCTCAGAACTCGCAGCGGGATCGGGATGCACGATTTCCAGCGCCGAGCTGCCCCACCACGAACGGAGCGTGTCTGCGTCCGTCTTCGCGACGGTGCTGTCGCCTCGTCCCGTGTGGACGACGAAGCTGAAGTCCGCGCTCCCGCTTTCGCCATGCGCACGCAGCGAATACACGCCGGCCTCGTCCGCATCGGCGAGGCTCGCGATCGTCTGCGCGCCGAATTCCTGCAACGTCGGCGTGATACTGCGCCCTCCCGGTGTCGTGATCGTTGCGGTCGCACCTTTTCCCACGCCGGGCAGCGCGAGCGAGATCGCTTCGCCCGTGTGAAAACTCCGCCCGAGCCGCACGCGGGTGAGGCGGTTCAGCATTTGGTCGAGCAGCGGCAGGAAGCTGTTGCGGCGCGGCAGGTCGCTCCACTCGTCGTTTGCAGTCGTGTTGAAAATGAGCACGCGGCCTGCGCCAAACTCGTGTTCGATGAGCGCGGGCGCGACGTCGCCAAACCACGCGAGCACCTGGCTCGTGTCGCCCTGCGGTGCGTCGCCAAAGCGGTAAAATGTCCGCGCGCGCACGCGGGCGAAGTCGCCGAATGTCGGATCGAACAGCGGTGCGAGCAGCGGGTGCGTCCACTCGATGCGCGTGAGGCTCGCGAGATCGCCGCTGGCAATCTGCCCGAGCGGGCGCGGCAGCAGGCACTCCGTCGGGCGCT
Organism: uncultured Spartobacteria bacterium; assembly: GCA_903882875.1. GTDB lineage: Bacteria > Verrucomicrobiota > Verrucomicrobiia > Chthoniobacterales > Chthoniobacteraceae > SXWH01. The sequence goes on along the minus strand of CAIRYQ010000079.1, from coordinate 37,848 downwards.
GCGGATTGTGCAGCTTCGTATTGTAGAATGGCGGCTGCACCGCGGGTCCGAAAAACATCAGCAGGCCCGCGCCGCCTTTGATTTTGTTCTCCAGCGCGAGCACGCGATCGTCGCTCAACTGCGCGACATTCGCCATCACGACGACATCGGTGTTTGCAAAATCCGACGCGACCACGGCCTCCGGCGTGCGGCGCGTGACCTGTGCGGCGGCGGCGTCTCCGCGGCCAAGCACGTCGAGCGCGGCGCGCAGGTGGAAGCCCGGCTGGAGAGATTCAATCTGCGTGCTCTCCGGTTCGAGCAACAGCACGCGCACGCCGCCGCGTGCGTCGGGGTTCACCCAGAAGATGTCGTCGTCCGGCAGTGCGTCGCGCGGTTCGAGCACGAGTTCCGCGATTTTTCCCGCGAAGTCGAAGTCCGCCGGAATCGGCAAGCTCACCTCGGCAAATGTGCCCGGCGCGATGGTCACCTTCTGCGCGATGTCGCCGAGGCCGGACGGTTTCTTCAACCGCAGCGTGCGCTCCTGCGGCTCGTTGCCCGAGGCGCCGAGACGCGCGTGGAGGAAATGTTTGCCTCCCACTTCGACGGGCCGCACGTCGGCGATCCACGCATTGCGCGGCGCGGACGGACCGACATCCATCACACGCACGGAAACGGGCATTTTCACCCCCGCGGTGAATTCCGCGATAGCACCCTGCGACCACGCGCCCTGATGATTGTCCGTGATGAAGATCAGTTCCACCCGCGCATTCGGACGCGGCGCGGCAAGCATCGGGCGGATGACCGCGAGCGCAGAGGAAAGATCGGTGTCGCCGAGTCCCGTGCGTGCCGCTTCGAGGCGCGCGACGTAGCGCGTGGGATCCTCCGCGAGCGGGCCGAACGCGGTGGTGGTGTTCGCGGTGAGCAGAACCGTCGCGCGGTCGCCAGGCAGGCCTTGATCGAGAAGTGCGCGGGCGATCTTTTTTCCGCGGACGAACGGCGTTTCGCCGCCGGGCTGCTCGTAGCCCATGCTGCGGCTCACATCGAGAATCACGAACCGCTCGGTGAGCATGTGTTTCCCGCCGGTGGAGAAAATCGGCTTCGTCAGCGCGAGCACGAGCGCGGAAAGGAACGCCGCGCGCAGCAGGAAGAGCAGCACCTGATGCCATTGGATGCGGCGCGACAATTTGTGCTGCGACGAGCGCAGCCAGCGCAGGCTGCTGAACGGCATCGTGCGCACGCGCTTCGGCTTCAGCAGATGGATGATGATCGGCACAGCCAGCACCGCGAATGAGGAAAGCGCGAAGGGTGCAAGGAGGGTGAACATGTTCAGCCGAAAAGGAACCGGGTTTGAACCGGCGGCTTAGGCACTGTCCACCTGTGCAGAGCATTGGCAATGAGAGCCTGTGAGCGCCTGCGTTTCATTGATGCCAGATCTGTGTGCGTCCCTCACTGCGCAGCCAATCGTGGAGGACAGGCTCGCGGGGGACTGCGCAAAAGCCGCGGCAGGCTGAACAACAAGTCTGTGGTGCCCGTTACGGCTCGAGCGACTCGGCGAGACGCGAGCGGTACACCTGCCGCGCGTGCTCGTAGGCTGCGCGGGCATCGTCGAGTTCCGCGGGCGCGATCAGTTTTTCCTTCTGCGACCAGCATTGATCCACGGACTTCAGGCACCATTCGAGGCTGCGGCGCTCGCGCACGGGCTTGTCGGCGACCGTGACCCAGATCGGATTCGTGTGCGACGAAGGCAGGATGCGCAGCGCGACCCAACTGCTCCGCTCGATCGGCACGTCGAAACTCACATCGCGCAGCGTGCCGTCGGCGGCGATGTTCTTCCGCGCGACGCTGCGGCCGTTCACGAGCACCTCGACCGGAACTTCGCGGCCCGTGCCGATGCGCGCGTGCTCGATGTCCCAGTACGGCTTCTGTTCGAGATCGCCCTGTCGGATTTCCGGATCGCGCTTTTCACCGAGACGTGCGGCGACGCGGGCGGTGAGCTTCACGATTCCGGGCTGCGCAAGTTTCAGTTCGCTGCCCTTCTCGCCCATCGCGACATCGTTCGCCTTGAAATCCATGAGGTGACTTTTCCCATCGCCGACATAGTTGCGCCCGGCGCGGATGCCCTCGCACCAGTCGTCGTAATTCAGTTTGCCATCGAGCCTCACGTAGCTGCGGCCGAGGCCGACGCGCTCGCCGTAGATGCACGGGAAATCCGTCTCGCCGCTGATGCGCGTGCGGAATCCGGCGTTCAGCGTTTGGTAACAGATGTTCAGCTCCCACAGGCTCGGCGTGTCCACCATCGAGAGAAAATCCACCGCCGGCACGGGCTTGCCATCGGGGCCGGGCACGTCGTGCGTTACGTCCACGATGTATTCGCACGCGCCGATGCCGTTGAAAGGCGGGACGATGAAATTGAAAGGATCATTCGTCGCGGATTTGATCGCGCCCGCGCCCTTGTAGGGCTGGCTGCGCGCAGGATCATCCCCGGCCATCGGCTGCAATCCCCAGCCGCTGTGTGCGGGGCCGGTGAGCGCGCCCTGTGCCTTCGCCCACTTCAGCGTGCTGAGGCAAAGCGTGGGCCAGTGCCCGGTCGAATCGCCACCGGGATACATCTGGTCGCGCAGGCGCAGCAGGCAGAGGTGTCCGCTCTTGTGCGAGCCGAAGCCGCTCACTTCCACATCGTAGCGGATGATGTAGGGCCACTGCGAGACAGCGTCCTCCTTGCCGGTGAAGAACTGCTTTTGAAAATCGAAGCACGGCCCCCATGTGAGGTTCGCGCCGATCTTCAGATCCTCGCCACGGCAGTGCCGCGCCATGTCGGTCGCGAGCACGCCTTCGCTGGGATTTGAGTAGTGCTTGCAGCCTGCGGCGTGGATGTGGTGGTCGCCGCTCCACCAGCCGAACTTCGCAGGATCGATCCAGCGTTTCACATCGAAGGAAAGCTCATGCGTGTCCGCTGCGACGTTCACCTTGCGCGTCTCGGTGACGGACTCGGGGCCGCGCGAAAATTCGATCGTGTATTCGCCATCCGGCAACCGCACGGTCTCGCCGTCGGCGCGATAGATCTGCGGGTGAAACCAGAAGTCCGGCGCGACACGTTTCGCCTGCGAGGGATGCACGCGCTTTGCATGATCGCGGATGAGGAACGAAGCCGTGGTCGGCGCGCCGATGTCGTCACGTACGCGCAGCGTGATCGCGCGCGCGGGGATGCAGTCGAAGAGCACGTCACAATCGCTGCGGAAGCCGAGGTCCTGCGTCCCCTGCCCCACGTCGAACGAAAAGCGCGCCTCGCGTTTTCCCGCGTCGCGGCTGAAGAGCGAGACGAGCACATACTCCACCGCGAGGCCGCTGAGCGCGGGCTTCATCGGCGGCTTCGTGAAAATCTCAATGTCCGTCCATCGCTCCGCAAACGGCGGCTCGCCGATGGGCAGCGGCTTCTTGCCGGGGATGGCTCCGGTGGAATTGAAAACCGGCTGCGCCTGCGGGCTGCGAATGCGCAGCGGTGCGGTCACGCCGGCTTCGTTGATCACCTTCACGAGAAAAAGCCGCCAACCCTGCTCGACCGCGAGCGCCTTCGCCGGGCCCTGCGCCGCCTTCACGCGCATCTCGGGGTTGATGTTCACGACGAACAGCACACGCGCATCGAACACCGCCTGGATTTTTTCCACCGCCTTCGCACGATCCTCCATGCGCACCGCAGACTCCACGGCTTCGCGCTGCTCTGCGGAAAACGGCGCACCGAGAAAATCCGCGGCCTCGATCACGCGTCGCACCTGCGCAGCGAGCGGCTGCAAATCCACGTCGGCCACGAGCGGGGCCGGTTCCGCATGAAGCGCCACGAGGACGCACGACAGCAGGAGCGTGAGGGAAACGCGCATGGTCGCGATGATGCACCGCGCCGCCACATGGACGAGCGGAAATGATGCGGCTCGGAAAACTCCGGCGCTACTCCCGCGGCGGATTGATTTCGCGCGTCGTCGCTCCGTTCGTGTCGCTGAGGATGAGGATCGCGAGCTTCTCGATTTCGTTCAGCTCGGAGGGCTTGAGCATCTGGTAGTCGAGGCCGTTGGCGGGCGGGACTTCGTGGCCGCGCTGCACCGCGTGCGTCCCTGGGCTGCCGTTCAGGCTCGCGTAATCGAAGCGTCCGCGGAGGTCTGTGTAGCCGTCCTTGAAAAAGCGCACCGTGCCGTTTTTCAGCCGCGCGTACACTTTCACGTAGGCCTTGCCCACGGCCTTGTCGCTCGCCGAATCGCGCACTTCGAGGCGGCCATAGTTTTCGGCGACGGTGAGCTTGAGCGTGTTCGCGTGATACGCGTGCGCCTTGCGCTGGCCCGCACCGACGATCTCGATGAGCACGTTTGCCTTTGCGAATTCGCCGGGCAGCGCGATCTCGATCGCGTCCTTGTCCTTCGGCAATTCGTGCCGCACGGACTTGCTTGGCTTCACGATGCTGAAGCGTCCCGCATCCTGGCTCACGAACGGATTGCTGCTGAATGAAAACTCCGCGTCCATCAGGTAATAGTTGATCGTCACGTCACCGAGATTCTTCCATGTGAGCGCGACGGCCTTGTTCTCGATCTTGAAGTCGAATCCCGGCTCGGTCGCCGCGAGTTCGCCCTGCGCTTTTTCGCGGTCAGGCTTGTCGCCTTTCTCCGGCTTCACGGCCTTGCCCTCGATTTGGTCGAGCTGCGTGTTCACCTCGGCAAAAAGTTTCTGCCAGCGCGCGACCGGGAAGTCGGCGTAGCGCGACGTGATGCCGCGCGCGTCGGCGAGATCGCCCTCGTAGAAATCCGCGTAGCACTTGAAATAGTCGTGCTGAATTTTTGTCGGAAGCGCATTCGCATCCACGCTGTGGAAGCGCGTGAGCGCCTCGTCCACGCGATCCTGCAGGAAGAGGTAATACGACACGCTCATGTTGTCCGTCGCGTCGAGCTGCGGCTTGTGCGCGAGGACGTTCAGCAGCGAGCGGTACTGGCCGAGCACGGCGGGATTCGCGATGCGCCAGTCGCCGCCGACGCGATGAGCGCGCTGATTCACGAGAGGCGAATACTCAAGATGCTCGTACGAGCGCCGCTCGATCGGATCGAGCAAGATGAGCTTGCTCGAAAGCCACGGCCCGCACTGGCGCACGAACGGGTCCTTGTGCTTGATCCATTCGCGCAGCGCCGCGGCGTCGTTGTGGACGAGCGCGTAGCTGTAGATCGTTTCGTTCCAAATGTGATGCCCGCCGAGGAAGGCCGTGAGCTTTTTGAAAAACGCGGCCTCGTGGCAGCGCCACGCGATGCGCGTGAGATTGAGCGACGCTAGGTTGTTCTGCCCGAGGAATGCGAACACGTCGTCCGCGCTGCCATACTGCGAGATGTAGTCCCACGATGCCTTGTCCACCTGCGTGAGCTTGCCGACGACGTTGAACTCGAACGCCTTCGCCGCAGCCGCGGATGTGTTTGCGACGGCGACATTCACCGGGAAGTGCGGGAACTTCACGCCCGCCTTTGCGCTTACCGCGGGGAAGTAAAAGTAATACTCAAACGTCTTCGTCGAGTACGGCTCCAGCCGCACGTAACGCGAATCCGTCGCCTTGCTGCTCGCGACCGGCACCGCGCCGAGCGGGATTTGCAGCAGCACCTCCGCCTTCACCGGCGCGCTCGTCGGGTTCGTCACGACTGCATTCGCGCCATAGACGACTCCGGTGAGAAATTCCTCCGTCACGTATTTTTCAAACTTTTCGTTGCCCTGCTGCCGATAGCGATCGCCCTGGCGGAAGAAGGTCTGCGAAACGAGCAACTCTCCCTGCCCGGCCTTCGCGGCGGCGGCGGGTTTGATCTCCTTGTGAAAAACAATCAGCGGGCCGCCCGCGGTGAGCGTGAGCTGTCCGCCGTCGGTCTTCGTCGTGTGTTTCGGCGCGTCGAACGGCAGATCGAGCACGGCAAGCGCGAGCATCATTTCGCTGAAATTGCGGCTCGCCTCCGCGATGTGCGGCGAGACGAACGGCGTCTTTGCGCCCGATGCGACGTGCGCGGCGTAGTCGCGCCAGAATGCGTTCACCGGCACGAGCGATGCGTTCTGATCCGTGATGCGCAGGCAGTAGTAATTGTTCTCCGCCCACTCCTTCGTCGCGCCGATCTGCCGGTAGTACGCACGCACCGCCGCACGATTTTCCCCTGCGATACCGGCGGCGAAAAATCCGTACTGATTCCCTTTTTCCTCGCCGTCTTTCGCGGCACGGCCGGATTCATCGAGCGCCTGTCGGCGGGCTTCCGCCTGGTTCAGCACGGCGCGCAATGCGGGTTTGTCCGCCCCGAGTTGCTTCTGCGCGTCCACAAGCTGGTCCATCTCTTCGGAGCCGAGCGCGAGCCCGCGCGCTCGCTTTTCGACTGCCTTGCGGCCGAGCTGATCCGCCGCGACTTTCATATCTGTGGCCTTTGCCGATTCCATCGGAGCGTTCATCGGCCCCGGATGCGGCGCGTCGGCGGTGGACATCGGCTTGTGAGGGGCCATCTCGGGCTTCGGTGCCGCCGCGTGTTCAGCCTTGGCGCGTTCATTCTGAAAATTCAAGGCAAGCGGAGTGCCGCCCTCCGCCAGTTCGAGCGCACGACCGCGCAGGCCCGTTTCAAAAAGCACGTCGAGCCGTTCCGGGTCGGCCGGCAGCAGCTCCCATTTCTCGCGAAGATTGCGCGCGAGATTCGCCGCCTCATCCGGCAGCCGCAGGCCGAGCAGCGCGCGCTCCGCGGCGTTCAGCTTTTCAAAAGCCCACGGCTCGAGGTAATGCTTCACGTCGTTGCCGAGCAGGAAGTCATCCATGAAGGTCCGGTCCTTCTTGTTCGCGAGATACGGCTTGATGACCTTTTCAAAAAACACGGGGTCTTTCCGCGCGAGGAAAAGGTTCAGCTCGTGGCAGGCAAACTCGGAATACTTCGCGCGCTTCTCATCGTCCTTGAGCTTCGGCCACTGGAGCACCCACGCAAACTGCGCAAGGTTCGGATCGTGGCTCAACGTCGTGAAGAGCGCGTGGATTCCGCCGAGCGTGTCGTACGTCTCCATCTCGCTCGTGAGGATGTCCGCGAGCGTGAGCGTCTTTCCATTTTCGAGCACGGTCACCTCTTTCTTCTGGGTGAATGGCGTGGCCGGATCGAGGTTCCGCGCGAGGCGGATGTCTGCGAATTTCGTCGGCACCTCGGGCAGTGCAAATGAACGCCACACCGCGTCGTGCAGATCCTCGGCATAAATTTGCACATGCTGGCGATCCCCGAGCGCCTTGCGCTCAATCTTCACCACGCCGTTTTCATCCGGGATCAAGTTGTAGATCACGGGCGCGCTCGCCGCGAGGAAGTCGAGATCGGACTCCGCCGCGCCGCGCGCGACGCCTTCCGGATCATGCCCGAAGGGCGATGCGGGCTCCATTGCGTTGCGCTTGAATCTCGCCGCGGTGTCGCCATCGGTCGCCAAGGCTTCCTCGCCGGTCTTCTGCGCGAGATCCTGAAGGCCCGTGTCGCGGATTGCCCACGGATTCAGCAGCAGACCGGGACGCGTGAGCATGTTGCCGGGGAACATTTTCGCGTAGCGCCGCTCCAGGATGTAGCGGTACTCGTCGCCAATCTCCCGGCCCGCTGCGTAGAGATTCGGCTGACGCGCGGGCGCGCCCTCGGCGACACCGAAACGCTCGAAGCCGCCGAGTCCGGAAAACAAATTCCCCGCAGGCACGAAGCGCGTCGCCGCGATGTGGACGCGCGTGAGCGGCGTCGCGTTTGCGAGTTTCACGGTGATGAATTCGTGATCGTTCACCGCGCTTGCGATTTGCAGCGGCGCGCCGTGCATCGCCTCGAGATTCCGGTTCGCGCCGAGAATCCAGCCGTGCGCGGATTTTCCGCCCGCGACCTTGATCGTGATGTCCCTCGCATCGCCGCGCAAACGCAGCGCGTAGTCACCGGATGGGAGGCCGTCGATCACGAGAAACCCGCCGCTGACTGACAGCAGTCCGCCGTGATCGGAGACGAAAGTCCCGGCACGCACTTCGAGGAGCGAAACGTAAGCCTTCACCCAATCCTTCGTTGCCCGCCGAAGCTGCATTTCGGCGAGTTCCGGCGGGAGCGGGATTTGCAGCACTTCGCCCGCCTTCGCGTGAATCTCGCCGGACCAGGTGCGCTCGAAATCCTCCAAGCTGAAACGCCCTTCGCGCCCGTTCGGCGACTTCGCCGCGAAGCTCTTGATCTCCGCGAGCGCGCCGAGCGCCACGCGGCCTTTTTCATCCGTGCGCAATGCGACGGTTTCCGTGCGGGTGAAATCGCGGTGCGTGAACGTGAAGATGATCTGCTGGTCGGCGATCGGTTCGCCGTTTCTGCCGAGCAGTTCATACACGTAGTCGCCGCCGAATTTAGAGAGATGCCCGTCGTTCGTCGCGTCGGTCTTGGCGATGCCGTTGAGCTACCACGAGTGCGATGCGTTCAGCGTGCGCTTCTCGCCGCCCGCGGTGAGCACGTCCACTTTTGCGCTCAGCGTCACACTGATCTGCGCGACGCGCTCAGGCACGCTCAACGTATGCGTGAGCACGCTGCCCGCGCTGAACTTGAGATCCTTCACCTCGCGCGTCGTCGAAATGCCGTCGAGCGAGACGGAGGTGATCGTGAGCTTCGGCTCGGTGAGCAGGCGCGGGTCGAGCTGCGATTCGCCGAGCATCAGCGCGGTGCGGATCGCGAGCGTCGCCTCGCGCCGCGCGAGAAGCTGCTCGCGCTCAATGTGAAACTGCGCGTCGAGCGTGTATTCCTCCGAGTGGTGCTCGAACTGCGTGAGCGTCGCGAAGCTCCCGTCCGCGCTCGCGATCACGATCGGCCGCTCGCCGGGCTGCTGCGTGAAGGGCACCACGATACGCCCGAGTTTTTCGTCGAGCGAAAGTTTGCGCCCGTCGAGCCATGCGACGGCGTCCTTCACCTGCGCGCCATTTTCATCGAGCACCGTGAGCAGATCGCCGCCCGGCCCCGTCTGCTGGAGGAGCTGCCACTGGCCCTTGCGCACGAGCGCGCGGCTGCTGCGCCCGCCGCCGATGAACTCCACGATCCATTCGCCGCGTCTGCCTTTCAGCTCGGGGAATTTGAACGTCTGCCGCGTGCGCTTGAACGGCCCGTTGTCGAACGTGTGCGTCTGCTCGCTGTTCGCGACGAGGCCGTCGAGGCTGAGATCAGTGTTGAGCTGACGGTGCTGTGAGAGGAAAAAATTGAGCGCGTTCAGCTCGTAGATTTTCACGATGAGCTTCGGCGTGTTTTTCAAAACCACGTCCACCTGCACATCGTCCACCGGCTGGAACTGCGCCGCGTTCGTGCGCGGGAACTCGATGTCCACACGCTCCTTGATCGCCTGAAATTCCTGCGGCGTGAGCAGCGACGCCCATCGCTCGGCGCTGCCGATGCCGTTCACGATCATCGCCTCCGCGAGCACGGGCTTCAGCCAGCTCGTGCGCACGTAGTCGCTCCACGGCGCGAGCATCGTGTCCACGTCGCCGGACTTCGCCGCGCCGTCCGTAAAGAGCCGCAGGAAATATTCGCGTACGAGCGGCTCGTCGTTGCCGATGGGGCGCGCGCCGGGGAACGGCTCGTCGAATTCCCTGCCGAGGTCGGCGAGGTTCTCGTCGTTGTTCCGTTTCTCCAGCCACTTCGGGTTCACGTAGTCGAGTTGGCGCGGCACCTTGAGATATTCGAGGAAGCGTGCGCGGTCGTACACGCCCTTCTTCCGGTCGTGATCGAGACGTCGGAAAAGAATGTGAGCCTTCACCGTGTTGAATGTAGGCGGCAGCGTCTTCGCATACGCCCACACGCGATCGAGCCACGCCTCACGCTCGACGGGATCGAATTCCACATCTGTATCTGCGCCCGGCGCGAGCTTGCGTAGCCTTGTGAAAACGAACACCTCGTTCGTCGCGAGATCGGGGATCGCCTTTGCGAGCACATCGAGCTGCGCGGGCAGAAGCGCGCGGTGGATTTCAAAACTGCCGAAGCCGCCGGACTCCTCGGACTTCAAATCCGCGATGATCAGCTCGGGCAGGTTCCGCACGTCGGGGCGATGCAGCCGCCCGAGCAGCGCGCGACGCTGCTGCACCGTGAGCGTCGCCTTGTTAGCGATGAGCGATTCGAGCGCGGTGTCGGAAAGCACCGAGAGGTCGCCGTTGTTCGCGAGCGCATTTTTCTCGAAGACATCGCGGGCGACGCGCTTCGGATCGAGGGTGCTCGGCAGGGCCGGCTTCTGATCGCGCACTTCCTGCTGGTGGTTGAACTGCACGCCGAGCCGCTCTTTCAAATACGCGAGCGTCTTCTGCGGTGACGCGTCGTAGTCGAGCAGCGCGGCGCGGTTTTCGATCACGTGCCGACGCTGGCTCTCGTTTGGAAAACGTTTTTTCCACTGCTCGAGGATGTCCGCGAGCTTCGCGGCGTTACGCGTGTTCTGCCAGTGCAGCGCGTGGAAAAAATAGTAGTCCTCGCTGCCAGGGACGAGTTCGCCGAGGACTTTTTCGCGATCCGGCGCGAGCGCAAATTTTTCAATGAAGCCGACTTCGTTTTCCGCCCAGCACACGGTCGGGAAAACGATGGAGGTGAGTGCGGCGAGAGTAATCGGGAGGCAGTTGCGTGAGTTCATGGTGAGGTCGTTGACGGACGGTGGAAGCGGTTTGTTAGAAGTTCGCGGCCCGCCGGACAAGATGCGGCGCGGAGCGTGACACAAACCATCGGCGACGCCCGCACGAAGTTGTCAGAACGATGTCAAACCGCGGTGACTCTTTTGCGACGATGCGCGCACCTGCTTTTCTCCGGAAAAAATCAAGCCTGCCGCGGCGCGTGGCCGGGCAGGCTTGAGGGATTGGGGTTGAAGGTTGTGGACGTCGACTAGGCAGCCGGCTGCTGGAGTTCAGCCTGGCTGATGACGCGGAACGGAATGCGGGCAAGCACCTTTCCGTCGAAATAGACGGCGAAATGGTAGTTGCCGGCCTTCTGCACGGTGCCCTGAAGCGGCTGGATCATGTTCTGCGTCGAGAAGCCTTTCGTGCCGGGAGGCATGTTGACCTGCAGCTCGGCCTCATTCTGAGGCTGGTCGCCGGCGGCACCGGAGTCGTCGGAGAGACGGATGGAGAATTTGTGTGTGCCGTGGTCTTCGGCGGTGAACGAGAAACGGAGGACGAGCGTGTAGGCGAAACCTGCGGGGAAGGTTTGCGCAATCACGGCGTCAAACGCGCCAAGCACGTTCAGTTTGCCTTGGTTTTCGACGGCAGTGTCAGCGAGGGTAGCAACGAGGAGTTCCATAGAGGGCGGGATGGCTACCGGGAATTTTTTCCGATGCAAGAGGAATGATAAAGAAAATGCGCATTTTTTCGATCTGGCGCGCGCGATCACTGACATCGCCTTGCACTCAGGCGAATCCACAACGCGCGACTTTCAACGTCACGACGTCGGCCCTGGCGGAAAAGCAAAACGCGCGGGACGTGAATCCCGCGCGCCTGCTGATGTTGGGAAATGGTGCCCGGCCCGAGTTATTTCGGGCTCGCCGGGATCGGAGTCGGATTTGGCGTCGGACTCGGGCTCGTAGGATCCCGAGGAATGCCGAGGATCGGCGGGAAACCGAGGCTGCCGGGAGTGAAGCCGCCGGGGCCGGCTCCGACTGGCGGCACGCTGGTGCCCTTGAAGTCAAGGCCATTGCCCGGCCCCATGGCGATCGGGGCCTTGCCGTCCGCGATGCTCTTGCCATCCGATTTGCTCGCGTAGGCGGGTTTGTCGGATTTTTCGGTCTTCTCGTTCTTTTCGCCCGGCCCCTGCGCGATCGCTATCGGGGCGCCTGCGACTTCATGTTCGGCGAGCGCGAGGTCTGCGAAGACATTCAGCTCGCGGAGGGCGAGCGGTGCATCGCCGCTCTCGGGCGTCCAGCGGAGCGCGAGGGCGGTGGCCTTGGTCTCTGCGAAGTCTGCGAACGCGCGTTGCGAACTGCCGTCGAAGGAGAGGGTGACGGATGGCGACACGCCTTCGATGCTTACGGGCGTGGAATTCTGCGGCGCTTCGCTGAGGAGGAAGATGTCCACTTTTCCACGGGTCTTGGCATTTGTGAGGAGCGAGAGGCGCGTGAAGGGCTGCGCGCCGTCGAAGCGGAGCACGAGGCCGGACTCGGCGGTCGAGGGCTTCACGCTGAGGGACGTCTCCGGATCGTCGTCAATGGCCCGCTGCCATGTGGCTTCGCTGCCGCCGGAGTTTGCGAAGGTGACCGCGGCTTTCGCATAGATGCCGGCCATGTTGAAGGCGGTCTGGTTGTTCACGAAATCACCGAGGAGCTGCTTGGTGTTCACGGGCTCCGCGCGCTTCACGATGGACATCGCGGATGCCTCGCGTTCGCCGAAAATGTTGATGCTATAAATCGGCGAGGAGTCGGCGATGTTCGTCTCGATGAGGACGTATTTCGCAAACTTGTTGATGCGGTGCCCGAGCTTGTGGTTGTTCACGCTCTCGACGGACACGTCCTTCGCGACCTGAGTCCATGACTTGTCGCCGGGCGCGGCGTCGGTGTCTCCGGTGTAGAGCGAGATCGTGCCGTTCGGAGTCTTCGTGGAGAGTTCGAAATTGGTGATCATCTGCGGCTCGGCGAGGCGGACGAGGTAGTGCTGCTTGCCCTTGATCGCCGGCCAGCCGGTGGCGATGTCGTCGTCCAGCCAGGCGGCGGCGGCTTCGGTGTCCACGTAACGCTGGGCAGCGGCATCGTAGAGCGAGAGCGTGGTGTTGGAGTGCTGGCGGGCGATGTTTTTCAGGTAACCCTGCGTGGCGGTTCCTGCGGATTTCTCGGGCGGCGCGGCGAACGACAGAGTCGAGAAGGCGGTCGCGATGACGGTGGCAAGTGCGGATTTTTTCATGTGCGGATGTGGTGTGTTTCTAGCGGCGATTGGCGAATGTGGAAAGACAAATCAGAGCGGAATCGCGGGCATGATGCGCGCGGCGCACTTCTATGGTGATTACGGAAAATATCTAAAACCTTGCAGCTCCGCAAGCATTTTTCTGGATTTTCTCGCGCCCGCCCAAATTCTTGTATTGGCTTTTTGCTTTCTCCGGTGTTGAAAATGGCGGTGCCAGATCCACCGGGGCCGCGACGCAGGTCAGCATTTCGCCCGTGCGTTCCCGGACATATCCTGCCATAGAAGAACAGCCAAACATACAAACGTGCAAACATCACCACCGAACGACGAGACACCAGCAACAGCGAACAACGAAACGGCCCTCGCTGAAGGAACGAAAATCGGCGGCTGCTACGTGCTGCGCCGCAACCTGAGCAAGTCCGACACGAGCCCCGTGTGGGTCGCCACCGACGAGGTGCTCGGGAAGGACGTGACGCTCCACTTTGTCCCCGGCCCCGTCGCGGGCAACGCACGCGCGATGGCCGAACTGCGCCAGGAAGTGAAGCGCAACCGCCAGCTCATCCACCCGAACATCCTCCGCGTTTATGATTTTGTGGAGGACGGCAGCCTCGCGGCGATCTCGATGGATGAGTTCGAGGGCGAGTCGCTCGACGACGTGCTGAAAAGAAAAGGGCGGCTCGACACTGCGGACATCAAGCCGTGGATCTCACAGCTCGCCGAGACGCTCGCAGACGCGCACCGCATCCAGCTTTTCCACCGCGACCTCGCGCCGTCGAACCTCTACCTCCGACCAAACGGCGGACTGCTCGTCGCGAATTTCGGAGTGAGCCGTGTGATCCTCAACACGCTCGAACGCGCCGGAATCGCCAAGGGCGCGGACGCGCACCTGCCGTTCCTCAGCCCGCAGCAGATTGACGGCGAGCGCCCCGGTGCCAGCGACGACATCTACGGCTTCGGCGTGCTCATGTACACGCTGCTCGCAGGAGTGCCGCCATTCACCGGTGACGACATGGTGATGCAAATCCGCAAGACCGTCCCCGCGCCGATTTCGGAGGTGTGCGCCGCTGCGGGAGCGACAGCACCCGTGCCTGCTTCGTGGGAAAAACTGATCTCCTCCTGCCTCGAAAAAAACGCCGAAGCAAGGCCGCGCAGCCTCACCGAAGTGCTCACGCTGCTCGGGCAGGATTCCGGCCCGGCGCGTTCTCGCACCGAGGCCGCGCCAGTCGTGGAAAAGCCCGCAGCCAGCGAGCCGCAGCAGATCCCCGCGGAAGTGGAGGAGATTTTGAAAGCCTCTGCTGTTTCCGATGCCGCCGCGAGCAGCGCCGAATCCGAAAAACCCGCCATCTCACAGTCTGCGGCGGAAAAACCCGCGGTCACGGAAACATCCGCCCCGAGCGGATCGCATCACCCCGAAATCCCACCGATCCCGCCTGAGCGGAAGGCCCCGGCAAAAGCATCGCTTTCCGCAAATTATACGGATCTGGAACGTCCGCGATCGAAGGCGCCGCTCGTGTGGCTCGCCGCCGCGGCGAGCATCATCGGCGTCGGGATTTACATGAAGAACAAGTCGGATTCCGGCGAGGGCGACGCGAACGGCTCAGTGACCAAAGTGGACGACAACACGCCTCCGGCCTCCACGCCAGAACCAAAGACGAAAGGAAAAACGAAAGGCACCGAGCCCGCTTCGAAGCCGCCTGGCGATTTGCCAGATCCGCAGCCCGTTGATTCTCCGAAGATCGTATCGAACCCGCAAACCGTCGGAAACGTCGAGCCTCCGAAAGCCGAAACTCCAAAGCCCGCCGGAACTCCCGCGGCTGCGACTCCGAAGTCTGGTAGCCTGATTGGCAGCGAGCCTCCCGTTCCCGCGACGCCAGCCCCGGCCAATGTCGCAACCACGACACCGAAGCCGGGCGGCACACCGACGCAAAACGTCGCAGTCAAACCGCCGGCCACGCCAGCCGCCGCCACTCCCGCGCCTGCACCGGCGACGCCGACACCGGCCGTGGCGAAGAACGAGCCGCTTCCGACACTGCCCGAACCGGTCGAGCCGCTCGCGAAAATTGTGGTTGACAAACTGACAAAAGCCCAACTCGACGAAGCCAAGACGCAGCGCGAAGCGGCCGTCCAGAACATCCGCGCAGCGGCCACCGCAGCGGACGTAGCGCATCAGGAAGCCACGCGCCGAATTGACACCGCGAAGGCCGAAAAGGACAAGCTTCAGAAGGGGCTCGAGGCGATGAAGAAACTTTACGGCCCGGTCATCCTCCAGTCCGACCAGATCGAGGCGGACCGCAAGAAATTCGAGACCGAAGCCGAAAAGACTGCCATCGCCGCCGCGGAAGCCAAAAAGCAGGCTGAGGCAGCCAAACAAAAACTCGACGACGCCATCGCAAAGGGCGGAGACAAGCTCAAGGAACGGCAGAAAGCGGAGGCGGAGCTGAGCACCGCAAGCAGTCTGCTCGCCGGTGTATCGAAAAATCTCGACGCACTTTCGCAGGTGCAGACGAAGGCCGAGACGATCCGCATGCAGGCGCGGCTTTCCCAGCAGCAGGCCGAGCAGGATTTGCAGAAAATCACAGCCGCGCGTGAGAAGATCCGCCTTGATGAAGTCAAGGCCATGCGCAAGGCCAACGCGGAAAAAATCACGGTGATCGAGAAGGACATGGCTGCGCTGAACGGCCAGATCGCGCGGCACGACACGATGATCGAACAGCTCAAGGAACTCGGCGATGCCGGCAAGGAGGCGATCAAAAAACTTCAGGAAAAGAAGGCCGACGCCCAGCAACAGATCAGCGACAAGCAGGCCGAGATCGCGCGCCTTTCCGGCACTGGCCCAGAGTTGCCGGTGAAAAAGGAGACGACCACTTCCACCACCAAGCCCGCGGCTACACCGCCGGTGACGCCGCCTGAGCCGACGCCCGCCGTCAAGCCACCGATTCCGGCTCCGGCTGCGGAAACCAGCGCGCCGGTGAATTCGCTCGGCATCAGATTCGTGCCGGTGGGCGACGTGCAGTTCGCCGTCTATCTGACGACGGTGAAGGACTTCGAGTCATTTGCCACAGCGACGGGATTGAAATCCGAGGCGTGGAAGAATCCCGGCTTCAAGCAGGGCCCCGACCATCCCGTCGTGAACGTGACGTGGCGCGAGGCGGACGCATTTTGCAAATGGCTCACGGAAAAAGAGCGCAAGGCCGGGCTGCTGAAACCCGGCGAATTGTACCGCCTGCCGACTGATCTCGAATGGAGCAAGGCCGTCGGCCTTCCCTCCGAAAACGGCGCGAATCCCGAGGAGCGCGACATGGGTGTTCAGGACGTGTACCCTTGGGGCAACGCTTGGCCACCGCCCGCGGGCGCGGGCAACTACGCCGGTGAAGAAACCTCGACGGACATCCCGATTCCCGGCTACAATGACGGCTTCCCGAACACCTCGCCGGTGGGAAAATTCAAGGTCAACGCGGCTGGCCTGTATGACATGGGCGGCAGCGTGTGGCAGTGGGTCAATGATTTCTGGAACGGCGAAAATCGCGCGAAGACATTGCGCGGCGGCTCGTGGTACAACGGTGCCATCCCGCTCAGCCTGCTCTCGTCGTGCCGCATCAGTTCGTCGCCGGACACGCTGCACGACACGTACGGCTTCCGCATCGTGAAAGCCAGCGAGACTGCGAAGCCGCGCAAACACTGAGCGACCGGAAGTTTTTCATTGCCACCCAGAGGGGCGGGGTGGTAGAAGCGCGCGCGCGAAAATCGCCAGCCTCATCCATTTTATGAAGATTCTTTCAGGTCGCATCGTTCCCA
Organism: uncultured Spartobacteria bacterium; assembly: GCA_903882875.1. Taxonomy (GTDB): domain Bacteria; phylum Verrucomicrobiota; class Verrucomicrobiia; order Chthoniobacterales; family Chthoniobacteraceae; genus SXWH01. Next base: position 21,209 of record CAIRYQ010000079.1, on the reverse strand, counting down.
TTCTCGGCACGCTCACGCTCCTCGCCGCCGGTTCGGCAAAGTCGCAGGAATATTTCCGTGACTTCGGCACCTCGCGCTCCTCGGGTGGGATTGGGAGCCTCGTGCCCGGCTCCGAAGTGTTCCTTGGCAATAACCAGAACGGCATCGAGCCCGTCACCGACACCGCACTCGCACAGGACGAGCGCAACTACAACATCCGGATCGGAATCGTGGATCTGCTGCTCGCGGCGGGCGTTGGATTTGAGTTCAATGACAACATTGCGCTGTCCCAATTCCACCGGCAGTCGGACATCATTATCCGGCCCACTTTCGACATTGAGGGTTCAATCCGTTTTTCCGAGACGAGCAGGCTGCGCATCGGCGTCGGCCTGAGCTACGCAAAATATTTGGATCACAGCCAGTACGACTCCGACTCGGTTCTCATCTCGCCGAATTCGGCGATCACATGGACAGCGGAGGCCGGCGCGTTCAAGTTCACCATCCGCGAGCGCCTCTCGTACCAGGAGGATCCGTTCGAGCAGCCCACGCTGAACGTAGCGCGTTACAGCCGCTACGAAAATCAGGCAGGCATCCAGATTGACTGGGACGCGAACCAGTACACGAAATTCTCCGTCGGCTACGACCGCTACGACCTGTGGGCGACAGACAGCGCCTACGCTGCGGCGGATCACAGCATCAACACGTTTTTCTTCAGGCCTTCGTTCAAGCTCAATCCTCGCGTGAGCATCGGCGTGAATGCGTCGTACAGCATATTTGATTACCGGCAGGCGTCGCACTCCAACGGCCACTCGCTCCTCGTCGGCCCGTTTGTCCGCTGGAAGGCGAATGATTACACGGATATCTACCTTGAGGCGGGCTTCCAACAGGCGAAATTCGACACTGGCACCGTCTTCCCGATCGTGAACCCGCTCACAGGCGTCACGACCGGAACCGGCATCGACACTCAGAATGCGAACGGCTGGTACGCGAAGCTCGAAATCATCAACCGCCCCACCGAATTCCTCCGGCAGAAGCTCAGCTTCACAAAGACCGCCGAACTCGGGTTCCTCTCAAATTTCTACGATCTGTACCATGTGGAATACAGTCTCGACTGGGTCATCCGCGAAAAAACGACCCTGCGGCCGACCTTCTTCTACGAGTACTACAAGACCTCCGGCCCCGGTGCCGAGTCGGCGCACCGCGTCGGTGCGGCCCTCGGAATTTATCATGTTTTTTCGGATAATTTCACGGCCGGGCTCGATTATCGCTATCTTGTGAAAGACTCCAACCTGTTCGGGGCTGACTACTATCAGAACCTCGTCATGTTGAGCCTTTACTACAAATTCTGATAACCAAGCCATGAGCCATGCGTAGCTGTCTGATCCTCGGCGTCCTCGCCGCCCTCCTCACCGCCCTCTCAACAGTCAGCCCGGCGCAGTCCGACATGCTCGGCACTTCGCGACCCGTGAAAGGCGTCAACAAGGCCGCCCTTCCTCCGCCCGAAGCACCCGCGCTCCCCGCCGCAATCCCGCATGTGGGCGGCGTGACGGTGCCGCTGAATTCCAAGCTCACAGCTGGCGACACCATCACCGTCGAGATCAAGGAAGATCACGACCCCGCGCTCACGACCATCGTGACGGACACCGGCGAAGTCGAACTCAACGGCCTCGGCCGCGTGTACGTCGCAGGCAGGACGAGCACGGAAGCCGCGGCCCTCGTCGCGGCTTACCTCAAGCAAAAGTACTATCATCAGGCGACCGTCGAAATCGGCATCAAGACCAAGGCCCTCGGAGCCGGCGTTCGCCCCTTCAAGGTTCTCGTCATGGGAAAAGTCGGACGCCCCGGTCCCCAATATTTCATGGATTCGGCACCTCTCAAATTGACCGAAGCCGTGACGGTGGCCGGTACCGGCCCGTATGCTGAGACGCGGAAGGTGAAACTCACGCGCGGTGGACGGAGCACGGAACACGATGTGCGAGCGATGATAAAGGACGGACGGACGGATCTAGACATACCGCTCCAAGACGGTGATCAGATTTATGTGCCAACGGTAGGTTTGAGACTCGGCAGCAACGAGTAATTTTTCACCCCATTCCGCCCAAAATGGACAAGCAAAAATCCACTCCCCCGCCCACCAACGAAGGCGGTTCCACGGTCGGCCTGCGCATCTACCGCTACCGCGCCGTCATCAGGAAATTCTGGTGGGTGCTGCTTCTGTGCGTCAGCGCCGGGCTCCTGTACGAAGTGTTCGTCATCGTCACAAAACCCACGCGTTTTGTCTCCGTCGGCAAGCTCACGGTGAGTGAAAACGTGAGCGGTGAGGCCGGAGCAAGCACGATCGGCATCAGCAGTTGGTATCTCACGATCGTCGAGACCATCAAGAGTCCGGTCGTCCGCGAGCTTGCCGTCAAGAAAATCGCGGTCGAAAGGCCGAATGATGCGGCGCTGGTCGAGACCGTGGACATCAACGCGCAGAATGAGCCGAACACGTTTTTCTTCGACATCACCGGCACCGGCACCAATCCGGAATTCACCCGCGCCTTCGTAACTGCGACGATGGACGCGTTCATGCAGTTGCGGCGCGAGGAAAAGGGGCAGGCCCAAGCCAGCGAGATGACAAAATTGCAGAAACAGGTGGACGCCGAGAATGAGAAGCTTGAGACCAATCGCGCCTTGCTGAACCGTTTCAAGGAGGACAGCGCCGTGCCTTTCATCGAGCAGCAGAACGAGCAAATCGCCAATGAACTCGCCGAACTCCGCAAAGCTCGCGGCGAACTCCTCCAACAGGTGAACATGTACAAGAACCTGAACCAGCCCGGACAATTGGACGTGAATCCCAAGAGTGAAAAGAAAGGGCCCGGAAGCGCACAGGGAACTGATTCCATCGGCAGCCGCTGGATTGACAAGCAGGAGCAGTTAGCCATCAAAGAAGCCGAAATCAAGGAGCGCGCCACCGTCTGGAAACCAGCCCATCCACGCTTTCAGCAGCTTGAGAGGGAAGCCGCAGACCTCCGCCTCAGTCTGGACGTGCTCAAGGCGCAGAACGACAGAAACCTCGACGCCGCCGCACGCCGCTTGGAAGCGGAAATCATAACGAAGGATGCCGCTGTCGCCGAACTCGATGCCAAGGCTCGCGACTTCAGCAAGATCATGGCGAAATACGAGACCCTCAAGAGTGCGGTGAACGAGGCCGATACCGCCTACAAGACGTCACGCGATGCACTCGACAAGTTCCGGCTCACTTCCGGCACACAGGAAATTCTCGCACTTCGCCAGCCGGCCTCAGTGGCAGTCATCGAAAACAAAGGCATCGTCCGCCACATTCTCACCGGCCTCATCGGCGGCTTCCTCCTCGGCCTGACGATCCTCTTCCTCCTCGACCGCAACGACGACCGCCTCGCCTCCTCTTCGGAGATGATCGAGCAGTTCAACGAAGCCATCGTCGGCCAGATTCCCGATGTCGCATCCAGCCGTACGCAGGTCGGCCTCCCTCTCCTTCAGGAGGACGACCAGCGGTTCATGTTCGCCGAGGCGTTCCGCAGCCTCCGCAGCTCGCTCATCTTCATGCCGAACCAGACCGAGCTGAAGACGCTCATCGTCACCTCGGCAATCCCGAACGAAGGCAAGTCCACCATCACCAGCAACCTCGCCATCACCATGGCCAATGCCGGCGCGCGCGTGCTCCTCGTGGACGCCGACCTCCGCCGCGGCGACATCGCGGCGCTGTTCGACCTCGACGGGCGCACCGGTTTTTCAAACGTCCTGCGCGGCGAGACCGAGTGGAAATCCTGCATCCAAAAGGGCCGCAAGGAAAACCTGCACATCATTCCGCGCGGCCCGACGACCAACCAAAGCGGCGAACTGCTTCTCATGCCCGTCCTCCCGAAGCTCCTCGAGGAATGGAAGGCCGCCTACGACCTCGTCATCTTCAACACCGCTCCCATCCTCGCGACCGACGACACGCCGACCGTCGCACCAAATTTCGACGGCACGCTCATGGTCATCCGCGCGTCCTTCACCAGCGCCCGCCTCACCCGCAATGCCCTCAACGCGCTCTATCAACGCCAGGTGAACGTCCTCGGCCTCATCCTGAATTGCGTGGACACCGAGATCCCCGGATACAACTATTACCAGTATCCCAAGTACTACGCCGCGCAGTAAGCGTAGAGCCGACAATCCTGTCGGCTTGCAGGACGGACGGAGCACGCATCGCTCTCACTTCGAGACGTGCCGACAGATGCCAGCACTACGTTTTCACCCGGCTACTTCCCGAGTTCCTTGATGCGGATGTTCCGGAACGACACCGTCCCGTGATCGCCTTGCAAAAATAGCGCGCCCGGCTCCTTCACATCGTTGTCGAGCTGACTGCCCGTCGGCTTGTCGCACTCCACGGCGTCGTGAATTTTCTTCCCGTTCAAAATCACGGTGATTTTGTTTCCGACGATGGTGGCCTCCACCGTCTGCCACTCGTTCCCCGGCTTGCTCACAAATTCCGACGGCTCCTTGAAATTGTAGATCGCCCCGTTGCCGCCCTTCGTCGCCTTGCCGGATGCGTAGTCGCCGAGAATCTGGATCTCGTGCCGTCCGCGCAGGTAGAAGCCCGAGTTGGATCCGTCCGGCACCATGTATTCATATTGCACCGTGAAGTCGCGGAACTTCGCATCCGTCACGAGATCCACGCCATGCTCCTTCGGCGCGAGCACGTTCTTCAGCACACCGTCCTCGACCTTCCACGCATTGTGCGATTCCGGTTTGCGGACGTGCCAGCCCGTCATGTCCTTGCCGTTGAAGAGCGGCTTGAAATCCTTCTCATCATCCGCAGCAAAGGCGGCGGTGCCGAGCAGGAGCGCGAAGAAAAAGGCGGATGTCTTCATGAAACGGATGCTTCGGTGTTCGTCGTGCAGCGCATCATTTCACATCGGGATTCGGCGTCGCATCGCCGCTCGCGAGTCCGAGCGCCCACTTGATGCCGCCGAGGATGTGCGCCTGGTACTGCTTCGAGGTTTCCGGCGAATTGATGCGGCCCGGCAGCGCCGGATCATCATTCCACAGATCCTCGCGATGCCCGAGGCTCGTGTAAAAAACGCGTCCCGTCCCCGCCAGGCGGCACCAGCTCACTGCCGCGTACTCCGCCTTGTCCGGCTGCTGCGGCGGGTGCTTCAGGAACCAGATCACATGCACCTTCGAGCGGTCATGGCTGCCGTCCTTCATCTCGTACATCTCCTCCTGCTTGAGGTCCCACTTGCTGCCGATGCCCGCATTCGCCGGATGCGAAGTGTCGCCCGCCACGAGATCCGCAGGCACCTGCTTGCCGTGCGTCTTGAACTCGCCCTGCAGCATCTCGCCGTAGCCCTTGAACTGATGGAACGTGTCGCTCGCCGAGTGCATCCCTACGAATGCGTGCCCGTCCTCAATCCACTTGATGAAGCCCTCCTTGTCCGGCAGCGGCAGGTCGCCCGTCGTGTCTGCGAAAATCACCGCGTCAATTTTTTCTGCCCTCAGATGCTCCGGCGACAGCGCCGCGAGGCTCTTCTTCACCGCCGCGTCGAAGCCCTCCTTCGCCGCCTTCTCCTCCGCGACCAGCTCCGGCGTCCACTTCGCATTTTCCGCCTCAAATTTTTTCAGATCATCCGCATACCGCGCCTTGTCCTTGTCGCTCGCATTCGGCGCGAGAGCCTTCGGCTTGCGCGGGCGCTGCGGGATCTTTGGAGCATCCGGCTGGCGGACAAATTCTACGATCTCAAACGCTCCGCTCTCCTTCGCGAGCTTTGGCAGCGTCTTCTCCGCCTCCGCGATCGAGCCGCCATGCCGGAATCCGGTCGTGACAGTGCAGACGACGACGCGCTTTTTCTCTGCGGCAAAGGAAACACCTGCGAGACATGCGAGGGCAAACGTGAGGGCGATGGGGTTTTTCATGGTGCGATGGGTTGGGATTTTGGAGTGGTGGGAAATTGCGCACCCTGTGCGCGCGGCGAGCGGACAACCTGCGACGCACGCGCTTCCTTTGGAAAAACTTCCGTCACCCTTGCGAGACAGGCGCCTCTGGCGCGCGAAAAGCACGACGGTGCATTTCAATCAATGCCGCGCAGACGGCATCACAGCATCGCCTCGGCAAATTCCCGGCTGTCGAAAAACGCAAAGTCCTCAAGCTTCTCGCCGGTGCCGATGAAACGCGTCGGGATGCCGAGTTCGTCGCGGATCGCCACGACCACGCCGCCTTTCCCCGAGCCGTCGAGCTTCGTGCAGATGATACCGGTAAGCGTCGTCGCTGCGTGAAATTCGCGCGCCTGGCTCACCGCGTTCGAACCCGTTGTCGCGTCCACCACGAGCAGCGTCTCGTGCGGCGCGGAGGCGTCGGTCTTTTGCAGCACGCGTTTCACCTTGCCGAGTTCGGCCATGAGGTTGTGCTTCGTGTGCAGCCGTCCCGCGGTGTCGCAGATGATGAACTCGATGTTGTCCTTCTCCGCCTTTTGATACGCGTCGTGGCAAAGCGATGCGGGATCGGCGTTGTACTGCCCTTTGATGATCGGCACGCCGATGCGTTCCGCCCACACGCCGAGCTGTTCGATCGCCGCCGCGCGAAAAGTATCCGCCGCGACGAGCAGCACGCTGTGCCCGCGTTTTTTCAAAAGTGCCGCAAGCTTCGCCGTGCTCGTGGTCTTGCCCGTGCCGTTCACGCCGACGACGAGGATCACCTTCGGCTTCGAGGCGTGCGGGCGCAGCGTCCACGCATCAGTCGGAAGAATCTTGATGATCTCCTCGCGCGCGACCTTCACGACGCTGTCCGCCGTCGGCACATCCTTGCTCGCCTGGAGCGCCTTGATGATCCGCGTCGTCATGCCGATCCCGAGATCCGCACGGATGAGCGACTCCTCGAGTTCGTCCCAGTCCACCGATTTGCCGGTGAATTTGTTCCAGATTTTTTTGAGAAAGCCGAAGGCCATGCGGAAAGTGCGGAGTGCGGAATCAGTAGCCGCCGACGGTAGGAGGCGGGCAGATCACTTTGAATGCTGAATGATGAATCTTGAATTCTGAATGGCGTCGGAATTCCCGGATGGACGGCGTACACTCCGCACTCATTTCGCCGCCTCGCGCAGCGGGCGCGTGAGTTCGCCTTTGATTTTGTCGAGCACGCCGTTCACGAAGCGGCTGCTGTCCTCGCCTCCAAATTTCCGCGCGATCTCGATCGCCTCGTTAATCGCCACGACCGGCGGCGTCTCCATGCAGTGAAACATCTCGTAGATCGCGAGCCGGAGAATGTTGCGATCCACCGCGGCCAGGCGCGCGATGCCGAAGTTCTCGACGTATTTCACGATGCGCGCATCCACGCCCGCGAGGTTTGCATTCACACCTGCGATGAGGCTGTCGGCATATTCGCGCACGGACGCCTTTGCTTCGCGGAACGCCCAGAAATCCTTGCTGAGATCCGTGGTGTGATCGCCGTGGATGTCCTGCTGGTAGAGAAATTGAACGGCCGCCTCGCGGCCTTCGCGTCGTTTGCTCATGGAAATGTTTGCCGTTGCACGGCGCGAATGATCTCGATCGCTTGCAGCATCCGCACCGCCGCGCGCGCGGCTTCGGTGCCGCGGTTGATTTTCGTGCCGAGGCACCGCTCACGCGCCTGCTCTTCGGTCTGCGCGACGATGACTTCGTGCAGCACCGGCAGCTTCATGCGCAGTGAAATGTCGAGCAGCGCCTTCGTGACGGAGGTTGCGATGAGATCCGCGTGGCTCGTCTCACCCTGCCAGAGAAGGCCGAATGCAAAAATCGCATCCACGTTTCTCCGCTCACCGACAAACTGCACGCCGAGCGGGATCTCGAACGAGCCCGGCACACGATGCACCTCGACGGATGATCCCGGCGCGATGGCCGCGAGTTCCTCGCGTGCCGCGGCGACGAGGCCGTCCACAAATTCGGAGTTGTAGATGCTCGCGACCACGGCGAAGCGCCTCGCAACAGCGAGCGGCGCGGGTCGGTCTGGCATGGCGGCGGACATCGGGGCGCGGAGCGTAGCGGGGGAAGCGGAACGCGCAAGGGCGCGTGTAGCTGCGCTGGTGAAAACGCTTGCTGACTCTCGGTGGCGCAAAAGAAAAAAGTGTCCGCGCTTTCACAAGCGCGGCTACCGCCTCACTTCGTCGCCTTCACCTCGATCACATCGTGCGGCGCGCTCTCGCGCTGGCCGGCGCTTGTGACGCGGATGAAGCGCGCGGCCTTCCGCAGCGTGGGAAGATCGCGCGAGCCGAGATAGCCGAGCCCGCTCTGAACGCCGCCCGCGAGCTGCGCGAGGACGAGTTCCACCGGCGGGCTGACTTCCTTCAACGCCTCGATGCCCTCGGCGGCGACCTTGCGCGTGGAGTCCTTCGCCGAATGCCCGTAGCGGGCAGCACTGCCCGCAGTCATCGCGGCGGCGCTGCCCATGCCGCGGTACTGTTTGTAGAGCTTGCCGTTGATTTCCATGATCTGCCCCGGTGCCTCGGGGCAGCCGGCGAGCAGTCCGCCGCAGATCACCGCCTGCGCGAGCGTGAGCGCCTTCACGATGTCGCCGCTCTTCACCACACCGCCGTCGGCGATGATGGTGACGCCGCATTTTTCCGCCGCGCGGCTCGCGACGTAGAGCGCCGTGAGCTGCGGGATGCCGACGCCCGCGACGACGCGCGTGGTGCAGATCGAACCAGGGCCCTGGCCGACCTTGATCACATTTGCGCCGCACTTCGCGAGGTACTCGACACCGGCACCGCTCGTGACGTTTCCCGCGATGATCGGCAGTTCGGGAAAAGCGTCGCGGATCAGCTTCACCGTGTCGCCCACGCCCGCGCTGTGGCCGTGTGCGGTGCTCACGGCGATCACGTCGCAGCCGCGTTCGACGAGCGCGCCCGCGTGGCCGATGATGCGCTCGCGGTCGAGCGTGCCGTCGGCTTTCCGCAGGCCGATGATGCTCGCGCCGCACAGCAGACGGAATTTCTCATCGCGCGCCGGTTTGAAATGCGAGCCGTGCTCGTGCAGGATGCGCTCGATGTCGCTGAGCGTGAAAAGGCCGCGCAGCACATCGCCTTCGCCGACGACGAGCAGCTTGTGGATGCCCATGTGCGCGGTGAAAAAATGGTCCGCGGCCTTGATGGGTTCGCTGCCCAGTTCGCGCTCGTGAATCGTCTGGACCTGCGCGCGCGGCATCATCGCTTCGATCACTTTGCGCTTCGCATACCGCTCGCGGACCACGTTGCCCGGCAACAGCCCGATCAGCGTATTTTTTTCATCCACGACTGGAAATGTGCTGAAGCCGAAGCGCCGATCCTCGATCATCGCGAGCACTTCGCCGATGAGCTGTTCCGGCCCGACTTTGATCGGCTCCTGGATCAAACCGTGGACGTTGTTTTTCACGCGGCTCACCTCGGAGAGCTGCTGGCGCTCGGGCATGTAGCAATGGATGTGGCCGAGTCCGCCGGCGCGCGCCATCGCGATGGCCATTGGCGATTCCGTCACGGTGTCCATGTCCGCCGAGATGATCGGCAGGCGGAGCTGGAGTCGCTCGTGAAGCTGTGTGTCGAGGCTCGCGTCGCGCGGGATGACTTCGCTGTAGAGCGTGGCGAGCGTGACGTCGTCGTAGGTGAGGCCGACGCCGCTGTGCGTCGGGAAAAACTGGTCGGCCGGCTGGTAGAACTGGTCGTCGAGAGGTGCCATGTCGAACCTTGCCAGAAGCACCGGGCCGATGAAAAGCGGGAAGTGCGTTCAGAGCCGCGAAACCGGATCGCGGTTCACGGGCGTGCCGCAGCACGGGCACATCGGAAGGTCGGCGCCAGTCTCGTCGCGAAACTCGAATGCGCACAGGTGGCATTTCACGAGTGTCCGGTGCGCGTGCCGCTCGCGGCTGTTGCGGCGGACATTGTGCAGCACCGACGCGAGCAGGATGATCACGAGGCAGAGGCCCGCGTAAACGAAAAGCAGCTCGTGGAGTTCGAGTCGGAACATGCGGTTACCGTGGTGCCACAGGCGCAACGACGTCGTCGCCCCACATGATGGTGATCGTACCCCACTGCACGCCGTCGCCCGTCTTGGAAAAATTCAGCGCGCGGACGAATGCGAGTGCATCGCGGTCGAGCGCCTCGTCGCCGGAAGCCTGCTGCACGAATGCAAATCGCGTCCCGCCATCGGCATCCACGCCCGCGAGCACGGTCGTCGGCCGCATCTGCGCGGCCGTTTTCACCGTCGGCGCGAATGTCTGCGGTTGGTTCACGTGCGGCTGCAACGCCGCGGAAAACCGCACCTGCGTCGCCTGCGGCTGGGATTCGGGAGGCGTGGCCTTTTCCGTCCGCGAGACGCTGCGAATCATCGCCAGCGGATCGCGGGCGGGGGGGATCTGGATCGTCGGCGGCTCCGGCGGCGCGGTCAGCGGCTGTGTCCGGATCTCCTGAAAAGACGGCCGGTATCGGATGTCGAGCAACCCCGCTGGCTCGACGGTCTGCACCTTCGCCACGAGCGCGGGATCGTGCATCGCGAGCCATTGCAGCAGCGCATCGGCCTCGGAATTGTGCCGCGACGGGTCGGCCGAAGCGGTGAGGATCTGCACCATCGGCGCAGTGCGCACCATGCGGGGCGCGGCGGATTCCTTACCCCGAAAAAGAAAGAACGCCGCGCTGTGCAGGAAGAGCGAAACGAAGATGAGCGCCGCGAGCCACCACGAGCTGCTTTCCTTGTCGGCCCATGTGAAAATCACGGGCGTCCCGGCTTCCGTGTCGTTCATTTTTTCGGGATGTCGCCTGCGAGGATCACCGAGTAGTTGCGGCGCAGCGCCTCGTCCGTGACGGCGGCGACGATGCCCGCGGGCGTGCCGGCGTCGGCCTTGATCACCAGCCATTTCTCCGCGGATTTGTTTTCGGAAAGGTTGCCGCGCAGCTCGTCCATCGTAACCTCGCGGTCGCGGTGGTAGATCGCGGGCGCGGGCCCGCCAGTGATGCTCACGATCTCCGCATTGCGCTGCGCGCCGAGCGCGAACGACGTGACCGGGAGGCTCACCTGCACGCCCGGCGTGAGCGTGAATTTCGACCCGAGCACATAGAAGACGAGCACAAGCACGAGCACGTTCAGCAGCGGCATGATGCCGAACAGCGCGAGGTGAAAGTGATAGCTGCGATCGAGCTTCACGGTCAGGTCTTTTCCGAGCGCCGCTGCGTCTCGCCAAACTCGATGATGTCCGGATGCTGCCGGCTTTCCACGAGCAGGTTCACGACCTCGATGCCCGCCCGCTCCATGTCGTGGATGACCGCGTTCGCTCGCGCGCTGAGATATGCGTAGGCCATCGCGCACGGGATGCACACGGCAAGCCCCGAGGCCGTCGTGATGAGCGACTGGTAAATCCCGTTTCCGATGTCGGCGGGGCTCGTCATTCCGGGCGTCGCGGCCATGCTTTGGAAAGTCTGGATCATCCCAGCCACCGTCCCAAGCAGCCCGAGCAGCGGCGTGAGAAAGGCGAGCGTCGCGAGCATCCCCAGGCGGCGTTCGAGGCGCGGCACCTCGAGCTGGCCGGCCTCCTCTACGATGTCCTTCAGCTCCGAGCGCGGCGCGCTGTGGCGGATGATCGCGGCGTGGACGACCCTCTGCACCGGCCCGCGCGTCGCCGCCGCCTCCATCTGCGCCTCCGCGTAACGGCGTCCGCGGATCAGGTTCGAGAGGCCGCGCATGAATTCGCCGACGCGGACGCTGATGCGGTGAAAATAAATCAGGCGCTCCAGGAACACGGCGCTTCCGAGCACGCTGCACACGAGAATGAACCACATCACGGGTCCGCCCTTTTGCATGAAATCGAGGAGCATCGCGGGATTCTACGCGCTCCCGATTGCGGCGCGAAAGGACGAAGTTTCGGTTTCGCGACACGCCCCCTCCGCGTATGAAGCGACCGTGCGAATCATCGCGATCGATCCATCCCTGCGCTGCACCGGCTTTGCCATGCTGGAGAAAATCTCCGGCAAAGTCCGCACGCTCGAATATGGCGTGGTGAAAAACTCGCCGAAGCTGCTGCCGAGCGGATGCCTTGTGGCGATCCGCACGCGCGTCGCGGAGCTGATCGCGCAGCACACGCCGGAGTGTATGGTGATCGAAGGCGTGATTTTTGTGCAGAGCCACCGCATCGCGATCACGCTCGGTGCCGCCCGTGGCGCGGCGATCGTCGCGGCGGCGGAGCGCGGGCTGCCGATTTACGAATACGCGCCGCGCCGCGTGAAGCAGGGCGTCGTCGGTCGCGGCGGCGCGCAGAAGCAGCAGGTCGGCTTCATGGTCCGCGTGTTGCTCGGGCTGAAGGAAACGCCGCCGCCGGATGCCGCGGACGCGCTCGCCATCGGCCTCACGCATTTCCAAACCGCGGAGAGCGCACGGCACGGCGCGGTCGTGCTGGAGCGGATATGAACATCCGCTGGCTCGGCAGGATCAGCTACGGCGACGCGCTCGCGATGCAGGAAAAGATCGTCGCGCAAAAGGCGGACGATCTCGACGCGCCGGACGAAATGCTCCTGCTCGAACACGACTCCATTTTCACCATCGGCCGCACGAGCGACCACTCCTCGCTGCGCGATCCTGCCGCGCTGCCCGCGCCGCTCATGGCGATCAACCGCGGCGGCCAGGCGACGTGGCACGGGCCGGGCCAGCTCGTCGGCTATCCCCTGCTCGACTTGCGCAAGCGCGGCTCCGACCTCCACCGCTACCTGCGTGACCTTGAGGAATTTTTGATTTCACTCTGCGCGGAATTCAGCGTCGCAGCATCGCGCTGCGAGGGACTCACCGGTGTGTGGGCGGGCGCTAAGAAGATCGCGAGCCTCGGCGTCGGCGTGCGGCGTTGGATCTCCATGCACGGCTTCGCGCTGAATGTGTGCGGCCCGCTCGAAGGCTTCGCGCACATCACGCCATGCGGCATCGCCGGAGTCGAAATGACGAGCCTCGAACGCGAAGGCGCGGCAGGCGTGACGGTCGAGGCGGTGGCCGAAAAAGTCGCCGCCAGCTTCCCCTCATTCCTCGGGCAGTAGCCGCGCAGACATGGCCGTTGGCAAAGCCGCGGCGTGCTGTTCTACTCGCGCGACTTTTTCCCGATGAACACCGACGACGCCCCTCCGCCCCCGCCCATCGAAGCCGCGCCGGAGGAAAAGCCCGAGGTGTTCCGTGAGGGCGACGTGGCGGCCATCGAGTATTTCAAGGAGGCGCACTCGCTCCTGCGTCACCAGATCGCGAAGGTGATCGTCGGGCAGGATCTCGTGATTGATGAACTGCTCATCGCCATCTTTACGCGCTCGCACGCGCTGCTCGTCGGCGTGCCGGGACTCGCGAAGACACTGCTCATCTCCACGCTCGCACAGGCGCTGAACTTGCAGTTCAAGCGCATCCAGTTCACGCCCGATCTCATGCCGAGCGACATCACGGGCACCGAGGTGATTCATCAGGATCAGGCGACGGGCCAGCGTGCATTCAAGTTTCTGCCGGGGCCGATTTTTGCGAACGTGATCCTCGCGGACGAAATTAACCGCACGCCGCCGAAGACGCAGGCGGCGATGCTTGAGGCCATGCAGGAAAGGAAGATCACCGTAGGCGGCGCGGATCACAAACTGCCCGAGCCGTTCTTCGTGCTCGCGACGCAGAATCCCGTCGAGCAGGAGGGCACCTATCCCCTGCCCGAGGCGCAACTGGATCGCTTCATGTTCATGATTTACGTGGACTACCCGAGCACCGAGGAGGAACTCGAGATCATGCGCCGCGGCACGGGCGGCAAATCCGCGACCGTCCGGCAGATTCTCGGCAGCGATCACATCCTCTACCTGCAAGGCACCGTGCGCCGCATGCCCGTCGCCGAGCATGTGCTGCGATACGCGCAGAAAATCGTCGCCGCAACGCGCACCAAGAGCGAACAGGCGCTCGACTTCTGCAAGAAGTGGCTCACGTGGGGCGCAGGCCCGCGCGCCTCGATGAACCTCATCCTCGCGGCAAAGGCGCACGCGATCCTGCGCGGCCAGGTCTATGTCGCGTGCGAGGATGTCGCCGCCGTCGCGCCGAGCATCATGCGGCACCGCATCATCCCAAATTTCGCCGCGCAGAGCGAAGGCGTCACGAGCGACATCATCACGAAGATGATCCTCGACCGCATCCCGAAGGACGAGTGACGCACGGCTACTCGCCGAACGCCTGCCGCAGATTCTCGCGGCTCTTCGTGGCGATCACCTCCGGGCCTTCGTCGAAATTGAACACCTCGACCGACACCGTGCCGTCGTACCCCGCATCGCGCAGCGCGGCGGCGATGGGTGCAAAGTCCATGTCGCCAAAGCCCGGCCCCTTGAGGTTTGGATCGTTCGCGTGGAAGTATTCGAACTTCCCCGCGCTCTCCTGGATGATCTGCGGGATCGGCGTCCCCTCGGAACTCATCGCCTTCACATCGAGAATGATGCTCATCGCCCTGCTCGCAAACTGAGCCGCAAAGCGCCGCCCCTCCGCCGCCGTGTTCACAAAATCCGTCTCGCTCGGCGCGAGCGGCTCGAAGCACAGCACCACGCCGCGCTCCTCCGCACGCTTCACCGCCGCGCGGAAGACCTCCGTCGCAAAGGCCCACGCCTGATCGTAGGTCACGCCGTCCATCAGGTTCCGCTGCTTCGGCGAACCGACCACGATGCGCGTGCCGCCGAGGTCCGCGCAGCAGTCCACCAGCGCGACAAAATAATCCGAAGTCCGCCCGCGCACCGCCGCATCGGGATGCGTGAGGTAGATCCCCTCCGTCTGCACCAGCACCCAGTGCAGCCCGCTGATGCCGATGCCGACCTTCGCCGCCAGCGCCCGGATGCGCGCCCGCTCCGCCGTGGAAATCTCCGTCACATTCTTCGCGATGGTGAACGGCGCGATCTCCACGAAGTCATACCCCGCCTTCTTCGCGAACGCGAACGTGTCCTCCAGCGACCAGTCTTTGAAAATCTCGTTGCAGATTCCGAATTTCATCCCCGCACCATGCCGTGCGCGCAGTGCGCGGGGGAAGCGGAAACATCATCGGAGGATTAAGGCTCGGAGCCGTTCAACCCGTCGCTTACCGTCAATTCTACACCCGATGCCTGAGCCCTTTCCTCTCGCGGAAAACGGCTCAGAAATTGGGACGATCGTATTCCTGTCTATTCATTTGGCCGGATAAAGGGTCGCGGCTGGGACGTGTTCGCGGTCCTGAGTCCGGCTCTCCCAGCACAGGTGGAAGTGCGGAACCTGGGACTCGTTGGCTGAGAACTCCAGCCGGATCGGGACCCGAGTGCCGGCCGTGAGCGCTATCAGGGAGCTGGCGTACATGGCCGTGCGCGGGCCGCCGGCGTGGGGCGGGATCTTTTCCCAATGGTCCACCACCAGTTGGTCGCCTATCCATAGACGAACCTTGCCGCCCGGTGGCGGAGTGAGGCCGTCGTCGCCGTCGGCATAGATGACGAAACGATAGTCCTCGCTGAAGCGCGGCTCGACTTCGCCGGTCCAGCGCGCCGAGAACTTGCCTTCGGGCAACGGGCTATCCTTGGTAAAGAACGGTCGGGCCTTGACCTCGGGAGTAAACGACAAATAGAGCCCGCGAAACCATACTTGGTCGTCCACACGCGTCACGGCCGCCGCGCCGCTCAGATCGGGCGAGGGAAAATACTCGGCCTTCAATCCGCTGCCCGTGAGTTTCGCGGCGGAGGCGGGCGACTTGATTTCGATGACTCCGCTATGTCGTGCGCCCCCTTGCCAGTCATGGATGCGATAAAGCGCCGCCGCATCCACGGCGGGCGTGGACCAGTAGATCTGGCCGTCGCGGGCGAGGTCGAAGTTCTCAATCACATGGTCATCACCCATGAGGTAATTGCACTTCCAGTAACCGTTCACATGGTAGATTCTATCGGCGGGCAACCCGTCGTCTGCGTGGCGGTCGAAGACGTAACCGGCGGCGAGGCCATCGGTCGTCCATGCCGTGGTGACGCGGCCCGTGCGATCGTGAATGAAGAACTTGTCGCCCGCGAAACCGAGGAATGCAACGGGACAGGCCAGCTCGCCGGGCTGCTCGTGTGTCTTGTCATTGGCTTTCTTGCCAATGGCCCAAGCCAGAGTCCCATCGGGCCGCCATTTGAAGATCCTAACTACCGCCGAGTAACTGTGCGGCCACCCGTTGCCGTGTCGTTCTTCCTTAAAACCGCGTTCTTCATCAGTCGTTCCAATGCGATAGCTGGGCCGGGTCATCTGATACACGCTGCCGTCGTCGCCCACGGCAATTCCGACCATCGCGGGGAAGCGCCAGCGGGGTAACTCCGCCGGCATCTCGGCCTTCACCGCGCGGGCGTCTTTCCAGTCCCAATGCGGCGTATCTTCCGCGCGCGCGGCCCGGTTCGGAACGACATACCAAAGGACGGCACGGCCATCATCGTCCACCTTCTCATCGGTCCCGGCCACATAGACATTCCAGTCTTTGTCCAGCCAGACGTGGCTGCCCCAGCCGACGGGCGCATGGGTGCTCACTTCCTCGCTTTGAATCTTTCCATCGCCATTGGTGTCCACCCAGCTCATCCCGACCCAGGAATTCCCTGCCACGACACCTTCACGTTTGGCTGTTTCCAGCCACCAATCATACCGCGGGATCTTCAAGCTTCGTCCGAGGAACGAAGCCATTTGCAGCCGAGTCCCACCATCAAGCACTTCTACAACGAAGGGCGAAGTGCGTTCATTGTTGCCCCAGCTTACCAGATAGGTGCGCCCGCCGCGCCGCATGACGCGCCATCGCAAGTAGTTCATTTCAGTGGGTTCGGGCCATTGCAAGCGTTCATAGATGTGCGTGAGCACCCAGCGCCTGGTTTTGAAGTCGAGCTTGGCTCGCATGAACTGGCCCTGGCCCTGTTCCATTTCAAAGTAGGCGACGCTTGGATCCTCGGGGTCAATCGTCATCGCCGCTCCCCAATGCACGCTGCCATACCACTCCCGGTCAGGCAACGTCGCGTCCTCCGTGAAATGAGCAATGCGTCGCGGCGTGGCTTCGATAGCGAAGAATCCGCCCTTCCCATCCGCCTGCACGTCGCGCAGGCCACCGAAGTCGCCCGGATGGAACGCGCCCCATTCGCGCCCTGCCGTGCGGCCATAAGTGCGAACAAGTTTGCCATCGTGATAGCGGCGAATGTGCTGCGCGTCGGGTGCATTGAGCGACACGATGAGGTCGCCGCTCACCGGTTCGAAGGTCATGCCGACCGGAGTTTTCAGCTCACCATCTTCGATGACCGGCTTCACCTGATCCGCGCCGGCATCGAGCGACACAATCTGCCCCTCGCAGGCAATGAATAACTTGCCGTCCGCTCCCGCTGCGAGCGCGCCGGGACGTTCAATCTTTACCTCGCGGGTGATGCGGTGATCGGTGACAGACAGAAATCGGACTACGTCGTGAGCACGATAACTAATCGCCAATTGCCCGCCGACAGCCTCCATGTCCATGGATCCGACTTTGACCTTTTTGGAATCCATTTGCGAGTCCCAGACTACGTCGCCGGGGAACAGGGCGTCATAAAGCGCCTTTTGGTAGCCGCTGAGGTTTCCACCGTTGGCGGTGGAAACCGCGACGACCTTCCGCTCAAGCTGCATCACATAGAGTATCTCGCTGATGACCGCCATGCGATAGATGCCTGAGCCAATTTGATATTGCTCGTCTGACCAGAGTTTCTGTTTTCCATCCGGCGACATCTTCTGAAGGAGCGGCGGGCCTTCGCCGAACTCTGCGCCGCAATAGATGTTGCCCTGGGCATCCAGCGCAAGAGCCGCCGGCCCGCCGTGATTGCCGATCCATCCGTCATACGCCGGCCAGTCCGGGCTCGTGCCCAGCGCCAGCAAATACTCGGCCTTCAATCCCTCGCTCGTGAAGATGCGCCAGTCGTATTTGCCCGGCGCGACCGGCCGGCCGTTCCGATCCAGTCCATCCCACGCGATCGAGTGCTTGCCCGCTTCCTGTTTCCCACCCGAAAGGAGCGTGCGCACGAGCGTGCCTTTTGCGTCATAGATCCCGGCGGAGACGACATTGGCGGGTTCGCCGAGTTCAAAAGTGATGTCGCCAGCATTCAGCGATCCGGCAATGGCGATGCACAAGAGAGGGAGGAGGAGTCGGCGCATGGAGGAAGAATGCCACCTGCACTGACAGTGCCAAGCCCACACATTCGTCTTAAAATCAGAGTCCCGCATCCACCTCCGAATATCCGCGTTGCAGATTCCGAATTTCATCCCGCACCATGCCGTGCGCCCCGCGCGATGGGGAAGCGGAAATCTCAATCGGAAAAAATGGGCGGCCCGCCCGTGTATCCGCCCATCCCCGACGGCGTGATGGGCCAGGGCCAGGTGAAGCGCATCTGGACCGTGAGCAAGGGCGAGGACCGCTACCGCCGCGGCCTCTACACCTTCGTCTATCGCGCCTCGCCGCCGCCCTCGCTGAATGTCTTCGACGCCCCCGACGGCTTCAGCAGTTGCACCCGCCGCATCCGCAGCAACACGCCGCTCCAGGCACTCACGCTGATGAACGACAGCAGCTTCTTCGAGTTCGCCACCGCGCTGGAGAAAATCATCCGCAGGGACGGCCTCGAAGCCGCCTTCCGCCGCTGCACCTCACGCGCGCCAAAGCCCGGTGAACTCTCCATCCTGAAAACCCTCGGCACGCTCAACGCCGCCCGCGCGCTGCTGAACCTCGACGAAACCGTGACGCGGGAATAGCGGGAGCGCATCGCGCCCGTGGCACTCGAAGTCCTTGCAAGCCTGCTCGGAATACGGTCCCGCCTTATTCCTATCTGTCAGGAAAAACCGTGCTGCGAAATTCCCATCTGCGCCGTTCACTGAGCGGTGAAACCGTCGGTAATGGAACAGATAATTAGTCCGTCCCTACTTCCCCAACTCCTTCCGCGGAAGGAGCCTTATCGGACTGGTTAAATCCCCGTAGCGACGCTCCAATTCCCGAAGCGTCGTTTGAAATTGGCAAAACAGCTCTCTCGCTCCAGTCGCTGTTACACGATCTGGGTTAGTAATTATTTGGATCACACCTTCGCGGCCTTCGCGGCCTTTTTGCATAAGCCGCTCTGCGGTGCGACGAGAAAGGTCGAAGAACACGTACGGTGACTTGGGATCATTGTACAGTTTTCGATACCGCCCATCAACATCCCCAACCAGAATCAGCCGGTGAAACTTCTTTTTGCCGCCGTTGCCAAGGACATGACGCCAAGTCCAACGATGAGTTAAAACGCCATTCTTTTGATACTTTATACTCAGATTAGACCTCTTGATTTCAAGCAGCTTTCCTTTCTCTGTGACCACATCATGGTCGCACACGAAGGCGGTCAGTTTTCCGCGAACCAATTTCGAAATTAATCGCTCACCCGCAAGCCCCGCCGCTAATGTTGGGTGATGTTTAAGAACTTCGATTTGTTCTTTGAGTCCACACACTTCCCCTTCAAGACGCGCGTTCTTAGCATCGAGAGTAGCGATCATGGCTCTCAGTTTTGTTTCTAGTTCCGTCTTCATTCGATCGATTATTTCAACCCTCTATTGCGGTGAGGGCTTTGGCCAATGCGGCCTCCAATACCGCCCAGCCTTCATACTCACCATTATGCTCACGTTTGAGCTGCCGTTTATAGTGGCGAGAAATAACGAGAAGTGACTCAACGATCTCGGGGACGCTGGAGTCTCCCATGATTTCATGGACTCGCTTAACAATAGGATCTCGCATCGATGGCATAATATTTTTGTTTGGATGTATGCTATGGAACGATGTGAATGGCCGCGATTTGTCGTGGCATACGAGCTAGTAGAAAGTCGATAAATGCGCTGGCAATCGAATGTGGTTTGCCGCCACGAGTGACTATTCGGCAGATGAGCAATTGTGAAGAAGCATGCCACTGGATGTTTACTGCTCCATGTGACCCTTTCATATGAAGCTTTGACCATCCGTTAGGACGGCCTTGCTTTTTGTGCTCAGCGACGCTGAGTCCGAATTCCTCCAGCTTGGCATCGTTAACGACTCTATCGCGAAGGGATGTGGTTCCTCTGGAGAAGACTTGGATTAGTGTTTGCATTATTGGGATTCTTGGGACGGCGTATTTCAATTAAGCAGGGACCAAAAAAAAAGAACATTCGGC
Source organism: uncultured Spartobacteria bacterium (assembly GCA_903882875.1). GTDB lineage: Bacteria > Verrucomicrobiota > Verrucomicrobiia > Chthoniobacterales > Chthoniobacteraceae > SXWH01. The sequence continues at coordinate 1,113 of CAIRYQ010000079.1, read as the reverse complement.
TGGTCTCTACGGCACCATCTGGCTCGCGAGGTCGCTCCACGGGCCGGGGCCGGTGGGGAAGATGGCGCGGATGCGGACGTAGGTGCGGATGCCGCTGGTGAGGCCGGTGATGGTGCCGCTGGATTGCGAGACGGTGCCGTGGGAAACCCAGCTTGCGGCGTCCGTCGGCGTGGCGGTGGTGGAAGTCTCCATGCCGATGGCGCCGTGCACGGGATGGGAATGCCAGTCAACCGAGCTGTCGTTGCTGCCCATACTGAGGCTCAGATTTACCGGTTTCACGATGGCGGGCGTGGGCGAGGCACCGACCACGGCAAAGCCCGCGGCGATTTCGCCTGCGGCGTCGCCCTTCGTGTCGGCCTCCACGTGCATGGCATCGAGGTCGAATTCCGCCATGGCGGCGTCCGTCTTCGTGTTGCGCGCGGCGCGGAGGGAGCTGAGCTGGGTTTCGAGGGCGGTGATTTGGCCGTCCACGGTCTCCGCGTCGGCGACGAGGGTATCGAGCGCGGCGAGGTCCGCATAGGGATGCGGGATGGGGGACGGCGTTGCCTTTTGCTTGTTCACGGCCTGGCGCATGAATGCGATGCGGTCGCTGATGGGGAGTTTCGGCCAGTTGCGGTTGATCTTGCTCATTTTGCGGGGTGTGTGGGTGGGAGCTCCCGAGTCCATCCGGAGGCCGGCATCCATCCGTGCAGGTGGTGTGGCATCGAATCTGGGCAAGGGGCTACCGGGTTTTGGTTTCTGAGGTTGATGCTTCCCGCGCAGGGAAGCCGGAGGCGCGACGGTGGGGATTTGCGGTCTGTTCAGCAAGCCTTAAGTGACGGAAAATGGTGGAAAACCGGGCCGTCCTTTGAAAGAGGCCGTTTTGGGTCGGAAAAAGGCGTCTTCTATTTCGGAAATCGCGATTTCCAAACCGAAAAATGAAATTTCCAACTTGGAAAAGCCATTTTCCAAATCGGAAATCGTGTTTTCCAAATCGGAGAATGGATTTTCCAACTTGGAAAAGTCATCCGCCAACTTGGAGAAGCGGTTTTCCAAACTGGAAAATGCACCTTCCAAACCGGCGGACGCATTTTCCAAACTGGAGAACACGATTTACAAACCGGAAAACCACTT